>NZ_LYVP01000045.1 GCF_001984065.1 Pseudomonas sp. KK4
ACAGGCCGGCCCCTTCGCGAGCAAGCCCGCTCCCACAGTTGATTGGGGTGTAGGCGGAATTTGCGTCCACTGGAGATCCAGTGTGGGAGCGAGCCTGCTCGCGATGGCGGTGTGTCAGGTATAGGTGATGCTGGCTGTGCCGCCCTCATCGCTGGCAGGCCAGCTCCCACAATTGATTGGGGTGTAGGCGGAATGTGCGTCCACTGGAGATCCACTGTGGGAGCGGGCTTGCTCGCGATGGCGGTGGGTCAGGCACAGGTGATGCTGGCTGTGCCGGCCCTATCGCTGGCAGGCCAGCTCCCACAATTGATTGAGGTGTAGGCGGAATTTGCCTCCGCTGGAGATCCAGTGTGGGAGCGAGCCTGCTCGCGATGGCGGTGGGTCAGGCACAGGTGATGCTGGCTGTGCCGGCCCTATCGCTGGCAGGCCAGCTACAACAATTGATTGGGGTGTTGGCGGAATTTGCCTCCACCGGAGATCCAGTGTGGGAGCGGGCTTGCTCGCGAAGGCGGTGTGTCTGACAACATCGATGTTGAAGCCGCCCGCCTGTTCCCGAGCAAGCTTCACACCACCATTTCGGCTACCCTCTCACTACATCGCACCCCTTGCGCAACAAAACGGAGAACTTTAATGCTCAAGCGAACCCTGGCATTGGCCATCGGCCTGACCTTGTCGGCCTGCACCCTGCTTACCCAGGCCGCCGAGACCCTCAAGGTCAGCGCGATTCCCGATGAGGCCCCTACCGAACTGCTGCGCAAATTCAAGCCGCTGGGCGCGTACCTCGAGCAGCAACTGGGGATGAAGGTCGAGTTCGTGCCGGTCAGTGATTACCCGGCGGTGGTCGAGGCGCTGGCCACCGACCGTATCGACATGGCCTGGCTCGGCGGTTTCACTTTCGTCCAGGCTCGCCTGAAGACCGGCAATGCGATTCCCCTGGTCCAGCGTGAACAGGACGCCCAGTTCACCAGCAAATTCATCACCGCCGACCCCAACGTCAAATCCCTGGCCGACCTCAAGGGCAAGTCCTTCGCCTTCGGCTCGGTGTCTTCCACCTCGGGCAGCCTGATGCCGCGCTACTTCATGCTCAAGGACGGGATCAAGCCGGAGACCTACTTCAGCCGCGTCGGCTATTCCGGCGCCCATGACGCCACCGTGGCCTGGGTCCAGGCCGGCAAGGTCGACGCCGGGGTGCTCAACGCCAGCGTCTGGGAAAAACTGGTGGCCGCCGGCAAGGTCGACACCAACAAGGTCAAGGTATTCGCCACCACCCCGGCCTACTTCGATTACAACTGGACCGTGCGCGGCACCCTCGATCCAGCGCTGGCGAACAAGATCAAGGCCGCCTTCCTGGCGCTTGACCCGGCGAAACCGGCGGACAAGGAAATCCTCGATCTGCAGGCTGCCAGCCGTTTCATCGAAACCAGCCCGGACAATTACAAAGGCATCGAAGAAGCCGCCCGCGCCGCCGACCTGCTCAAATGACCTTGAAGTTGACCGGCGTCAGCCTGACCCACGGCAACGGGGTTCAGGCGCTGCGTGACGTAAACCTGCACATCGCGGCCGGCGAACAGGTCGCGATCATCGGCCCGTCCGGCGCCGGCAAGTCGAGCCTGCTCAATCTGCTGGCCACCGCCCTGCGTCCCGGCAGCGGCGATGTGCGCTTGCTGGGCGAGCACGCCTGGACGCTGTCGGCCCGCCAGCGTCAGCGCCTGCGCGCGCGGATCGGTCTGGTGCACCAGGCGCCGCCATTGCCGCCACGCCAGCGGGTGATCACCGCGGTGCTGGCCGGCAAGTTGGGTCAGTGGAGCCTGGGCAAGAGCCTGCTGAACCTGTTGCACCCGGTGGACATCCCGGGGGCACGGGCGGCCCTGGCCCGGCTGGACCTGGGCGACAAGTTGTTCGCCCAGTGCCAGCAACTGTCCGGCGGCCAGTTGCAGCGGGTCGGCGTGGCCCGAGTGCTGTATCAGGCACCCGAGGTCTTGCTGGCCGATGAACCGGTGTCGGCCATGGACCCGGTGCTCGCCGGGCACACCCTGTCGGTGCTGTGTCGCCATGCCCGGGAACACAGCGTCACCCTGGTGGCCAGCCTGCATGCGGTGGAGCTGGCCCTGGCGCATTTTTCCCGGGTCATCGGCCTGCGCGACGGGCAGATCCTGTTCGACCTGCCCTCCAGCGACGTCGATCATGACCTGCTCGACCGGCTCTACGCCAATGAGCAACTGCAATCCCCGCCAGCGCCCCAGCCCCCCTTGAGTGTGCAGATTCCACGATGCTGAGCCGCGATTCCCGAGACCCGGCCACCGGCCCTCGCCTGCTGCTCAGCCTGCTGGCCATCGCCTTGCTGTGGCCTGGCATACGCTTCAGCGAACTGGACCTGGGCGTGCTGCTGCGCAGCGACAGCCAGAGCGAAATCGGTCGTTTCGTTTCGACCTTCTGGCCCCCGGCCTATGGCGACGACTTCCTGCCGCTGCTGTGGCAGTCCACCCTGCAAACCCTGGCCATCGCCACGGCCGGCATGGCCCTGGCGCTGTTGTTGGCGGTGCCTGCCAGTCTGCTGGCCAGCCGCGCGTTGTCGCTGTCGGCGGCGTCGCTTTCCGGCCGCCCCAGCGTCTTGGGGCGGCTGTTGCGCTGGCCGGTGCGCGGGCTGTTGATTTTCCTGCGCAGCGTGCCGGAAATCGTCTGGGCCCTGCTGTTCGTGCGCGCCGTCGGCCTGGGCCCAACCGCCGGGGTGCTGGCCATCGCCATCACCTACAGCGGCATGCTGGGCAAGGTCTATGCGGAGATTTTCGAATCGGTGGACCAACGCCCGGCCCATGCCCTGCTGCAAGCGGGCAGCGGTCGGCTGGCGGCGTTCTGCTACGGCATCCTGCCCAATGTCGCCGCCGAATTGCTGTCATACACGGTGTACCGCTGGGAATGCGCGATCCGCGCCTCGGTGGTGATGGGCTTCGTCGGCGCCGGCGGCCTGGGCCAGCAGATGGACCTGTCGCTGCGCATGTTCGCCGGCGGTGAAGTGGCCAGCCTGTTGCTGACTTTCCTGCTGCTGGTGTTGTTTGCCGATCAGCTCAGTCGCCTGTTGCGCTGGAGGCTGGGATGAATCGCCTGATCAATCTGGCGCTGTTGCTGGGCATCGTTGTCGCGGTGGTGGCGTCTTTCGCTTATCTGAGCATCGACCTCGGCGCCCTGGCCGGCAGTGACAACCTCAAACAGATGGGCGCCTATGCGCAACGCTTTCTCAGCCCTGACCTGAGTGAACCTCACTTGCAGGCCATCGCCCATGGCGCGCTGGAAACCATCGCGATGTCGGCCCTGGGCACCTTGCTCGCGGCGGTGTTCGGGCTGATCCTGGCACTGCCGGCGGCCGGGCGCTTCGGCTGGCCGCTCAAGAGCCTGTCGCGGTTGCTGCTCAATGCGCTGCGGGCGGTGCCGGAACTGGTGTGGGCGGCGCTGATGGTACTGGCCGCCGGCCTCGGCCCGAACGCCGGCACCCTGGCACTGGCCCTGCACACCACCGGGGTGCTCGGCCGGCTGTTCGCCGAAGCCCTGGAAAACACCCCGCCACAACCGGCCCAAGCTCTGCGCCTGCAGGGCAGCAGCACCCTGTGGGCCTTCTGCTATGGCACCCTGCCCAACCTGTTGCCGCAACTGCTGGCCTACGTTTTGTACCGCTGGGAAAACAATATCCGCATGGCCAGCGTGCTCGGCTTCGTCGGTGCCGGCGGTTTGGGGCAGATGCTGTATGTGAGCCTCAGCCTGTTCCAGGAAGCCCGGGCCAGCAGCATCATTCTGGCGATGCTGGTGCTGGTGTTTGCCGTCGATTCATTGAGCAGCTGGAGCCGGCAACGTTGGGTGAAAGCCTGAACGTGCTTTTTTGATGGGCAGTGGTCAGGTGTGGTGAAGGCATGCCTTCACCACAGATAAATCCCCAGAGCACAAATTTCTGTGGGACCACAGGCCCCCATTGCACCAAAGATTCAACTTCGGTCAGGTCTCGCTGATCTGATTGACGCTGGTGATCTGCCGGTTCCAGATCATTTCGTAATGGGCGGTCTGCACGATCGACAGCACGGGCCTGGGGGTCATCAGGGCCCAGCAATGGCTGCCGGGCATGCGCACGGAGTGGTAGCGCAGGCCCGGGCTGCCGGCACGCTTGAGGGCTTTGCCGAACCGCCGGGAATCGGTGTAGTCGCCGGGGGCGTAGATCGGATCGCTCATTGCAATGCCCGTCGCATCCTGCATCGCCTTGTCCACGAACGAGCAGGACAGCCCTCGGAACACAAACCGCTCGTAGTGCAGCTCGCGCACCTTCGACCAGTACAGCGCCTGATGATGCTGGACCTCGGCCAAGGCCGTTTCCATGGTGTCCGCCAGGTACAGCACGCCAAAGCTGCCGTCACTGAAGCGCGAGCCTGCCGGGTTGACGTGGGTAAAGGGCGCCGTCGCGTAGGAACAGCCAGTAATGCCGAACGGAATCTCGCTGCGAGGGATCAACTCAAGGTGCCCCACCTCGTTTTTCAGCCGCGGATTGGTCAGCGCCTGGATCTCGTACAGCACATCGAATTCGTCGGCGTCGGCCACGTCATCGAAGATTGCGATTGGTGGGAATTTCGAATTGACCAGCCGATAGGCCTGCAAAGATTCGCCTGCAAACACGGGCAACCCGGCCGGCTTCACCATTGCCCGCCCCGCAACGCATCGATGCGCCGGAACGTCTCGTACAGCGAAATCATGTCGCCCTGGGCCATGATCTCCAGCGGGCTTCGGCCGTTGAAAAACTCGTTGTCGTTGGCCATCGCCACGAAGCCGTAGACGTTTTGCGGGTTATCGAAGATCAGGCGCAGGGTGGCGTGGATGTTCAGCACGAAACTGATGCGCTGCATCTGGTCCGCGTCCAGGGCCACCGCCCAGTCCTGATCGCGCTGGCGGGCGCGGGTGTAGGTGCTGCGGGATATGCGCAGGATGCGACAGGCCTGATCGCTGCTCGCGTTCCATTTCTCGAGAACGCCGACAGCGGCACGCAGCCCGGTCACGCACTGGTTTTTAGTGAAGCCCTGGGTTTGCAGCGCGACCGACATGCCGATACCTTTTTCTGAATCCATAGATTCAAAACTAGACATATTGGCTCTATAGATCAATAGCACCTCGACCAGTGGTCGACTCGATGGCTGTCGCAGGTTTTTTGCCTACTCGGACACCGCCACCTGATTGCGCCCCCGCGCCTTGGCCCGATACAGCGCCTTGTCGGCGTTGCTCATCAGGCTGTGCAAGTCCTTGACGCTCGACTCCATCGACGCCACCCCGACACTGGCCGTGATGCAGTGAACCGGCCCCGTCATCAGCCCAGAGATCGACTGCACCAGATCCTCGGCAATGTGCTGCGCCGCCTCAAGGGACGTATCCGGCAGCAGCACCGCAAATTCCTCGCCGCCCAAGCGACCGTACACATCGGTTTCGCGAAACGACCGGCAGATCACCACGCCCATCTGCCGCAACACCTGGTCGCCGACCTGATGGCCGTAGGTGTCGTTGATGTGTTTGAAATGGTCCATGTCCAGCATTACCGCGCACAGCGGCAACTGGTAGTTCTGGCAATGGTTGTACAGGCGCTGCGCCTGTTCGTAGAACGCCCGGCGATTCCTGAGCCCGGTCAGTTCATCGGTCTGTGCGGCACGGGTGGAAATGCTGTGGGCCAGTTCCATTTCACGGGTCAGACGAAAAGCGGTTTCCAGCGCATCGGACAGCTTGCGGGTGGCATTACACACGAAGGAGGCAAAGACCAGCACCGCCACGCCCATGCCCAGTTGCAGGGTCGACGGCTGAACCAGCAGCCAGAACGTACTGGGCAACAACACCAGGGCGATGGACACCACCGTCATGTAGCGATAAGCCGAATAGCAGGACACCGCGCTGACCGACATGCCCACGGTAAACAGCATCACCAGCGCCTGGGCCAGCAGATCGTCAGCCGGAATGACCGCCAGCGCGCCGCCGCCCCAGATCCCGGCGGACAGCACCAACGTGCCGAAATAGACACGTTCCCAGCGCTGATGGGTGCGCGCCGCTGGCGGGCTGCGAAAATACGCCACGAACATCAGGATGCGAATCAGGGTCGAGGCCGTCAGCAGCGCGACCCACCACGCAACGATCTGATGATCGAACCGCTCCCAGCACAGCCAGCACAGCATGACCTGCGCCAGGAAGCTGCCAAATACAGCGCTGACCGATTGACGAAACAGTTGATGCAATCGGTCAGTTCGCACCTGTTGGGCGATGAAGCGTTCCTGCTCGTACCGAAATCCTGGGCCGTCCATTGAGTTCGCCTGATAATGCTGCGGTGACCTCAATGATTGTGGCACATCGCTGACAGGCACCGACATAACTCTGCGTCGACTTGAAAGACTGCGCCTATCGGCTAGCAATACTGCGGCTATTAGCTGACTTGCCGATAGCGGTCTAGCCTTACCCGGTGCCGGTGCAAACGGCCGGCACAGAGCTGATGTGAAGATAAGAATGAGTCAGAAAACTGACTAGGCATGGTGGCAACTTGATTGCCGCTGTCTGCGATGCCCAGACGCCCCCGACGCTCGCGGGGCTGGCAGCCTGAGTCATGGATTTCGCTCGCTTCTATTCCAGGCCCGCACCGGGCCGGGAAGCGCAATGAACTCGACCGAGGGTAGCTCACACATGGCAAACGAATCGAAATGCCCGTTCAATCACGCCGCCGGCGGTGGCACCAGGAACCGCGACTGGTGGCCGAACCAACTGAACCTGAACATCCTGCACCAGCACTCGCCCCTGTCCGACCCCATGGGTGAAGGCTTCAACTACGCCGAAGCGTTCAAGAGCCTGGACTTTGCCGCCGTCAAACGCGACCTGGCGGCGCTGATGACAGATTCGCAAGACTGGTGGCCCGCCGACTTCGGCCACTATGGCCCGCTGTTCGTGCGCATGTCCTGGCACGCCGCCGGCACCTACCGCACCGCCGACGGACGGGGTGGCGCCGGCTCCGGCCAGCAGCGCTTCGCCCCCCTCAACAGCTGGCCGGACAACGTCAGCCTCGACAAGGCCCGGCGCCTGCTGTGGCCGATCAAGCAGAAGTACGGGCGCAACCTGTCCTGGGCCGACCTGATCGTACTCACCGGCAACGTCGCCCTGGAGACCATGGGCTTCAAGACCTTCGGCTTCTCCGGCGGCCGCCCGGATGTCTGGGAACCGGATGAGGACGTGTATTGGGGTTCGGAAACCAAATGGCTGGGCGGCGACACCCGCTACGCCAGTGACAGCGACGACGACAACAAACCCGTGCAAAACCCTGGCGACGGGCCCCTGGTGGCCGAGCCCGGAAAAAACGAGGACAGCCGTACCCAACACGGTCGCAACCTGGAAACGCCTCTGGCCGCGGTGCAGATGGGCCTGATCTACGTCAACCCCGAAGGCCCTGAAGGTGAGCCTGACCCGGTCAAGTCGGGCCTGGACATCCGCGAAACCTTCGCCCGCATGGCGATGAATGACGAAGAAACCGTGGCGCTGATCGCCGGTGGCCACGCCTTCGGCAAGACCCACGGCGCCGGTCCCGCCGATAACGTCGGGCCGGAACCGGAAGCCGCTGGCCTCGAACAGCAAGGCTTGGGCTGGAAGAACAAGTTCGGTACCGGTAAAGGTCCGGACACCATCACCAGCGGCCTGGAAGTGACCTGGACCAGCACGCCGACCCGATGGAGCAACGACTTCCTGGAAAACCTCTTCGGTTTTGAATGGGAGCTGACCAAGAGCCCGGCCGGCGCCAACCAGTGGAAACCGAAAAACGGCGCGGGTGCCGGGACCATTCCGGATGCCTTCGATCCCAATAAACGCCGTGAGCCGACCATGCTGACCTCGGACCTGGCCCTGCGCTTCGACCCGATCTACGAGCCGATCTCCCGGCGCTTCCTGGCCAACCCCGACCAGTTGGCCGACGCCTTCGCCCGGGCCTGGTACAAACTGCTGCACCGTGACATGGGCCCGCTGTCGCGCTACCTCGGCCCGGAACTCCCCACTGAAGAGTTGCTGTGGCAAGACCCGATCCCGGCGGTCGACCACGAACTGGTCAACGACAGCGATGTGGCTGCTCTGAAGAGCAAGGTGCTGGCATCCGGCTTGAGCGTGTCGCAATTGGTGTCCACCGCCTGGGCGGCGGCTTCCACCTTCCGTGGCTCCGACAAACGCGGTGGTGCCAACGGCGGGCGGCTGCGTCTGGAACCGCAGAGATCCTGGAAGGTCAACCAGCCTGATCAGCTGGCCGGCGTACTGTCCAAGCTCGAAGGCATCCAGCGGGAATTCAACGCCGGCGGCAAGAAAATCTCCCTGGCGGACCTGATCGTGCTCGCCGGCAGCGCGGGTGTCGAACAGGCGGCGAAAAATGCCGGTCACACCGTCACCGTGCCGTTCAGCCCGGGGCGTACGGACGCGAGCCAGGAGCAGACCGATGTCGAGTCGTTCGGCCACCTTGAACCGATCGCCGACGGCTTTCGCAACTACCTGAAAACCCGCTACAAGGTGTCGGCCGAGCACCTGCTGATCGACAAGGCGCAACTGCTGACCCTCACCGCACCGCAAATGACCGCGCTGATCGGCGGCCTGCGCGTGCTCGACACCAACGTCGGGCAAACCGCCCACGGTGTTTTCACCAACCGCAAAGGGCAACTGACCACCGACTTCTTCACCAACCTGCTGGACATGGGCGTGGAATGGAAACCCACCTCCGACACCAACGAAGAGTTCGAAGGTCGCGACCGCAAGACCGGCCAGCCGAAATGGACGGCTTCACGGGTGGACCTGGTGTTCGGCGCCAACGCGCAGCTACGGGCGATCTCGGAGTTCTACGCCACCCCTGACAACAAGGAGAAATTCGTGAAGGACTTCGTGGCGGCATGGACCAAGGTGATGAACCTGGATCGTTTCGACTTGAAGTGAGGTAGACCGCAAGCCCCTTGGCCACCTCGGCATTCAGTGCCGGGGTGGCCATTTTATTTGCGTCCGAGAAATCTTACCGCGGGCTTGTTCCATGGGATGCAGAGCGTCCCGGGCTACATTCCGATCACGCTCACTTGACCGCTCACGCTGATTGCCTGCGCCAATTGCCAGGTGACGTGCCGAACTGGCGCTTGAAGGCGCGACTGAACGCGGCTTCGGATTCGTAGCCCACTGCAAAGCCGATTTGCGCCACGTTGCCGCGCCCTTCGCGCAGCTGTTGCGCCGCCACGTGCATGCGCCAGAGGGTCAGGTATTGCATCGGAGGCTGCCCCACCAGGGTCGTGAACCGCTCGGCGAACACCGAGCGCGACATGCCCACTTCCAGCGCCAGGGCTTCTGCGGTCCAGCCCTCGGTGGGACGCGCATGGAGCAGCGCCAGGGCGCGGCCGATGTGCGGGTCGCGCAACCCCGCCAGCCAACCGCGGCGTTCGGCGGGCAGGCTGGCCACATACTGGCTGACGGCCTGGACGAACAGCAGTTCCGACAGCTTGGCGATGACCGTCGCCGAGCCGACGCGCCCCGCTGCGATTTCACTGACCGCAAACCGGAAGGAGCTTTCGATCCACGCCCCCGAACCGGTCGCACGAACGTCCAGGATCAACAACGGTGGCAACGACGACAGCAACGGACTGAAAGGGGTTTCAGTGCCAAGGAACCCGCACAACAACTGCGTGAGTTCACCGCCCCCGCCATAGTTGATCCGAGAAATGCCGCCGACATCCGGCGGTTTGACCACCTGGCTGGCCAGCAGGGGCGCAAGGCTCAGGTCGCTGCCGAAGGCATGCAGGTCATTGCGCGGCAGCAGAACCAGTTCGCCGGCCTTCACATCGACGGCGGCGCCCCCGTCGACCTGTATTTGCATGTGCCCCGCCGCGACAAAATGCGACGCGATGACGTGTCGAGGCGCCTCCATGAACGGTTTGCAGTCCTGGCTCGAGATTCTTCCGTTGATGCACCAGGGCGCAGTGAGCTCTGCCTCCAGGAACACCCCTCCAGACAGTCGAATCACTCGCAAGACATCAGACAGCGCATCCAACAATGGCCCGCCCTCTTTCCGGACGCCGGAGCAGGAATTCAGGCGTACCGGTCATTCACCGCCTGAACTGCGACCACTAGATTAGCACCTGTGCGGAATCAGCGATCGAGACTGTCCCAGCGGCTTGCCCCCAAGATCTTTGGCTCCGACGTCAACCGCAATTGCCCCATTCCAACTCAACCAGGGCAGCAGGAGATCCATATGAACACCGTTGTTATCGCTCCACGCTCAGCGTCAGCCAATGCTGACCGTTACGCGCAAATGGTCAAGGCATCGAAAAAAGCCGAATGGCAGATCGACCGCGACTTGCTGCAGGATCGCCGTTTCGACCATTCACGCAAATTCCTGCCCGACGGCCTGTCGCACGTCGACCGCCTGAGCTTTCTCGGGGCGACCGAGGCTCGCCTGCTCAGCCAGATTCAGGGGCGAACCTATGCGTACCTGTTTGGCCTGGTCGAGCGGTTCATCAGTGCCAAAATGCTCGATCAGGGCCGGGCCCATGTCTTTGACGATCAGTTGGCCTTTGAAGCGCTGGTCCAATTTTCCAGCGACGAGATCAAGCATCAGGAGCTGTTCCGGCGCATCGAGGCGATGCTCGCTGAGCAATTGCCCACGGGGTATCGTCAAGTGGCCGACCCCAACGAAGTGGCCCGGGCGGTATTGGCCGCGAGCACCTGGTCGGTGTTGGCGCTGACTTGCCATATCGAGCTGTTCGTTCAGGCGCACTACCAGAAGAGCATCGCCCCGGGGGAGGATTTGTGCCCACTGTTCAAGGATGTCTTCAAATTCCACTGGAAGGATGAAAGCCGGCACGTCGTGCTCGATGAACTGGAGTGGCAGGCCGAACACGCCAAACTCTCGCCGGCCGAGCGCGACCAGGCGGTGAATGATCTGATTGCACTGGTGGGGGCCGTCGATGGGATCGTGCAGGCGCAAGCGGCAGCCGACGCCGACTACTTCATCGGCAATGTTCCACGATCGTTCAGTGCCGATGAAGCGCAGCACATCAACGCCTGCGTGCTGAGCGCCTACCGCTGGCAATACATTGTCTCAGGGGTGGAGCATCCGCATTTTTCACGGCTGCTCACGCACATGACAACACCCGAACAGATGGCGAGGATTCAGGCCGCACTGGCACCGTTGATGGGGGGTTGATAGTCAGCAATGGCAAACGGTGGTGAGGGGTTTATTCCCTCACCACACAGGTATCCAACGGCTCATAGGTAGTGTGCGACTCAGGGCGGATCCATCTGATCCAGCACCCGATTGGCCGTGATCTCGGCCAACATCACGCAGCTGGAAATGCCCAGCAAGGCGTTGCGATCGCCCCCTTCCAGATGATCCACCAGTTGATGGACCATCACATCCACCGACGCCAGCGTCTCCACCAGGTACACCATCAGGTCTTCGGTTCTGGTGTGCGGGTTCACGGTGAACAGCGTGCTGGGGGTGCGGGGCGTGGCTTTGATGTCGGCGCTTGAGGGGAAGTGATAATCGAGGGCACGCTCGGCGGCGTCGTTGAGCCTGGTTGAATCGGCTTCGTAGGGGGATGTGGAATCGGTGTCTGGGGGGTTGGGTGTGACTTTGAACATGGGTGGAACCTCTAGTGCGAATTTGAAGGAGCCATCACCCTCGCTACCAAACGAAGGGTGGCGGCCATACGCAGGTTGGTAGACCGGTCGCACTATCCGGCGCCCGCAAGCGGGCCCTACGCATGACCACCATAAAAAACGGTGGCGCTGTGCGTCTGAGCGCGTAACCGGGCTACCAAACCCGATCGCTGTTTCCAGCGACCGCCAAACGATAAAACCCGCACCCCAGGCGCACAAGCCGGCGGATTCTGGCGTACGCGTAGGCAACCGCGCAAGGCTTTGTAGCTTCCCGGAAAGATTCCTGACACCCGTTAAACACACCGCCTCCCGCAATGTTTAAAACACACCAAACCCTGTAGGAGCGAGTTCACTCGCGATGGTCGCCAACGATAACGCTGGCCACCTGACACCCCGCGGCGCTCTCTCGTTTTTCGCGAGCGAGCTCGCTCCTACAAAAGCAGCGTTCCCCCTCAAACCAAACTTTAAATGGCAGAATCCCCGTAACTTGATTGTTTCGGTGACCTCCATGCTTCGCGTATTTGAACAAAGACTCGACCCCTTCCCGCCCGACGAGGTACCGCCGCCGCCCGATGGGCTGGCGCGGTTCCTGTGGGCGTGCACGCGGGGTGCCCGTGGTTATGTGCTGGCGTTTGCGCTGCTCAGCGCCGCGGTGTCGATCTACGAGGCGTGGCTGTTTTCGTTCCTGGGTCAGGTGGTGGACTTGCTCTCGACCTGGCAGGCCGGCGGTGAAGCGGCGGCGCAGGAAAGTCGCGTGTTGTGGGGCATGGCCATTGTGATGGTGGCCAGCGTCGGCCTGGTGGCGTTGCGCACGATGGTGCAGCACCAGATATTGGCGATCAATTTACCGCTGCGCCTGCGTTGGGACTTCCACCGATTGATGTTGCGCCAGAGCCTGTCGTTCTTTTCCGACGAGTTCTCCGGCCGGGTCACCACCAAGGTGATGCAGACCGCGCTGGCGGTGCGCGACGTGCTGTTCACCCTGATCGAGATCGCCCCCGGCATCGGCGTGTATTTCATCGCGATCATCGCCCTGGCCGGCGGTTTCGCGCTGAAGCTGATGCTGCCGTTCGTGGCCTGGATCATCCTGTTCGCGCTGGCCATGCGCTACTTCGTGCCGCGCCTGGGCAAAGTCGGCCAGGAACAGGCCCATGCGCGCTCCTCGATGACCGGACGGATCTCGGACGCCTACACCAACATCACCACCGTAAAGCTGTTCTCCCATTCCAATCGCGAAGCGCATTTCGCGCGCGCGGCCATGGAGGATTTCAAGCAGACCGGCTTTCGCCAGATGCGCCTGGTCAGTCAGTTCGAGATCGTCAACCAGGCGTTGGTGGTGGCGCTGATCATGGCCGCCGGCGGTTATGCGCTGTGGCTGTGGCACCAGGGCGAAGTCGGCGCCGGTGCCGTGGCGGCGATTACAGCCATGGCATTGCGCATCAACGGCATGTCGCACTGGATCATGTGGCAAATGACTTCGCTGTTCGAAAGCATCGGCACCGTGCAGGACGGCATGTCCACCCTCACCCGCGGGCCCAAGGTGCAGGATGCGCCGGACGCCGGCACGCTGGTGACCTCCGGCGGCGCGGTGACGTTCGACAATGTGCGCTTCAACTACAACGGCGAACGCCAGGTGCTCGATGGCCTGAGCCTGAACATTCGCCCGGGGGAAAAAATCGGCCTGGTGGGCCGCTCCGGTGCGGGTAAATCCACGCTCATCAACTTGCTGCTGCGCTTCTACGACGTCGACAGCGGGCAGATCCGCGTCGACGGCCAGGACATCGCCCACGTGACGCAAGACAGCCTGCGCAGCGCCATCGGCATGGTCACCCAGGATACTTCCCTGCTGCACCGCTCCATCCGCGACAACATCGCCTACGGCCGACCCGATGCCACCGACGCCCAAGTACGCACCGCCGCGGCCAATGCCCAGGCCGATGAATTCATCAGCCAACTGAGCGACCGCCAGGGCCACAGCGGCTACGACACCCTGGTGGGCGAGCGCGGCATCAAGCTCTCGGGCGGTCAGCGCCAGCGCATCGCCATCGCCCGAGTGATGCTCAAGAACGCGCCGATCCTGCTGCTCGACGAAGCCACCAGCGCGCTGGATTCGGAAGTCGAAGTGGCCATCCAGGAAAGCCTGGATGAAATGATGCAAGGCAAAACCGTGATCGCCATCGCCCACCGACTGTCCACCATCGCAGCGATGGACCGACTGATCGTCATGGACGATGGCCGCATCGTCGAACAAGGCACCCACAATGAATTGCTCGCCAGGAACGGCCTCTATGCACGGCTCTGGCAGCACCAGAGTGGTGGGTTTTTGGGTGAGGATCAGGGGGTGACCGAGGCGATGGATCAGGTGTGAGTGGATCGAGGGCTTTACGCACTTCTCGAGACGGTCAGCGCGTCGGTACGTTCAACTCTTTCGTCATCACCTCATCCCCCGCTTGCGCTTGGCATTCTTGAGCTCTTCAATTGAATTTGGATGCTCAGTCTTGAAGAGCCGGGTTACGCAAGTGAGTTCATCAAGAGCGGTGGCCATGAGGATCAGAGCCTCCAGGGTCACCACTCCAGTGGTCTCGAATCGCTTGATGGTAGACTCAGACACCCCCGATTTTTCGGCGAGCGTCTTGCGAGAGAGGTTTTTTGATAGGCGCAGTGTCTTGGCGTTCTCTCCAACATTCCTGGCGATCTCAGCTGGCGAATAGAGTAAATGCATGAAAGACATGGCCGCCTCTGACTATTTGACAATGGTTATATCTGACCAGCTATTGCGCAAAATCGCCTTATTTTGGTCATGTATGACCCCTTGATAGCATTCGCGCGCTATGAAATGACAGAATTTTTTCTTGTACATTGAAGTCAGTTCCCTCATGCCCCTTTGCATAAACCCACACTCAAAACGACAGTACGCCGCAGTGCATCATCGTGCTGCACAGAATCATTTGGGCGAGCAAGAAACCCAGGGCAGCGCCCAGAAAACCGACGCCTGCGACAATCCATGGCAGGCGTGCTTTCACCCGGTACTTCAATAGCCAAGCCGCTACACCAGCGCCTACCAACATGCCGGGCATGGAAAACAGGTGCCCAAGCACTAGCAACCCTTCGGGCCGAGCGTGACTGAGCATGACTTTCATGTAGACCAACAGACTCGCGATCGCTGCCGCTGTCGTGCCAGTGAGAAACAATGCCGGAGCTCGCAGGATCAAGCCCGGCACCAGCGCCGCCACGGGCACACCGAGCAGGTACCAGAAACCTGAGTACAGCGGATCGGCGCCCATGCTTGCGTAGAGAAGAATGGGAGCGAACAGGAGGAGTGAATACGCAAGATCATGTCTAACACCGATTGTCATCCTGGCCTCGTTATCAGCTTCATGCTTGCTCAATAGCGTAGATGAGGAAGACGTTTTTATTCTGTTTGTCCGCGCACCTGCTCACCGATTAAATTGGCCTGTCTTTTTTTCGGGCTGTACCAACAATGACCTGCACTTTCCAAGGCAGCTGCCTCTGCCGCGTTGTCAGATACGAAATCAAATCAAGCCCGAAAGCGCTTTCGCATTGCCATTGCAGCCAATGTCGCAAAAGCCATGGGGCGGCATTTGCCAGCTATGGCAGCGTACCGCGCACTGATTTGCAGATCATTCACGGTGCTGAGCACATCAGGAGCTACCGCTCCTCCGAGTCAGTACTTCGTCAGTTTTGCAGCCAATGCGGCTCGTCGTTGTTCTGGTCGAAAGACAGGAGTGAGTACGCAGACTGGGTATCCGTAGCACTGGGTACCCTGGACACGCCTTTTACGTCGCAGAAGCAGCGACATATCGAGGTGGCGTCCAAGGCGTCGTGGTATGAGATTCAGGATCAGTGGCCACAGTCTTGACGCCACGGTTGCGCGCCTTACTGGATTTTCTGCTCGAACAGTTCGAACAAGTCTCCAGTGAGATGAGTTTCACACTATCGCAAGCAAGCCCCGCAGGGAAAACCCCTTCACTGTTCAGCAATCCCCCCATCAGCCGATAATTGAAGCACCCTTCAGTTATTGGCTCCCCAATGGATCAGACGCTTTCCTTTCTCTGCGACACCCTTCCAAAAGCGCAAACACTGGAGCAGCTCACGCGCCCCTTGCTGACCCTGCTCAGCCAGGTGGCCGGCATGGAGTCGACCTACCTGACGACGATTGATACCGACGAGGGTGTCCAGCGTGTCGAGTTCGCGCGCAACGTCGGTGACATGGTGATTCCCGAGGGGCTGGTGGTGCCTTGGGCAGATACGCTGTGCAAGCGGGCGCTGGACGAGAATCGCCTGTATTCGGATAACGTCGCCCAGACCTGGGGTGACTCTGAGGCGGCCACGGCCCTGGGCATCCGAACCTACGTGAGCGCGCCCATCAGATCCCGGGACGGCCAAGTGCTGGGGACGGTCTGTGCCGCCAGCTCGGATCAGGTGGCCCGCACGCCTGAGGTGGAGCCCCTGCTGATGCTGCTGTCATCGTTGCTCAGCTATGCCCTTGAACGCGGGATGCTCGTCGAGCAACTGCAGACGGCCAACGCCGAATTGACCAAACTGGCCCTGACCGACCCACTCACCGGCCTGTCCAACCGCCGCGCCATCCTCAACGACGCCGTGCGCCTGTTCGCCCTGGCCCAGCGGGAGAACAAGTACATCCTGATGGGTGTCATCGATCTGGATGGCTTCAAGCTCATCAATGATACCCGCGGCCACCAGGCAGGCGACGAACTGCTGCGCGGTGTGGCCACCCAACTGCAACATGGCCTCCGAGCGAGCGACGTCATCGGGCGCACCGGCGGCGATGAATTCATCGTGATCGCCCTGGGCACACCTTCCGAACACGCAGAGCCGGCAAAAGACATGCGCCATGCCGCCGACCTGCTGCAGGATCGCCTGGCCAAAGCGACCATAGGCAACTATGAACTGGGCCACGGGCTTGGCGATATCCACTATCCCGGCGCGAGCGTCGGGGTGGTGGCGGTGATGCCGGGCAGTGTGACCGTGGACGAGGCGACGAAGCTGGCAGACCGCGAGATGTATAAGGTGAAACAGCAGCGAAATCGTCAGCGGGCCTAGCAAAACAGTGGGCCATGGGTCGGTTGCCGCCCTCCTATAGCAGCAGCGTCGAAAAATCGCAGTGGCTGACAGCCAACTGTGCAACGTTCTGGTTCAAACCCAATTGCCGATCAGAACGGTACAGCACCGCGTAGCGAATTCGCGGCAGCCCAGGCGTGGTGACCAGGGCCCGCAAGGCACCACTGTCGATCAAGTGCGACAGGCACGCCTTGGGCAGGTAGCTGACCCCTACCCCTGACAAAGTGAGCCCCACCTGCACCAGCAAGTTGTGGCTGGTGAGGGTCTTGGGCAATTGCACGTCATGGGAAGCCAGCCATCGCTCATAGACCAGGCCAGTGCCGGACTGTGAACCCTGGGTCAACACCGTGAACCCGGCCAGGACGTCGAGGCTCACAGGGTCTGGATCGCCAATCAGACCTGGCGCACACATCCAGGCATTTTCAACGCTTTGGAGTGGCGTACTGACGAATCGAGCGTCGTCATAGACGTCCGGCACAATGATCAAGTCGAGCTGGTCATTTTCCAGTTTGCGAAACAACTCGCTGCTGAGCTCCACCGAAGGCTCGATCTGCACTTTTGGATAAGCCTGTCGTATCGCCTCGACCAGCGCCGGTAACCAGGTCAGCGCGGTGAGTTCGGTGACACCCAGGCGAAATCGTCGCACCAGGACTTCACGGGCACTGACGCGCTCCAGCAAATAGTCGCGCCGCTCAAGCAAGTCCCTGGCGTAATCGAGCAGCTCACTGCCCTTCTCGGTCAACCGAGCGTTGCGTTTGCTGCGGTCGAAAATCTCCACATCAAAGGTTTCTTCGAGTTCCTGTATGCGCTTGGAAATCGCCGACTGAGACATGTTGAGTTTGTTCGCCGCCGCTTCGAAGCTGCCCAGCTCGGCTATCCAGTACAGCGCGTCGATTTGCTTGAAAGTGATCATGCTTTCTTCACATGAAAAAAAGCGATGGTAACGCATAATAAAATATCGCTAAAACTGTTTACTCATCACTCCTAAGATCGAGCCACAGCCCTGATCGGCTGCTACCTCATTCTTACGGAGATCCGCCATGTCCTTGCCAGGTTCACGCATTCTTCCCAATCCTCCGCTGGCCGATGCTGAAGTGCTCCAAGCTTTCGCCCACGTGGTGACGCCGCACATCAGCGACAACCTCGGTCGCCATATCGGTGCGCGCGGCCTTACGCGTTACAACCGAAGCGGAAAACTGGTGGGCACCGCCCTGACCGTCAAAACCCGTCCTGGCGACAACCTGCTGATCTACAAAGCCATGAGCATGCTGCAGCCAGGCCATGTCCTGGTGGTAGACGCCCAAGGCGATACCAACAACGCTGTGATCGGCGAACTGGTCAAGCTCTACGCCCAACAACGTGGCTGCGTCGGATTCGTCATAGACGGGGCGATTCGTGACGTCGCCAGTTTCGACGACACCCCATGCTATGCCCGAAGCGTCGTTCACTGCGGCCCGTATAAAAGCGGCCCGGGTGAGATCAACGTGCCGGTCAGCATTGGCGGCATGGTCATCCAGCCAGGCGACCTGCTGGTGGGCGATGAAGATGGACTGGTGGCCTTCTCCCAGTCGGATGCCGCTGAGGTTCTGCGCCGCGCCGCGCAACATGCGGCGCATGAAGAAGAGGTGAAAGCGGAAATCGCCACCGGCGCTGTCCGCCAAAGCTGGATGGACAAGGTATTGAAACAGGCCGGCCTGGCCGATTGAGGAGAACGACATGAGCACTTCCTTTTTGTCTGACCGAGTGCTGGGCATCGAGCCTTCACCGAGCATTGCCGCCAACGCACTGGTGGCTGAGTTACGCGCTCAGGGTCGCGACATCGTCAACTTCACTGTAGGCGAACCGGACTTCGATACCCCGCCACACATCCTTGCAGCGGCCAATGCCGCCATGCACAGCGGTGACACGCATTACACCGCCACCACCGGCACGCTCGCCCTGCGACAGGCCATCTGCCAAAAGCTCGAACGTGACAATGGGCTGACCTACGGCCTGGACGAAGTCGTCGCCGGGTGTGGGGGCAAGCACATCATTTATCACGCACTGGCCGCGACCCTGAATCCGGGTGATGAAGTGATCGTGCACACGCCTTACTGGGTGTCTTACCCGGATATCGCTCGCTTGAACGATGCCACCCCGGTGATCATTCCCGGTGACGAAAGCAACGGCTTCAAACTCTCGCCCCAGGCGCTTGAACAAGCCATTACACCGCGCAGCAAGTGGGTGATTCTCAACACCCCGAACAACCCCAGCGGCGCCGTCTACACCGATACCGAACTGCTGGCGCTGGCCGCCGTGCTGCGCAGGCACGCACACGTCCTGATCATGGCCGACGAAATCTATGAACAGTTCGTCTACGCCGATGCCCGGCATGTGTCCTTGGCACGGATCGCACCGGATCTCAAGGCACGTACGCTGATCGTCAACGGGGCGTCCAAAGGCTATGCCATGACGGGTTGGCGCCTGGGGTTCGGCGCAGGCCCTGCCTGGCTCATCGCAGCCATTGGCAAACTGTTGTCGCAAACCACCACCTGCCCGAGCTCCATCAGCCAGGCTGCAGCGGTGGCCGCTTTCGCGGGTGACCAGGCGCCCATTGCTGACATGCGCGAGGTCTATCAGATGCGTCGCGATCGCATGCTGCAACTGTTGGCATCGATCAGCGAGTTGCGCTTCACGCCGCCGGACGGGGCGTTTTATGTGTTCGCCAACGTCAGCGCACTGATGGGCAAGACCACGGAAAATGGCGAAACCCTCCAGACCGATTCGGCGCTGGTCGCCCATCTGCTCAAGGAATACGGACTGGCCACCGTCAGCGGTGCGGCTTACGGCATGTCGCCCTATATCCGACTGTCCTTTGCCAGCTCACTGGACGTCATCGAAGAAGGCTGCCATCGCCTCGAACAAGCGTGCCAACGATTGCGCTGACGAGCGCTCGCGACATCCGACAGCCATCGGACGGCTGCTCATTGACTGCCTAGAACAACACTCATAATCATTGTCATCAAATGAGGCATCCCCATGCACAAGCCCCGTATCGCGCTGGTATGGCAAATCATGATCGGCCTGCTCGCCGGCATCGCCATCGGCGCCCTGCTGCACCGGTTTCCCGAATCCCGTCCATGGCTGGTCGACAACCTGCTGCAACCCGCAGGCGACATTTTCATCAAGCTGATGAAGATGATCGTCGTACCGATTGTGTTTTCCTGCATGGTGGTCGGCATCGCCGGTCACGGTGACGGCAAATCCCTTGGCCGCATCGGGATTAAATCGCTGGGTTATTTTTTCTGCATCACCACCCTGGCAATCATCATCGGGCTGGTCATTGGCAACCTGCTCAAGCCCGGAGCCGGAACAGATCTGGCGAGCCTCAAGGCAGCCGCGATCACCCTGCCGACCAGCAGCGGAGCGGGTCATAGCCTGGGGCAAATCATTGTCGGAATCATCCCCGACAACGTGATCAATGCGATGGCGCAGGGCAGTCTGCTTTCGGTGTTGTTTTTCGCGGTGATGTTCGGCCTGGGTGTCTCGAAGCTGAGCAACGAACGCAAGGAACCGGTGATTGCGCTGCTGCGCGGCGTCTCGGAAGCGATGTTCAAGGTCACCTCGATGATCATGGCCTACTCACCTATCGGCGTATTCGGAATGATCTCCGTGACGGTGGCCAACTTCGGTTTCAGTTCTCTGCTGCCATTGGCCAAACTGATCATGGTCAGTTATGTCGCCATCGCTTTCTTCGTACTGGTCGTTCTGAACCTGGTGGCGCGACTCTGCGGCATCAACCTGTTCGCCCTGATGCGCCATATCAAGGACGAATTGGTCCTGGCCTTCTCCAGTGCCAGTTCGGCAGCGGTCATGCCGCAGTTGATGAAGAAGCTTGAGACATACGGAGTACCGCCCTCGCTGGTCAGTTTCGTCGTACCTGTCGGCTACTCGTTCAACCTGGATGGTGCTTCGCTGTTTTTGGGCATAGGCACGTTGTTCGTGGCGCAGTTGTATGGCATCGATTTGAGCATCGGCGACCAGGCCCTGCTCGTGGTCACCATGGTCCTGACGTCCAAGGGGGCTGCCGGCGTACCCGGTTTCATGTTCGTGATTTTGTCAGCCACGCTGGCCAGTGCCGGCCTGCCCCTGGAAGGCATCGCGTTCATCGCTGGGGTCTACCGGTTGATGGAAATGCCGACAACCGCCTTGAACGTGCTGGGCAATGCCCTGGCGCCGTTGGTGATTGCCAAATGGGAGGGCCGCGCTGCGCACTGCCTGAAGGCGACACCGGCCTGAGACGCCGCTGGTCAGGCAATGTGGAAGGTGCTCGTTGGTAAAGTGTGAAGTTGCCCCCTTGGCAAGCAGTCCTGGGGGGCTTGGATATACTGGGCAGACTCTCGTTTACCCAAGACAATCACTTCGGCCTATTGCAGCCCGACGGGACCAAACCCATGCCCCTCAAACGAATGGACAACATCCTGATCGTCGTCGACGATCTCGACGCGGTGAAAACCTTCTTCATCGAATTGGGCCTCACCCTCGAAGGCCAAACCACGGTCGAGGGGGCCGCTGTCGGGCGCCTCATAGGGCTTGAAAACGTCAAGTCCACCATCGTCATGCTGCGCACGCCCGACGGTCAGGGAATCGAGCTGGACAAATTCCACACGCCCGACGCCATCAGGTTCGGCCCTGTGGATGCGCCGGTCAACACCTTGGGGCTGCGTCGGCTCATGTTTGCCGTTGAGGGTCTCGATTCAGTGGTGGCGCATATGCAGGCCCATGCCGCCGAATTGATTGGCCAGATGCAGTACGAGCAATCCTACCGGCTCGCCTATATTCGCGGGCCGGAAGGCATCATCGTCGGGCTGGCTGAGCAACTTGTTCAAGGGTGACTGCGCGAACGCAGTTTTCAAAGAGGATGCCCCGCCGTTCTGAGTAATGCTGTTCACTTAAGGACGCTGCCCCTGGCGCAAAGTGCATGGGAGCGGGTCGATAAAGGTATCAGTGCGCGCCATGTTCTGGTTTTCATCAACTTGCCTTGAAGCCAGATCCGACAGGGAGCGCGCTTTATGTTCAGGTTCGCCGGACTGCTGTTTATCCTGCACTACCCCTTCGCCGGGGCTTTATCTGTGCTTTTACGCCCCTTGGGGGCTATCGCTTCATACTCAGCAGTATCGGCCTCTGTCACCAAATGTGCGGCCACTGCAGTGTCGCGATAGCGGTAATTGGCCGAGGTTTTCCTGGCCACGGGCCGATCCGGTTTCATGGACGTTGCCTTGGCAGGGGTTGTCGGCACAAACGCCCCCGGATCCATCGCAAAACGCTGAGCCAGCGCATAAGCCATCTTGTGGCTGATGGGCCGATCGCCACTGAGCACCTTGGACACAGCCGTTTTATCGCCGATTTCAGGGAGGTCGGAACCGGTGAGCCCCTGTGTCGCCATCAGATCCTTGATCAGTTGCACAGGGGTACAGCTCGCTTCAAACGCGGCATTCGATTGGCGAAACTGGTCGGAGTCGCGCTGGTAAGCCAGGATCGCGTCCTCAAGTTCAACGAGAATTTTCTCCTCGACCTTGCTCAGTTCACGGCCGTCGGTGAGCTCATCGAGCAGCTCGGTTGCACGCTCGTAGTCGGCGGGGGTCTCGATGCCGTGCACGAATTCACCGCGCAGGCGCTCCAGTACCGCGTGCAGTTCACCCAGTGTCGCGATCACGGATTGAAAGTCGGTGCGGGTTGCACTCATCGTCTTACTCCTTTGTTTTTTGCGTACCAGAGGTTGGCAACGTCGTAATCGGCATGGGTGTAGATGTGTTTGACATAGAACTTCTGTCGGGCGTAGTTCACTGCGCCGATGACCCTCAGGTTGTTGCCGCCGACGTCGATCACCACCCAATTCATGGCGGCTCGCGGCTTGAACAAATCGATACCTTGCGTACCGAACATTTTTTGCAGATCCGCGAATTCCGCCGGGCGGGCCATCTTCAAAAGGCGCAGGCACCGGCATAGCCCGGCCCTGTCGTTGGGGTACAACATCGCAGCGTCGTCAAAACGTGATGGCTTGAGTATATCCATTGGCTTCCCTGTCCTTTGTGGTGATACTACCTGAGTTGTGTTTTTTCACAACTCTATTATTAACGATGGCCCGCCCCAAAAACCCCTCGCAAGCCGACCACCGAACATTTGACATGATTGCCTAAGGCAACCATATTATTGCCCAAAGCAACCATATGAGATTTGCCATGACCGCCCTCATCGAACGCGCCGAAACGGTACGCCGCTTCAACCGCTTCTACACCCACCAGATCGGCGCGCTGCAAGAGCACCTGCTCAAGGCCGAATTCTCGTTGACGGAGGCTCGCATTCTTTTCGAGTTGGGCGCCAGTGATGGCCTCAAGAGTGCTGACCTGTGCCAGATGCTCGGCCTGGACGCCGGCTACGTCAGCCGGGTCATAGGCGGGTTCGAGAAACAGGGCTTGATTGGCAAGACTCGCTCGGCAAGCGACGCCCGGGCCTCGCAAATCCAGCTCACCGCGTCCGGCCGCAGCGTATTGGCCTCGCTGGAGCAAGCCGCCCGCGAGGAAGTCGTGGCGATGCTGCAAGGCTTGCCTGAGTCGCAGCAAGAGCAATTGACCCAAGCGATGAAGCGGATACAGGCGCTGCTGGGCGACCGCGATCCGTCCTATCTCTTGCGCGACCCCAAGCCAGGTGACATGGGCATTGTCGTTCAGCAGCAAGCCCAGCTCTATACCCGCGAATACGGTTGGAATTCGCAGTTCGAAGCGCTGGTGGCAGAAATTGTCGCCAAATATCTTCGTGAATTCGATCCATCGTGCGAGCGATGCTGGATCGCGGAAAAAGATGGCAAGGTCATCGGTTCAGTCTTTGTCGTCAAACATGACCAGACTACTGCCCAACTGCGAATGCTCTATGTAGACGCCAGTGCCAGAGGCATGGGCATCGGCAATCGACTGCTTGATGAAAGCCTGCGATTTGCGCACGATGCCGGTTACACGCGCATGATGCTCTGGACCACCAGCGTGCTTGGCGATGCCCGAAAGCTCTATCAGAAGGCAGGCTTTCAACTGGTCGACGAGGAACAGGTGCACAGTTTCGGCAAAGACCTGGTCAGCCAGACCTGGGCGCGGGATCTGTAGGAGCGAGCTCGCTCGCGATGGTCGTGAACGATAACGCGGGGCGCCTGATGCCCCGCGGTGTGCTTTCGTTCATCGCGAGCGTGCTCGCTCCTACAGGGGCCAGGGTTGCCGGTTGTTCAGCGGGGGACTACGCCTATTTGCTGCAGGAAGGTCAGGTTGTCTTCCAGATGCCAGTTTTCGGCGATCCTGCCATCGGCGATGCGGTAGAGGTCGGTGGCAATGAAGTCCACTGCCTGGCCCTGTCCCCTGACCCCGTTGAAGCTGCCGGTGAAGTGTCCGGTGAAGCGCAGGTGCGATACCACGCGATCGCCACTGACAATCATCTGCCGGACCTCGCAATTCAGGTCGGGCACTGCCGCGTGGAACGCCTGGGACGCGGCCAGCGGCCCGGCAATGCCCTGGGCTCGGCCCGGGGGCAAGGCGCGGTCCATGAAGTCGGGCGCCAGAGCCTGCCGGGCCAGCGACGGATCGCCGGATGACCAGAAGGTTGCGTAACGTCGTGCAGCGAGGGTCTGCGCCTGAACCTGTTCAGGCTTGGCACCGGGATCGGTGATCAGCACGTTCGGAGTGACCAGTGTCGGTTCCGCGGCCAGCGCAGGCTGACCGAGGACCGCAGCCGCCAGCAGACCTGCAATCAGCAAGCGCATTGGGTTTCTCCGCGGGCGATGGAGGCATAATCGGTGTAGCCCTGGGCCGTGCCACCGAACAATGTCGCGGGATCGAGAGCCGCCAGTGGCAGGTCTTGCTCCAGGCGCAAAGGCAAGTCGGGATTGCCCACAAACGGTCTGCCGAACGCCACAAGGTCTGCATAGCCCTGGCCGATGACCCACTCGGCGCGTGCGCGGTCGTAATTGCCGGCAACGATGATCGGCCGAGTGAAGCGTTGGCGAATGGCCTGGCGAAACGCTTCGGTGAACACCGGCGCATCGTCCCAGTCCGCTTCGACCAGGTGCAGGTAGCCGATGCCTTTTTCCTGCAGGTACTCGGCCGCTTCGAGGATGGTCGGCAGGATGTCCGGGCAGGCCATGCCGCGGGCGGTCAGGAACGGTGCCAGGCGGATCGCCGTGCGTTCGGCGCCGACTTCATCGCTGACCGCGTCGACCACTTCCTTGAGAAAACGCAGGCGGTTGCTGCGTGAGCCGCCGTATTCATCGGTGCGTGTGTTGGAGGTGGTGCGCAGGAACTGGTCCACCAGATAACCGTTGGCACCATGGATCTCCACACCATCGAAACCGGCACGGATGGCCCGGCGTGCGGCCTGGCGAAAGTCGTCGACGATCTGGGCGATCTCGGCGCGGGTCAGCGCTCGCGGCGTCGGGCTGTCGAACATGCCGCCCTGCCCCGTGACCGGGTCGACTTTCCAGATTTGCCCTTCGAAAGGTTCGGCGGACGGCGCCACCGGCAGGTCGCCGCCGTGGAAGTCCGGATGGGACAAGCGCCCGACGTGCCACAGTTGCAGGAAGATCCGGCCGCCCTCGGCATGCACCGCTTCGGTTACGCCCTGCCAGCCTTGCACCTGCGCTTCGCTGTAGATGCCGGGGGTGAAGGAATAGCCCTTGCCCTGCGGGGATATCTGCGCCGCCTCGGTCACGATCAACGCCGCCGACGCTCGCTGGGCGTAGTACTGAGCGTTAAGGGCATTGGGAATATCGCCGGGCTGGCTGCTGCGAGCACGGGTCATGGGCGCCATCACGACCCGGTGAGGGGCATTGAGGCCTGCAAAGGAGATCGGTGTGAATAACGTCGTCATGATGGAGTTTCCTGAGCCAGTGAGAGTGGATGGGCTCAGTCTGCGATCGGGGATCTGATTTGATAATTGGGCTAGTCTTTGATGGATTTTCAAAAATACTGGAACAATCATGGATAACCTCGAGGCCATCCGCCTGTTTGTCGAAGCGGCCCAACTGGGCGGGCTCTCGGCTGCCGGACGCAAGCTGGGCCTGTCGCCAGCCGCCGCCAGCGCCCGCCTGCTCAAGCTCGAAGCGTCACTGGCCACTCGCCTGTTCGAGCGCACCACCCGCCAGTTGCGGCTGACCGATGAAGGCCGGATCTATTTGCAGCATTGCCGCCAGGCATTGCAGGCGCTGGATGATGCCCGGGCGGCGCTGTCGGCAGAAAAGAAGGAAATTCGCGGCAAGATCCGGATCTCCGCCACCTCGGACTTCGGTCGCCACGTGCTCAATGCCTGGCTCGATGAGTTCACCGTTCTCTATCCCCAGGTTGTGCCGGCGCTGCTGTTGTCCGACTCGCTGTCGCACCTGATCGCCGACGAGGTCGACCTGGTGATCCGCTTCGGTGTACCGCCTGACAGCTCGCTGATCGCCCGTCCCCTGGCGGCCAATCGCCGGGTACTGTGCGCCGCACCCAGCTATCTGCAACGCCGGGGCACGCCCGAGCATCCGCAGCAGTTGGTCGAGTTCGATCACATTGTCGCCGGCCAGTCAGGGTGGTCCAGCGAATGGCACCTGCACCGCGGGGAGGAAACGCTGTTGTTCAAGGTGCCGCTGGAGGCTGCGCGCGAGACCAATGACGGCGCGTTGGCCCGGCAATGGGCGATCGATGGCCACGGCATCGTGCTCAAGTCGATCTGGGACGTGAGCGCCGACCTGGCGGCGGGACGCTTGAGCCTGGTGCTGCCGGGTTGGCAATCGGTCGAAGCGCCCGTGCATGCGCTCTACCCCCGCAGCCGCTACCTGGCACCACGGGTACGCGCCTTGCTGGATTTTTTGCGTGACCGGTTCGAGCAAGCCTCCAGGGAAATGGCCTTGTGATTTCGATATTTCCAAATCGTTTGATAATCCATCAAACGCCGGGCGAATGTTCAAATGCCTGCCTGCCCGGCACACTACGATGACTTCATTGGCATCACAGGGGATCTTCATGCAACTGGATCACGCAAACATCGTCGTCCCGGATCTCGAGCAAACCGTCGGTTTTTTTACAGAGGTGCTGGGATTGGAAAATGGCCACCGCCCGGGGTTTCGGCTGCCGGGTGCGTGGCTTTACAGCCAGGGCCGGCCGCTGATTCATCTCAGCCAGGGCACGGGCGAATCACCCGCAGGAACAGTGTCGCCACGCATCGACCACATCGCCTTGCGCGTCGCCGACCTCGACGAGTGGAACGCTCTGCTCGACCGCCTCGAGGCACACGGCATCCACTACCGAATCCATACGCCCGACGACGGCAGCGACTACCAGCTCTGGGTGTCACCGGCCGCAGGCATCACCGTCGAAATGATCGTCACCCCCCTGTAGGAGCGAGCCAGCTCGCGATGGTCGTCAACGATAACGCTGGAAACCAGACACACCGCGGCGCTCTCCGGTTTTTCGCGAGCAAGCTCGCGCCTACAGGGGGAGCGGCGTTCTCGGCACATAAACTGTAGGAGCGAGCTTGCTCGCGATGGTCGTCAACGATAACGCTGGAAACCAGACACACCGCGGCGCTCTCTGGTTTTTCGCGAGCAAGCTCGCGCCTGCAAGGAAAGCTGCATCCCCTTATGTGTGGCAGGAGTCCTCCAGACTCGCCTCCCGCAACCTTACTATGCTTAGATGGCCCCAGCGTTTTCAGAGAATGACATGTCCTCATCTTGACAGCCGCTGCCTGTCATCAAAAGAAGGAAGTCCCATGCCCGCTTGTCCCCTACCCACCGACGAAACACTTCGCCAGAGCACACTGGAAGAGATGGACCTGCTTGATACGCCGGCCGAGCATTATCTCGATACGCTGGTAAAGCTGACGCAGCAACTGGCGCAGGTGGACACCGTACTGATCAGCCTGATCGATCAGGACCGTCAGTGGTTCAAGGCCCGTATCGGTCTGGACGCCAGCGAAACCCCGCGCAACGTGTCCTTCTGTGGCTACGCCATTCTCGGTGAAGGCACGTTATTGGTACCCGATGCCACGCACGACCCGCGCTTCGTCGACAACCCGCTGGTACTCAACGCGCCCTACATCCGTTTTTACGCCGGGCACCCGCTGCGCGCCGGCAATGGCAAAGCCATTGGAACCTTGTGCATGTTCGATCCTCGCCCGCGCGTATTGAGTGAAACGCAGCAAACCAATTTCAGAGACCTGGCCACCCTGGCAGAGGGCTATTTGCAACTGCGCAGTCTGATCCAGAACAACCGTGATTTGCGCGTAAAAATGGACCGCGAGCAACGCAAGGCCATGCTCGACCCCTTGACTCAGTTGTGGAACCGCGGCGGTTTGATCGCTTTCCAGGACCATGAAAGACGGCTGGCACAACAGAGCAGCCTGCGCCTGGGGGCGATCTATGCGGACCTTGACCACTTTAAAGCGATCAATGACAACTACGGCCATGCCGGTGGCGATCAGGTGCTCTGCGAATGCGCCCGCCGCCTGCGCGCGGCGCTGCGCCCGGATGATCTGGTGGTCCGCCAGGGCGGTGAAGAATTCGTTGCCCTGATCAGGGTAAAAGACAGCGAAGAACTGGAGAAAATTGCCGAACGTGTCCGCCAAATGATCGGCAGCGAACCGATGCAATTGTCCGCCGGCCCATTGCGGGTCAGCCTGAGCATCGGCTGCACCCTGCTGACCGATGACGAGCAGATCGACCAGGCATTGGAACGCGCCGACACCGGGCTCTATACCGCCAAGCAGACCGGACGCAATCGAGTGATCTACGTGCCACCGGTTGCCTGACTATTGTCTTCGGGTTTTCGCCACCCTTCCCGACGACCTCAGCCGGGGCCACTCCAAGGCCCCGCCTGCGACAACGGCCTGGCCACCTCCTCCAGCGCCCGACGCTCCGCCGCCACGCCCCAAACCGCCTGCACCACCGCCGCCACCCACATCAGTGCAGCGCCAATCAGATAACCGATCATCAAACTGCTGCGCTCTTGGGTCTGGATCAGCTCGCCAAACAGCATCGGCCCGATGATGCCGCCCAGGCCGGTGCCGAACGCGTAGAACACGGCGATGGCCAGGGCGCGGATTTCCAGCGGGAAGGTTTCCGCCACGGTCAGGTAGGCAGAGCTGGCCGCGGCCGAAGCGAAAAAGAAGATCACCATCCATGCCGCGGCTTGTTGGGTGACGTCCAGCCAGCCGCGCAGGAAGGCGTAGCCACTGAGGGCCAGCAATATGCCGGACATCGCGTAGGTGAAGCTGATCATCACGCGGCGGCCGATCACGTCGAACAGGCGACCCAGCAGCAGCGGCCCGCAGAAATTGCCCAGGGCCAGGGGCAGTACGTACCAGCCGACACGCTCGGCAGGCACCTGGTAAAAATCGGTGAGCACCAGCGCGTAGGTGAAGAAGATCGCGTTATAGAAGAACGCCTGGGCGGTCAGCAGGGTCAGCCCCACCAGCGCGCGCCGGCGCAAGCGAATGAACAGGGTCTCAAAGATCTCCGCCAGCGGCGTGTGGTCCCGCGTATGCAGGCGCAGGGGCTTGCTGGTGATGACGGGCAGTTCATGGCCCTGTTCACGCAGGCGCGCCTCGATGCCTTCGACGATCTGTCGTGCTTGCTCGTGTCGACCATGGATCAGCAGCCAGCGCGGGCTCTCCGGCAGCCACAGGCGCATCACCAGGATCAACAGGCCCAGCGCCGCACCGATGCCGAAGCACAGGCGCCAGCCCAAGTCGCCGCCGACCACCTGCGGGTCGAGCAGCACGATCGCCCCACCGGCGCCAAGGGCTGCGCCCAGCCAGAACGTGCCGTTGATGGTCAGGTCGACCCAACCGCGATAGCGCACCGGGGTGAACTCCTGGATGGTCGAGTTGATCGCCGTGTACTCACCGCCGATGCCCATGCCGGTGAGGAAACGGAACAACAGGAAACTTTCCAAGTTGAAGGAGAACGCCGTGGCCCCCGTGGCGCCGACATACAACCACAACGTGATGAAGAACAACTTGCGCCGCCCCAAGCGGTCGGTCAGCCAGCCAAACAGCAGCGCCCCGAACACCGCGCCGGCGATGTAGACGCCGCCCGCCAGGCCGATATCGAAGTTGCTCATGCGCAGGTCAGGGCTGTCTTTCAGCGCGCCGGACACCGAGCCGGCCAGAGTCACTTCCAGGCCGTCGAGCAGCCAGGTGATGCCGAGCGCGAACACCAGCAAGGTGTGAAATCGGCTCCACGGCAAGCGGTCCAGGCGTGCGGGCAGATCGGTTTCGTATATCGTTCCGAGTTCGCGGCCAGGCGGCTGTAGATGAGTCATCGCTGCTTCGTAGTCGTGTGCAGTGGCGTTTGAATTATGAGTTGGCCGCTTGATCGGGAGTTCAACATTGCGATGAAGGATTGCACGCCTTCCAAGCCGCGCGCACCGTCCGGAGTATTATCAGAAGGCCCTGTCAATCAATGACTGTTACGGGGGATCGTAACCGTAGTCCCCCGCGATAGTGGCGCCAATGCCTGTTGTTTGCGTTGGCACCTGCACCTTCAAAAAAACCGACACTGTCTGAAAAGGGATTGCCCCATGACAATCAAACGAATGGACAACATCCTGATCGTTGTCGACGATCTGGAGGCAGTGAAGGCGTTCTTCATCGAGCTGGGCCTCACACTTGAGGGCCAGACCACCGTTGAAGGGCCCTGCGTCGGCCTACTGATCGGATTGGCAGACGTGCGGTGCACCATCGCCATGCTGCGCACCCCCGATGGCCAGGGCATCGAACTGGACAAATTCCACACACCAGACGCCGTCCGGTTCGGGCCGGTGGAGGCGCCGGTGAACACCTTGGGTCTGCGCCGCATCATGTTTGCCGTCGAGGGCATCGATACGGTCGTGGCGCGGATGCAGGCCCATGGTGCGGAGCTGATTGGCCAGATGCATTACGAGACGTCCTACCGGCTCGCGTATATTCGCGGACCCGAAGGTCTCATCGTCGGGCTTGCCGAGCAGCTCGGTTAGCCTGCGGCAAGCGCTGCCCAGGACCTGCATCCCGTTGTTTATCAAGGAGCTACACCGTTGTCCGAACACCGCATCCGCCCCCTAGAACCGACGCCAGCTCACTCAGGGAATCGGCCACAACGTCCCAATCCTGCGCGGGCTCCAGATCCGATTGCTGCCCCGGGCCATATTCCGTGGGGCGGCGAATGAATACCGTGCGCAAGCCGCAGGCGCGCGCGGCAGCAAGGTCGTCGTTATGCGCGGCAACCATGGCCACACGGTGCACCGGCAAACCCACCGCATTCGCCGATTTCACGTACACCTCGGGTTGCGGCTTGTAGGCACGGGCGAGCCCGGCACCGGTGATGACTTCCCAGGGCAAGCCGCCGTACCGGGCGAGGTTCATCATGCCGGCGATATGGCCGTTGGAGATGGGGCCGATGGCAAAGCGTTTTTTCAAACGCATGAGGCCCTCGACGGCGTCAGGCCAGGGGTCCAGTTTTTCCCAGGCCGTGCACCAGGCAGCCATGTCCTGTTCTTTGAGACGCCCGAATTCGACGTTGTGCCTGACGAGCAACTGTTCGAGGTTCTCCCGGTTCAGCACGTCGAGCGTCACAAACGGGCGCTGCCCCGAGCGAATGCGTTGCATGGATGGTTGGTACAACGACCGCCATTCATCGGCGAAGGCCAGCGGGTCTATCCGTAAATCGCAGCGCTTCAAAAACGGAGCCGACTCCCGAGCCACACTGGTCCGCCAATCGACCACTGTTCCGAAGACGTCGAACCCGAGAAACCCTACCTCTTCAAATCCGGTGTGCATGCTCACCTTCCTCTGACCTGTTTCAGTGCTGTTCGCGGACGTCAATCCGGCGGACATCCGCGAACAGGGTGGACCTGATACTACGCCGCAAAACCACCGTCGATCAGCAAGTCGCCGCCGGTCACGAACGAGGCTTCAGGACCTGCCAGATAGGCCACCATCGCAGCAATCTCATCGGCCTTGGCGTGACGCCGGATGGCCATCAGGTCATGCAGGCCGGCACCGAAGTCGCTGTGTTCGGGGTTCATGTCGGTATCGACCGGGCCCGGTGCCACGTTGTTGACCGTGATGCCCCGCGGCCCCAGGTCGCGGGCCATGCCTTTGACCAGACCGATCAGCGCCGATTTGCTCATCGCGTAAGTCGCGCCGCCGGCAAATGGCATGCGTTGGCCGTTGGTGCTGCCGATGTTGATGATGCGCCCGCCCTCTTTCATATGCCTGGCCGCCGCCTGCGACGCCACGAATACCGAGCGCACATTGACCGCCAGGGTGTGATCGAAATTTTCCAGCGAATAGTCTTCAAGGGCGCCGACGATCAGCACACCGGCGCTGTTGACCAGGATGTCCAGGCGGCCGAATCGCTCGGCGACGCTGTCGATGGCCTGGGTCAACGCCTTGGCGTCGGCGGCGTCGGCTTTGATCGCGATGGCCTTGCCGACCGTGGCCTGGATTTCTTCGGCCAGCGCCTGGGCAGCGGTGGCCGATGCGAAGTAGCCAATGGCGACCGTTGCGCCTTCACGGGCCAGGCGCCGTGCAGTGGCGGCGCCGATGCCCCGGGAGCCGCCGTTGATGAATGCGACTTTGCCGTTCAATGGAGTACTCATGATGCTCACCTTTTGGTTTGGGTAGTGGGTGAGCACATCATCGACATCGCCACTTGATCTCGGTAGTCGCAAACTTTAGTGTTCAGTTTCAACCATTGGTATCAGATGCCACCATGCTCAACGAACTCAGCAGCTATCTGGATGCCTTCATATCCGCCGCGGACGAAGGCAGTTTTTCGGCCGCCGCGCGGCGCATGGGCCAGACACCGGCCGCCATCAGCAAAAGCGTCGGCCAGTTGGAAGCACGGCTGGGCGTGCGCCTGTTCCAGCGCAGCACCCGTCGCCTGGCCCTGACTTCCGATGGCGAGCGTTTGTACGGCCAGGTGCGGCTGCCCTGGGGCGAGATCGGCGATGCCCTGGCCGATCTGCGCCAGGGTGCAGGCAAACCGGCGGGCACCCTGAAGGTCTCGCTGGCGTACACCGTAGGCCGCGAATATTTCGTGCCGATGATGGACGAGTTCGTGCGCCGCTATCCGGACGTAGTGCCCGATCTGCACTTCGATAACCGCCAGGTCGACCTGATCGCCGAGGGCTTCGACGTTGCCATCGGCGGTGGCATCGAGTTGACCGATGCCCTGATCGCCCGTGAACTGGCACGCCTGTGCATCGTGCTGGTCGCCTCGCCGGCCTATCTGAAGGCGCATCCCGCTCCGGCCCATCCGCTGGAACTGGCCCGGCATCGAGGGTTGTTGCGGCGCCTGCTGAGCACCGGACGACTGGCGCCCTGGACCTTGAGGAACACGGCAGGCGAGGAAGTGGTGGCCAGCGTGCGTCCGGTGATGGTGCTCAACGACCCGGAGGCCATCGCCCATGCGGCCGCCAGCGGCATGGGCATCGCCATGCTGCCCCTGCCCCATGCCCTGCCGTTGCTGGAGCGCGGTGAGCTGGTGCGCGTAATGCCCGAGTGGTACGCCGAAGCGACGCCGCTGGCGATCTACTACACAAGCCGCAAGCTCTTGCCTGCCAAAGTGCGAGTGTTCGTGGATTACATCGTCGAAGCGTTCCGCGCCAGCGGCCATGCGGCCCGCTTCCAGCAGGTGTGAAGCGCTCAATGCCCTGTAAGGCGCATTCACAACACCCGGTTGGTTCTGAAACAACGCAATGAGACTACAGTCCGTCATTTGGCCCGAATAAATTGGCGTTATGCTTTTGCCATCCCCTCAGAGAAATCCCCATGAAAAAAATCGGCTTCCTCTCCTTCGGCCACTGGACCCCATCTGCCCATTCACAAACGCGATCGGCCGCCGATGTCCTGCTGCAATCGATCGACCTGGCTGTTGCGGCCGAGGCGCTGGGGGCGGACGGGGCGTTCTTTCGTGTGCACCACTTTGCCCGGCAACTGGCCTCGCCCTTCCCCCTGCTGGCGGCGGTGGGCGCGAAAACCAGGCGGATTGAAATCGGTACCGGGGTCATCGACATGCGCTACGAGAACCCGCACTACATGGTCGAGGATGCCGGCGCGGCGGATCTGATTGCCGGTGGGCGCCTGCAATTGGGCATCAGTCGCGGTTCGGGCGAACAGGTGATGGATGGCTGGCGCCACTTCGGCTACGCGCCGCGTGAGGGTGAGACCCATGCCGACCTGGCACGGCGCCACACCGAAGTGTTTTATGAGTTGTTGCGCGGCCGGGGTTTCGCTCAGCCCAATCCGAGGCCGATGTTCGCCAACCCGCCAGGCTTGCTGCGCCTCGAGCCGCACTCCGAAGGTCTGCGCGACAGAATCTGGTGGGGTTCGGGGTCCGATGCGACTGCGGTCTGGGCGGCGCAAATGGGCATGAACCTTCAGACCTCGACCCTGAAAAATGACGAGAGCGGCCGCCCCCTGCACATCCAGCAGGCTGAACAGATCCGAGTGTTTCGCGAAGCCTGGGCAAAGGCTGGGCATACACGCCAGCCTCGGGTGTCGGTGAGCCGCAGCATATTTGCCATCACCAACGACATGGACCGCATGTACTTTGGTCAAAACAACCAGACCGAGGACACCATCGGCTTTCTCGATGACGACAGCCAGAAGATTTTCGGCCGTAACTACGCAGCAGAACCCGATGTGCTGATCGAGGAGTTGGCCAAGGATGAGGCCATTGCGGCAGCCGATACCCTGCTGCTGACCGTGCCCAATCAACTGGGTGTGGAGTATTGCGCCCATGTGATCGAGTCCATCCTCAAGCACGTCGCGCCGGCCCTGGGCTGGCGCTAGGGAAATCATGAACCGACACTCAATGAACAAGATAGCCGCCCCAGCCTTTGAACAAGACTGGTCGAGGCCAGTGCCGATCAGTTTGCGCGAGGCGTTCTGGTTCTGGTTGAAGCTGGGCTTTATCAGCTTCGGCGGGCCGGCAGGGCAGATTTCGATCATGCACCAGGAGTTGGTGGAGCGGCGGCGCTGGATCTCGGAACGGCGCTTTCTGCATGCCCTCAACTACTGCATGCTGCTGCCCGGGCCAGAGGCTCAGCAATTGGCGACCTACATCGGTTGGCTGATACATCGAACCTGGGGTGGCGTCATTGCCGGTGCGCTGTTCGTGCTGCCCTCGCTGTTTATCCTGATTGCGCTGTCGTGGATGTACATCGCTTTTGGCGAAGTGCCCGTGGTGGCCGGGCTTTTCTATGGCATCAAGCCCGCCGTGACGGCCATCGTGGTGCAGGCGGCCCATCGCATCGGCTCACGGGCCCTGAAGAACAATTGGCTGTGGGCGATCGCGGCCGCGTCATTCACGGCGATCTTCGCCTTCAATGCGCCCTTCCCGCTGATCGTGCTGGGCGCGGCTGTGATCGGCTATGTCGGTGGCCGCCTGGCCCCCGAGAAATTCACCAGCGGTGGCCACGGCGCCGCCAGAAAATCCTTTGGCCCGGCCTTGATCGATGACGACACACCGCCCCCGGCGCATGCCCGCTTCAGTGGGCGCAAGCTGGCGTTGCTGTTGCTGGTCGGCGCTGTGTTGTGGGCCTTGCCGATGGCAATCCTCACCGCCGTTTTTGGCTGGCACGGCACCTTAACCCAAATGAGCTGGTTCTTCACCAAAGCCGCCCTGCTGACCTTTGGCGGGGCCTACGCGGTGCTGCCCTATGTCTATCAGGGCGCGGTCGGCCACTACGGCTGGCTGACCCCGACGCAGATGATTGACGGCCTGGCGTTGGGCGAAACCACGCCCGGGCCGTTGATCATGGTGGTGGCCTTCGTCGGTTTTGTCGGGGCCTATGTCCTGCAGGTATTCGGCGCCGACCAGGCGTTTCTGGCAGGTGCCGTGGCCGCTGCGCTGGTGACCTGGTTCACCTTCCTGCCCTCGTTCCTGTTCATCCTCGCCGGCGGCCCGCTGGTGGAGTCGACCCACAACGAACTCAAGTTCACCGCACCGCTTACCGCGATTACGGCGGCGGTGGTCGGCGTGATCCTCAACCTGGCGTGTTTCTTCGGTTATCACGTGCTATGGCCCAACGGCTTCAGTGCCCACCTCGACTGGCCGTCGGCGCTGATTGCCATCGCTGCAGCCATTGCGTTGCTTGGCTTCAAGCGCGGTGTGATCGAGGTGCTGCTGGGGTGTGCGTTGGTGGGGTTGGTGGTGCATTTGCTGCGCTAGTGCGCGCGGGTTTACCGCGGTGCTCGTTCGTTCATCGCTTGCTCCTGCATCATCAGGGAAGGTGTTTCGTCAGACGCTCCTTGCATAGGGGTAGGGGGGTATACCTATGATGCAATATCAACCGTTCAAGGGGCTTCCCTATGGGTCATATCGCAGCAAACAAAGACGATCTCCTCAAACGCGTCAAACGCATCGCCGGGCAAATCCAGGCCGTTGAGCGTGCGCTGGAATCCGATCTCGAGTGCGCAAAAACCTTGCATCTGGTGGCGGCCACCCGCGGTGCCATCAATGGTTTGATGGAAGAAATCATCGAGGATCACGCCCGCGAGCATGTGGCGAATCCCGCGCTGAGCGAAGCGCAACGCAACAAGGGCGTCGAGGAGCTTCTCGAAGCCATCCGCCGCTATTCCAAATGAAGTCCACAGGTATCGCGTCATGAGCAGCTCACCCATCAATTACGTACACGACCACGTCTTCCTTGGATCGGCCCACGAAGAAAACGCCAGGCGCACCCTGTGGGTGGTGGCACTGACCGTGGTGATGATGGTCGGCGAAATCACCGCCGGCTACATCACAGGTTCCATGGCGCTACTTGCCGATGGCTTCCACATGGCGACCCACGCCGGTGCCCTGGGTATCGCCGCGGCGGCTTACGGATACGCCAAGCGTCATGCCACCAGTGCGCGCTACAGCTTTGGCACGGGCAAGGTTGGCGAACTGGGTGGCTTTGCGTCGGCGCTGATCCTGGGCATGGTGTCCCTGGGCATCGGCGTAGAGTCCGTCATGCGCCTGTTGCAGCCAACCGAGGTTCAGTTCGGCACTGCGACGCTCATTGCCATCGTCGGTTTGATCGTCAACGTTGTCAGCGCACTGCTGCTGGGCCATGGCCACAGCCATGACCACGATCATGACCACCATGACCACGACCATCATGGTCACGACAACAACCTCAAATCCGCCTACGTCCATGTCATCGCGGACGCCTTGACCTCCGTCCTGGCCATCGTGGCCCTGCTGGCTGGCCGCTACCTGGGCTGGGTATGGCTGGACCCTGTGATGGGCATTGTCGGCGCGGTTGTCATCGCGCGCTGGGCATGGCTGTTGATGGGGGCCACCTCGGCTGTACTGCTGGATCAAACCGATGAACACGTCGCCGAGGAAATACGCGAACTGGTTGAAAAATCCGGGGACGCGACCATCACCGACCTGCACGTCTGGCGAGTGGGGCCGCAAGCCCATGCGGCGATCGTCAGCGTCATGGGTCAGGCGTCCGCGAACGCCGACAGCATTCGTGACCGCCTCAAGCCTGTTCATGAAGTCAGCCACCTGACGGTCGAATTTCGCCCTGTCTGACCCCAAAGGAACCCGCCATGCCCCCTGGCAAACGCGAACTCGCGCGCCTCGAGCGCCGCTTGATCACCACCCTGACCGACGCGTGCGAGACCGCCAAACTTGAACTCCAGGGCTTTACCTGGCTCACCCACACCGCTGACCCGAACGCGTTCGCACAAACGCTGAAGGTCACCTGGGTGTTCGAAACCCTGGCCGACAAAAACCTCGCCCAGGCCCATGCCAAAGCTCGGGTGTTCGAGTTGACCGCCACGGCATTGAACGAAGCAGACCTGGCGGTGCAGCCTTCAGACCAAAGCGTACGGTTCGACTCCGAAGAAGAGTGCCAACGCAGCCACGGCGGCGATTGGCAAAAGCGCCTGGCACCGTCGGGCAAGGGTTATTGATCATGGCCAAGGAAATCGAAAACCCATGCATCGCAGTCTGCCAGTTGAGTGGCGACCTGTGCGTGAGCTGCGGACGCAGCAAGGACGACATCAGGAAATGGAAACGCATGAAGCGACCGGAAAAAATGGCCGCCGTGCAGAGGGCGAATGCACGCCTGAAGGGATTGAAGAAATCGCGCGGATAGCCAAGGACACCCCCCCTCCCCTGTAGGCCCGCGAAGAGACCGGCACAGCCAACATCACTGGTGACTGACCCACCGCCTTCGCGAGCAAGCCCGCTCCCACGGTGGATTTGTGACGACCAGAAAATCCACGACCAACCCACAAAAACCTGTGGGAGCGAGCCTGCTCGCGATGAGGCCGGCACAGCCAATATCAAAGTGATTGACCCACCGCCATCGCTGGCAGGCCAGCTCCCACAGTGGTTTTGGGTCCACCAAAAAATCCATGACAAACACAAAACTACTGTGGGAGCGGGCTTGCTCGCGAAGAGGCCGGCACATCCAGCATCTTCGGTGACTGACACTCCGCCATCGCTGGCAAGCCAGCTTCCACAGTGGATTTGGGTCGTTCACAGCATCCATGGCCAACCCAAAACATTGTGGGAGCGGGCTTGCTCGCGAAGAGGTCGGTACATCCAGCATCTTCGGTGACTGACACCCAGCCTTCGCTGGCAAGCCAGCTCCTACAGGATTTGCGCAGGCTCTGTAACGATGACGTGGGCTGTCTGCATGCCCGCGTCGCCCCTATGTTTTTCGCGAGCATGCTCGCTCCTACAGTTGACTGCGTTCCATTGTAGGAGCCGCTCAGTCGCAACTCGCCTTCGAACGACATCTGCCAGCCGATCCTTGCATATGTATGGATCGCACCCCCTCATCTGCCCGCATAAACCGAACATCCCGGCATTTCGCGGGCTGCCGCCCGGCATTTCGTCAACCCATAATGAACTCACAACAATAACGGGGCTCCCCCTGAGGCACGCACGCCATGTTCAAAGACCATATCGTCAAGGCTCGTATGACCGACAGCGCCATCTTCATGGGCGCGATGGCGGTGGTGATTTTCATCATCACGCTGGTCTGCGGGGTGGGTGAAGGCCGTCTTTCCAACTTGATGGGGCCCATCGTCCTTGACCTCAAATCGCCCCTGGCGCGTGATATCGCGGTGGGCGGCACGTTCACCATTACGGTGGTCCTGAACCTGTTCATCCTTGGCCGGTTCCCATTGCGGGCGCAGATCATTACGGTCTGGTGCGAATTGCTGGTGTTGTTCCTGTTGTTCTTCGACACCTTCAACCTGTCCTACAGCTTCATCGCGACCAAAGTCGGCTTCATGATCACCCAAGGGGTGTTCACCACCGTCTACGTATCGGCGATTTCCATTGCCATTGCGTTTGTCCTGGCCTTGTTGGGCGCCACGGCGCGGCTGTCTTCCAATGGCTTCGCGATTGCCATCGCCAGTTTCTACACCTCGTTTTTCCGCGGCGTGCCGCTGCTGATCCAGATCTACCTCATTTACCTGGGCATTCCGCAACTGGGCTATGTCGTCGGGGCCGTTCCGGCGGGGATCCTGGCGCTCTCGCTGTGCTATGGCGCCTACATGACGGAGATCTTCCGCGCGGGCATCAGCAGCATTTCCCGAGGGCAGTGGGAAGCCTCGCGGGCCATCGGCCTGAACCCCTTTCAAACCATGACCCGGGTGATCCTGCCGCAGTCCATGCGCCTGATCATTCCGCCCACCGGCAACCAGTTCATCTCGATGTTAAAGGACAGTTCGCTGGTGTCGGTGATCGGTGTCTGGGAGCTGATGTTCCTGGCCCGGACCCAGGGCCGCGCCGAGTTCCGCCACCTGGAAATGCTCATCACCGCCGCCGTGCTGTATTGGCTGCTGTCGATCGTGCTGGAAACCGTCCAGGCCCGTCTGGAAAAGCACTTCAACCGCGCCCATCGCTGAAACAGGAGCCCTACGATGAATCAGCCTTCAGCTTCAGCCGCCCCTGCTCCGTATCCCGCCATTTCGATCCAGGCCATGCAAAAGTGGTATGGCGATTTTCACGTGCTCAAGGGCATCGACCTGCACATTGCCAGCGGCGAAATCGTGGTGGTGTGCGGCCCGTCGGGGTCCGGCAAGTCCACCTTGATCCGCTGCCTGAACCTGCTGGAAGACTTCCAGAAAGGCCACGTGTTCATCGACGGCATCGAGTTGACCCGCGATGCCGCCTGCGTGGCCAGCATCCGGCGTCAGGTCGGCATGGTCTTCCAACAGTTCAACCTGTTCCCGCACATGACGGTCCTGGAAAACCTGATGCTCGGCCCGCGCCTGGTGAGCAAGCTGAGCGAATCCAAGGCCCGCGAACTGGCCTGCGAATACCTTGAGCGCGTGCGCATTGGCAACCAGGCAGACAAGTACCCCGGCCAGCTGTCCGGCGGCCAGCAGCAGCGCGTCGCCATCGCCCGCGCCCTGTGCATGCGCCCGCGCATCATGCTGTTCGACGAGCCCACTTCCGCGCTGGACCCGGAGATGGTCAAGGAGGTGCTGGACGTGATGGGCGAGTTGGCGCAGGACGGCATCACCATGGTCTGCGTGACCCACGAGATGGGTTTCGCCCGCCGGGTGGCCGACCGGATCATCTTCATGGATGACGGCTGCATCATCGAGCAAGGCAAACCCAACGCGTTTTTTGACAACCCGCAGCACGAGCGTGCGCGGGAGTTTCTGTCGCAGATTCTCAGCCACTGAGAAGCATCGTCGTACCTTCCGAAGCATCGACAACAACAAGAACAATCGCACTCAAGATACTGGAGGCTTACTCATGATCTCGCTCTCTCGCCTGTTCACCGCAGCCGCTGTCGCCACCGCCGTCACGCTCACCACTGGCGCGGCCTGGGCCGGTTCGACCCTGGACCGTATCCATCAAACCAAAGTGATGAAGGTGGCCACCGCCGCCAATTGGCCGCCGCAATCGTTCCTCGGCCCGGACAACAAACTGCAAGGTTTCGATATCGATGTCGCCAGCGAAATCGGCCGGCGCCTGGGCAGCAAGATCGACTTCGTGACGCCCGAATACGGGATCATCACCGCCGGTCGTTGGTCGAACCGCTGGGACCTGTCGGTCGGCTCCATGACCCCCACCACCGAGCGGGCGCGGGTGCTCGACTTCCCTGCCATCTACTACTACACGCCGTACGTGTTCGCCGTGCACAAGGATGCGGCCGGGACCAAGCCGTCGGACCTCAACGGCAAGATCATCGGGGTCGAAGCGGGCACCACGTCGGAAGACTACATAAACCGTCGGCTGAAAATCGACGCCGCGGATGTGCCGCCCTTTACCTACGACGTCACCCCCGGCGAAGTCCAGACCTATGGCGACAGCATGGGCCCGCTGGATGACTTGCGCATGGGCAACGGGGTCCGGCTCAACGCCACCCTGTCCGCGCTGCCGACCATCGTGGCGGCGGTCAAGAACGGCTACCCTATCGTCAGAGTCGAAGGCAAACCGGCGTACTACGAACCCCTGGCCATCGCCGTGGACAAGGGTGATGAAGCGTTCAACAGCGCGCTTACCAAGATCGTCGCCGACATGAAAGCCGACGGCACGCTCAAGCAACTCTCTGAAAAATGGTACGGCGCCGACCTCACCCAAGTGCAGTAAACCTCCCCTGCAACGCAGGCGCCCGTCCTCGACGCGGCGTCCTGCCCGCCTGCGCCGCGAAAAAGGACTACGGACTTCATGTACAGCTATAACAACAACTACTACACCGCCACGATGCGCGAGACGACCCTGCGCGCGGCGTTGTCAGGCAACGTCCAGGCCGATGTCTGCATCATCGGCGCGGGGCTCGCGGGGCTGAGCACGGCCCGGGAGCTACTGTGCCGAGGCCGGTCCGTGGTGCTGCTCGACGCGGGCCGGGTTGCCTGGGGCGCGTCCGGGCGCAACGGCGGTTTTGTGCTGCAAGGCTGGTCCGAGGGCTTGTCCGCCATCGAGCGCCGCTGCGGCAAACCGACCGCTGCCGCACTGTTCAGACTGTCGCTGGAGGGGGTCGATATCGTTCGGGATACGATCGCCCGTCATCAACTGCCGGGCTGCGCGCCCACCCCTGGAAAATTGAGTGTCGTTCGTTATGAGGACGGCGATAACCTCCAGCGCCTGCGGGACAAAATGGCCACGGATTTCGACTTTCATCTGGAGTACCTGGACCGCCAGGCCGTGCGTGAAAAGCTGAAGACCGACCGGTATTTCCAGGCCCTGCGGGACAACCATGGTTTCCATTTCCACCCGCTGAATTATTGCCTCGGCCTGGCCGGGCTGATCGAAGGCAGTGGCGGCATCATTCATGAACAGTCGCCGATGGTCCGGGTCGAGAGTCGGGATGGTCGGCACCGTGTACTCACTGAACACGGCAGTGTCGATTGCTCCACCGTGGTGTATTGCTGCGGCGGCTACGGCGGCCGTGAGTTCGGCAAATTGCGCCGGGCCTTTCTGCCGATCGCGACCTATGCGGTGCTGACTGAACGCCTGGGCGGGCGTCTGGCCGGTTCGGTAGGCACCACCGATGCCGTGGGCGATAATCGCCGGGCCTCGGACTATTACCGCGTCGTCGACGGTGACCGTCTGCTGTGGGGTGGCCGCATCACCACCCGCAACCTGCAGGACGAAAAACGCCTCGGGCAGTTGCTGACCGAAGACATTCTCGACGTGTATCCGCAATTGCGCGGCATCAAGATCGACAAAGCCTGGTCGGGGCTGATGGGTTACGCGCGGCACAAGATGCCGCACATCGGCCCGTTGGGTAAGGGGTTGTGGACGTGTACATCATTTGGCGGCCATGGTATGAACACCGCGCCGATTGGCGGGCGCGTGATCGCCGAAGCGATCTGCGGCGAAACCGATCGCTACCGTCTGTTCGATGCCTATGGCCTGGAATGGAACGGTGGCCCCTTGGGCCCGGCGGCGGCCCAAACGGTGTATGCGGGGCTTAAGATGATGGACATGTTCCAGGAAACCCGCTCGCAACGCCGGGCCACCCATAAAAACTGAACCCGTGTGAGGTCAAGCAAGTGTCCATGGATGTGCACAATCGCGGTCCGTTATTCAACCTGACCGACAAGGACAGGCAGTTGCTTGGCCTGTTGCAGGCCAACGCCCGCGAACCCACTGCGTCCCTGGCGCGCAAACTCGGGGTGTCACGCTCATCGGTACAAGAGCGGATCACCCGCCTGGAAAACGCCGGGGTCATCACCGGCTACAGCGTGCGCATCGACCAGGACCGGCTGCAGCAGACCATCAACTGCTTCACCATGACCTCCTGCACCAACAAGAGCTACACCGACGTCATGACCGCACTGCGCAAGATGGAAGCGGTGCAGGCGGTGTATGCCGTCTCGGGCGAGTCCGACTTCATCATCCACCTCTGCACCTCGACCCTGAGCGAACTCAACGCCGAACTCACCCGGATCAACATGATAAAAGGCGTGGCACACACCGCGTCCCATATCGTGATGGAAACCAAGTTCAGCCGAAAACTGACCGTCTGAATCCTGTAGGAGCGAGCTCGCTCGCGATGGTCGTCAACGATAACGCGCGC
>NZ_LYVP01000046.1 GCF_001984065.1 Pseudomonas sp. KK4
ACCTTGCCAAGGTCGGGGTCGCGAGTTCGAGTCTCGTTTCCCGCTCCATATTCAACAAAAACGCCGCTCATCGAGCGGCGTTTTTGTTTGTCTGCGATTTGTACCTGACGCACAAAAAAGCCCGCCAGTCTGACTGAGCGGGCTTTTTTGTGCGTGGCGGTTTTACATCGACAGTATCAACCTGCCCGCAAACAGAATCAGGATCACGCCCATGGTCCGTTCAAACCAGTGGCCCATGCGCAAGAAAAGCAATCGCACCTTGCTGCTGGAAAAAAACAGCGCAACGATCACGAACCACAAGGCATTCACAAAACACATCCACGCACCGTACAGAGCCTGAATCTTCAGTGGCGTTGCCGTGCTGATCAGCGTGGTGAAGATCGCCAGGAAAAACAGGGTGGCCTTGGGGTTGGTGGCGTTGGTCAGAAACCCAGTGGTGAAGGCCTTCAGCAGCGTTTGCTCGATCACCGGTTCATCGGTGGCGTTGTTGCCTTCCAGTACGGATTTTGGCTGGCTGCGCAACAGGTTCACACCCAGATAAAGAATGTAGGCGCCGCCCATGATCTTGGCCACGGTCAGCAGCCAGGGGAGGGTGTGCATCAGGGTGCCGACCCCCAGCAGGGTATACAGCACATGCACGGATATGCCGGCGCCGATGCCCAGCGCCGTACAAATGCCGACCCAGCGACCAAAACGTACGCTCTGGCGGATCGTGACGGCGAAATCCGGCCCTGGGGCTACAACAGCCAGAAAGTGGATGGTCGCCAGCGCCAGGAACTCGCCCAGGTAATTGGAAAGCATTTCAACTCCAGAAGGTCAGGGGGGAAGCGGTGCCGCGGTAGCCGACAAAGAATGAAAGGCTCAGGCGTGGTTCGGCCAGGCCTGGTGTCACCGAGTGCATGCGGCGTGAGTTGAACATGATGAAATCACCCGCTTCGGGACGGACTTCCAGGGTCGGTGTCCCCAGCAGTGCAGGGTCGATTCCGTAACTGTCGCCACGCATTTCATCGAACTGTTCCGGCGAAATGTCGCGGTCCCACATTTGCAACGCGCCGCCTTGGGCGGGCATGTTCAGGTACACATTGCAGGCAAACTGCGCTTGCAGACTCCGAGCCTGGAAACTCTGCGGTGCGTCCTTGGCGAAAATGTCGTGATGGGCGAGAAAACGCACGCCAGGCTTCACTACCCGGGAAAGGCCGACGAACATCTTGCGGCCGTAGAGGGTTTCCAGTTGCGCCCCCGCGGGCCAGGACTCGTCGAACATGCAGCGCAGGGTATCGACGGGGGAGGAGTAGGGCGCGCAACGGTTTCGCAACTCAGTGATGTTGCGGGTGGCTCGCTCGAAATAGTCTTCGATCAGCAGCGGCTGATTTTCCGCTTCATAAAACGCCATGCCGATGCGTCCAATGCTCGGCGCATTGATATAGCCTTCAAAGCCCGGCGCGAGAATTTTTTCACCGATCCGGGTCGCCAGTGGCGGGGGCAGCCAGCCTTTGATGCGGATGGCGAGGACTTCTTCGCTGGCCAGCTTTTTTATGCACGTCTCATCGAGACATTCGACGTCAAGCATCATGTCTTGGGTCCATCCAGCAGAGTGTCGACGAGGCCGGCGAATGCGGGCCTCTGCAGCGTCATGTCCCTGACGCTCAGTCCACGTGGTAGTGGACGGACAGAATCCCTTTCTTGTGCGAAAGGGAGTCGATCGTAACCGTGCCCAGATCCTTCAGGCTGCGTACATGGGTGCCGCCGCAGCCGTAGGCCGGCAGGTCGCCGAAAGCGATTTCCCGGGCGCCTTCGCGCAACGAGGTCAGGCGTGGCAGGTCCTGGGCAATCCATTGTGCAAGACCTTGCTGCAGGGTCTGCACATCAACCTCCTGCGCACACTCCGCCGGTTTGAACTGCACCCGCGCTTCGCCCGGCCAGTGATGAGCCTTGATCGGCATCCAGCCCATGGCCTGGACGAAGTGACCGATCAGGTGGCCGGCCGAGTGCAGGCACGTATGGAGTTGGCGGCGCTGTTCATCGACGCGGATCTGCGTCATGCCGGTTGTGACCGGGCGATCGACGAAATGAATAATCCGGTCGGGGTCCTGCATCACGCGCAGCACCTGGCTTTCGCCGATCCAGCCGGTGTCGAAGGGTTGTCCGCCGCCTTGGGGGTGAAACAATGTTGCGCGCAGCACCACGGCAAATTCGTGCTCGTGGGGTGTGCATTCAAGGATTTCCACGTTGGCCTTGAGCTCATCACTGTGGAAAAAGAGGCGAAGCGTCATGTTTCATGCTCGTATTTATGTTTCATTTTTTATTATAGGGAGTGGGTTATTGCGTGATAATCCGTTCAAACATCAAAGGACTGTTGCGTTGTGAGCATAAATCTACCCCTGCCGCTGCTCGGTGAAATGGCGATTTTCGTCAAGGTCGTCGAGACCGGCAGCTTCTCCGAAGCCGCGCGCCAACTGGGTTCCTCGCCCTCGGCGGTCAGTCGCAGCATTTCCAGGCTGGAGAAGGCTTTGGCCATGCGCCTGTTGCAACGGACCACGCGCAAGTTGCGCTTGAGCGACGGCGGCGAGGAAGTGTTCAAGCGTTGTCAGGACATGGTCAGCGCGGCCCGGTCTGTCATGGAAATCAGTGGTCAGTTCACCGACGAACCCGAGGGCGTGGTGCGCATCAGCGTGCCGAAAGCGGTTGGGCGGATCGTCATTCACCCGCACATGCCGGAGTTTTTGCGCCGTTATCCCAAGGTGGATGTGGAGTTATTGCTGGAGGATCGCGAGGTGGACCTGATCGACGATCACGTCGACCTGGCAATTCGTATCACTGATCGGCCGCCACCGGGGCTAGTGGGGCGGCAATTGCTGACCATCGATCACTTGCTCTGCGCGACACCCCAGTACCTGGCCGAGCATGGAACACCGACGCATCCCCACGATTTGCTCAATCACAGCTGCATCTATCTGGGCGAAACACCAAGCGATGCGCGCTGGAAGTTCAAAAAGGGCAGCAAGTCGGTGACGGTCGGGGTGCGCGGGCGATATGCCGCCAACCACACGGGCGTGCGTTTCGGCGCCGTGTTGCAGCACATTGGTATTGGCAGCCTGCCGTATTTCACCGCGCGTCGTGCTTTGGAGAAGGGCTTGATGGTGCAGGTGCTGCCGGATTGGACCTTTTTGGCGTCCTATCATGGCGGTGCATGGTTGCTGCATTCGCCGACGCGATACCTGCCGCCCAAGCTGCGGGTGCTGATCGATTATCTGGTGGCGTGCATGGAGCAGGAGCCGACGCTGGGCAGGCCGGGCAAGCCGAAGGATTCGAATATTGCCGTTTCGGAGTATGAATTGCCTGAGAGTGATGGGTTGTTCTGAGCAAAGATCAAAAGAGGCCTCAACAAAAAGGCCCGCATGGGCATCATGCGGGCCTTTCGTGTCTGCGATCCTGGATCAGTGCTTGCTGTCCTGATTCGACAACGCCAGCAACTGCTTCTCCTGATTCCAGTCGAACGGTTCGTCGTTCTGTTCGGCTTCGAAGCGACGTTCTTCCAGCGCCTGGTACAGGTCGATTTCGTCATCGGGCATGTAGTGCAGGCAGTCCCCGGCGAAGTACCACAGCAAGTCGCGTGGGACCAGGTGGGCGATCTGCGGGTAGCGGGTGATCACCTGGCACAGGATGTCCTGGCCCAGGTATTGGCTTTCGATCGGGTCGACCGGCAGCAGGGCACGCAGTTCGTCGAAGCGCTCGAGGAACAAGGCATGGCTTTCTTCGGGAACCTGGTCGGCCTCACCCACGGCGACCAGGATGCTGCGCAGGTGGTCGAGCAAAACGAGATGATCGGCAACGATGTTGGACACGAGATAAGTCCTCAAGAGCAAAACGGGCGCGGGAGTATAAAGCCCCTGCGCCCATTTTCCCATGTTGCAACGCTACAAGGGTCAGCGGACCCTACCGTCCGTCAGCGCTATGTCCTCTTTGTCGAAGGCATCGACGTCGATCACTTTGCGCCGTGCCGCCTCGGCTTCGCGCAGGGTATGGGCTTCTCCCGGTTGCAATACGCCCGCCTCCAGCGCGGCATCGATGACGTGCTCGCCGGCGACCGGCTTGACCTGACCGCTCTTGAGCGCCATGTGCAGTTTCTTCTGCAGGGGTTGTGCTGCATTCAACAGGTCGCAGGCGTGTTGCAGGGCACCGACCGGATCTTCGTTCGATTGCGGGCGGTAGCAGCCCAGCAGCAATTCTTCGAGGGCCGGATCGCCCTTGGCACGACCGATCACCTCGGCGACCGCAGCACCGAGTTTGTCCGACGGTCCCTTGTGGCGACGACCGAACGGGAACACGATCACCCGCAGCAGGCACCCCAACATCCTGTTCGGGAAATTGCTCAGCAGTTCGTCCATGGCCCGTTCGGCATGACCCAGGCTTTCTTCCATGGCCCAGGTAAATAGCGGCTCCATGTACTCTGGAGCGTCGAGGTCGTTGTAGCGTTTGAGCGCGGCGCTGGCCAGGTACATGTTGCTCAGTACGTCGCCCAAGCGTGCCGACAGCCGCTCGCGGCGTTTCAGTTCACCGCCCAGCAGCATCATGCTCAAGTCGGCCAACAGTGCGAACGCCGCGGCCTGACGGTTGAGGGCGCGGAAATAACCCTGGCTGAGCCTGTCGCCCGGCATGTGTTCCAGGTGACCGAACCCGAGATTCAACACCAGGGTGCTGGCCGCGTTGCCCACGGCAAAACCGATGTGCTTGAGCAGCAGGCCGTCGAATTCGATCAGCGCCTGATCCTTGTCCTCGCGGCCCGCCAAGGCCATTTCCTTGAGCACGAACGGGTGGCAGCGAATCGCGCCCTGGCCGAAGATCATCAGGTTGCGCGAAAGAATGTTGGCCCCTTCCACGGTGATGAAGATCGGCGCGCCGTTCCATTTGCGCCCCAGGTAATTGTTGGGACCCATGATGATCGCTTTGCCACCGTGCACATCCATTGCCTGGCTGATGCACTCGCGGCCGCGTTCGGTGAGGTGATACTTGAGGATCGCCGACAGCACCGAGGGCTTCTCGCCCAGGTCCACCGCGTTGGCGGTGAGCATCCGCGCGGCGTCCATCATCCAGGCGTTGCCACCGATGCGGGCCATGGCTTCCTGAATGCCTTCGAATGCCGAGATCGGCACGTTGAACTGCTCGCGAATCTGCGCGTACTGGCCGGTTACCAGGCTGGTGAACTTGGCCATGCCGGTACCCACCGCCGGCAGGGAAATCGAACGCCCGACCGACAGGCAGTTCATCAGCATCATCCACCCCTTGCCGAGCATTTCCTGGCCGCCGATGAGGAACTCCAGCGGCACGAACACATCCTTGCCGGAGTTCGGCCCGTTCATGAACGCCGCACCCAGCGGCAGGTGACGGCGACCGATGTCCACGCCAGCGGTATCGGTCGGAATCAACGCCAGGCTGATGCCCAGGTCGACCTTGTCGCCGAGCAGATGGTCCGGGTCATAGGCCTTGAACGCCAGGCCGAGGAGGGTGGCCACCGGGCCGAGGGTGATGTAGCGCTTTTCCCAGTTCAGGCGCAGGCCGAGGGTTTCCTTGCCCTCCCACTCGCCTTTGCAGATGACGCCGGTGTCGGGCATGCCGCCGGCATCGGAGCCGGCCAGCGGGCCGGTCAGGGCAAAGCACGGAATGTCGTCGCCGCGCGCCAGGCGTGGCAGGTAATGATTGCGTTGTTCGTCGGTGCCGTAATGCAGCAACAGCTCGGCGGGGCCGAGGGAGTTGGGGACCATCACAGTGGAGGCCAGGTCGCCGCTGTGGCTGGCCAGTTTCATGGCCACTTGCGAGTGGGCGTAGGCCGAGAAGCCCTTGCCACCGAACTCCTTGGGAATGATCAGGGCGAAGAAGCCGTTGTCCTTGATGTAGGTCCAGGCTTCGGCCGGCAGATCCATGGTTTGCCCCAGTTGCCAGTCGCTGACCATGGAGCAGAGTTCTTCGGTCGGGCCGTCGATAAAGGCCCGTTCTTCTTCGCTCAATTGCGCAATCGGGTAGGACAGCAATTTGTTCCAGTCCGGGCGCCCGCTGAACAGTTCGCCGTCCCACCAGACCGTGCCGGCCTCGATGGCATCGCGTTCGGTCTGCGACATCGGCGGCAGGGTCTTTTGAAACCAGTTGAACATCGGCGCGCTGAAGAATTTGCGGCGCAGATCAGGCAGCAGCAGCGGTGCAGCGACCGCTGCGAGCAGCACCCAGAAAATCAGCAACAGCCAGCCCGGTGCGCGGCTTGAGACGCCCATTGCCAGCAGGTAGACAGCGACAATGCCCAGGGCGGGCAGCGGTGCGATACGACGGTGGGCTAAATAAGCTATCCCGACAACCAGAACCAGTATCCACAACAGCAGCATATTTAATCCTCCGTGAAACCAGGGCAAACCAACCCCAAGAGCTTAGACGGCATCCGCAAAACGCGAGGGTCATAGCGAGGTGATGAAAAAGGTGGGAAACCATCGACGATTGTGTCGGCCTTCAGGGCAACAGGCCGTGAAAAATCGTTCATGGAACGGGCGCCAAAGCGACCATGTTTGGCCGAAACGTCGTTATCTCTGTGCTCAAGTGCTCGCTAGACTCGGGGCTCCCCCAGGAGAATTCCCGCCATGCACGAGTACCTCAGTCCCGGCCGCTTCATCGATAGTGACCACCCCTCGGTGGTGGAGTTCGCCGAAAAGCATCGTGGCGTGAGCCGCGATCCGGTCGAGCAGGCGATCGAGCTCTATTACGCCGTGCGCGAGGCCGTGCGCTACAACCCCTACACCTTCAGCCGCGATCCGCAGACCTTGTGTGGCAGCTACGCGCTCGGTGCCGGGCAGAGTTACTGCGTACCCAAGGCCACGCTGCTGGCCGGCGCGGCACGGCACTGCGGGATCCCGGCGCGGATCGGCCTGGCCGACGTGCGCAATCATTTGTCGACGCCGCGGCTGCTTGAACTGCTCAAGAGCGATGTGTTCGCCATGCACGGTTACACCGAGCTGTACCTGAACGGGCGCTGGGTCAAGGCCACGCCGGCCTTCAATCAAGGCCTGTGCGAACTGTTCAACGTTGCACCGCTGGCGTTCGATGGCGTCAACGACAGTGTCTTCCATCCTTTCAATCGCGATGGCGAGAAACTGATGGAGTATCTGGTCGATCACGGCCAGTTCGCCGACGTACCCGAAACCTTCTTTTTCGAGCATCTGCGCCAGTGCTATCCGCACCTGTTCGGTGAGCAGTTGCAACCGCTGCTGGGGGACATGCAGAGTGATTTGAGTCGAGCCTGATCCGGCGTATGCTGCCTGCGCATTCATCAATCGAGGGGCCGTCATGCTGAAGATCTGGGGTCGGAAGAATTCATCGAATGTCAGAAAACCGTTGTGGGCTGCCGAAGAGCTCGGCCTGGCCTATGAAGCCATCGATGCGGGCGGCGCCTTTGGTGTCGTCGACACGCCCGAGTACCGCGCCATGAACCCCAATGGTCGCGTGCCGGTGATCCAGGACGATGATTTCGTACTGTGGGAATCCAATGCCATCGTTCGCTACCTGCTGGCCAAGCATGGGGCAAACACCCCGTGGTACCCGGCGGATGTGCAAGCGCGGGCCAATGCTGACAAATGGATGGACTGGACCACGTCCAGTTTCGCCACGCCGTTTCGCACGGTGTTCTGGGGCGTCTTGCGTACTCCGGCCGATCAACAGGACTGGCCGGCCATCAAGGCCGCGATCAAAGAATGCGACGGTTTGCTGGCCATGGCCGATCAGGCCCTGGCGACCACGCCGTATCTGTCCGGTGAGCAGATCGGCATGGGTGACATTCCACTGGGCAGTTTCATTTATGCCTGGTTCGAAATGCCGATCGAGCGGGCGCCGCAGCCCCATCTCGAGGCCTGGTACGCACGGTTGAAGCAGCGTGCGGCATATCGCAAGGCGGTCATGACTGCGTTGACTTAATACTCACTATCGACACACTTGACTGTACTTGTGTGGCGGCGACAAGCACCATTGTGCTAATGCGCTGTGGCTGTGTTGTTCGCCGCCATACCTGATTCATTCCTTTTTTCCTTCTTGGTGCGTAAATCCGATATGAGTTCCGCTCTGTCCATCCGGCAGCTAACCAAAACCTACGGCAACGGTTTCCAGGCCTTGAGTGGTATCGATCTGGACGTCGCCGAAGGTGACTTCTTCGCCTTGCTCGGCCCCAACGGCGCCGGCAAGTCCACGACCATCGGCATTCTCTCGACCCTGGTGAACAAGACCAGCGGCACCGTGAATATCTTCGGTCACGACCTGGACAAGAATCCTGCGCAGCTCAAGCGCTCCATCGGCGTGGTGCCCCAGGAATTCAACTTCAACCAGTTTGAAAAGACGTTCGATATCGTCGTGACCCAGGCGGGCTACTACGGCATTCCGGCCAAAGTCGCCAAGGAACGCGCCGAGCAGTACCTGACCCAGCTCGGCCTGTGGGACAAGCGTGATGTGCCGTCGCGTTCGCTGTCTGGCGGCATGAAGCGTCGACTGATGATCGCCCGGGCCCTGGTGCACGAACCGCGCCTGTTGATCCTCGACGAACCGACCGCCGGCGTGGACATCGAATTGCGTCGCTCGATGTGGACCTTCCTCACCGAGCTGAACCAGAAAGGCATCACCATCATCCTCACCACCCATTATCTGGAAGAGGCTGAACAGCTGTGCCGCAACATCGGGATCATCGACCACGGCACCATCGTCGAAAACACCAGCATGAAACAGTTGCTCAGCCAGTTGCATGTCGAGACCTTCCTGCTGGACCTGAAGAACGCTCTGGGTACGCCGCCGCAGTTGATCGGTTACCCGTCTCGCCTGCTCGACGGTCATACCCTGGAAGTCCAGGTGGACAAGAGCATGGGCATCACCGCGCTGTTCACTCAGCTGGCGCAGCAGAACATCGACGTGCTGAGCCTGCGTAATAAAACCAATCGCCTCGAGGAGTTGTTCGTGTCCCTGGTGGAGAAAAATCTGTCGAAGGTGGCACTATGAGTTCCGAGCTGCGCCCCAATCTCGTTGCCTTGAACACCATCGTTTACCGTGAAGTCCGGCGTTTTACCCGGATCTGGCCACAGACGTTGCTGCCGCCGGCGATCACCATGGTTCTGTACTTCGTGATCTTCGGCAACCTGATCGGCCGGCAGATCGGCGACATGGGTGGCTTCACGTATATGGAGTACATCGTGCCGGGGCTGATCATGATGTCGGTGATCACCAACTCCTATGGCAACGTGGTGTCGAGTTTCTTCGGCAGCAAGTTTCAGCGCTCCATCGAAGAATTGATGGTCTCGCCGGTCTCGCCGCACACCATCCTGATCGGCTACACCCTGGGCGGTGTGCTGCGCGGGCTGATGGTCGGGATCATCGTGACGCTGCTGTCGCTGTTCTTCACCCATTTGCAGGTGCATCACCTGGGCGTGACCATTCTGGTTGTGGTGCTGACGGCGACGATCTTCTCGTTGCTGGGCTTCATCAACGCGGTGTTCGCGCGCAACTTCGATGACATCTCGATCATCCCGACTTTCGTGTTGACGCCGTTGACGTACCTGGGGGGCGTATTCTATTCGATCTCGTTGCTGCCGCCGTTCTGGCAGACCGTGTCCTTGGCCAACCCGGTGTTGCACATGGTCAACGCGTTCCGCTACGGGATCCTCGGGGTGTCGGATATCCGCATCAGCATTGCGATCACGTTCATGCTGGTGGCGACGGTGATTCTGTATTTCGGTTGTGCGCGGTTGCTGGTGAGCGGGCGCGGGATGCGGACCTGATCCAGTGTGAACAGGCTGTAGGAACACCCCAAAAAAAACGGCCTCCCTTGCGGAGGCCGTTTTGCATTCTCACAGCCGGCGCTGTTTGCGCCGCTTCCATTGCCGCGCGACCCACCAGCGCCAGTACATCATCACCAGGCAATACGCCAAGGCCCCCAGCACCAGCCCCACGACAACCGACCCCAACAGGAACGGCTGCCACAAGGTCGAGAGTTCGCCGCTGATCCATTCCCAGCTCAATTCGTCCGGCAGGTGGCGGGGGGGGACGTCCATCAGCCAGGCGCCGGTCTGGTAGGTGCAGAAGAACACGGCGGGCATGGTGATCGGGTTGGTCAGCCAGACCAGGCTGACAGCGATGGGCATATTGCCGCGCACGATGATGGCAAGGATGGCAGCGACCAGCATTTGCAGCGGAATCGGCAGGAACGCCGCGAACAGACCGACCGCCATGGCCCGGGCGACGGAGTGGCGGTTGAGGTGCCAGAGGTTCGGGTCATGCAACAAGGTACCGAGAAAGCGTAAGGACTTGTGTTCCCTGATGCTGGTCGGATCTGGCATGTAACGTTTGAATAAGCGCCGGGGCATAAGGCTTCTCGGTCGGTTAAGGCGGCAAGTATGTCTGGATTCTATGAGCCACCCATTCAGACTTTGTGACAATTGATAACGACGGTCGTGCGTCCAGCCGTCTATGCCTAGGGGCGGGACTCTCTAGGACAGGCGTATGCGCACAGGGATGGTGGCATTGGCGCTGGGTCTGCTGGCCCTGCGTTTTTTACCGGCGCTGCCGCCGGTCGGGTTGTTGCTGTTGCTGCCGGTCGTGGGTCTGATGCTGCTGCCGTTTCGGACTTATCCGGTGGCGTTTTTCCTGTTCGGTCTGAGTTGGGCCTGCGCCCAGGCTCACTGGGCGCTCGATGACCGGCTGCCGCAAAAGCTGGACGGCGAAACGCGCTGGGTCGAAGGGCGGGTTGTGGGGTTGCCCCAGCACGGCGAGGCTGTCGTGCGCTTCGAGTTGGCAGAAGCCCGATCGAGGCACGGCAAAGTACCGCCACTGATGCGCCTGGCCTGGTATGGCGGGCCACCGGTCAACAGCGGCGAGCGCTGGCGACTGGCCGTCAAGATGAAACGCCCGGCCGGCTTGCTCAACCCCCATGCCTTCGATTACGACGCCTGGCTACTGGCGCAACGCATGGGTGCGACCGGTACCGTCAAGGATGGCCAGCGCCTGGTCGAGGCACGGTGGGCCTGGCGCGACAGTATTCGTCAGGCATTGCTGCAAGTGGACGCCCAAGGTCGAGCCGGCGTATTGGCGGCATTGGTGCTGGGCGATGGATCCGGACTCAGCCGCGAAGACTGGCGGGTGTTGCAGGACACCGGCACCGTGCACCTGCTGGTGATTTCCGGGCAACACGTCGGCTTGCTGGCGGGGCTGGTGTACATGCTGATCGCCGGGCTGGCCCGCTATGGCTTGTGGCCAGGCCGTCTGCCCTGGCTACCCTGGGCCTGTGGCCTGGCCTTCGCAGCGGCCCTGGGTTATGGACTGTTGGCCGGTTTCGAGGTGCCGGTACGCCGCGCCTGCCTGATGATTGGCCTGGTGCTGCTGTGGCGCCTGCGATTTCGTCATCTGGGCGCCTGGTGGCCGCTGCTGCTGGCCCTCAATGGCGTGCTGTTGCTCGAACCGCTGGCCAGCCTGCAACCGGGGTTCTGGTTGTCCTTCGGCGCAGTGGCGGTGTTGATCTTCACGTTCAGTGGTCGCCTGGGGCCCTGGAAATGGTGGCAAACCTGGACCCGCGCCCAATGGCTGATCGCGATCGGCCTGGGCCCTATGTTGCTGGTATTGGGCTTGCCCATCAGCCTCAGCGGGCCGCTGGTCAACTTGCTGGCGGTGCCCTGGATCAGTGTGCTGGTGCTGCCACCTGCGTTGCTCGGGACCTTGCTGTTGCCCGTTCCCCATGTGGGGGAGGGCTTGTTGTGGCTGGCCGGCGGACTGATCGACTGGCTGTTCAAGGGCCTTGCACTGATGGCCGGGCAGCTTTCTGCGTGGATACCGGCGGCGGTGCCGTGGTGGGTCTGGTGCATGGGAGCGCTCGGCGCCTTCCTGCTCCTGTTGCCGCGAGGGGTTGCGCTGCGACCCCTGGGTTGGCCAATGCTGCTGTTACTGGTGGTTCCACCTCGAGCCACCGTGCCGGAGGGCCTGGCCGAGATCTGGCAACTGGATGTCGGCCAGGGGCTGGCGATTGTGGTTCGCACCCGTCATCACGCGCTGCTGTACGACGCCGGGCCACGTTTCGGTGACAGCGACCTTGGCGAACGGGTCGTGGTGCCGACCTTGCGTAAATGGGGGGTGGACGCTCTCGACCTGATGCTGATCAGCCATGCCCATGTCGATCACGCCGGCGGGGCGCGGGCGGTCGCCAAGGCATTGCAGGTGCAGCGTGTCATCGCTGGCGAGCCTGATGACTTACCGAGCGAACTGCACGCCGGGCAGTGCGAGAGCGGTCGGCGATGGACCTGGGACGGCGTGAACTTCGAGCTCTGGCGCTGGGCCGATGGCCACGACAGCAATGCCAACTCCTGCGTTTTGCAGATAGAAGCCAATGGCGAGCGCCTGTTGTTGACCGGCGACATCGACGCCGCCGCTGAGCGCGCATTGCTCGACGGCCCGCTGGCGGTGCCCACCGACTGGCTGCAATCCCCCCACCATGGCAGTCGCAGTTCATCCTCAACGGCCCTGCTCAATGTTTTACAACCCAAAGCCGTGCTGATTTCCCGTGGCCGAGGCAATTCCTTCGGTCACCCTCATCCAACGGTGGTGGCACGCTACCGAAAACGCGAGATGGCCATCTACGACAGCGCGGAGCAGGGTGCCATTCATCTGCAACTGGGGCGTTTCGCACCGCCACGCTCGATGCGTCTGGAACGGCGCTTCTGGCGCGATCCGCCCCCGTCACGTCCCTGATCGATCGTTATGACAGGCCGACCGGATGCGGCATCACAGTCTTCGGTGCGCCCACCCCCTATGTTAGAGTGGCGCACTTTTTCGAGGGGACTGTCACTGTGTGGGAATTGGTCAAATCCGGCGGCTGGATGATGCTGCCGATCATCCTGAGTTCCATCGCGGCAATGGCGATCGTTGCCGAGCGTCTGTGGACCCTGCGATCGAGTCGCGTGACCCCGGAGCACCTGCTCGGCCAGGTCTGGGTATGGATCAAGGACAAACAGCTCAACAAGGAAAAACTCAAGGAACTGCGCGCCAATTCGCCTCTGGGTGAAATTCTCGCCGCGGGCCTGGCCAACTCCAAGCATGGTCGCGAGATCATGAAAGAGTGCATCGAAGAAGCCGCCGCTCGGGTCATCCATGAGCTGGAGCGCTACATCAACGCCCTCGGCACCATCGCCGCCATGGCCCCGTTGCTGGGTTTGCTCGGCACGGTGCTGGGCATGATCGATATCTTCAGTGCGTTCATGGGGACGGGCATGACAACCAACGCCGCAGTTCTGGCCGGTGGTATCTCCAAGGCACTGATCACCACGGCCGCGGGCCTGATGGTCGGTATCCCGTCGGTATTCTTCCACCGTTTTCTGCAACGCCGCATCGATGAACTGGTGGTGGGCATGGAGCAGGAAGCGATCAAGCTGGTGGAAGTCGTCCAGGGCGATCGGGACGTGGACCTGGCGGGAGTCAAAGCGTGAAATTCCGCCGCAAACAACGGGAGAATGTGGACATCAACCTCGCGTCGCTGATCGACGTGGTGTTTATCCTGCTGCTGTTTTTCGTGGTGACCACCACCTTTACCCGCGAAACCCAATTGCGTGTGGATCTGCCGGAAGCGGTCAGCGGTTCGCCCGCTGAAGACCCGTCCAAACAGCTGGATATCGCCATCAGCGCCGATGGCGTGTTCTCGGTGAACAACCAGATCCTGCCGAAAAGCGACCTGGCAACCCTGATGGACGCACTGCAGAAAGCATCCAATGGCGACACCAATCGGCCGCTGTCGATCAGTGCCGACGGCAAATCCCAGCATCAGTCGGTGATCACCGCCATGGACGCCGCCGGCAAACTGGGCTTCAGCCATCTGCGCATGACCACAGTCGAGGCGGCGCCGCCCGCGCCCTGATGGCCATGTCCGAACGCCTGCTCGCCGCGTGGTACCGAGGCCATCCGGCCCTCAAACTGTTGCAGCCGCTGGAGTGGCTGTACCGGCGCGTGGTCAACAACAAGCGCAAGCGGTTTCTGGCGGGGGAGGGTGACATTTACCAGCCGCCGGTACCCTTGATCGTCGTCGGCAACATCACCGTCGGCGGTACCGGCAAGACGCCGCTGATTCTGTGGATGATCCAGCATTGCCAGCGCAGTGGCCTGCGGGTCGGCGTGGTCAGTCGCGGTTACGGTGCCAAACCGCCGCAATTGCCTTGGCGCGTTGCAGCCGATCAAAGCGCGGACCTGGCGGGTGACGAACCGTTGTTGATCGTTCAGCGCACGGGCGTGCCGTTGATGATCGATCCAGACCGCAGTCGCGCCGTCAAAGCCTTGCTGGCCAGCGAACCGCTGGACCTGATCCTGTCCGATGACGGCATGCAGCATTACCGTCTGGCGCGGGATTTGGAGCTGGTGCTGATCGACGCCGCCCGTGGCCTGGGCAACCAGCGTTGCCTGCCGGCCGGGCCGTTGCGCGAACCGGTCGAGCGACTGCAAAGCGTCGACGCGGTGCTCTACAACGGAGCCAAGGCTGATCGCGAGGGTGGCTTTGCCTTTGAGTTGCAACCGACCGCACTGATCAATCTGCAAAGCGGCGAACGACAGCCCCTTGATTACTTTCCGGCAGGCCAGGCGCTGCACGCCGTGGCCGGGATCGGCAACCCGCAACGTTTCTTCAACACCCTTGAAACGCTACACTGGCAGCCTGTGCCGCATGCGTTCGCCGACCACGCCGAATACAGCGTGCAGGCCTTGAATTTCACCCCGTCATTGCCGTTGGTGATGACCGAAAAGGACGCGGTGAAGTGCCGTGCCTTCGCCGCCGCCGATTGGTGGTACCTGGCGGTCGACGCTGTGCCGTCGCCGGCTTTCGTGGCCTGGTTCGATACACAGCTGATGCGCCTGTTGCCGGCTCGACTGTTGCCTTAATTTCGTTTCTATCCAGGGAATGCTCATGGACACCAAATTGCTCGACATCCTCGCTTGCCCGGTCTGCAAAGGCCCGCTCAAGCTCAGCGCCGACAAGACCGAGCTGATCAGCAAGGGCGCGGGTCTGGCCTACCCGATTCGCGACGGCATCCCGGTGATGCTCGAAACCGAAGCCCGGACCCTGACCACCGATGAGCGTCTGGATAAATGACCACAGCCTTTACCGTCGTCATTCCATCGCGATACGCCTCCACCCGTCTGCCGGGTAAACCGCTGTTGTTGATCGCCGGCAAGCCGATGATCCAGCATGTCTGGGAGCAGGCCAGCAAAAGCAGTGCCCAGCGCGTGGTGGTGGCCACCGACGATGCGCGTATCGTCGAAGCCTGCCAGGGCTTTGGCGCCGAAGTGGTGCTGACCCGCGAAGATCACAACTCCGGCACTGATCGCCTGGCGGAAGTCGCGGCCAAGCTGGGCCTGGCGCCAGACGCCATCGTGGTCAACGTCCAGGGTGACGAACCCCTGATCCCGCCGAGCGTGATCGATCAGGTGGCCACCAACCTGGCTATCCATGCCGAAGCGCGCATGGCCACCCTGGGTGAGCCGATCGAGGACGTTGAAACCCTGTTCAATCCCAACGTGGTCAAAGTGGTCAGTGATCGCAATGGCCTGGCCCTGACCTTCAGCCGCTCCACATTGCCATGGGCGCGTGATGCCTTTGCCCTGAGCCGCGAGCAGTTGCCCGAAGGTGTGCCGTACCGTCGCCACATCGGCATCTACGCCTATCGCGCCGGTTTCCTGCATGACTTCGTCAACTGGGGCCCGTGCTGGCTGGAAAACACCGAATGCCTGGAGCAACTGCGGGCGCTGTGGCACGGCGTACGGATTCACGTCGCCGACGCGTTGATCGCGCCGCCGCCGGGTGTCGATACCGTCGAAGACCTTGAGCGCGTTCGTCGCCTGCTGGAGGCCTGATGCGGGTTCTGTTCGTCTGCCTGGGCAACATTTGCCGCTCGCCTACGGCCGAAGGCGTGCTGCGCCACAAACTGCGGGTCGCCGGGCTGGCCGATCAGGTCGAAGTGGCCTCCGCCGGTACCGGTGACTGGCATGTCGGCAAGGCGCCGGACAAGCGCAGCCAGGCCGCTGCCAGGCTGCGTGGCTACGACCTGTCCGCCCAGCGCGCCCGGCAAGTGTCCCGCGCCGATTTCGCCACCTACGACCTGATCCTGGCGATGGACAACAGCAACCTGCGCAATCTCAAGGCCCTGCAACCGGCCAAGGGCAAGGCCGAGCTGGATTTGTTCCTGCGTCGTTATCACTCGGAACTCGATGAAGTGCCGGACCCGTATTACGACGGCGAGCAGGGGTTTGAACAGGTACTGGACCTGATCGAGCGTGCCAGCGATCTGTTGGTGATCGAATTGAAGGGACGCTTATGAGTTTGCAGGTTCGGTCACAGGTTTCCCTCAAGCCGTACAACAGTTTTGGCGTGGACGTGCAGGCCCGGCTGTTCGCCGAAGCCCACAACGATGCCGATGTGCGAGAAGCCCTGGCCTACGCTCGGGCCCACGACGTGTCGTTACTGGTGATCGGTGGCGGCAGCAACCTGCTGTTGACCGCCGATATCCCGTCGCTGGTGCTGCGCATGGCCAGCCGCGGGATTCGTGTGGTGAGTGACGACGGCAGCAAAGTGGTCATTGAAGCCGAGGCGGGCGAGCCGTGGCATCCGTTCGTCCAGCACACCCTGGCCCAGGGCTTGTCCGGCCTGGAAAACCTCAGTCTGATTCCCGGCACCGTCGGTGCCGCGCCAATGCAGAACATCGGTGCCTACGGGGTCGAGATCAAGGACGTGTTTGCCGGCCTGACTGCTCTTGATCGCCAGAGTGGCGAACTGCGCGAATTCAGCCTGGAAGAATGCAACTTCGCCTACCGTGACAGCCTGTTCAAGCAGGAACCGGGACGCTGGTTGATCCTGCGCGTGCGCTTCATGCTCGACCGCAACGCGCCACTGCATCTGGAATACGGCCCGGTGCGTCAGCGCCTGACCGAACAAGGCATCGATCACCCGACCGCCAGCGACGTCAGCCAGGCCATCTGCAGCATCCGCAACGAAAAATTGCCGGACCCTGCCGTGCTGGGCAATGCCGGCAGTTTTTTCAAAAACCCGCTGGTGTCGGCGGCGTTGGTCGCACAGCTCAAAGGCGAGTACCCGGATCTGGTGGCCTACGCGCAACCTGACGGTCAGGTAAAACTGGCTGCCGGCTGGCTGATCGAGCGGGCGGGCTGGAAGGGTTTCCGCGAAGCCGATGCGGGTGTGCACACGTTGCAGGCGCTGGTGCTGGTCAACTACGGCGGCGCGACCGGATTGCAGTTGCTCGACCTGGCGCAACGCATCCAGAAAGACATTTCAGAACGTTTCCATGTCGAGCTGGAAATGGAGCCCAACCGATATTGAAGCTAAGCTTTCAAGGTGAAATCCAAAGCCCTGCACTGATTAAAAGTGCAGGGCTTTTTTGTTAATGCTGGGTTAACTTAGTGAGCTAACGATGCGAAGCATTTATTCCACCAAAGGCCCGGTGCAGACGTTCCCGTCCGCATAAGAGAGCCTCCTTAGCCTGAGTCGATCTGCGTGATGCCAACCGCCGATGTCCGGCGGCAGATTGCTCGACCCCATAACCCAATACTATGCGGGCGTGCCCATGATTACCCTGAAACTCAATGGTCAAGACCATCAACTCGACGTCAGCGAGGACATGCCCCTGCTGTGGGCGATCCGTGACGTGGCCGGTTACAACGGCACCAAATTCGGCTGCGGCATGGGCCTGTGCGGTGCCTGCACCATCCATATCCAAGGCGCCCCGGCGCGCAGCTGCATCACGCCGATCGGTTCGGTGGTCGGACAGAACGTCACCACCATCGACAACCTGCATGCCGATCCGGTCGGCAAGGTCGTGCAGCAAGCCTGGCTCGATACGGCCGTAGCCCAGTGCGGCTACTGCCAGGGCGGGCAGATCATGTCAGCCACCGCGCTGCTCAAGACCAACCCCAACCCCAGCGACGAACAGATCGAAGAGGCCATGGTCGGCAACATCTGCCGTTGCGGCACCTACAACCGCATCAAGACCGCGATTCGCCAGGCATCCACTCACTTGAAGGAGGCCAAGGCATGAACCGCCTACCGAATGATTTCGCCCTGAGCAATCTCAGCCGGCGTGGGTTTCTCAAAGGCGTGGGCGCCACCGGTGCGTTGGTGGTGGCCGCGAGTTGGGGTTGGCAGGACGTATTTGCCGAAGAGGCCCAGAAGGCATACGGCGCCGACGGCATGCCTAACAAGTGGATCGACGATCCGAAGGTGTACGTCAGCATTGCCACGGATGGCACCGTGACCGTGATGTGCAACCGCTCGGAGATGGGCCAGGGCGTACGCACCAGCCTGACCATGGTGGTGGCCGACGAGCTGGAAGCCGACTGGGCGCGGGTCAAGGTCAAGCAGGCGCCGGGTGACGAAGTGCGCTACGGCAACCAGGACACCGACGGTTCGCGCAGCATGCGTCACTGGTTCGAACCGATGCGCCGTTGCGGCGCCGCCGCGCGGGCGATGCTGGAACAGGCCGCCGCTGATCAGTGGAAAGTGCCGGTCGGCGAATGCCATGCGCAACTGCATAAGGTCATCCACACGCCATCCGGTCGTGAGCTGGAATACGGCGCCCTGGCCACCGCTGCCAGTGCCCTCGCAGTTCCGCCGCGGGACAGCCTGCGGCTCAAGCAGCCTTCGGAGTTTCGCTACATCGGCAAGGAAGGCACCAAGGCCATCGACGGTGACGACATCGTCAACGGTCGCGCCGTGTATGGCGCCGACGTGCATTTCGACGGCATGCTGTTCGCCGCCATTGCCCGGCCGGCGGTGTATGGCGGCAAGGTGAAAAGTTTCGACGGTGCAGAGGCGATGAAAGTCCCCGGCGTGGTCAAGGTCCTGCAGATCGAGAGCCGTCCGTTGCCATCGGAATTTCAGCCGTTGGGCGGTATCGCCGTGGTGGCGAACAACACCTGGGCGGCGATCAAGGGCCGCGAGGCGCTGAAAATCGAATGGGATGACGGCCCCAACGCCAGTTACGACTCGATCGCCTATCGCAAGGAACTGGAAGCCTCTTCGCTGAAACCCGGCAAGGTCGTGCGTAATACCGGCAACATCGACGAAGCGATGAAAACTGCCGACAGCACCCTTGAAGCGTCCTATTACTTGCCGCATCTGTCGCAATCGCCAATGGAGCCGATGGTTGGCATCGCCCGTTATAAGGACGGCGTGTGCGAAGCCTGGGGGCCGAGTCAGGCGCCGCAGGTGACTCGCGAGCGGATTGGCGAACGCCTGGGCCTGCCCTTCGATAACGTGACGTTCAATGTCACCTTGCTCGGCGGTGGTTTCGGTCGCAAGTCCAAGCCGGACTTCATCATCGAAGCGGCCATCCTCGCCAAGGAATTCCCCGGCAAGGCCGTGCGGGTGCAATGGACCCGTGAAGACGACATCCATTGCTCGTATTTCCATACCGTGTCGGTCGAGCACCTCAAGGCCAGCCTGAACAGGGATGGCCTGCCGTCCGGCTGGTTGCACCGTACTGTTGCGCCGAGCATCACCGCGTTGTTCGCGCCGAACATGAATCACGAGGCGGCGTTCGAGTTGGGCATGGGTTTCACCAACATGGCCTACGCGATTCCCAACGTGCGTCTGGAAAACCCTGAAGCGACGGTCCACACGCGCGTGGGCTGGTACCGTTCGGTGTCGAACATCCCTCACGGTTTTGCGATCCAGAGCTTCATCGATGAGCTGGCGCACAAGGCCAAGGAAGACCCGCTCAAGTACCAGATCAAGTTGCTCGGCCCGGACCGCAAGATCGATCCGCGCACCTTGAGCGAGGAGTGGAACTACGGCGAGTCCCCTGAGCGCTATCCGATCGATACAGGGCGTTTGCGCACGGTACTGGAAACCGCCGCCAAGGCCGCCGGTTGGGGGCGCGAGTTGCCCAAAGGCCGAGGATTGGGGCTGGCGGTGCATTACAGCTTCGTGACCTACGTGGCGGCGGTGATCGAAGTCGAAGTCAAAGACGATGGCACCTTGATCGTGCACAAAGCCGACATCGCTGTGGATTGCGGGCCGCAAATCAACCCCGAGCGGATTCGTGCGCAGTTCGAAGGCGCCTGCGTCATGGGCCTGGGCAATGCGGTGCTGGGCGAAATCAGCTTCAAGGACGGCAAGGTCCAGCAGGACAACTTCCACATGTATGAAGTGGCGCGCATGTCCCTGGCGCCCAAGGAAGTCGCCGTGCATCTGGTGACGCCGCCGGGCACTGTGCCGCTGGGCGGTGTCGGCGAGCCGGGTGTACCGCCGATCGCTCCGGCGCTGTGCAACGCGATCTTCGCCGCCACGGGCAAACGCATCCGTGACCTGCCGGTGCGTTACCAGTTGCAGGGCTGGAACAAAGCCTGATGGACAGTGCCGATCTGAATGTATTGCGCAGCGTGCTGGAGTGGCGCCGCGCTGGCCAGCGGGTGGTGCTGTATAGCGTGGTCCAGACCTGGGGCACCGCGCCCCGGGCGCCTGGCGCCATGCTGGCGTTGCGCGAAGACGGCGTGGTGATTGGCTCGGTGTCCGGCGGTTGTGTCGAGGATGACCTGATCGCGCGTTTGCATGACGGTCGTATCCCGACTGACGGGCCGCCGGTGCAGCTGATCACGTACGGAGTAACCCGCGAGGAAGCCGCCCGTTTCGGTTTGCCCTGTGGCGGCACCTTGCGCCTGACCGAAGAGCGCGTGGGCGATCCCTCCTGGGTCGCTGACTTGCTGGCCAGGTGCGAAGACCATCAGATCGTCGCGCGTTCGCTGGATATCGTCACCGGTGAGGTGGTGTTGCAGCCAGCCGACAAAGCGGATGTGTTGGCCTTCGATGGCAAGACGTTGCGGGCCATTTACGGTCCGCGCTGGCGTTTGTTGCTGATCGGCGCGGGGCAGTTGTCGCGCTATGTGGCGCAAATGGCCCGTCTGCTGGATTTCGAGGTGCTGATCTGTGATCCGCGCAGCGAATTCGTCTACGGGTGGGAGGAACAGCACGGCCGGTTTGTCTCGGGCATGCCTGACGAGGCCGTGCTGAACATCCAGACCGACGAACGCACCGCCATCGTCGCCCTGACCCACGATCCGCGCCTGGATGACATGGCCTTGCTCACGGCCCTGGATTCCAGGGCTTTCTATGTTGGTGCCCTGGGATCGCGGGTCAACAGCCAGAAACGACGGGATAATCTGGCGCAGCTCGGCTTGGCGCCCCAGTCCATTGAACGGCTGTACGGTCCGATCGGTTTGCACATCGGCAGCCATAATCCGGCGGAAATCGCCTTGTCGTTGATGGCCGAAATCGTGGCGGTCAAGAATGGCGTCGAACTGAAACAGAAGAAGCCCCTGCAGGAGCGCGTATGAACCAGCCCATCGGTGTGATTGTGCTCGCCGCGGGGAGGGGCAGTCGGTTCAGGCAGGTTGCCGGCAATGAAAAGGACAAGCTGCTGGCGGACTGTTCCGGGCGTGACGGTGCCGTGCGGTCGGTGATCGAGCAGGTATTGGTGAATTTGCCGGTTGGCCTGGGCAAGCGCGTAGTGGTGACCACCGAGGATCGCCCGCAGGTGATTCGCATGGCTCAGGCCTATGGTTGCGAGATCGTTCTGATCGAGTCGACCGGGATGGGTGACAGCATTGCGGCCGGGGTGGCGGCGTGCTCGCAGTTAGAGGGTTGGTTGATGGTGTTGGGGGATATGCCGTTCATCCGGCCTTCAAGCATCGAGCAGGTCGTGGCACAGATGGCGGACAATTGCATCAGCGTGCCGGTGCAGGATGGCGCATATGGGCATCCGGTCGGCTTTGGACGCCATTTTGCCCCCGGATTGATGGCGCTATCCGGTGACCGCGGGGCCAAATCGTTGTTTGCGCAGGGGCAGATCGTGGAAGTGGCAGTCGATGATCCCGGTGTTTTGTGGGACGTGGATGTGCCGCAGAAACTGGTCTTTCTGTCAGCCTAGATCCCTTGTGGGAGCGGGCTTGCTCGCGAAAGCGGTGGATCAGTCACCCGTGAAGTCGACAGACACACCGCATTCGCGAGCAAGCCCGCTCCCACAGGGATTTGTGTTTTTTACACTCGCATAAAAAAAGCCCCGCCTGGCATCACCAGGCGGGGCTTTTCAGTGGCTTGTGGAATCAGACGAGAGGTTTGGTCTCGTGTTCTTTTTCCTGGGCCTGTTCGTGTTGCTCTACGGCGTCCTGCACGGAGCGCGGTGCTTCGTGGATGACCGACTCAGCTGGCTCGGCAGCAGCTTCTACAGCCGGGGCAGGGGCTGCCTCGACCACTTCAGCAACAACCGGGGCTGGTTCGGCAGCGGCAACCACTTCAGCGGGTGCGGCAGCGGCGGCCAGTTCGGCTTCCTTCTGCAGGCGCTCGGCTTCACGCTTGCGACGACGCACTTCACGCGGGTCGTTCGGTGCACGGCCACTAGGGGTCAAGGCGCTGACAGGGGCAGTTTCAGCCACTGGAGCAGGCGCTTCAACCACCGCTGGCGCTTCAACTACCGGCGCTGGCTCGGCAGCGACAACAACCGGCTCGGAGACCACTTCTGGCGCCACTCCGGCTTCAGCGACTGGCGCTGGAGCCTCGACGACGGCTGGCTCGGACACCCAGTTGAACGCCGTTTGCTCTTCGCGGACTTCACGAACGGTCTCAGTCACGGTTTCAGCGACAGTTTCAACAGCAGGCTCTGCAACAACCGCAGGCGCTTCGGCGACTACAGCAGGCTCGGCAGCCGCTTCAACTTCAGGGCGTGCTTCACGAACCGGCGCCACTTCGATTTCTGGCGAAGCGGTGACTTCGACCGGAGTACTGGCTTCAACGACCGGCGCTTCAACTGGAGCTGTTTCCAGAGCGGCGGTGGCGCGTTCGGCTTGCTCGTTGGCCTGTGCTTCGGCCGGAGCGCTGATCACGGAGCTGGCAACGGCTGCGGTCACAGCCAGGCCTGCGGCCAGATCGGCGCTGCTTGGCGCTTCAGCGTTTTCGCCGTTTTCGGATTCTTCCGAACCTTCGATCACGTTGCCGTTGGCATCACGCTGGCGCTCACGACGGTTGCTGCGACGACGCTGACCACGGGAGCGGCGGCGTGGGCGATCGCCTTCGGCGCCGTCCTGACCGTCTTCCTGCAGTTGCTCTTCGTTGGTTGGCAGCTCTTCTTCAGCGACTGCAGCAGCGGCTTGCTCGGCACGTGGCTGGCGTTCTTCACGCGGTGGGCGTGGAGCGCGTTCTTCACGTGGCTGACGGGCAGGACGTTCTTCGGCGGTAGCAGTGGCGGCCGGAGCAGCATCCAGTGGCTCACGCAGTTCGCGTACACGTTCTTCACGCTCGCCACGTGGCTTGCGGTCTTCACGTGGGGCACGTGGCGCACGTTCTTCACGCGGTGGGCGTGGTGCGCGTTCTTCGCGGGCTACCGCTGGGGTTTCTTCGCGTACTTCACGGACTTCGCGAGCTTCGCGTGGCTGGCGCTCTTCGCGTGGCTCACGTGGTGCGCGCTCTTCACGCGGTGCACGTTCTTCACGTGGCTTGCGTTCTTCATCGCGGCGACCGTTACGGTTGCGGCTCTGTTGACGACCGTTGCGACGTTCTTCGTTACGGGCAGGACGCTCGGCGGCCGGTTTTTCAACGACGACCGGCGCGGCAGGCTCTTCCTTGGTGGCGAACAGGCTGACCAGCGACTTCACCAGGCCTTTGAACAGGCTCGGCTCTGGCGCAGCGACCGGTGCGGCAACAGGCGCCACGACTTCAGTCGGGACCGGAGCATTGGCACGCGCTGGTGCAGTCTTGACCGCGGCTTCCTGGCGAACGAGGGTGCGGGTCGCAGCGGCTGGCTGGACTTCTTCCACTTCGGCAGCGGCAGCAGCGATTTCGTAGCTGGACTGGTTGGTGGCGGCTTCCGGGCTGTCATCGCGCAGACGCTGAACTTCGAAGTGCGGCGTTTCGAGGTGATCGTTCGGCAGAATGACGATGCGGGCGCGGGTGCGCAGTTCGATCTTGGTGATCGAGTTGCGTTTTTCGTTGAGCAGGAACGCGGCTACCGGGATTGGCACCTGGGCGCGAACTTCGGCGGTGCGGTCTTTCAGGGCTTCTTCTTCGATCAGGCGCAGGATGGCCAGCGACAGCGATTCAACATCACGGATGATGCCGGTGCCGTTGCAGCGTGGGCAAACGATGCCGCTGCTTTCACCCAGGGACGGACGCAGGCGCTGACGGGACATTTCCAGCAGGCCGAAGCGCGAGATGCGACCGACTTGCACGCGGGCGCGGTCGGCTTCCAGGCATTCGCGGACTTTCTCTTCCACGGCGCGCTGGTTCTTGGCAGGGGTCATGTCGATGAAGTCGATGACGATCAGACCGCCGATGTCACGCAGGCGCAACTGACGGGCGATTTCTTCGGCGGCTTCAAGGTTGGTCTGCAGGGCGGTTTCTTCGATGTCGCTGCCTTTGGTGGCGCGCGCCGAGTTGATGTCGATGGACACCAGGGCTTCGGTCGGGTCGATAACGATGGAGCCACCGGAAGGCAGTTCGACGACGCGCTGGAAGGCGGTCTCGATCTGGCTTTCGATCTGGAAACGGTTGAACAGCGGAACGCTGTCTTCGTACAGCTTGATCTTGCTGGCGTACTGCGGCATGACCTGGCGGATGAAGGTCAGGGCTTCGTCCTGGGCTTCAACGCTGTCGATCAGCACTTCGCCGATGTCCTGGCGCAGGTAGTCGCGGATCGCGCGGATGATCACGTTGCTTTCCTGGTAGATCAGGAATGGCGCGGAACGATCCAGCGAGGCTTCCTTGATGGCGGTCCAGAGCTGCAGCAGGTAATCGAGGTCCCACTGCATTTCTTCGCTGCTGCGGCCCAGGCCGGCCGTGCGCACGATCAGACCCATGTCGGCCGGGGCAACCAGGCCGTTCAGGGCTTCGCGCAGTTCGTTGCGCTCTTCGCCTTCGATGCGACGGGAGATGCCGCCGGCACGCGGGTTGTTCGGCATCAGCACCAGATAACGACCGGCCAGGCTGATGAAGGTGGTCAGGGCGGCGCCCTTGTTGCCACGTTCTTCTTTTTCGACCTGAACGATGACTTCCTGGCCTTCGCTCAGGACGTCCTTGATGTTGACGCGGCCTTCGGGGGCTTTCTTGAAGTATTCGCGGGAGATTTCTTTGAGTGGCAGGAAGCCGTGGCGCTCAGAGCCGAAATCGACAAAGGCAGCTTCAAGGCTTGGTTCGATGCGAGTGATCCGGCCTTTATAGATGTTGGCTTTCTTCTGCTCGCGTGCACCGGATTCGATGTCCAGGTCGTAGAGGCGTTGGCCATCTACCAGTGCAACACGCAACTCTTCGGGTTGAGTTGCGTTAATCAGCATTCTTTTCATGTAGTACCGTCGGTTTCCGGGCTGCCGGAAACGGCGTTCGGCACACACGACTTCTCACGGTCGGTGTCAGGTGCGTCGGGAGTGGTTGGCCATTCCCGTGTCCAGCGATGTCCGGCCAATGTGGGCCTGCATCGCGACGTACGCGTCCTGCTTGCTGTGGCTACTTAAGCACTCAGTCAGGAGGAGGAATCAACCGGCGGCTGTGGACGAGATGAAGCGTCTTGATAAAGCCTATTGCTACACAGTCCAGCGGTTGTGCATCTCCACCCTACACGTATCCCTGATAATTCGGGTGCTGCCGCGCGCAGAATCCGCAGCGGGTTGGCATTTACCGTGAGCTCCGAAAGGGGAGGTCACGCATCATGGCTAATTTAGGCGTTGTTTCCGAAGCGATCGCTCGGGGTCATTCGCAGCTGACTGCACTTTGTGAACTGGCCGTGAATATGAGCTCGCGTAGCGAGTGAAAACTCTGCTTCGCGGCGTGATTCAGGCCTCATGTCACCTGCGCTCGTTACACCTGCAAACTCCACCGTTACGTAGCGAAAGCCCCGTAGGACGGCCTCGCGTCCTGGTGAATTGCGTTGGTCAGGGTCGGTTTTTGACCGTTGGTCCGCTGTCCAGGCCGCTTTTGGCGGCGTTCGCGACTATAGCAGTAATGATTAAGTGCTTCAATTCCATAAAAAATTGATATCATCCGCGCCATGACGACTACTGCCCCCCCGACTCCAGGCGTACAACTGCTTGAGGTCTCGCCGGAATATGCCGGCCAACGTATTGACAACTTCCTTCTCGCTCGGCTCAAAGGCGTGCCCAAGACCTTGATTTACCGCATTTTGCGCAAAGGCGAAGTGCGGGTGAACAAGGGGCGGATCAAGCCTGAATACAAGCTGCAGGCGGGCGACATCGTGCGCGTGCCGCCGGTTCGCGTGCCTGAACGGGACGAGCCGGTGCCTCTGGCTCAAGGTCTGTTGCAGCGGCTCGAAGCTTCGATTGTCTATGAAGACAAGGCGCTGATCGTGATCAACAAGCCCTGCGGCATTGCCGTTCACGGTGGCAGCGGTTTGAATTACGGGGTGATCGAAGCCTTTCGTCAGTTGCGTCCCGATTGCAAGGAGCTCGAGCTGGTTCACCGACTCGACCGTGACACCTCCGGCCTGCTGATGATCGCCAAAAAGCGCAGCATGCTGCGTCACTTGCACACGGCCTTGCGCGGCGATGGCGTCGACAAGCGCTACATGGCCCTGGTTCGCGGCAATTGGGCATCCTCGATCAAGCAGGTTCGCGCGGCGCTGGGCAAGAGCAATCTGCGCTCCGGCGAGCGTATGGTCGAAGTCGATGAGGAGGAGGGCAAGGAATCGGTGACCGTGTTCAAGGTCCTGCGTCGTTTCGGCGACTTTGCCACCCTGGTTGAAGCGAAGCCGATCACGGGCCGCACTCACCAGATACGTGTCCATACCTTGCATGCCGGTCACTGCATTGCCGGCGATACCAAATATGGCGATGACGATTTCAGTAAGGAAATTCGCGATCTGGGCGGCAAGCGGCTGTTCCTGCACGCCTACATGCTGACCGTGCCGTTGCCCGATGGTGGCGAGCTGAAACTGCAGGCGCCGGTCGACGAGATGTGGGCCAAAACCGTGGAGCGCCTGAGTGCACCCATCTGATTACAAACTGTTGATCTTCGATTGGGATGGCACGTTGGCCGATTCCATTGGTCGGATTGTCGAGGCGATGCATGTCGCTTCCGAGCGATCGGGTTTTGAGTTGCGCGATGATTTTGCCGTCAAGGGCATCATCGGTCTGGGGTTGCCAGAGGCGATCCGGACCCTGTATCCCGACATTGGCGATGCCGAGCTGGTGGCGTTTCGTCAGCACTATGCAGACCACTACGTCGCGTCCGAGGCGGTGCCTTCGCCGTTGTTCGAGGGTGTCGTCGAGTCGCTCGAGGCTTTCAGGGCCGAGGGTTACCATCTGGCAGTCGCCACGGGCAAGGCGCGTCGCGGGCTGGATCGTGTGCTGAAGTCCCACGGCTGGGAGGATTACTTCGACATCACCCGTGCTGCGGATGAAACCGCCAGCAAGCCGCATCCGCTGATGCTCGAGCAAATCCTGGCACACTGCGAGGTCCGCCCGGAGCAGGCGCTGATGGTCGGTGACTCGTCCTTCGATTTGCAGATGGCGCGCAATGCCGGGATGGATTCGGTGGCCGTCAGCTACGGTGCTCAGTCGATCGAAGCGCTGAAGTTGTTCGAGCCACGGCTGGCCATTGATCGCTTTACAGAATTGCATGCCTGGCTGAGTCAGCAGGCTTAATACGTTTTTGCTGGGGTAGATGGCATGACCGACGAATGGAAGGCGCCCGCCAAGTCGAGCGCAGACAGCGGTGACGAAAAAAGCTGGAAGCTGCTGGAAAAGACTCTGCTGGCGAGTGTGCAGGAACAGCGTCGCTCCCGCCGCTGGGGGATTTTCTTCAAGCTGCTGACGTTTGTTTACCTGTTTGTCGCGTTGGCCTTGTTCTCGCCGTTGATGGACATGGAGAAGGCTGCCACCCGCAGCGGTACCTATACGGCGCTGATCGATGTGACCGGCATGATCGCCGACAAGGAGCCGGCCAGCGCCGACAATATCGTCGGCAGCCTGCGAGCCGCTTTCGAGGACACCAAGGTCAAGGGCGTTATCCTGCGTATCAACAGCCCTGGCGGCAGCCCGGTGCAGTCGGGCTATGTCTATGACGAGATTCGTCGTCTGCGTGGTCTGCACCCGGATACCAAGCTGTACGCGGTGATTTCCGATCTCGGCGCTTCCGGCGCTTACTACATCGCCAGTGCCGCCGATCAGATTTATGCCGACAAGGCGAGTCTGGTGGGCTCTATCGGTGTGACAGCTGCCGGTTACGGCTTTGTCGGGACCATGGAGAAGCTGGGCGTCGAGCGCCGCACTTATACGTCTGGCGAGCACAAGTCGTTTCTTGATCCTTTCCAGCCGCAGAAGCCTGAAGAGACGGCGTTCTGGCAAGGCGTGCTCGACACCACGCACAAGCAGTTCATCAATAGCGTCAAGCAGGGACGTGGTGATCGCCTGAAGGACAAGGAGCATCCGGAGTTGTTCTCCGGTCTGGTCTGGAGCGGTGAGCAGGCGCTGCCGCTGGGGTTGATCGATGGTCTGGGCAATGCCAGCTCGGTCGCCCGTGATGTGATTGGCGAAAAGGAACTGGTGGATTTCACCGTTCAGGAATCGCCGTTCGATCGCTTTTCGAAAAAGCTGGGTGCCAGTGTGGCTGAGCACCTGGCGATGTGGATGGGGTTCAGCGGTCCGTCATTGCGTTGATTTCAGGGCTGTAAAAAAGCCGGCCTTCGTGGCCGGTTTTTTTTTGAGGGGTTAAAGGGCTGCGGCACTCAGGGGATTTCGACTCCTTCGGCCAACAGCATGTCGACCAGGCGAATCAGCGGCAGGCCGACCAGGCTGGTGGCGTCAGGGCCGTCGGTGCTCTGGAACAGGCTGACCCCCAGCCCTTCCGCTTTGAAGCTGCCAGCGCAGTCATAGGGTTGTTCGGCGCGCAGGTAGCGTTCGATGCGGGCGTTGTCGAGTTCGCGCATGTGCACCGTGAACGGTACGCAGTCGACCTGGCAATGGCCGGTTTTGCTGTTCAGTACGGCGAGGCCTGTAAGGAATGTCACGCTGGCATCACTGGCGGCCAGCAGTTGTTCCCGGGCTTTTTCGAAGGTATGGGGCTTGCCGATGATCCGGTCGCCAAGCACCGCGACCTGGTCGGAGCCAATGATCAGATGAGCGGCATGGCTGGCGGCCAGCGCCCGGGCCTTCTCCTCGGCGAGGCGTTTGACCAGATCAACGGCAGATTCGCCTGGGCTGTGGCTTTCATCGATATCAGGCGAGCTGCAGATGAACGGCAGGCGCAGGCGGGCCAGCAATTCCCGGCGATAGACAGAGCTGGAAGCGAGTAATAAAGGCAGCATGCACATCTCCAAAGGCAGGCGTGGATTCTAGCGGAGCGTTGCAAGTGACGGACAGGGCTGAATTTCCTTTGACATGGGCGGGGGCATCCCTATAATGCTGCGCCTATGTTGAATGACCCGATTCCACCTCACGTTGACCCGCGCAAATTGGCTGACCGTGGCACCACCCTTCAAGGTGAAATGCTGCTGGCCGATTTGGAGAGACTCTGCGACCCGCTTTCCGACAATGTCGGTACGGTGCAGGCTAAATTCGTTTTTGAACGAGATGAACGTAAATCTGTGGTGATTCACAGCTTTATCGACACTGAAGTCAAAATGGTTTGCCAGCGTTGTCTTGAGCTGGTCACCCTGCCGATCCATAGCGAATGCAGTTATGCTGTGGTGAAGGAGGGTGCGAATACCCAGTCGTTGCCGAAAGGTTATGACGTGCTGGAACTGGGCGAAGATCCATTGGATCTGCAGTCACTGATCGAGGAGGAGCTTCTGCTCGCCTTGCCCATTGTGCCTGCTCATCATCCGGAAGAATGCCAGCAGCCGGCGGGAGCAGATGAGCCCGAACCGAGCGAGGACGAGGTAACGCGGTCCAACCCGTTCAGTGTATTGGCGCAGTTAAAGCGTGACCCAAACGTTTAGGAGTTAATCAATTATGGCTGTTCAGCAGAACAAAAAATCCCGCTCTGCCCGTGACATGCGCCGTTCGCACGACGCTCTCGAGGCTAGCACCCTGTCTGTAGAAAAAACCACCGGTGAAGTTCACCTGCGTCACCACGTATCGCCAGAAGGCGTATACCGTGGCCGTAAAGTGATCGACAAGGGCGCTGACGAGTAATCACTTGTCCGCTCAAGTCATCGCGATTGACGCAATGGGCGGGGACTTCGGTTCCCGCAGCATTGTCCAGGCCAGTATCGCTTGCCTGTCTGCTACCCCCTCGCTGCACCTGACCCTCGTCGGTCAACCCTCCTTACTTGAAGAATTGATCGCTGGCCAATCGGCCGTGGATCGCGCGCGCCTGTCGATAACGCCGGCTTCAGAAGTCATCACCATGGATGAAAAGCCTTCGCAGGCCCTGCGCGGCAAGCCTGATTCATCCATGCGCGTGGCACTGGAGTTGTTGCGCGACGGCAAGGTCCAGGCCTGTGTCAGTGCCGGCAATACCGGGGCGTTGATGGCGCTGTCGCGATTCGTGCTCAAGACGTTGCCAGGCATCGACAGGCCGGCGATGGTCGCGGCGATCCCGACGCAAAAGGGCTATTGCCAGTTGCTCGACCTGGGCGCCAACGTCGATTGCAGCGCCGAGCATCTGTTGCAGTTTGCAGTCATGGGCTCGGTCGCCGCTGAAACCCTTGGCATTGTCCGTCCCCGTGTAGCCTTGCTCAATATCGGCACCGAAGACATCAAGGGCAATCAGCAGGTCAAGCTGGCCGCCACTTTGTTGCAGGCGGCCCGAGGCATCAACTACATAGGCTTTGTCGAGGGTGATGGTCTGTACCGCGGCGAGGCGGATGTAGTGGTGTGTGACGGCTTTGTCGGCAATATCCTGCTCAAGTCCAGCGAGGGTCTGGCCACCATGATTGCCGGACGAATCGAGGCATTGTTCAAGAAAAGCCTGCCGTCGCGCATGGTTGGCGCATTGGCCTTGCCGCTGATGAAACGATTGCAGGCCGATCTGGCACCGGCGCGGCATAACGGTGCGAGCTTCCTCGGATTGCAGGGCATTGTCGTGAAAAGCCATGGTTCTGCCGGGGTGCAGGGCTTTCAGAGTGCGATTTCCCGTGCCTTGATCGAGATACAGGAAAACCTCCCGGAACGTATTCACGGTCGTCTGGAGGATTTGTTGCTTTAGGCGTTTTCGTCGGACAATGCTTAAATGTGACCGCTCAGTTCAATGGGCCATCCAACTGTCAGTTTCTTGTGTCCCCACTGCGGGACACCAATTCTCCGACGACAAGATCATTAGGGGCTTGTTACATGTCTGCTTCCCTCGCATTCGTCTTTCCGGGACAGGGTTCGCAGTCCCTCGGCATGCTGGCCGAGTTGGGCGCGCAACATCCGATTGTCCTCGAAACCTTCAAAGAAGCTTCTGATGCCCTGGGCTATGACCTGTGGGCTCTGACCCAGCAAGGGCCGGAAGAGCAACTCAATCAAACCGATAAAACCCAACCTGCCATTCTGACGGCCTCTATCGCCCTGTGGCGCCTGTGGCTGGCGCAAGGCGGTGCGCGTCCGGCGTACGTTGCCGGTCACAGCCTGGGTGAATATAGCGCGCTGGTCGCGGCCGGCAGCCTGAGCCTGGGCGACGCGGTGAAGCTGGTCGAGACCCGTGGCAAGCTGATGCAAGAGGCTGTTCCGGCCGGGCAGGGCGGCATGGCCGCGATCCTCGGTCTGGAAGACGCCGACGTGCTGGCCGCCTGTGCCGAAGCGGCGCAAGGCGAAGTGGTCAGCGCGGTCAACTTCAACTCCCCGGGCCAGGTGGTGATCGCCGGTGCCAAGGCTGCGGTCGAGCGTGCCATCGAGGGCTGCAAGTCCCGTGGTGCGAAGCGCGCCATGCCGTTGCCGGTCAGCGTACCGTCCCATTGCGAGCTGATGCGTCCGGCCGCCGAGCGTTTCGCCGAATCGATCGCCGCCATCGACTGGCAAGTGCCACAGATTCCTGTCGTACAGAACGTCAGCGCCGAAGTGCCCGCGGATCTGGAAACCCTCAAGCGTGATCTGCTCGAGCAGCTCTACAAGCCAGTACGCTGGGTCGAGTCGGTCCAGGCGCTGGCCGCCAAGGGCGCGACCAGCCTGGTCGAATGCGGCCCGGGCAAAGTGCTTGCCGGCCTGAACAAACGCTGCGCCGATGGCGTATCGACATCCAACCTCAATACCCCAGATGCTTTCGCTGCCGCACGCGCAGCGCTGGCCTGAATCAGGAGAAGCTTGCATGAGTCTGCAAGGTAAAGTTGCACTGGTTACCGGTGCCAGCCGCGGTATCGGCCAGGCTATCGCCCTGGAACTGGGTCGTCAGGGTGCCATCGTTGTCGGCACCGCGACCTCGGCCTCGGGTGCAGAGCGCATCGCCGCCACCCTGAAGGAAAACGGCATTCAGGGCACCGGCCTTGAACTCAACGTCACCAGCGACGAGTCCGTTGCGGCGGTGCTGGCGAGCATTCAGGAGCAGTTCGGTGCGCCGGCGATCCTGGTCAACAATGCCGGTATCACCCGCGATAACCTGATGATGCGCATGAAAGACGACGAGTGGCATGACGTTGTCGATACCAACCTGAACAGTCTGTTCCGCCTGTCCAAGGGCGTTTTGCGCGGCATGACCAAGGCCCGCTGGGGACGAATTATCAGTATTGGCTCGGTTGTGGGTGCCATGGGCAACGCAGGCCAAGTAAACTACGCTGCCGCCAAGGCCGGCCTGGAAGGTTTCAGCCGTGCTCTGGCGCGTGAAGTCGGTTCGCGTTCGATTACGGTAAACTCGGTGACCCCAGGGTTCATCGACACCGATATGACCCGCGAACTGCCCGAGGCACAGCGTGAAGCCTTGCAGACGCAAATTCCGCTGGGCCGTCTGGGTCAAGCTCAAGAGATCGCGTCTGTGGTCGCTTTTCTTGCATCCGACGGTGCGGCTTACGTGACTGGGGCTACAATCCCGGTGAACGGCGGGATGTACATGTAGGTTAAATGTGACGGATTGCTTCAAAAAAATGTCATACGAGCTGTCTAAAATCCGTTATAAAGCTGCAATCTATTTATAGGCAGAGGGCTGCAGGGTTTGAGGAGTGAAGCTTTCAGTTGAAAAACTGAAAAGGCTTTCTATACACTTACCCACTGGCCAGCTGCCTGAATTTGTCCATTAGGAGTGAAAACAAGGTATGAGCACCATCGAAGAGCGCGTCAAGAAAATCGTTGCCGAGCAACTGGGCGTTAAAGAAGAAGAAGTGGTCAACACCGCTTCCTTCGTTGAAGACCTGGGTGCTGACTCCCTTGACACCGTTGAGCTGGTGATGGCTCTGGAAGAGGAATTCGAGACCGAAATCCCTGACGAAGAAGCTGAAAAGATCACTACTGTACAAGCTGCAATCGACTACGTTACTACGCACCAGGCGTAATAGTTTGTAATCGTTGCTCGCTGTCATGGAAAAACCGCACTGCCTATGGCGTGCGGTTTTTTCTTTAGGCCTGATGCAAAGTCGTCATTTGAAAAAAGGAGAGTGCTGTGTCGCGTAGACGCGTCGTAGTCACCGGTATGGGTATGTTGTCGCCACTGGGCACGGATGTGCCAAGCAGTTGGCAGGGCATTCTGGCTGGCCGCAGTGGCATTGGTCTGATCGAACACACCGACCTTTCTGCCTATTCCACCCGTTTTGGCGGCTCGGTAAAGGGCTTCAATGTCGAGGAATACCTGTCGGTCAAGGAAGCTCGCAAACTCGACCTGTTCATTCAGTACGGTCTGGCCGCAGGCTTTCAGGCAGTACGCAACGCCGGTCTGGAAGTCACCGACGCCAACCGTGAGCGCATCGGCGTGGCCATGGGGTCGGGTATTGGCGGTCTGACCAATATCGAAGAAACCAGCCGCACGCTGCACGAGACCGGTCCACGACGGATTTCTCCGTTTTTCGTACCCGGCTCGATCATCAATATGATTTCCGGTTTCCTGTCCATCCATCTGGGTGCACAGGGGCCTAACTACGCCATTGCCACAGCCTGTACCACCGGTACGCACTGCATTGGCATGGCGGCGCGCAACATCATGTACGACGAAGCCGACGTAATGATTGCCGGCGGCGCCGAGATGGCTGCCTGCGGTCTGGGCATGGGTGGCTTCGGTGCCTCCCGCGCACTGTCGACCCGCAACGACGAGCCGACCCGCGCCAGCCGTCCATGGGACAAGGGCCGTGACGGCTTCGTGCTGTCCGATGGCGCCGGTGCGCTGGTTCTGGAGGAGCTGGAGCATGCCAAGGCCCGTGGCGCCACCATCTATGCCGAGCTGATCGGCTTCGGCACCAGTGGCGACGCCTACCACATGACTTCGCCACCGGCCGATGGTGCGGGCGCTGCCCGTTGCATCACCAATGCGCTGCGCGACGCGAAGATCAATGGCGATCAAGTGCAATACATCAACGCCCACGGCACCTCGACCCCGGCCGGCGACCTCGCTGAAGCCCAGGCGATCAAGTCGGTGTTCGGCGATCACGCCTACAAGCTGGCGGTCAGCTCCACCAAGTCCATGACCGGTCACCTGTTGGGTGCGGCAGGCGCGGTGGAGGCAATCTTCAGCGTGCTGGCGATCAACAGCCAGGTCGCGCCGCCGACCATCAACCTCGATGAGCCGGATGAAGGCTGCGATCTCGATTTTGTGCCGCACACTGCGCGCCAAATGGATATCGATGTGGTCCTGTCCAACTCCTTCGGTTTTGGCGGCACCAACGGCTCGCTGGTGTTCCGTCGGTTCGCAGGCTGATGGACACCTGGGTCGACGGTCAACCAGCTGACGCGCTGTCGCTGAAGGATCGCGGCCTGGCGTACGGCGACGGACTTTTCGAGACCATCGCCGTGCGTGACGGCTTTCCGATACTGTTGGATCGGCACCTGATGCGTTTGGCCAGGGGCTGCCAGCGGTTGGCGCTCAACCTCGATCATGAGGCGGTGGTCGAGGAGCTAATGACCTACGCCGCTGAACTGGAAGAGGGCGTGCTCAAACTGATCGTGACCCGCGGCGACAGCCTGCGAGGCTACGCATTTGACCCCTCGGCCCAGGCTCGTCGTATCCTGTCGGGTAATCCTCCTGCGGCATACCCGGTCGCCCATCGGGTGCAAGGCATTCGCCTGTTCCCCTGCACCACGCGACTTTCCATCCAGCCGCTGCTCGCCGGTCTCAAGCACTTGAACCGCCTGGAGCAAGTGATGGCCCGCGCCGAATGGCAAGACAGCGACCATGCCGAAGGCTTGATGCTCGATCAGCAAGGACGAGTGATTGAAGGTGTGTTCAGTAACCTGTTCCTGGTGCGCGATGGCGGGTTGATCACCGCGGATCTGACGCGTTGTGGCGTGGAAGGCGTGATGCGTGCCGAATTATTGTTTCAAGCCGAGTCTCTGGGCATTCCCACGCACGTCACTGATATCACCCTCGAACAGCTGCAGCAGGCCGATGAAGTCTTTGTCTGCAACAGTGTGTATGGCGTGTGGCCGGTGCATGCCTATGCTGCAACTCGCTGGCCGGTTGGCCCGCTCACCCGTAAACTCCAAACCATTGCCCACGCGCTACTGGATGCTTGATACGTGAGACGTAAATTCTTGCTGCTGCTGGAAACCGGACTGGTTCTGGCGGGGCTGATGTTGGGCGCTTCGGCCTGGAAAATTCATTCGGCGCTGGTGCAGCCGCTGAACATCACCCAGGAAGAACTGCTGGACGTACCCAAGGGCACCACGCCCAATCGCACCTTCCTGCGACTCGAAGCCGACGGCCTCATCAAAGACTCCTTCTGGTTGCGCGTTTACTGGCGCTTCAATCTGCCCAGGCAACCCCTGCACAGCGGTGAGTACCGCATGCTGCCCGGCATGACCGTCGAAGGTCTGATCGATCTGTGGAAGCGTGGGGAAATGGTCCAGTACAGCGTGACCCTGGTCGAAGGCTGGAATTTCCGGCAGGTCCGCGCTGCCCTGGCCAAGGAAGAGAAGCTGGAACACACCCTCGATACGTTGAGCGACAGCCAGGTCATGGACAGGCTCGGTCATCCCGGGATGTTCCCTGAAGGGCGTTTCTTCCCGGACACCTACCGCTTCGTGCGGGGCATGAGCGATGCCGAGCTGCTGAAAACCGCCTACGAGCGTCTCGAGGACGTCCTGGCCAAGGAGTGGAGCCAGCGCGCCGCTGATGCTCCGTATACCGAACCCTATCAAGCCTTGATCATGGCCTCGCTGGTGGAGAAGGAAACGGGCGTGCCTCAGGAGCGTGGGCAGATTGCCGGGGTATTCGTGCGGCGCATGGCGATCGGCATGCTCTTGCAGACCGATCCGACGGTCATCTATGGCCTGGGTGATCGCTACAGCGGCAAATTGACCCGCGCGCACCTCAAAGAACCGACGCCCTACAACACCTATGTGATCGCTGGCCTGCCGCCGACCCCGATTGCGATGGTCGGTCGCGAGGCCATTCACGCCGCGCTCAATCCAATGGCCGGCAACAGCCTTTACTTCGTGGCGCGGGGAGATGGCAGTCACGTGTTCTCCGATGACCTGGACGCCCACAACAACGCCGTGCGCGAATTCCAGCTCAAGCGTCGCGCTGACTATCGTTCCAGCCCTGCGCCGGTCAATGGCACCGAGGCTGCACAGGCCCCGGCTGCCGACCCGCAAGCGCCGGATGCTCAGGCCCGGCCGGATGAGGCACCGATCCCGGCAGCTTCGCCCAATCCCGCGCCCGACGTTCTGCCGCCGGTACAGCCGCAAGCGCCGGCGCCTGCACCCGAGCCGGAACCGAACGCATCGCAAAGCCCGCAATGACTCTGACTAAGGACTGCCTGTGACTGGCTTGTTTATTACCCTGGAAGGCCCGGAAGGCGCCGGCAAGAGCACCAACCGCGAATACCTCGCCGAGCGCCTGCGCGCCGCGGGTATCGAGGTCGTGCTGACGCGCGAGCCGGGTGGCACGCCATTGGCCGAACGCATCCGCGAGGTGTTGCTGGCGCCGGTCGATGAGGTGATGAATGCCGATACCGAATTGTTGTTGGTGTTCGCCGCTCGCGCCCAGCATCTGGCCGAGGTGATTCGCCCGGCATTGGCCCGTGGCGCGGTGGTCCTGTGCGACCGTTTTACCGACTCGACCTACGCCTATCAGGGCGGTGGCCGCGGCCTGTCACTGGAGCGTATCGAGGCTCTGGAAGCTTTCGTTCAGGGCGATCTGCGGCCTGACCTGACGTTGATTTTCGACCTGCCGGTGGAAGTGGGCCTGGCCCGCGCCAGCGCCCGTGGACGCCTGGATCGATTCGAGCTCGAGGGCCGGACCTTTTTCGATGCGGTGCGCAGGGCCTTTCTCAAGCGCGCGGCGGCCGAGCCTGTGCGCTATGAGCTGATCGACGCGGCACAACCACTGGCCCAGGTTCAGCAATCGCTGGATGCCCTGTTGCCACGCCTGCTGGAGTTGGCCCGTGGCTGAAGCCTATCCCTGGCAGGACAGCCTCTGGCAGCAACTGGCAGGTCGTACCCAGCACGCCCACGCCTATCTGCTGCATGGCCCGGCCGGGATCGGCAAGCGGGCGTTGGCCGAGCGTCTGATGGCCCTCCTGCTGTGCCAGCGCCCTGTCGCGCAAAACGCCTGTGGTGAATGCAAGTCCTGCCTGCTGCTCAAGGCCGGCAGTCATCCCGACAACTACATTCTGGAACCGGAAGAAGCCGACAAGGCGATCAAGGTCGATCAGGTTCGCGACCTGGTCAGCTTCGTGGTGCAGACCGCGCAGTTGGGCGGGCGTAAGGTGGTGCTGATCGAGCCGGTCGAGTCGATGAACATCAACGCCGCCAACGCGCTGCTCAAGAGCCTTGAAGAGCCCTCCGGCGACACGGTGCTGCTGCTGGTCAGCCATCAACCCAGCCGCCTGTTGCCAACCATCAAGAGCCGGTGCGTGCAGCAGGCTTGCCCGCTGCCGAGCGAGGCCATGAGCCTGGCGTGGCTGGCCAAATCATTGCCGGACTGCTCGGAAGACGAGCGCGTCGAGCTGCTGACCCTGGCCGCCGGTTCGCCGCTGGCCGCCGTCAACCTGCAGGCCCAGGGGGTGCGTGAGCAGCGGGCACTGGTGGTCGACGGCGTAAAGAAACTGCTCAAGCAGCAACAATCGCCAACGCAGCTGGCTGAAGGCTGGAATGCGATTCCGTTGCTGCTGCTGTTCGACTGGTTCTGCGACTGGTCGAGCCTGATCCTGCGCTATCAACTCACTCAGGATGAAGAAGGGTTGGGCCTGACGGACATGCGCAAGGTCGTTCAGTACCTGGCGCAGAAAACCGCCCAGGACAAAGTCCTCGCCATTCAGGACTGGATCCTCGCCCAGCGCCAGAAAGTATTGAGCAAGGCCAACCTCAACCGGGTGTTGTTGCTTGAGGCATTACTGGTGCAATGGGCATCGTTGCCTACCCAGAGATAGCCGTCTGGGCCTAGACTCTGGGAAACAGCAGGGGAGGTCAGCATGAATGAATCTGTCAGTCCGGGGCCACGCAACGGGATTTTGTCCCTGACCATCAAGGACAAATCCGTGCTTTACGCGGCCTACATGCCGTTCATCAAGAATGGCGGCCTGTTCATCCCGACCAACAAGAGCTACAGGTTGGGCGATGAGGTGTTCATGTTGCTGCACTTGTTCGACGAGCCGGAAAAGATCCCGGTGGCCGGCAAAGTCACCTGGATCACCCCCAAAGGTGCCCAGGGCAACCGCGCCGCCGGGGTCGGCGTGCAGTTCAATGACGGCGACAACACTGCGCGCAGTCGCATCGAAACCCATCTGGCCGGAGCCCTGAAGTCCGACCGTCCTACTCATACGATGTAAGTTGCAGTCCTTTTATGCTCGTAGATTCCCATTGCCACCTTGATCGCCTCGACCTCGCCGCCCACGACGGCTCCCTGGATGCCGCACTCGATGCGGCGCGTCAGCGCGGGGTAGGGCACTTTCTGTGTATCGGTGTCAGCGCCGACAATGCCGCCGACGTCAAAGCCCTGGCCGAGCGTTATGACGATGTCGACTGCTCGGTGGGCGTGCATCCGCTGGATGTACAGCCCGGTGCGGCACCGGCGCTGGACTGGCTGCTGCATGAACTCAATCACCCGCGTGTGGTGGCGATCGGCGAAACCGGCCTGGACTACCACTACGAGCCCGAAGCGGCCCAGTTGCAGCAGGCGTCCTTCAGGCTGCATCTGGAGGCCGCGCAGCACACCGGCAAACCGGTGATCATCCACACCCGTGGCGCCCGCGCCGATACCCTGAACCTGCTGCGTGAGGCGGCGTTGCCCCAGGCCGGCGTGCTGCATTGCTTCACCGAGGACTGGGACATGGCCAAGGCCGCGCTGGACATGGGGTATTACATTTCCTTGTCTGGCATCGTCACCTTCCGCAATGCCGATGCGCTGCGCGATGTGGCGAGCAAGGTGCCAGCCGATCGATTGCTGGTGGAAACCGATTCGCCGTACCTGGCACCGATTCCGCATCGTGGCAAACCGAACCTGCCGCAGTATGTGCGGGAAGTGGCAGAGTTTCTGGCGATGTTGCGCGGTGAGTCCTACGAGCGCTTTGCCGAGCAGACCACGGAAAACTTCAAGCGTCTGTTCCCGCTGGCTCATGTGAAGGTTTAAATCGCAGGCAAAAAAAACCCGGGTTCTGGGGGGTGAATCCGGGTTAAGACCATTAGGAGTAAAACAATGGTACGCGGTCCGTTGGTACCAATATCGGCGTAGCACTTGGGGGAGATGCCCCGCCGACAGTTCAAGTATTGATCAGTATTTCAGCCAGTCCAGTTTGTCAGCCGCCGTTTTTAAACAAATTTGGAATACGGCCGCTTCAGAAGAGTTCTCATCAACCGCCGACCGTGCAGGAAATACTCAAGAAACACAGATATGGTCGGATGATCCGTGCATTTTTGCGTAATTTAGGCATAATACGCGGCTTCGAATTTTGACCCCTACAGACCTTTTCTTATGCATAAAGAACCTCGTAAGGTCCGTGAGTTTCGTCGCCGCGAGCAAGAAATTCTCGATACCGCGCTCAAGCTGTTCCTCGAACAAGGTGAAGACAGTGTCACCGTCGAGATGATTGCTGATGCCGTCGGTATCGGCAAAGGCACAATCTACAAACACTTCAAGTCCAAGGCCGAGATCTACTTGCGCCTGATGCTCGACTACGAGCGCGATTTGAACGAGCTGTTGCATTCGGCCGACGTCGACAAGGACAAGGAAGCCCTGTCCCGCGCCTATTTCGAATTCCGCATGCGCGATCCACAACGTTATCGCTTGTTCGATCGCCTGGAAGAAAAGGTCGTCAAGGGCAATCAGGTTCCGGAGATGATCGAGGAGCTGCACAAGATCCGCGCCTCCAACTTCGAACGCCTGACCCTGCTGATCAAGGGCCGGATCAGCGAAGGCAAGCTTGAAGACGTACCGCCATACTTCCACTACTGCGCATCCTGGGCATTGGTGCACGGTGCCGTGGCGCTGTATCACTCGCCGTTCTGGAGCAATGTGCTGGAAGATCAGGAAGGCTTCTTCCAGTTCCTGATGGACATCGGCGTACGCATGGGCAACAAGCGCAAACGCGACACCGACACTCCGAGCAGCTGAGTCATTCAGCTGCCTGATTTCGCCATGATTTAGCTACATGGCGAAGTGCCGCAGGAATATACTCAGGTATGGGACTTGCTAAAACTTGAATTGTGAGTCAAGTTTTAGCGATCCAAACAGTCTTCCGCCGGAGTCATCATGATCGTCGACCGTCAAGGCAGGCGTTTTCGCAACTTGCGTGTCAGCCTGACCTCAGCCTGCAACTACGCCTGTACCTACTGCGTGCCCAACGGCAAGCGGCTGGTGGCGGCGCAGGATGAGCTGTCGGCCGAGGCCATGGCTCGCGGCGTGGCCTATCTGATCGAAGCCGCCGGCATCGAGCGTTTGCGCATCACCGGTGGCGAGCCGCTGGTCAGCCCTAAACTCGAAACCTTCATGACCGCAGTCGGGCAGATGGGCCTGGAAGACATCAGCCTCACCACCAACGGCCAATTGTTGGCCAAAAAGCTGCCACTTCTGGTCAATGCCGGCATTCGGCGCATCAACGTTTCCCTCGATACCCTGGACGCCAGTGCGTTTCGCAGCATTGCCCGTGGCGGCGATCTGGCGACGGTGCTCGATGGCATGGAACAGGCCCGCGCAGCCGGTATGAAGATCAAGGTCAACATGGTGCCGCTGCGCGGTCAAAACCTCGACCAGGTAATGCCGCTGCTGGATTACTGCCTGGAGCGCGGCTATGAACTGCGCTTCATTGAACTGATGCGCATGGGCCACCTGGCCAGTGACTCCAACGCCTTCCTGCAACAGTTCGTCAGCCTTCAACAGCTGCTGAGCCTGATCGGTGAGCGCCACGAATACCTGCAAGCCAATGCGCCGGTCGATGCCACGGCAGTGCGCTATGAGATTCCGGGGCGCGGGTATTTCGGCGTGATCGCCAACGAAAGTGTGCCGTTCTGCCGGACCTGTTCGCGCTTGCGCCTGTCCTCTACCGGATGGCTGCATGGCTGCCTGTCATCGAGCAACCGTCACTACGTCGGTGATCTGCTGGACAAGCCGCGTCATCAGGCACTGCCTGCGCTACAGCGCCTGCTGGTGAAAGCCTTGGGCGACAAACAGGAAGTGGCGTTCTCCGGCGGCGCGACCGTCATGAAAATCATCGGCGGCTGATCTGGCCTTTGTGGCGAGGGGGCAAGCTCCATCGCCACAAAGGCAGCGCTATCAATCTGGAAATAACCCTGTTCTCAGGACTGGCGCAAAAGCTGCATCCCACGGCCATTCGCCGGTTTTCCGACACCGGCCACTGGAGGATAGGATGCGTAGCCTGGTTTTGCTGCTGGCCGTTTTGGCGCTTGGCGGCTGCATGAATGTCAGCGATATGGCCGAAGGGACTCGCTATCACATGAGCGACGCGGGTCTGCTGGATCACAGCGACAGCCGCCGTGTGAACAATCTGCGCATTCAGCCAGACTCGTTCGTCTACATCGCCCAAGGCGCCTTCGCGCCGCCGGGCAGCGCCGTTTACCCACGTCCCAATGTCATTGCCGAAGTCGCCTTCGACGGTTTCATCGAATACTTCCCGATGGTCCGCCGCGCGCGGGCGCCGGAAGGCCTGGACCAGGCCATGAGTGAAGCCCGTTCCGCCGGTGCTCATTACCTGCTCTACACCCGGTTCGCCAAGTCCGATGATCGCATCGGCAACTCGGACGAATGGCTGGATCAAGAGGCCGTGGATCGCCTGGGCGTCGACACCGGCGTGATTCAGATCATGTTGATCGAGACCAGCACCCAGTATTTGATTGATACTGCGCGTATCAAGAGTCGTGGCGGTTTACTGACGTTCCACGACGAAAAGCCAGAAGACCTGATGGGCCCGCCGCTTGAGCAATACGCTCGCAGCCTGCTGGGGCTCAGCGACCAGTAATCCAAGGAGAACGCCATGAGTGGCCCGCAAAAAGCCAACGACCTGCTGGGGCAAATCCCCAAGACCAAAGGCTTGCCGCCGGTCCACCTGTGGAACCCGGATTTCTGCGGCGATATCGACATGCGCATCGCCCGCGACGGCACCTGGTACTACCTGGGTACGCCGATCGGGCGCAAGCCGATGGTCAAGCTGTTCTCCACCATCATCCGCCGCGACGGCGACGATTATTTCCTCATCACCCCGGTCGAAAAGGTCGGCATCAAGGTCGACGACGCACCCTTCGTGGCGATTGCCGTCGAGGTGGAAGGCGAGGGCGACAGCCAGGTCCTGCGCTTTACCACCAACGTCGAGGAGACCACCGAAGCCGGCGCCGAACACCCGATTCGCGTGATGATTGATCCCGACACCCAGGAACCTGCGCCTTATGTGCACGTGCGCACCAACCTCGAAGCGTTGATCCACCGCAATGTGTTCTACCAACTGGTGGAGCTGGCGGTGAGCCGTGAGATCGACGGCCAACGCTGGTTGGGCGTGTGGAGCGGCGGCGAATTCTTCCCCATCGGCCTCGAACCCGACGCATAACCTTTGTGGGAGCGGGCTTGCTCGCGAAAGCGGTGTATCAGTCACCATGATGATCGACTGACAC
>NZ_LYVP01000047.1 GCF_001984065.1 Pseudomonas sp. KK4
GATGTTGACCGATACACCGCCTTCGCGAGCAAGCCCGCTCCCACAATTGTTTTTACATTGCCCACAATAGAACAGGCCCCGACACGAATGCCGGGGCCTGTAATGGCCACATCCTTATGGCCGTTCGCATGAACTCCAAAGAGGCGACGGCCGTATTGCTCGGCCCGTCCGTCGCGCCTTCTCCCAGTCCAGGCGAGAAGCCTTGCCTTACTCGGCTTTCAGGCCGTCAGCGGAGACCGCTTTAACGCCTTTGATTTTCTTGGTGATGGCCACAGCGGTGGCTTTTTGAGCATCGGTCACTGCAACGGTGGACGACAGGGACACGACGCCTTTGTTGGTTTCTACCTTGATGTCGGTGCCAGGAATGCCTTTCTCGGTGACCAGATCACTTTTGACTTTGGTTGTAATCCAGGTATCGGAAGTAGCTTCCTTGGCCTTGGTCATTTCACCGGCTGCCAGGGTCATAGGAGCCTGAGTGGCTTGAGTCTGTGCAAACGCGGCATTGGCCATGGTCAGGGTCAGTGCGGTAGCAGTAGCGGCAGCGATAGCGAACTTCTTCATACGAGTAACTCCTGTTTTTCTGGAAAATCTGCTGGGTGTCTTGTCAGCAGGGTTACTGGGTATATTGCGAACGGTGTGCCAAGTTTGAGAAAGACATTAAAACCTTATAAATCAACCAGTTATGTAAAACCCGATTTTCCGGATTCATGCAATTTGCATGACTTGCGATTTCTCTACATGCAAGTTGCCGTTTTTCGAGAAGGCCTAAAGCCATGAATTGTGGGAAGTTTTCTCTTTTACGTATACGCAGAACGAAAAATGCCCCGGCTTTCGAAAAAGGCGGGGCATTTTCATAGGAAAGTAACGGATTATTAACCGCCGCAGCCTTTTGGCGCGTAATCAGCGGCAACGGTTGTAGAGCAGGTCCAGCCTTTAGTAGCGTCTCGAGACAGCGTAACAGTCGCACCGGAAATGACCGACGGCGCACCTTTCAATGTGCACACCATCCCGGTCGTTGTGCCGGTAGCAGCGGTAATCGCGCAGTTCTGCGTATCGCCACCCGGAGCAAATACAGTGACAGCCGGAGCCGCCGTACCGGAGTTCACCGCATCCTCAAAGTTGACCTTCAACGCCGACAGCTCCGCCACACCCGCCGTCACCTTGGCCCGTGCCTGATACTTCGAGTAAGCCGGTATCGCAAACGTCGCCAAAATCCCGATGATCGCCACCACGATCAGCAACTCGATCAGGGTAAAACCTTGTTGATTCTTCATAGACAGCCTCCGTGCATGAGTCGGAATCTCATGATCTGAATCTGTTGCAGCACAGCCCATGCCAAGCCCTGCAAGCCCGGTTATCGGGAGGGCGGCGGCGCGCTGGCGCGCTTAAAGGCCCCCAGAAACCGCACTATCTGACACTTTTTGTCACCTCACGGTCGCAGGTTTGGTTCCATCGCTTGACTAGGCTATAAGTCATCCAACGGTCTTGACCCGGAACTCCAATGAATGACATCGCCCTCAGCGGTCTGGCCAAGCAATTGGTCCTGGCCGAGCTGCTCACTGACAAAAGCGCGCAACAGGCGACGCAACAGGCCCAACGCAACCGCCTCTCGCTCGTCAGCTATCTGGTACAGAACAAATTGGTGAAAAGTCGCCAGGTCGCCGAGATCGCGTCCGAGCATTTCGGCATGGCCCTGATGGACCTCAACAGCCTCGACAAGGAAACCCAACCCAAAGGGCTGGTCAGCGAAAAACTGGTGCGCCAGCATCACGCCCTGCCGCTGTGGCGTCGCGGCAACAAATTGTTCGTGGGGATTTCCGACCCGAGCAATCACCAGGCTATCAATGACATTCAATTCAGCACCGGCCTGAGCACCGAAGCGATCCTGGTCGAAGAAGACAAGCTCAACGACGCCATCGAGAAGTTCTTCGACAGCCACGCCACGGGCCTTGAGGACATGGCCGATGTCGACCTCAACACTGTGGATATCGAATCGACCGACGACCGCCAGGACGCCATCGTCGGCCAGGACGCCGATGACGCGCCGGTGGTGCGCTTCGTTCACAAGATGCTGCTCGACGCCATCCGCAGCGACTCCTCGGACCTGCATTTCGAGCCCTACGAGAAAATCTATCGGGTGCGCATGCGCACCGACGGCATGCTGCGCGAAGTCGCCCGGCCGCCGATCCAGTTGGCCGGGCGCATCGCTGCACGGTTGAAGGTCATGGCCAGTCTCGACATCTCCGAGCGGCGCAAGCCCCAGGACGGGCGGATCAAGATGCGCCTGTCCAAGAGCAAGTCCATCGACTTCCGGGTCAACACCCTGCCGACCCTGTGGGGCGAAAAAGTGGTGATCCGGATCCTCGATCCGTCCAGCGCGCAAATGGGCATCGACGCCCTGGGCTACGAGCCCGAACAGCAGGCGCTGTACATGGACGCGCTGAAGCAGCCGCAGGGGATGATCCTGGTCACCGGCCCCACGGGCTCGGGCAAGACCGTGTCGCTCTACACCGGGCTGAACATTCTCAATACCGTGGACATCAACATTTCCACCGCCGAAGACCCGGTGGAGATCAACATGGAAGGCATCAACCAGGTCAACGTCAATCCCAAACAGGGCATGGACTTCGCCCAGGCGCTGCGGTCATTCCTGCGTCAGGACCCGGACGTGATCATGGTCGGCGAGATCCGCGACCTGGAAACCGCCGAGATCGCCATCAAGGCTGCTCAGACCGGGCACCTGGTGCTGTCGACCCTGCACACCAACAGCGCCGCGCAAACCCTGGACCGTCTGCACAACATGGGCATCCAGGGCTTCAACATCGCCACGTCGGTCAGCCTGATCATCGCCCAGCGCCTGGCGCGCAAGCTGTGCAGTCATTGCCGGGCACCCGTGGAAATACCCCGCGAAACCCTGATCAGGGAAGGCTTCCCCGAGGACCGCATCGGCAGCTTCACCCTCTACGGGCCGGTGGGTTGCGAGCACTGCAACGGTGGCTACAAAGGACGCGTGGGGATTTATGAAGTGGTGAAGAACACGCCGGACCTGCAACGGCTGATCATGGCCGAGGGCAACGCGTTGCAAATCGATGAGCAGATGCGCCGGGACGGTTTCAACGACCTGCGCACCTCGGGCCTGATCAAGGCCATGCAAGGCATCACCAGCCTTGAAGAAATCAACCGGGTCACCAAGGACTGAACATGGCGGTCAAAGCAGCAAAAATCAGTGTCTACGCCTGGGAAGGCACCGACCGCAAAGGTACGAAAGTCACCGGAGAACTCAGCGGGCAAAACCCGGCCTTGATCAAGGCGCAACTGCGCAAGCAAGGCATCAACCCGGGCAAGGTGCGCAAGAAAAGCACCTCGCTGTTCAACATGGGCAAGCGCATCAAGGCCCACGACATCGCCCTGTTCACCCGGCAGATGGCAACCATGATGAAGGCCGGCGTGCCGTTGCTGCAGTCGTTCGACATCATTGGCGAAGGCTTCGACAACCCGGCCATGCGCGCCCTGGTCGACGAGGTCAAACAGGAAGTGGCGGCCGGCAACAGCTTTGCCGCGGCCCTGCGCAAAAAGCCCAAGTATTTCGATGAGCTGTACTGCAACCTGGTGGATGCCGGCGAGCAGGCCGGTGCCCTCGATACCCTGCTGGAACGGGTAGCGACCTACAAGGAAAAGAGCGAAAGCCTCAAGGCCAAGATCAAGAAGGCCATGACCTACCCGCTGGCCGTGATATGCGTCGCCGCTGTGGTAACCGGCATTCTTCTGGTCAAGGTGGTGCCGCAATTCGAGTCGGTGTTCGCAAGCTTTGGTGCTGAGCTGCCCGCGTTTACCGTCATGGTCATCGGCCTGTCGAAGTTCATGCAGGACTGGTGGTGGGTGGTGCTCGGTGGCTTGATCGCGGCAATATTCGGTGTGCGCCATGCGTTCAAGACCTCCCAGGCTTTTCGTGATCGAACCGATGCCTGGCTGCTGAAACTGCCGCTGGTGGGCACCCTGATGTACAAGTCAGCCGTGGCCCGCTACGCCCGGACGTTGTCCACCACCTTCGCCGCCGGCGTGCCTCTGGTCGAGGCCCTGGAGTCCGTGGCCGGCGCGACCGGTAACGTGGTGTTCAAGCGTGCGGTGCTGCGCATCAAGCAGGACGTGTCGACGGGCATGCAGTTGAATTTCTCCATGCGTGCGACCGGTATTTTTCCGAACATGGCGATTCAGATGACGGCCATTGGTGAAGAGTCCGGCGCGCTGGACGACATGCTCGACAAGGTCGCGGGTTTCTACGAGGACGAGGTGGACAATATGGTCGACAGCCTCACCAGCCTGATGGAGCCGTTCATCATGGTGGTCTTGGGTGTTATCGTCGGCGGCCTGGTGGTTGCCATGTACCTGCCCATCTTCCAACTCGGCTCGACAATCTGAGATGCCCTTGAACGAAATCCTTGTCCACTACCCGCTGGCCTTCGTCGTGATCGCAGGCCTGGTGGGGTTGCTGGTCGGCAGTTTTCTCAACGTGCTGGTCTGGCGCCTGCCGAAAATGCTCGAGCGCGAATGGCGCGGGCAGGCCCATGAGATTCTCGGGCTGCCCGACGACACGCCGCAGCCCACCTACAACCTGCTGCTGCCTCCTTCGCAATGCCCACGCTGCGAGCACCGGATTCGCGCCTGGGAAAATATTCCGCTGCTCAGTTTTGCCTTGCTGAGAGGGCGCTGCTCGGCCTGCTCCACCCCCATCAGCAAACGCTACCCGCTGACCGAGTTGGCCTGCGGTGTGTTGTCGGCCTTCGTGGCCTGGCATTTCGGTTTCGGCTGGCAGGCGTGCATGGCGCTGCTGTTGAGCTGGGGTCTGTTGGCCATGAGCCAGATCGACGCCGAGCACCAGTTGCTGCCGGATGTGCTGGTGCTGCCGTTGCTGTGGCTGGGGCTGATCGTCAACAGTCTAGGCCTGTTCGTGCCGCTGCATGATGCGTTATGGGGCGCCGTTGCCGGCTATCTGGTGCTGTGGTCGGTGTTCTGGCTGTTCAAATTGATCACCGGCAAGGACGGCATGGGCCACGGCGACTTCAAGCTGCTGGCGATGTTCGGGGCCTGGGGCGGCTGGCAGGTGTTGCCGCTGACGGTGCTGCTCTCATCCGTGGTCGGCGTGGTCATCGGCGTGATTTACCTGCGCCTGAGCCGGGCAAAAAACTCGACCCCGATCCCCTTCGGCCCCTATCTGGCAATTGCCGGCTGGATTGCCTTGCTCTGGGGTGGTCAAATAACCGACTTCTATTGGCAGTTTGTCGGTTTGACATGAATACCCCTGCGCAAAAACCCTGGATTCTCGGCCTCACCGGCGGCATTGGCAGCGGCAAAAGCGCCGCGGCCCAGCATTTCATCGACCTGGGCGTGCACGTGGTCGATGCCGACCATGCCGCACGCTGGGTGGTGGAGCCGGGGCGGCCGGCGCTGGCGGCCATCGCCGAACATTTCGGCCCGGGCGTGCTCCTGCCGGACGGGCAACTGGATCGCGCAGCCCTGCGCAAACTGATCTTCGAAGTGCCCGAGGAGCGCCGCTGGCTCGAAGCCCTGCTGCATCCGCTGATCGGCGAAGAAATCGCCCATCACCTGGCGCAGGCAAAATCACCCTATGCAATTCTGGTGTCACCGCTGCTGATCGAGTCCGGTCAGTACGCCATGACCCAGCGGGTGCTGGTAATCGACGCCCCCGAACAGCTGCAGATCGAACGCACCTTGCAGCGTGACCAGACCAGCGAACAGCAGGTCCAGGCGATCCTCAAGGCCCAGTCGAGCCGCCAGGATCGCGTCAGCCACGCCGACGACGTGGTGGTCAACGACCGCGACCTCGCCTGGCTGCACCGCGAGGTCGAACGCCTGCATCACTTTTATCTTTCTTTACCTGGAGGCCAGTCATGAGCCAGATCCCCACCGTAGAATGCCCGACCTGCGGCGCCCCTGTGGAATGGAGCCCGCAGAGCAAGTTCCGGCCGTTCTGTTCCGATCGATGCAAACTGATCGACCTGGGTGCGTGGGCCTCGGAAGAACACAAGATTCCCGTGGCCCCGGATGCCGAGGACGAGTTGTTCAGCGGCGATTTCGACCCGCGTCACTGATTTGCGCGACGATTTCAAGCTGAGTCAGGGCTTGGGGTCGTCGTCCTTCCAGGGCGCCGAGAGATAGCGGGTACGGTTGAAGGTTTCCAGCCATTCCGGGCAAAACACCACCAGCGCGCTGACCACCATGCCATTGATGAACGCTTCGGGAAAAATGATCAGCCACAGATAGCCGATGAAATCCTCCAGCCAGTACGGCAGGGCGAAAATCTCGTCGTACCACAGCAGCGTGAGCGCCAGCACCAGGCACAGCAAGGCTGCCAGGGCTGCGGCAAAGAAGCCGGACACGAAGATATACACAAAGAGGTTTCGCGGCTGCGCGCGCTCCACCGCGATCGCGCAGCATTCGGTGACCAGCACCGGCAGCAGAATGAACAGCGCGCCGTTGACTCCCATGGCCAGCATGTCCTGACGCCCCAGCAGCACCAGGCCGATTTGCGCCACCAGCCCACCGACGATTGCCAGCGGCCAGTCGAGCAACAAGGTCACTGCGGTCATGCCGATGAAGTGATAGGACACGCCGGTATCGAAATCCCGCCGCACCAGCCACAGCAAAAACAGCGCGAGCACCGTGCCGAGCACCAGATGCTGGCGGCGGCTGTCAGTGAACAATTCGACCCAGGGCGAGCGGCAGATCGCCCAGACCAGTATCGGCGCGTAGATCAGCCAGCCGACTGTCAGACTCTGGGATGACAGCAGCTCGACGCCGATCATGGCCCAGACGACTCCAGCGCCTCGCGCAGTTGGGCTGCCGTGGCGTATTCGTGCCGATCGACCAGTTGCCCGTCCTTGAGCTGCAACCACAGCACTTTATCCTCGGCGCCGGGGTAGCGGGGTGCGACGCGCCCCTCGCGATCGAGCATCACCCGGTAGTCATACCCGCGCATGGTCGGAACGGCGAACATTTTGGCGACCAGCCGGGGCATGCGCTGGATGTCCGCAACGAAAACCGTGTGTCGAGCCTCCAGATAGCCCTTGGGCCGGCCCTGCAACGCGGCGTCCACCAGTTTGGCGGCATCCATGCTGCGTGCCACCAGCAACGTCTGGGTGCGGTTGTCGAGGGTATACGCCTGATCGAACTGATCCAGCAGGGTCCACGGCGTCAGTCGATCACCGACCTCCAGCGCATGGGCCCAAAGCGGTAGAAGACAAAGCAGCAGTACCGACCGGTATTTCACATTCAACTCCTTTTCCCATTGCGCCCAGGTAGTGGCCATCAGTCTACACCGCCCTTTTCGGCTGCCCAGTGATCTGTTGACCGCTTTCGCTTTCTGCTTGTCGCATTTGAACGCTAAGCTTGGGCCTATGGATGATTCAGATTACTTACGCCTGCTGACCATCGCGGCCGAGCAAGCCAACGCCTTCCTGTCCAATGCCCGCAAATGGGAGCGTGAGCGTTGGGTCTGCCAGCGCCTGCTGCAAGGCTTGAACATTCCTTACCGCGCCGACGAGTTCGCCCCGGCCGGGGAGCCGCCGGACGTGTTGTTTCGCGACGCCAGTTTCGAGGTGTTCTTCGTGCTCGACGAAGGCCGCCGGCTCAACGATGAATGGCGCGACGAGCTGCAACGCCGGCGCAGTGCGTTTTCCTTGAGCCAACTGGTACGGCGCGAAGCCAAGCCCCGGCGCATTCCGGCCAACGAGTTCCTGATGCGTCTGGCGCCGACCTTGCGCAAAAAAGCGCATAACTACAAGGAACGTGGCATGGATCTGGGGGAACTGGACATCATCGCCTTCGCCAGCCTCAAACGCGAAGTGCTGGACCTCAACAGCCATTTTCCGCCGCCCACCGAATACCTGCGCCAGGGCTGGCGTTCGCTGTCGCTGGTCGGGCCCACGTTCGCCCGGGTGCTGTTCGCCCACCCCGATGCGCCGGATTTCCTGCGCAGCAACCTGGGGCGCAGCATCGTGTTCGACGTCGGGATCAGCCTGTGAGCCCATTGCAGGAACTGATAGCCGAAGTGCCGCAAATCGGTCGTGTACGCTGGATCGGTGTACGTCCTGCGCCCCATGTTCCGATGATTGAACTGGACGCCGTGGAGGCACGGCTTGAAGCCGGGCTGACCGGTGATCGCGCCCGGCCAGGTGTGCGCAATGCGCGGCAGGTGACGCTGATCCAGTGGGAACATCTGCCGGTGATCAGTTCGCTGATGGGACGACCCGACGATCAGCCCGTCAGGCCTGAAGATCTGCGGCGCAATCTCGTTATCAGTGGCATCAACCTGTTCAGCCTCAAGGGCCGGCGCTTTCGCATCGGCCAGGCGATTTTCGAAACGACAGGCTGGTGCCAGCCCTGCGCGCGCCTGCAAAACAACCTCGGCCCCGGGACCTTTCAGGCGGTGCGCGGGCATGGCGGAATCACCGCCCGAGTGTTACAAAGTGGCATCATTCGCCTGGACGACACGGTGAGCGTCGAGCCCATCCCGGACACCGGCTATGCTCCGTTCAGCGTTCGTTAAATCAGCCTGTAGCTTCTACACATTCAGCAACGTCTACCTGACGAGGCCTTTATGACCAGCCGCCTGAACCCCGACGACCAGAAGCATGTCGAAGAGTACCTGCAATTGTCCCAACACCGAGTCGAGCGCCGGCCTTTCCGGCCGTGGATGCTCCTGGTGCTGGTATTGGCAGTGACCATCGGTCTGGGCCTGCTGAGCCGACTGATCAGTTACCTGACGCTATGAGCTGCATCGCGCTCGCTCGGGTAACCGCACCGATTTCCTTTAGCCTTGCGAGTTATCCCCATGTCCCATCGTATTGTCATTGTCGGCGGCGGCGCCGGCGGTCTGGAGTTGGCTACCCGTCTGGGTAAGACTCTGGGCAAGCGCGGCACGGCCAGTGTGATGCTGGTCGACGCGAACCTGACCCACATCTGGAAACCGCTGTTGCACGAAGTGGCGGCCGGGTCGCTGAACTCCTCCGAAGACGAACTCAACTATGTCGCCCAGGCAAAATGGAACCACTTCGAGTTCCAGCTGGGGCGCATGAGCGGGCTCGATCGGGCACAGAAAAAAATCCAGCTGGCGGCGACCTATGACGAAGCTGGCCTGGAACTGGTGCCCGCGCGGGAAGTGGCTTACGACTCGCTGGTGATCTCGGTGGGCAGCACGACCAACGATTTCGGCACCCAGGGCGCGGCGCAGCACTGCCTGTTCCTCGACACCCGTAAACAGGCCGAACGCTTCCACCAGCAATTGCTCAACCACTACTTGCGCGCCCATGCCGGGCAGACCGACAAGGTCGAGCAAATCAGCGTGGCCATCGTCGGCGCCGGGGCCACCGGGGTCGAGTTGGCCGCGGAGCTGCATAACGCTGCCCATGAACTGGCGGCCTATGGCCTGGACCGGATCAAACCGGAAAACATGCACATCACCCTGATCGAAGCCGGCCCACGGGTACTGCCAGCGCTGCCAGAGCGCATCGGCGGGCCTGTGCATAAAACCCTGGAGAAACTCGGGGTCAACGTGATGACCAACGCCGCGGTCAGCGAAGTGACGGCCGACGCCTTGATCACCGCCGATGGCAAAGTGATCAACGCAAGCCTGAAAGTCTGGGCGGCTGGGATTCGCGCACCGGGTTTCCTCAAGGACATCGATGGCCTGGAAACCAACCGCATCAACCAGCTGCAGGTGCTGCCCACCCTGCAAACCACCCGCGATGAGAACATCTTCGCCTTCGGCGATTGTGCCGCCTGCCCGCAACCGGGTACCGACCGCAATGTGCCACCGCGCGCCCAGGCGGCGCATCAACAGGCGTCGTTGCTGGCCAAATCGCTGAAACTGCGGATCGAAGGCAAGCCGTTGCCGGAGTACAAGTACACCGACTACGGCTCGCTGATCTCGCTGTCGCGTTTTTCCGCTGTGGGTAACTTGATGGGCAACCTCACCGGCAGCGTGATGCTGGAAGGCTGGCTGGCGCGGATGTTCTATGTGTCGCTGTACCGCATGCACCAGATGGCGCTGTACGGACCTTTCCGCACGGCCATGCTGATGCTGGGCAGCAAGATCGGGCGCGGGACCGAGCCGCGCCTCAAGCTGCACTGATGCTCAATGGTGGGCGCGGGCCTGCTCGCGAAGGCGGTGTGTCAGTCGGTACAAATGTTGACTGATACATCGCTTTGGCGAGCAAGCCGGCTCCCACTTTCAAAAGCCCTGCTCTTGCGGGAAGTGGGGCTTTTTACACCCGAAACCGCCGCACCATCCCCTGCAGCGCATTCGCCAGCTGCGACAGTTCATGGCTCGAAGCGCTGGTCTGATCGGCGCCTGCCGCGGAACGCACCGACAAATCACGAATATTCACCAGGTTGCGATCAACCTCCCGCGCCACTTGCGCCTGCTCTTCGGCCGCGCTGGCAATCACCAGGTTGCGCTCGTGGATTTCATGCACCGACGCGGTGATGGTCTGCAGCGCCTCACCTGCGCGCTCGGCCAGGACCAGCGTGCTGGCGGCACGGGAAGCGCTCGCATTCATCGCCTCCAGGGCATGGCTCGAACCGTCGCGCATACCCTGCACCATTTGCTCGATTTCCTGGGTCGACTGCTGGGTGCGATGGGCCAGGGCACGCACTTCATCGGCCACCACCGCAAAACCTCGACCGCTCTCCCCCGCCCGCGCCGCCTCGATGGCCGCGTTGAGCGCCAGCAGGTTGGTTTGTTCAGCGATGGCACGAATCACATCAAGGACCTTGCCGATGTCCTGGGACTGACTGGCCAGAGAACGCACCAGCTCTGCGGTGCTTTGCACGTCTTGGGCCAGTGAACTGATGGCACTGGCCGTCTCGCTGACCCGCTCTTGTCCCAGATGCGCCGACTCACTGGACTGGCGAGTGGCATCGGAGGTGGATACAGCGTTGCGCGCGACCTCTTCCACAGCGCTGGTCATTTCATTGACCGCCGTGGCTGCCTGTTCGATTTCGTTGTTCTGCTGTTGCAGGCCTTGAGTGCTGTCGAGGGTAACGGCGTTCAACTCATCAGCGGCGGTCGCCAACTGCGTAGCGGAACCGCTGATGCCCTGCAGGGTTTCGCGCAGTGTTTGCTGCATCGTCGCCAATGCCTTGAGCAATCGGCTGACTTCGTCATTGCCCTGGGTTTCTATCGGACGGGTCAGATCGCCCTGCGCCACGTGCTCGGCTGCGCTCACGGCTTCGCTCAGGGGGCGCACGATGCTGCGGGTCAGCAACAGCGCCAGGGCGACCGTCGCCAGGGCCGCCAGGGCAATGAACAGGCTGACGATCGTGCGCGAGGTTTCGTAGTGATCCTTGGATTTCTCACTCTCGGCGGCGACTTGTCGGGTGAACAGGTCCGCGAGGTCAGTGAGCTGCTTGCCGGAGCCGTCGACCACGGTTTTCATGTCGATCAGCAGCAGTTTGGTCAGTTCGTCGCGACGCCCCTGTTCGGCCAAGGCGAATGACTGAGCAATGCCGGCGCGATAGGCCGTGAAGGTATTTTTGAACTGGTCATACAACGCCTTGCCCTCAGCCGAGGTCACGAGCTTGTCGTAGGCGGCGATCTTCTCGCTCAACTCCTTGTCCCGTGTATCCATCTGGCTGCGGTATTGGGCGATGTTATTCGGGTCCTGGTCCAGGGCCATGCGCAGGGAAATGGTGCGAATGCGCAGCATGATTTCGCGGATCTCGTCACCGCCGCGAATGCTCGGCAGCCACTGTTTCTCCACCGCCACCTCGCTCTCGCGAATACTGGACATCTGCCCCAGGGCAAATACCCCGAGCAACGCCACCAACACTGCGATCAAGGCAAACCCCAACGCGGCACGGGGGGCAATATTCAACTGACGAAGAAACATAACGAGCGCCTTTGTTTTTATGGGCTTGAGTGAGGGTTGAATCCCGACTGCTCGTTATCGGCAAGTTGTATGATGACTTGAAGCGATTTGCCTTTTCGCAGGCAAAAAAAATCCCCGTACCTTTCGATACGAGGATTTTTAATATGGTCGGGGTAAGGGGATTCGAACTCCTGACATCCTGCTCCCAAAGCAGGCGCGCTACCGGACTGCGCTATACCCCGGTAAAAAAAAGGCACCTTTGAAAGGCGCCTTCTGCGAACAGAGCTTTTGGCGTCTGATCTTAAGATTCGATCCCAGCGTTAACTGGTTTCAAAAATGGTGGGTCGTGTGGGATTCGAACCTACGACCAATTGGTTAAAAGCCAACTGCTCTACCAACTGAGCTAACGACCCAAATATGGTCGGGGTAAGGGGATTCGAACTCCTGACATCCTGCTCCCAAAGCAGGCGCGCTACCGGACTGCGCTATACCCCGGTTTGAAATTGGCTCCGTGACCAGGACTCGAACCTGGGACCCAATGATTAACAGTCATTTGCTCTACCGACTGAGCTATCACGGAACTGCATATTTCAAGTTACAACTTTTACAACGGTGAAGCTTTACTGCGTTCTCTTCGACCCGTTCGCATCGCTGCGTTCGTGTGTCTGAGGCGCGCTATTCTACAATCTTAAGCACCTCTGTCAACCCCCTAAATCGCTTTCAAGTTAATGATTTGCAACTTATTTCAGATCTCTGCTTGGGGAGCAGAAACCCTGGCGGGTGACTGACTGCGGGGCGCACTTTACAAGCCTTTTCCTTTAAGTTCAACAGCCTGGCGAAAAAAAGGCCTCGCAATGCAAGGCCTCCTTTTTTGTGCTGCCGCCTGGGCTCAGCTGAAAACGATTTCGTCGTTCTCCACTGTGCCTATGGCCGTGTCCCCCGGCATGAAACGGCCGGAAAGGATCAACTGCGCCAACGGGTTCTCGATCCAGCGCTGGATCGCTCGTTTGAGCGGCCGCGCGCCATACACCGGGTCGTATCCGACCGCGATCAGCTTGTCCATGGCTTCGGGGCTCAACTCCAGCTTCAGTTCGCGCTCGGTCAGGCGACTGCGCAGACGGCTCAACTGGATCTCGGTAATACCCGCGATCTGATCCCGCGCCAATGGCTCGAAGATCACCACTTCGTCCACCCGGTTGATGAATTCCGGGCGGAAGTGCGAGGAAATCGCGTCCATCACCGCCGCACGCTGGGCCTCACGATCACCCACCAGTTCCTGGATCTGCACCGACCCCAGGTTGGACGTCATGACAATCACGGTGTTCTTGAAATCCACCGTGCGGCCATGGCTGTCGGTCAGGCGGCCATCTTCGAGCACTTGCAGCAGAATGTTGAACACATCCGGATGCGCCTTCTCGACCTCATCCAGCAGGATCACCGAGTAAGGCTTGCGACGCACCGCCTCGGTCAGGTAACCGCCCTCTTCATAGCCCACATAGCCTGGTGGCGCACCGATCAAGCGAGCCACGGAGTGTTTCTCCATGAACTCGGACATGTCGATGCGCACCATGGCCTCTTCGGTATCGAAGAGGAACTCGGCCAAGGCCTTGCACAGCTCGGTTTTACCGACACCGGTCGGGCCGAGGAACATGAACGAACCGCTCGGACGGTTCGGGTCGGACAACCCGGCACGGGAACGCCGTACCGCGTTGGAAACCGCCACCACCGCTTCATCCTGGCCGATTACACGCTGGTGCAACAGGCTTTCCATCTTCATCAGTTTATCGCGCTCGCCTTCGAGCATCTTCGACACCGGAATACCGGTCCACTTCGACACGACTTCGGCGATCTCTTCTTCAGTCACCTTGCTGCGCAGCAACTGGTTCTCGCTTTTGCCATGCTGGTCGACCATCTGCAGGCTGCGCTCCAGGTCCGGGATCACCCCGTACTGCAATTCGGCCATGCGGTTGAGGTCGCCCTTGCGGCGAGCACTTTCCAGTTCCTGACGGGACTGTTCGATCTTCTGCTGGATCTGCGCCGAACCCTGCACCTCGGCTTTTTCCGAGTTCCAGATTTCTTCGAGGTCCGAGTATTCACGCTCGAGACGAACGATTTCATCCTGGAGTTTTTCCAGGCGTTTGATCGCCGCTTCGTCGCTTTCTTTCTTCAGTGCCTGGGACTCGACCTTCAGTTGAATGAGGCGACGCTCCAGGCGATCCAGCACTTCCGGCTTGGAGTCGATTTCCATACGGATGCGGCTGGCCGCTTCGTCGATCAGGTCGATGGCCTTGTCCGGCAACTGGCGATCCGTGATGTAGCGATGGCTGAGCTTGGCCGCGGCGATGATGGCACCGTCGGTGATGGCCACTTTGTGGTGAACCTCATAGCGCTCTTTCAGGCCACGCAGAATCGCGATGGTGTCTTCTTCGCTCGGCTCGTCCACCAACACTTTCTGGAAACGCCGTTCGAGGGCCGCATCCTTCTCTATATATTGGCGGTACTCGTTGAGCGTGGTCGCGCCGACGCAATGCAACTCACCCCGCGCCAGGGCAGGCTTGAGCATGTTGCCCGCATCCATCGAGCCTTCGCCCTTGCCGGCACCGACCATGGTGTGCAATTCGTCGATGAACAGAATGATCTGCCCTTCCTGCTTCGACAGCTCGTTGAGCAAGGCTTTGAGCCGCTCTTCGAACTCGCCACGGTATTTGGCACCGGCAATCAATGCCCCCATGTCCAGGGACAGCAGGCGCTTGCCTTTCAGGCCGTCCGGCACTTCACCGTTGATGATGCGCTGGGCCAAACCTTCGGCGATCGCGGTTTTACCGACCCCGGGCTCACCGATCAGTACCGGGTTGTTCTTGGTACGGCGTTGCAGCACCTGGATGGTCCGGCGAATTTCGTCGTCACGACCGATCACCGGGTCGAGCTTGCCGTCCTCGGCACGCTTGGTCAGGTCGACGGTGTATTTATCCAGGGCCTGGCGCGCTTCTTCGTGGTTGGCGTCGTTGACCGCCTCACCACCGCGCAGGTTGTTGATGGCGTTTTCCAGGGCCTTCTTGCTCACGCCCTGCCCGAGCAACAGCTTGCCGAGCTTGCTGTTCTCGTCCATGGCAGCGAGCAGTACCAACTCGCTGGAGATGAACTGGTCGCCCTTCTGCTGGGCCAGACGATCGGCCTGGTTGAGCAGACGCGCCAGATCCTGCGACATGTTGACGTCGCCGGTCGGGTTCTGGATTTTCGGTAGTTGATCGAGCTCTTTGGTCAGCTCTTTACGCAGGCTGTTGACGTCAAAGCCCACCTGCATCAGCAGAGGCTTGATCGAACCACCCTGCTGCTCGAGCAGAGCCTGCATCAGATGCGCCGGCTCGATGGCCGGATGGTCATGACCGACGGCCAGGGATTGGGCGTCGGACAAGGCTAACTGCAACTTGCTGGTTAAACGGTCTATACGCATGGGTCACCTTCCTTTTGAGCAGGCCGGACCTATAAAACATCCTGAATGAAGAAACCTGCCAGATAGCACAATAGATGTGGTCGATTCTGGGAGTTTCAAGCGTCGTGACGTTGATGCAGATCAGACAAGTCTAGCGGTCGAGCCAGATAAGGGAGGCAAATCGGCCAGTGCGAGACGCACGGCGGTAGGAGAAGAAGCGGGGATCGTTCACAGTGCAGAAACCGCCACCGTACACGGCAGTGACGCCACGAGCGGCCAGGCGCAAACGCGCCAGCGCATAGATATCAGCCATGAATTTGCCCGCATTTGCACCGGGCACGAAGGCTTTGGCGGCCTCAGGCAATTGCTCGACAAAGGTCTCGCGCACTTCGGGGCCGACTTCAAAGGCTTGCGGGCCGATGGCCGGGCCGAGCCAGACCAGTACGTCCCGGGGTGCCACATCCAGCGTATCGAGCGTCGCTTCCAGCACGCCCCCTGCCAGCCCGCGCCACCCGGCATGGGCCGCTGCGACACGGGTACCGGCACGGTCACAGAACAACGCTGGCAGGCAATCGGCTGTCATTGCCGCGCAGGCGATACCGGGTGTCGACGTCCAGCTGGCGTCGGCAGCGACCACCTGAGCGGGGTCGGCATGGGCCACGACAATGCCGTGAACCTGCTTTAACCAGGCCGGCTGGATGGAAAAGTGATCGGTAAGACGACGGCGGTTTTCGGCGACAGCCTCAGGGCTGTCGTCGACGTGATCGCCCAGATTGAGGCTGTCAAACGGCGCCAGGCTGACGCCGCCCGCACGGGTGGTGACACAGGCTTTGACCCCGGCCGGCGCGGGCCAGTCTGGAATCAGCCAGTCACTCATCCGACAAACGCCTCGCGGTCTTGCTTGAGCAGTGTGAGCAACCAGACGAAATCTTCCGGCAGCGGCGATTCCCAGCTCATGCGTTTACCGGTGGTCGGGTGATCCAGTTCCAGGAACCGCGCATGCAGGGCCTGGCGCGGGAAGTTTTTCAACGATTCGACCATGGTCGGGTTGGCCGCCGGCGGAATACGGAAACGACCGCCGTAGGCCGGGTCGCCGACCAACGGGAAATTGATGTGCGCCATGTGCACGCGAATCTGGTGGGTACGACCGGTTTCCAGCTTGACCCGCACGTGAGTGTGGGAGCGGAAGCGCTCCAGCACGCGGTAATGGCTGACGGCCTGCTTGCCACCTTCCATCACCGCCATGCGCTGGCGCTGCTGGCCGTGGCGACCGATCGGCGCATTGATCTTGCCGCCGGCAGTCACCACGCCAATCACGATGCACTCATAGATGCGGCTGACGCTACGGCTCTGCAGCTGTGTAACCAGTTGCGTCTGCGCCTGAATGGTCTTGGCCACCACCATCAGACCGGTGGTGTCCTTGTCCAGACGATGCACAATACCGGCGCGGGGCACGTTGACGATGTCCGGCACGTGGTGCAGCAAGGCGTTGAGCAGGGTGCCATCGGCGTGACCGGCGGCCGGGTGCACCACCAGGCCCGCAGGCTTGTTGATCACCAGGATGTCGTCGTCTTCATAGACGATGTCCAGCTCGATGTCCTGGGCGATCCATTCGCCCTGAGCTTCCTGCTCGGCAGTGAGTTCAAGAATGGCGCCGCCGTGAACGATGTCTCGCGGGCGGATAACTGCCCCATCCACAGTCAGGCGGCCGTCTTTGATCCAGGCGGAAAGGCGCGAGCGCGAGTGCTCAGCGAATAATTGTGCGGCGACTTGATCGAGGCGTTGGCCGCCCAATTCGGACGGCACCTCTGCGCGAAGTTCAATTTTATCGGACATGCTCAGACTAGGCGTCGGCACAGCCTTTGGTTTCGGCTGCGCGCTTGTGGTTAAATACGGCGTCTTTTGCCCCGAGGCTATTCAACGGGGCGCTCATCATAACAGGACGGCCACGCCCAAGACAGCGGCCGTCATAGGGACGCAAGCCGCCATGCAAGTGAAACACCTGCTGCTGATCGCCATCCTCGCATTGACCGCTGCTTGCTCATCGAAGGAAGTCGTAGACGAAAACCTGAGTGAAGTCGAGTTGTACCAACAGGCTCAGACCGACCTGGACAACAACAGCTACACCAGCGCCACCGCCAAGCTGAAGGCTCTGGAATCGCGCTATCCGTTCGGCCGCTATGCCGATCAGGCGCAACTGGAACTCATCTACGCCAACTACAAGAACGCTGAGCCTGAGGCTGCCAAGGCTGCTGCCGAGCGCTTCATTCGCCTGCACCCACAGCATCCGAACGTCGATTACGCCTACTACCTCAAGGGCCTGACCTCCTTCGACCAGGACGTCGGCCTGCTGTCGCGCTTCCTGCCGCTGGACATGACCAAGCGTGACCCGGGCGCCGCTCGCGACTCCTACAACGAGTTCGCCCAGCTGACCAGCCGCTTCCCGAACAGCCGCTACGCGCCGGACGCCAAGCAGCGCATGATCTACCTGCGCAACCTGTTGGCCGCCTACGAGATTCACGTGGCCGACTACTACCTGACCCGTCAGGCCTATGTCGCTGCGGCGAACCGTGGTCGCTACGTGGTGGAAAACTTCCAGGAAACCCCCTCGGTCGGTGATGGCCTGGCGGTGATGACCGAGGCCTACCAGCGCCTGCACCTGGACGAGCTGGCGGCCACCAGCCTGGAAACCCTGAAGCTCAACTACCCGAACCACCCAAGCCTGGTGGACGGTCAGTTCGTGCCATCGGTCGCCGAAGCCGACAACCGTTCGTGGTTGAGCAAGGCCACTCTCGGTCTGATCGAATCCCGTCCACCGCTGCCGCCGGGAGAAACCCGCGCCAACCAGGACGTGCAGAAGCAGTTCCAGGATGCCAAGGATGCGATCCCGAACGAGCTCAAGCCTAAAAATGCAGACGGTGACGTGATCGAAGAAGAGAACCATGAAGCCGAGGGCAACAACGAAGACCGCTCTTGGTTCAGCTACATGACCTTCGGCGTGTTCGACTGACACCACCGGCGGTAAGAAAAAGGGAGGCTCTGGGGCCTCCCTTTTTCATTGCGCGTTTTTTGCCACGCGCAATTGCGCTGTGCGCCTGTCATGTCCTTGGCTAAACTGCCGGTTCATCAGCCAAAAAGCAGCTCATCATGCTTCGTTTACTCTTCTGGATCGCAGTGATCGCCGCCGCCGTGTGGTTCTGGCGCAAGTACAAGGGCCAGGCAGGCGTCCCCACATCATCCGCCGAGCTGGAAGCGGCGCCGATGGTCCGCTGTGCCCATTGCGGCGTGCATCTGCCCCGTGATCGCGCCATCAGCCTTCAACAACAATGGTATTGCAGCCAGGCCCATCTGGAGCAAGGCCCCGGTTCCAGTGATCGCTGAGACGCACGGACACGGCGGCAAACAGGCTCAGCGACTGCTGCGCCTTTATCACCTCTATCGTTTAAGCGTCGGCATCATTCTGGTGCTGCTGATCTCCAGCAACCTGGACAACCAGTTGCTGACCTCGGCCAACGACGACCTGCTGCGCAGTGGCAGTTGGTTGTATCTGGTGCTCAATATCCTGTTGGTGGTGTTCTTCGAGAACACCCGGCACCCGGCGCAGCTGTTCAGCCTGGTGCTGCTTGATGTCCTGCTGCTGTGCGGCCTTTTTTATGCCGGCGGCGGCGTGGGCAGTGCAATCGGCAATTTGCTGATTGTCTCGGTGGCCATTGGCAACACTTTGCTGCGAAGACGCATCGGCCTGCTGATAGCCGCGATCGGTGCACTCGGCATCGTCGGTTCGAGTTTTCTGCTGAGCCTGAGCCACCCTCCCAGCCCCAATGATTACTTGCAGGTCGGAACCCTGGGCGCCCTGTGTTTCGCCGCGGCGTTGCTGGTGCAAGGCCTGATCCGGCGCCTGGAAGTCAGTGAAACCCTGGCCGAGCAGAAAGCCAGTGAAGTCGTCGGCCTGGAGGCGCTCAACGCCCTGATCCTGCAACGCATGCGCACCGGCATCCTGGTGCTCGACGAACAGCGACGCGTGCAATTGGCCAACCACAGCGCCCTGTCATTGCTCGGTAGCGCTCGCCTTCAGGGCAGCTTGATCGACGATCATCTGCCCGACCTGGTGGATCGCCTGAACCTGTGGATGAGCAACCCGACGCTGCGCCCGCAAAGCCTCAAAGTCACTGACAGCGGAGTGGAACTGCAACCGAGCTTCATCGCACTGGACCCCAGCCCCCACCACCAGACCCTGGTTTTTCTCGAGGACCTGGCGCAAATCGCCCAACAGGCGCAGCAACTGAAACTCGCCGCCCTGGGGCGCCTGACAGCGGGTATCGCCCATGAAATCCGCAACCCGCTGGGCGCCATCAGTCATGCCGCGCAGTTATTACGAGAATCCGAGGAACTGAGCGGCGCCGATCAACGTCTGACGCAGATCATCCAGGATCACTCTCAGCGAATGAATCGGGTTATCGAAAACGTCCTGCAACTGTCCCGGCGCCAGCAAACCATCGCGCAACGGCTGGACCTGAAGCCGTGGCTGCAACAGTTCGTCACTGAAATTCGCGAGGGCGCCAACGAGCGCCAGCAGGTTCATCTGCACCTCCATAACGGAAACTTCACCACCCTGATGGACCCGAACCAGTTGCAGCAGATCCTCGACAACCTGATCCGCAATGCCTGGCGCCACAGCGCGCAAAACCACGACTGCGCGCAGGTCTGGCTCGAGCTGTTTGTCGATCCAGAGAGCCAATTACCGATTCTGGAAATCCTCGACGACGGCCCCGGCGTGGCCCCGGACCATCAGGCGCAGCTGTTCGAGCCGTTCTTCACCACCAGTCATCAAGGCACTGGCCTGGGGCTTTATCTGTCCCGTGAGCTGTGCGAAAGCAACCAGGCCCGCCTAGACTTCAAACCACGCCAAGGCGGCGGCTGCTTTCGCATCACCTTTGCTCACGGACGGAAACAAAGTTGAATACCAGCCCACGGCAAAAAGTTCTGATCGTCGACGACGAACCCGATATCCGCGAACTCCTGGAAATCACCCTGGGACGGATGAAACTCGACACCTACAGCGCCCGCAATGCGGCCGAGGCCCTGGCCCTCCTCAAGCGCGAGGCGTTCGATCTGTGTCTGACCGACATGCGCCTGCCGGACGGCACGGGTCTGGAGCTCGTCCAACATATTCAACAACGCTATCCGCAAGTGCCGGTGGCCATGATCACCGCCTATGGCAATGTGGACACCGCGATCAACGCGCTCAAGGCCGGCGCCTTCGACTTCCTGAGCAAACCGGTGGACCTCACGCGGCTGCGAGAACTGGTCACCAGCGCCTTGCTGCTGCCCGCCCCAGGCATTGCCATCGATCGCCGCCTGCTGGGCGATTCATTGCCCATGCGCAACCTGCGCAAGCAGATCGACAAACTGGCACGCAGCCAGGCGCCGGTGTACATCAGCGGCGAGTCCGGCAGCGGCAAGGAACTGGTCGCCCGACTGATCCATGACCGAGGGCCTCGGGCCAACCAACCCTTCGTGCCCGTCAACTGCGGCGCCATTCCGTCGGAGCTGATGGAAAGCGAGTTTTTCGGCCATCGCAAAGGCAGCTTCAGCGGCGCCATCGAAGACAAGCCCGGGCTATTCCAGGCGGCCCATGGCGGCACGCTGTTTCTCGACGAAGTGGCTGACCTGCCGTTGCCGATGCAGGTCAAACTGCTGCGAGCGATCCAGGAGAAAGCCGTACGCAGCGTCGGCGGGCAACAGGAAGAAGTGGTCGATGTGCGCATTCTTTGCGCCACCCACAAAGACCTCGCCGCTGAAATCAGCGCCGAGCGTTTCCGCCAGGATTTGTACTATCGCCTGAACGTGATCGAGCTGCGGGTGCCGCCGTTGCGCGAACGTCGTGACGATATCGAAACCTTGGCCAGCCATGTGCTCAAGCGCCTGGCTTCAGACACAGGCCAGGCTGCGGCAAAACTGCACCCGCAGGCCCTCGATGCGCTTAAAAGCTACCGCTTCCCGGGCAATGTGCGGGAACTGGAGAACATGCTCGAGCGGGCTCACACGTTGTGCGAGAACAATCAGATCGAAGCCAGCGACCTGCGTCTGGCCGAAGGCAACTGCGCCGCCGAGGCCGGCCTGCCGGACCTTACGCAGATCGACAACCTGGAAGCGTATCTGGAGAACGTCGAGCGTCAGTTGATTCTGCAGGCGCTGGAAGAGACCCGCTGGAACCGCACGGCGGCGGCTCAGCGATTGAATCTTTCATTTCGGTCGATGCGTTACAGGCTCAAGAAATTGGGGCTGGATTGAGGGCCACTTCGCGAGCAAGCCCGCTCCTACATTGGAACTGTGTCGACCCAAGAGGGAAAACAACACAAACCCCGTGTGGGAGCGGGCTTGCTCGCGAAGGCCATCTGACCGGCGCCAAAAATCTCGAAATCAAAGCCGCCCGGTCGGCGCATACGGCGTCGGATCAATGATCGGTTGCCGCCCCAACATCACATCGGCAAACAACTGACAGGACGCCGGCGCCAGCACCAGCCCGTTGCGGAAGTGCCCGCAGTTGAGCCACAAGCCCTCAAACCCCGGCACCCGGCCAATATAGGGAATGCCCTCTGGCGAACCCGGTCTCAATCCCGCCCAATGCCCCACCACTTCGGCATCCGCCAGGGCCGGGATCAACTCCACCGCCGACGCCTTGAGGCTTTCCAGCGCCGAATCGGTGGGCGTCTTGTCGTAACCTTCGTGCTCCAGGGTACTGCCAATCAGGATGTGCCCGTCGCGCCGGGGAATCGCATAGCGCCCCTTGGCCAGCACCATGCTCGGCAGAAAATCCGCCGCGCACTTGTACAGAATCATCTGCCCTTTCACCGGTTCCACCGGCAATTCCAGGCCCAGGCTCTTGAGCAAATCGCCACTCCAGGCGCCGGCCGTCAGCACCACCTGATCGCCATGGATCGCGCCAGTGGGCGTCTGCACACCGACTACTTTTTCGCCTTCGTGAATAAACCCGCTGACCTCGCACTGCTCATGAATCGTCACGTTCGGCAGCGCCTGGAGTGCAGCCTTGAGGGATTTCACCAGTCGCGGATTGCGCACGTTGGCCACGTCGGCCATGTAGATCGCCCGGGAAAAACCACCGCCCAGCACCGGCACCGCATCGTGGGCCGCCGAGATATCCACAGCCTGCAGTGGGCGATTCTCCCGCGCAGCCCAAGCCAGCGCCTCGGCTTCGTCATCCAGATCCAGCCAATACAGGCCGGTGGTGTGCACTTCGGGATCCACACCGGTGACGGCAAACAGACGCTCGCCCAGTTGTGGATAAAAATCCTGGGACCAATGGGCCAACGCCGTGACCGCCGGGTTGTAACGCCAGGGGTAAAGCGGCGAAACAATGCCGCCCCCCGCCCAGGACGACTCCTGACCGACAGCGGAACGGTCCAGCAGCACGACGCTCTGTACTTCGGATGCGAGATTGAACGCCGTCAGCAGGCCGATTACCCCGCCACCGACGATCACCACTTGCTGTTGCCTGATCATGTTTTGATCCAACCGATAAATAGACAGTGGGGGCGCAAAAGGCGCCCGAAGAAATTCAACGACCCCAGCAATCCTTTGTGGTCAGACCCGCGGTGGCATTGACCATGCCACGCACGCCGGTATTGGTAATGGTGAAATCGCCGCACTTGTCAGTGGCCATGCTCGTGCCGGCCTTGCGCACCGCCGTCAACAGGAAAGTCTGGTCAGTAAGCGTCGGGACGATGCTGTAGTAGTCGTTGCCTGCGCTGAGGCCCGCGACACCGGTGTAGAGATTTTTCTGCGAATAGAAACGCTCGAGCAACTGCGCCTGTTCCGAGAGCAGGCCGGCCACTTCGGTACGACGGCCTTTCTTCAGGTATTCGGTGAAGCTCGGCGCAGCGATGGTCATGACAATCCCGATGATCGCAATCACGATCATGATTTCGATCAGGGTAAAACCGCGGTTGGATCTGTGCATGCCTCAACTCTCGCTTACTGAATTTGTCGCCACATGATGCGACGGCTGCCGCCGCCGGATTTTTCCACCAGTGTGGTAATGCCGCCACTGGAATCGTTCACGATTTTGCGCGCCGCGCCATTGACGATGGCATTGAGGGTCGGAATGCCCCCGGTAAAGACCACGCCGCTGGAGATCGTGTCGGTGCTGTCGACCACCCCATCGTTGTTGGTGTCGAGTACCGCGTAATTGAGCATCTTACCGCTGAACGCATCCAGTTCGACCAGTTTGCCGGTGCCGAAGCTCGCGCAGGGGTCGGTGGTATCCACACTGGCGGTGGTAAACACGATCCGCCCGAGCACCAGGCTGGCCTGATTGATCACCCGCTCGCCGGTCAATGCGTTGTTGTACACCAGCGGAAGGTACCAGCCTTTTTCCGCCGGGTACGTCACCTCGTTCTGGCTGGTGGTGATGAATTGCCCTGTGGCGCCGGAGAACACCCCGGTCACGGACTGGGGCTGCAAACTGGACAGGGGGATCTGTCCGGAACCGCCCTCGGCGTCCCACACTGCATAGAACGCTTGCAGATCCTTGTTGGTCTTGTCCGCCGTTTCGTTGAATTTGCCGGTGCCGAAAAATATCACTTTGCCTCCCAGCGAATTGTCCGCCAGCAATGGTTGCGCGGTAATCGGCTGAGTGGCGCCGCCAGCAGTGGTAAACAACGGCTTGCCGGCAAAAGCCACGCCCCAGCTATCGGTGCTGGTGCTGCTCAAATCAAATTTCCATAGCCGCCCTTTCAAGTCCCCGCCGTATGCAGCCTGCACCACATTCTGCGAGTTGACCCTGAGCTTGACCGAAGACAAGCCATTAGTGGTCTCGGTGCTGTCGATGACGATTTTCCTGATCAGCGAACCGTCGCGTATGTCCACCACGTACAGCGCCGCCACCCCGGAGTTACTGCCGTACCCGTTGGAAATGAACGCCGCCCATCGACCGTCGGCCAGGCGTGCCACCTCCGGGCGGGCGTAGGCATAACCCAGGTCATTGAAGGCGTTGGCGGTACTGGCGGTGGCCGGCGCGCTGATTTCCCACAACGCCCGGGTCACGTTTCCTGCCGAGGCATCGAACAGCTGCAGGGCATAGAAGGTTCGCCCACCAGCGCCCGTCCCGCCGAGCGCGAGGGTTTTCCAGGCACTGTTGAGTTGGGCGTCGAACACTCCCACCTGCCCGTCCACCAGAAATTTATGACTGACGCCGTTGATGTAGGCGGGATCGGCGATATAGCGCAACGATGGCAACACGCTGGAGGGCATGTAGGCGTAGCGCCGGGCGCCATTTGCTGAGTTGATCACGCTGACAAAACCATCGTTGGCATTGACCACCAGGCTGGAATTCATATTGCTGGCCTTGGTCGCCAGATAGGTGCTGTACGAAGTGTCACCCGACAGGTCGGACGCTGTTTGATCCGAAGGTGACGCCAACACCAGGGGTGAATTGACGATGTCCCCCAGCAGCACGCTGCGTACCTTGAGGCCACTCTTGTTGGTACCTTTGCTCCATTCCACCAGATCGGCACCGGTGATGCCGGTGGGCAATCCCTGGTTCAGAACGGTCTGCTGGGCTGTGGACAAGTTGGCGTAAGCCAGGGTGACTGGCGTGTTGGTCTGATTGTTCCAGGATTGGTAGGTCGGCGCGGTGGCACTGGGCACAATCGCCGTGTCAGTGGTCCACAGCACGGACGCGGTATTGACCGCGCCACTGGCGGTGAAACCAAAGGCCTTGATGGTGCCGCGCCAGTCCTTGGGGTCATAGCTGGTCTGGAAATAACTGGTGCCACTGGCGAGAATCGTGCCGCTGGTGACACCACTGCCGCCGGAACCGGCCTTGGAGGTGATTTCACTCAAGGCCGAGGACAGCGCGGCATTGAGCCCGGCGCTGTCGGTGGCCTGGTAATACTTGCCCTGCCCGTAACTGGCGGCATCGGACAGCATCTGGTTGGCCGCGGTAAACCCCACGGTGTAGGTGTTCATGTTCTGCTTGGGAAAATCCGTGGCGTTCCAGCTTTTGTTCGCCAGGTCCGTGCCGGTGGAGCGCATGTCGATGTCGAAGGCGAACTTGGCGATGTCATCCAGGTACAGCGTGTCGCCTTCCGTGTCCCCATTGAGGTTGTCGCCGTCGTTGGCGCTGTTGCCGTCCCAGTTCGGCAGGCGGCTGCCGCCGAGCGGGTCATTGGTGGGGAAGGTCCGGTCATAGGTGGGCAAGCCATCGGTGATCACCACGCCGTAGTTTTTCTGGCAGCGATACTGGATCGGGCTGGTGTAGGTGGCGGGCGTCGAGTTGTAGTACGGCGCCATGCCGCGCATGTAGCGGGTCACTTCGTAATAGGTTTCCGCCAACGGCGTGTTGGCCACGGCACTCAAGCCGTTGATGGAATTGATCAGGGCGTTGTAGTTGGCATCGACCGACAGATCGCTGACCGACCGGGCGATGAAGCCACCATTGCCCGGGTTGCTGCTGGTGGCCGGGTTGAACGTGGCCAGGCCGATACGCAAGCTGCGATTGCTGGTGACGAGGTTGGTGGATACGTCCTGCGCCACGCTGATGCGGTAATCATTGGGGATCGCATTGGCCCCGGTGGTGAAGTCGCGATTGGAACCGTTGGCCAGGCCCAGCAGGTAGGCCAGGTAGTTGGCGGTGTAACGGGTATTTTCATTGCCCACCGGGTCGGGCAGCCTCAGGCAAACCGGGGTCAACCCGAGGAACCCGCGATAGAACCCGTACCAGTTGCCGCTGGTCGAGCAACCGCCGCGGTTCAGGCTCGACAGGGCGATGTTGGTATCGCTCATGTCCAGGTTCTGGCCGCTGATGCACAGGGAGTTGGAGCTGCAGATAGCGATCTGCGCCCGGTTGACCGTGGGGTCGAAGCCCGGCGCCCAGATGATGTTATTCATGCTGCCGGAATCGTCGATCACCAGCATCACGTTCGGCGCAACCGCCGCGGCGCTCAACAAGGGCGAGTCCGATGGCGTGAAGGCATAGGCCGGTGCCGACAGATACAGCCCCAGCACCAAGCCGCACAGCAGCCGCCAGATGCGTTCAGTACTTCGCATAGATACTCTCCACCACACTGCGCGAAGTGCCGGCGATGCCGACCGCGGTCACCCGGTACAGCGTTGCCGAGGTATTGCTTGGCACGTTGACCGCCGTCACGGAGGCTCCGATGTTTTGCACACCGTAAAAACCATTGCCGGTGGCAACCCAGGTCACCCCCGAGGTGGCATTGAGCCCCGCTGCCTTGACCGTGGAGGACTCGGCCGGTGGCGCGCATTGCGTCGTGCCGCTGCACACCGCCAACGTAAAGGTGTCGAGTTGCACCGCGCTTTCACCCACCCGCAGCGCCGCTTCCGCGACCTGGAACGACTGATTGCGCGAGCTCACGCTACCGGCCATTTTTTCCTGCAGGGTGGCGTTCTGCATCGATGAAATCCCGATCAGGGTCAGCAGCAGCAGGAACACCAGGGTGACCAGCAGCGCCATGCCGCGCTGGGAGCCCGCCCTTATCGAAGAAACAATCATCGGCCCTCCCCTCATGGCAGGCGGTTGCGCAAGGCGGCAACCACGTTGAAGGTTTGATTGCCCACCCGGTTGTTCGGATCGAGGAGGGTCAGACTCAGCCGCACGCTGCGAATCCGCGCAGGGTCCGTTGGATTGGTGCTGTAGGTGGAAGCGGCGGTATCGGTGGCGGAACTGGCCAGGCCGAAGCTCACGTTGAAGGCACTGACGTTGTCCACCAGCACCGCTTGGGCTGGTGTACCGGTGCCGACACCCATTGTCAGTTGGCCGTTCTTCAGGCTGTAGATGATTCGCCGAATCGGAAACGCAATCTGGCCAGCCGCCGGCGCCTGCAGGTTCGAATAGGCCGTCGCCGTGTTTCGACAATCGGAGACCACCGTCCAGGTCGGCGTACCGCCACCATTGCCGATGTCCGCCGTCACCAGGGTCAACTTGAGGTTGGCGTTATCCCAACTGATAGGCGTCACCTGGCTGGCATTGAAGCTGCCCCCCGCGCTGGCATCGGTGATCGTCCCCAGGCAACCGAACATCCCGACCATGCGGATTTCCTGGATCATCTTGCTCAAGACAAAACGCGCATCCTCTTGCATGGCTGCCGCGCTGTTCTGGCTGACGAAGGTGTTTTTCGCGGCGATGAACACCTGCACCACCCCCAGGACCACGATCAGGCTCAGGGTCAGGGCAATCAGCAGTTCGATCAGGCCGAAGCCTCTTTGGCGGCGGTTCATGGTGTCGCTACCGGGTCGACAGCGGCGCGACTGGTCAGCACGAAGCTGCGACGGGTATTGGCGCTGTTGGCGGCACGGGAGTCATCCCAAGTGATGGTGATGGTATACACGCGCTGATTGAGGGTGATGCTGCCGGTGGCCGTGGGGCCACCGAAACTGATGATGTTGTTGGTGAAATCGTAGAGGTCCTGGTCCCGTGCGACGTTGAGGTTGCCCGAGGTCGGTGGTGTCACGGTGTAATCGGCGGCGGCGTTTGCACGAATGCGGTCCATCATGTCGTAGGCGACGAAACTGGCCTGACTGGTCATGCGTGCACTGTCGGTGTATTTGAGCGCGTTGAGTTGAAACGCCGCCGCCCCCAACAGCCCGATGCCGAGAATCAACAATGCCACCAGGACTTCAATCAGTGTCATGCCGTCCTGTGCACTTTTACTCCATGGCCTCATCCGCAACTTCCACCCAATAGAATTCGTCCGTTCAAACACACATTCAGCGTCCTGCTTTGCGTGCCCAGCACATAGCTGATCACCACCGCCGTCGATGACGACAGCCCGCCAAGGTTGTTGAAATCGATGGCGGTTACACCTGAGGGTAGCGTCAGAGTCGCACCACTGCTCATTGCCGGCACAACACGCAACACATTGGCCGGGGTGCCGGTACTGTCATACACCGACAACTCCCCGGTCCAGACACTGCCCCCCGCCGTCGGCCGCACCCGCGTGGTCACCCCCCTGTCGATCGCCTCGAGGCGGGCGTAGTTCAGGCCCCGCTGCAGGTCACCGATCTCGGTGTCGGCCTGGGTCACTTGGGTGGAGCGGGTGAACGCCGGCACCGCCAGGGTAATCAACACCAGGAAAACGGCGATGGCGACCAGCAGCTCGATCAGCGTGAAACCTTTTGTACGATGATCCATCGATGCCCTCCGTTGCCGTCCGCTATACCTGCCCTTACACGCTAGAACATTCGAGCGCCGAGGCGAGATTGTTTCGCCATTACTCGTGCAGGGATTGCACGGGCCATCACACTCCAGGGAGGGAGAGGCCATGCATCAACGAGGTTTCAGCCTGATCGAACTACTCATGGGACTGACGATTGCCGTGATTGTTCTGCATTTGGTCAGTCCGGCGTTTGCGGCGGTGGTGGAGTCCAATTATCGCGTGGAGGCGGCGAGGTCACTGGTCAGTGGGATGCGTACTGCGCGCAGTGAGGCAATATTGCGCAATCAGACGGTGCTCGTCCACGCGATCAATGATGATTGGAGCCAAGGTTGGCGGATGATCGTGGATATCAATGGCAGGGGCCATGAAGACAGCAGCAATCCGCTGTTGATCGAACGCCAGGGAAGCGCCCGAGTGCCAGTTGTGGGCAATCGACCGGTCAGGAGTTTTGTGAGGTTCAGCAGTCTGGGGGAGCCATTGCTGCCGAGCGGGGCTTTTCAGGCGGGGACAATACACTTTTGCTCGGCCCGAGAGCCGCAGAGCCAATACCAAGTGGTACTGGCCCGCACCGGTAACGTCAGCCTGCGCAGCAAAAGAACTGAGCAGACCCTGTGTATCGGTGGCGAAGACTCAGAGCAGGGAACGGACGCGTAGCTCTTTGGGCATGGAGAACGTGATGTTCTCTTCGCGACCGGCCAATTCGTCGGCGCCGGTAGCGCCCCAGGCCTGCAATTGCTGGATCACGCCACGCACCAGCACTTCCGGGGCGGAAGCGCCCGCGGTGATGCCGATACGCTCGACACCGTCGAACCAGCTCTTCTGCAGGTCTTCGGCACCGTCAATCAGGTACGCCGGGGTGGCCATGCGCTCGGCCAATTCACGCAGGCGATTGGAGTTGGAACTGTTCGGGCTACCGACCACCAGCACCACGTCGCACTCGTCGGCCAGTTGCTTGACCGCGTCCTGACGGTTTTGCGTGGCGTAGCAGATGTCGTCCTTGCGCGGACCGCCGATGGCCGGGAAGCGCGTACGCAGGGCATCGATCACGCGGCTGGTATCGTCCATGGACAAGGTGGTCTGGGTCACGAACGCCAGTCTGTCCGGGTTGTTCACCTGCAGTTCGGCGACATCTTTCTCGTCTTCGACCAGATAGATCGCCCCGCCGTTGCTGGCATCGTACTGGCCCATGGTGCCTTCGACTTCCGGGTGACCGGCGTGGCCGATAAGGATGCATTCACGACCGTCGCGGCTGTAGCGCGCCACTTCGATGTGCACCTTGGTCACCAGCGGGCAGGTGGCATCGAACACTTTCAGGCCACGGCCGGCGGCCTCGGTGCGCACTGCCTGGGAAACGCCGTGGGCACTGAAGATGACGATCACATCGTCCGGCACCTGATCCAGCTCTTCGACGAAGATCGCGCCACGGTTGCGCAGGTCTTCGACGACGAATTTGTTGTGGACCACTTCGTGGCGCACATAGATCGGCGGCCCGAAGACTTCCAGGGCGCGGTTGACGATTTCGATCGCCCGGTCCACACCGGCGCAAAAGCCACGGGGGTTGGCGAGTTTGATTTGCATGCTGTGCCTCGTGTCTTGCGCGCGAAAACAATGAAGAACCATGTGTGGGAGCGGGCTTGCTCGCGAAGGCGGTGTATCCGTCAACAGTGAAGTCGCAGTTGATAACGCATTCGCGAGCAAGCCCGCTCCCACATTTTTACAGCGCTTTGACGGAAATGATTTCCACGTCAAAGATCAATGTCTTGCCAGCCAGCGGGTGGTTGAAGTCGATGGTCACTTGCGCGTCATCGAATTCTTTGACCACACCCGGCAACTCAGTATTGGCCGCATCGTTGAAGATCACCAGCAAACCCGGCGACAGGTCCATGTCCTGGAACTGCGAGCGCGGGATGATCTGTACGTTTTGCGGGTTGGGCTGACCGAACGCGTTTTCCGGCTCGATGCTCAGGGTACGCTTGTCCCCTGCCTTGAAACCGAACAGCGCCGCTTCGAAACCTGGCAGGAGGTTGCCGTCACCGACCTTGAAGGTCGCCGGGGCTTTGTCGAAGGTGCTGTCCACCGTGTCGCCGTTCTCCAGGCGCAATGCGAAATGCAAGGTGACTTCCGTGTTCTGGCCAATACGTTGTTCAGCCAATACCTGTTCAGTCATGAACGGCTTCTCCGGTCTTTTTACTTTTGAACATATCCAGTGCCAGCATCACGGCGCCTACAGTGATTGCACTGTCGGCGAAGTTGAACGCAGGGAAGTACCAGCGGTTCTGCCAGTGCACCAGAATGAAGTCGATCACATGGCCCAGGGCAATGCGGTCATAGAGGTTGCCCAGCGCGCCGCCCAGCACCAGTGCCAAGGCAACGGCCAGCCAGGTTTCGTTACGGCCCAGGCGCTTGAGCCAGACCACCAGCACCGCACTGACCACCACGGCGATCAGGGCGAACAGCCAGCGCTGCCAGCCGGAGCTGTCGGCCAGGAAGCTGAAGGCCGCACCGGTGTTATAGGCCAGGGTCCAGCTGAAGTAATCGGGGATGATCACGATCTGCTGGTACATCTGGAGCTTGCCTTCGAAGTAGAACTTGCTGGCCTGGTCGATGACCAGGACCAGCAAACTCAACCAAAGCCAGCTCAGCCGTCCGAAACGGCCAACGGCATTAGGCATAGTGACGAACCTCGCCGGCGCCGCTGATGTTGTCCACGCAACGACCGCAGATTTCCGGATGCTCCGGGTTCACGCCGACGTCTTCACGGCAGTGCCAGCAACGGGCGCACTTGGCGAAGGCCGATTTGACGATCTTCAGCTTCAGGCCGCTGACTTCGGTGACGACCGCGTCTTGCGGTGCCTTGATGAATGGCGCAACGCTGGCGGTGGATGTGATCAGCACAAAACGCAGTTCGTTGCTCAGCTTGGCCAGGTCGGTGCTCAGCGCGTCTTCGGCGAACAGCGTGACTTCGGCTTGCAGGTTGCCGCCCACGGCCTTGGCCGCGCGCTGGATTTCCATCTCTTTGTTGACCGCCACTTTCACTTCCATGATGCGATCCCAGTAGGCGCGCCCCAGCTCGAAGCCTTCCGGCAACTCGGTCAGGCCTTCGTACCAGGTGTTGAGCATCACCGATTCGTTGCGCTCGCCCGGCAGGTACTGCCACAGCTCGTCGGCGGTGAACGCCAGGATCGGCGCGATCCAGCGCACCAGCGCTTCAGAGATGTGGAACAGCGCGGTCTGGCACGAACGACGGGCCTTGCTGTCGGCGCCGGTGGTGTACTGGCGGTCCTTGATGATGTCCAGGTAGAAACCACCCAGCTCCTGCACGCAGAAGTTGTGGATCTTGGAGTAGACGTTCCAGAAGCGGTACTCGCCGTAATGCTCTTGCAGCTCGCGTTGCAGCAGCAGGGTACGGTCCACGGCCCAACGGTCCAGTGCCAGCATTTCTTCGGCCGGCAACAGGTCGGTGGCCGGGTTGAAGCCGGTCAGGTTGGAAAGCAGGAAGCGCGCGGTGTTACGGATACGCCGGTAGGCGTCCGCGCTGCGCTGCAGGATCTGCTCGGAGACCGCCATTTCACCGGAATAGTCGGTGGAGGCGACCCATAGGCGCATGATGTCGGCACCCAGGGTGTCGTTGACCTTTTGCGGCGCAATGACGTTACCCAGCGACTTGGACATCTTGCGGCCAGACTCATCGACGGTGAAACCGTGGGTCAGCAGCTCGCGGTACGGCGCGTGGTTGTCGATGGCGCAACCGGTCAGCAGCGACGAATGGAACCAGCCGCGGTGTTGGTCCGAACCTTCCAGGTACAGGTCGGCGCGCGGTCCGGTCTCGTGGCCCATCGGGTGCGAACCGCGCAGGACGTGCCAGTGGGTGGTACCGGAGTCGAACCAGACGTCCAGGGTGTCGCTGATCTTGTCGTACTGCGGCGCTTCATCGCCCAGCAGTTCGGCGGCGTCCAGCTTGAACCAGGCTTCGATGCCCTCGCCTTCGACGCGTTTGGCGACTTCTTCCAACAGCTCGACGGTGCGTGGGTGCAACTCGCCGCTTTCCTTGTTCAGGAAGAACGGGATCGGCACGCCCCAGTTGCGCTGGCGGGAGATGCACCAGTCCGGACGGTTGGCGATCATCGAATGCAGGCGCGCCTGGCCCCAGGCCGGGACGAACTTGGTTTCTTCAATGGCTTTGAGCGAACGCTGGCGCAGGGTGTCGCCGGTGGTCGGCTGCTTGTCCATGCCGATGAACCACTGCGCGGTGGCGCGGTAGATCAGCGGAGTCTTGTGGCGCCAGCAGTGCATGTAGCTGTGTTCGATGACGGTGGTGTGCAGCAGCGCACCGACTTCGGTCAGTTTGTCGACGATGGCCGGGTTGGCTTTCCAGATGAACTGGCCGCCGAAGAATTCCAGCGATGGCACGTACACGCCGTTGCTTTGCACCGGGTTGAGGATGTCGTCGTTGACCATGCCGTACTTCTTGCAGGTCACGAAGTCGTCCACGCCGTAGGCCGGGGCGGAGTGAACCACGCCGGTGCCGGCGCCCAGTTCGACGTAATCGGCCAGGTACACCGGCGACAGGCGGTCGTAGAACGGGTGACGGAAGTTGATCAGTTCCAGTTCTTTACCGGCGGTGGTCGCAATGACCGAACCTTGCAGGCTGTAACGGGCCAGGCACGCCTCGACCAGCTCTTCGGCCAGCACCAGCAGCTTGTCGCCGACATCGACCAGGGCGTAGTTGAATTCCGGGTGAACGTTGAGCGCCTGGTTGGCCGGGATGGTCCACGGTGTGGTGGTCCAGATCACGATCGAAGCAGGCTTGGCCAGCGACGGCAGACCGAAGGCGGCAGCCAGTTTGGCTTCATCGGCAATCGGGAAAGCGACGTCGATGGTCGAGGACTTCTTGTTCTCGTACTCGACTTCCGCTTCAGCCAGGGCCGAACCGCAGTCGAAGCACCAGTTCACCGGCTTCAAGCCCTTGAACACGAAACCGCCCTTGACGATTTCGGCCAGGGCACGGATTTCACCGGCCTCGTTCTTGAAGTCCATGGTCTTGTAGGGGTTGGCAAAATCGCCCAACACGCCCAGACGGATGAATTCGGATTTCTGCCCTTCGATCTGCTCGGTGGCGTAGGCACGGCACAGTTCGCGGGTCTTGTCCGCGCCCAGGTTCTTGCCGTGGGTCACTTCGACCTTGTGTTCGATCGGCAGGCCATGGCAGTCCCAGCCCGGAACATAAGGCGCGTCGAAGCCCGACAGGGTCTTCGAGCGGATGATCATGTCCTTGAGAATCTTGTTCAGTGCGTGACCGATGTGGATCGTGCCGTTGGCGTACGGAGGGCCGTCGTGCAGGACGAACTTCGGACGATCCTTGCCAATCTCGCGCAACTTTCCGTACAGGCCAATACTGTCCCAGCGCTGCAGAATCTGCGGTTCGCGCTGTGGCAGGCCGGCCTTCATTGGGAAGGCGGTGTCCGGAAGGTTTAGCGTGGCTTTATAGTCGGTCATTTAAGGCTCTTCATTAGCGATGGGCGCTAGGTGCGGCTAGTGCACGGGCGGCGGCGACATCCGCGTTGATCGCCGTTTTCAGCGCCTCCAGAGAGGCGAAACGCTGCTCTTCACGCAGCTTGTGGTGGAAAACCACCGTTAAACGCCGGTCGTACAGATCGCCGGCAAAATCCAAAAGATGTACTTCGAGGTGGGCCTTGCCATCCCCCTGGACCGTGGGCCGTACGCCGATATTGGCGACGCCGGGCCAGATCTTGCCGTCGATCTCGACGTTGACCAGGTAAACCCCGGTGAACGGTACGCGACGTCGCTTGAGTTGAATGTTGGCGGTGGGCGTACCCAGTTGCCGCGCCAGTTTCTGGCCGTGCAACACGCGACCGGCGATGCGGTACGGGCGGCCAAGCAAGCGTTCGGCGAGGGCAAAATCAGCGGCGGCCAGCGCATTGCGCACCTGGGTGCTGCTGACCCGGATGCCGTCCAGTTCGACAGTCTGAGCGGCCTCGACGGTGAAGCCCTGCATGGCACCGGCCTGTTGCAGGAAATCGAAATCCCCTACCCGGTCACAGCCGAAGCGGAAGTCATCACCGACTTCCAGGTGCTGTACGCCGAGACCGTCCACCAGGATGGTATCGACGAATTCGCTGGCGCTGAGCTTGCTCAGGCGCTGGTTGAACGCCAGGCACAGGACCCGGTCGACACCTTCGGCGGCCAGCAGCTGCAGTTTGTCCCGCAGACGGGCCAGGCGCGCCGGCGCCGTATCGGGGGCGAAGAATTCCCGCGGCTGCGGCTCGAAAATCACCACGCAGCTGGGTACGCCCAACTCGATCGCACGCTCACGCAGCCGCGCCAGGATAGCCTGGTGGCCACGGTGTACACCGTCAAAGTTGCCAATAGTGGCGACGCAGCCCCGATGCTGGGGGCGCAGATTGTGGAGGCCTCGAACCAGCTGCATAACGCGCTTCTTGCTCATAAAGTGGTCGATTATAACCACACCCGGCGGCCGACGACAGGCAACACCGCTACCCAAAGTAAACGAGCCGACAAAAATGCCGGCCCGCCCCTGCTTATCAAGGATTTATCCTCAACCCAGCGCCTTGCGATTGAAGTCGCGCAAGCGAAAGCCCATCAACATTAACATGCCGAAATAGGCCACCACACCCGCAACCACCAGCACCCCCAGGCGCAGAAAGCGCTCGAGCATCTGCCCTTCGCCCCAGGCCGGCATGAAATGCATCCCGGCCAGCAGCACCGCCGACATGATCGCCACCGCGACCACCAGTTTGAAGCCGAACTTGGCCCAACCTGGCTGCGGCTGGTACATCTGCTGCTTGCGCAATTGATAGAAGAGCAACCCCGCATTGAGGCAGGCGCCGGCACTGATGGCGAGCGCCAGGCCGGCATGGGCCAGCGGGCCGATCAACAACAGGTTGAACAACTGCGTGACCACCAGCGTGAAAATGGCGATTTTCACCGGAGTACGGATGTTTTGTTGCGCATAAAAGCCCGGCGCCAGCACCTTGATCACAATAATGCCCAGCAAACCGACGGAATAGGCGATCAACGCCCGCTGGGTCATGGCCGCGTCATGCGCGTCGAACTGACCGTACTGGAACAGCGAAACGGTCAGCGGCTCGGCCAGGATCCCCAATGCCAGCGAGCACGGCAGCACCAGCACGAAGCACAGGCGCAGGCCCCAGTCGAGAATCCGTGAATACTCCTGGCGATCCTTGCTAGCGTAAGTCTTGGCCAGGGTCGGCAGCAGAATCGTGCCCAACGCCACGCCCAGCACGCCGGAGGGCAGCTCCATCAAGCGATCGGCGTAGTACATCCAGGACACCGACCCGGCCACCAGGAACGAAGCGAAAATGGTGTTGATGATCAGCGAAATCTGGCTGACCGACACCCCGAGAATCGCCGGCAGCATCTGCCTCATCACTCGCCAGACGCCGGAATCGCGCAGATTGAGCCGCGGCAGCACCAGCATGCCGATCTTTTTCAAGTGCGGCAGCTGATAGAGCAACTGCGCCAGGCCACCGGCCAGTACCGCCCAACCCAGGGCCATCACGGGCGGATCGAAGTACGGGGTCAGGAACAATGCGAAGACAATCATGCTGACGTTCAACAGGGTCGGCACGAAGGCCGGCACGGAAAAACGGTTGTACGTATTGAGGATTGCGCCAGCCAATGAAGACAGGGAGATCAACAGGATGTAGGGAAAGGTCACCCGCAACAGGCTGGAGGTCAGCTCGAATTTTTCCGGGGTATCAGTGAAACCCGGTGCCGTTACCCAGATGACCCACGGTGCGGCGAGCATGCCCAGCGCGGTGACCAGCGCCAGAACCAGGGTCAACAGGCCCGAAACATAGGCAATGAAGGTGCGCGTCGCCTCCTCGCCCTTCTGGCTTTTGTATTCAGCAAGAATCGGCACGAACGCTTGGGAAAAAGCGCCCTCGGCGAAGATTCGTCGCAGCAGATTGGGCAATTTGAAGGCGATGAAGAAGGCGTCGGTCGCCATTCCCGCGCCGAAAGTGCGCGCAATGAGGGTGTCACGAACAAACCCGAGAATCCGGGAAAGCATCGTGATAGAGCTGACGGCGGCCAACGATTTGAGCAGATTCATTGAAAGAGTTTGTGCCTGTCGATAAACAGCAGGCGAACTGAGCGCCTACTTGTGCGATACTCCGCGCCGCAACAGCACAGAGCCAAAGCTCGCGAGTTTACAGGTCACACGCCGGAAAGAAATATCCCGTCGCACCACGCCTACCACTTAGCGGAACGTTTCAAGCGCCCTTGACAAGACTTCAACTCATCGGCATGATTCGCGGCCTATTTTGTTTGCTATTTCCTAAAAAGTCTTTCGAGGAGCTCGACGGTGGCCAACTCACCTTCCGCCAAAAAACGTGCAAAACAGGCTGAGAAGCGTCGCAGCCACAACGCCAGCCTGCGTTCCATGGTCCGTACCTACATCAAAAACGTAGTTAAGGCCATCGACGCAAAAGACGCTGCCAAAGCACAAGCTGCTTACGTTCTGGCTGTGCCAGTTATCGACCGTATGGCCGATAAAGGCATCATCCACAAGAACAAGGCTGCTCGCCATAAGAGCCGCCTGAATGGCCACGTAAAGGCCCTGAACGTTGCCGCTGCTGCCTAAGCGACTCGTTCATTAAAAAACCGACCTCAGGGTCGGTTTTTTATTGCCTGTGATTTGTGCGCACCAGATCCGACGCCTTCGCGGGCAAGCCTTGTTCCTACGATTTCATACCCTGCAGGAGCGAGGCTTGCCCGCGAAGACAATCTCCGGATTAATGCTGAGCCCACGGCAAAATCGGGATCGCTGTCACCGCATTCTGCGGGCTGCCCTCGATCAGGCGATCGCTGTACACCAGATACACCAGGGTATTGCGCTTCTTGTCGAGAAAACGCACCACCTGCATGGTTTTGAACACCAGCGAGGTGCGCTCCTTGAACACCTCATCGCCATCTTTCAACTCGCCCTTGAAGTTGATCGGCCCGACCTGGCGACAGGCAATGGAAGCCTCGGCACGATCTTCGGCCAGGCCCAACCCACCCTTTACACCACCAGTCTTGGCGCGCGACAGGTAGCAGGTCACTCCGTCGACTTTCGGATCATCGAACGCCTCGACCACGATCCGGTCGTTCGGCCCGACAAACTTGAACACCGTCGACACCTGACCGATCTCCTCGGCCGAAGCCAGCAGTGGCAGCGCCATCAGCAGGCCCAACAATCCTTTTGCCACACGCATTCAGGTATTCCTTCAGACCAGGATCAGGTTATCGCGGTGAACCAGTTCCGGCTCAGCCATGTAACCCAATAGACCGACAATCGCATCAGAGGACTGACCGATGATTTTTTGCGCCTCCAGTGCACTGTAGTTAGCCAGGCCACGGGCAATTTCCCGACCGTCCGGCGCTACGCACACCACCATCTCGCCACGGCGGAAACTGCCCTGGACCAGCTTCACACCCACCGGCAGCAAACTCTTGTTGCCCTGAGACAACGCCGTCACAGCCCCCGCATCCAGCACCAGGGTGCCGCGGGTTTGCAGATGCCCCGCCAGCCACTGCTTGCGCGCCGCCAGCATGCCGCGCTCAGGCGACAGCAGCGTACCGATACGCTCGCCCGCCTTCAGACGATCCAGCACTCGCTCCAGGCGCCCGCCGACAATGATCGTATGCGCCCCAGACCGCGCCGCCAGCCGTGCCGCGCGCAGCTTGGTCTGCATGCCGCCGCGCCCCAATGCGCCACCGGTGCCACCCGCCACTGCATCCAGCGCCGGATCATCGGCCCGCGCTTCGTAAATCAGCTGAGCATCGGGATTGTTGCGCGGGTCAGCGTCGAACATGCCGTCGCGATCCGTCAGGATCACCAGCAAATCCGCCTCGACCAGGTTGGCCACCAGCGCCGCCAGAGTGTCGTTGTCGCCGAAACGGATTTCGTCGGTGACCACCGTGTCGTTTTCGTTGATCACCGGAATCACTTTCAATTCGACCAAGGCGCGCAAAGTGCTGCGGGCGTTCAGGTAGCGCTTGCGATCGGACAGGTCATCGTGGGTGAGCAGAATCTGCGCCGTGTGCCGGCCATGCTCGGCAAAGCTCGATTCCCAAGCCTGCACCAACCCCATCTGACCAATTGCAGCGGCCGCCTGGAGCTCGTGCATCGCACTGGGTCGCGAGGTCCAGCCCAGACGACTCATACCGGCCGCCACCGCACCGGAGGACACCAGCACCAGTTCGACGCCTGCCTCATGCAAGGCCACCATCTGTTCAACCCAGACACCCATTGCCGCGCGATCCAGACCCTTGCCGTCCGCCGTCAGCAAAGCGCTGCCGATTTTCACGACCCAACGCTGCGCACCTGTCACCTTGCTCCGCATCATCTTCAACCTTAGCTTGAGGAACAGCGCGACCCAGCGCTGCCCATGACATTATTCGTGGTTATTCGTGACCAACGATCGATTTCCAGATACCAAAACGCCGCTCGATTGAGCGGCGCTTAAGTTTATCGCAACGAATCAGTCACGCACGTAAATGATTTCCGGACCGTCCTCGTCATCCACATCTTCTTCGTCCCAATCATCGTCACCGATGTCGTGGACCGACTTCACGCCGCTGCGACGCAGGGCACGCTGATCGTCCAGCGCCTGCAGTTGTGCACGGGCTTCGTCTTCGATGCGCTGATCGAGATCGGCCAGCTCTTCCTTGTAGGCAGGGTCGTTGGCCAGGCGATCGGCGCGATCTTCCAGGTAACGCATGATGTCGTGGCACAGACGCTCGGTGTTCTGCTTGGCGATGGCCGAGATCACGTACACCGGGCCGGTCCATTCCAGGCGATCGACGATTTCCTTGACGCGAGCATCGTGCTCTTCTTCGAGGATCTGGTCGCACTTGTTCAGGATCAACCAGCGATCGCGCTCAGCCAGGGACGGACTGAACTTGGTCAGCTCATTGACGATGACTTCGGCAGCGTCCGGAGCACTGGTGTCATCCAGTGGCGCCATGTCGACGAGGTGCAGCAGCAGACGGGTACGCGACAAGTGCTTGAGGAAGCGAATCCCTAGGCCTGCGCCATCGGAAGCCCCTTCGATCAGACCCGGGATGTCCGCGACCACGAAGCTTTTCCAGCGGTCGACGCTGACCACACCCAGGTTTGGCACCAGGGTGGTGAACGGGTAATCGGCGACTTTCGGCTTGGCGGCCGACACCGAACGGATGAAGGTGCTCTTGCCTGCGTTCGGCAAACCCAGCAGACCGACGTCCGCCAGCACTTTCATTTCCAGCTTGAGGTCACGCTGCTCGCCCGGCTTGCCCGGCGTGGTCTGGCGTGGCGCACGATTGGTACTGGATTTGAAACGGGTGTTGCCCAGACCGTGCCAGCCGCCATGAGCCACCAGCAGTTTCTGCCCGGCCTTGGTCAGGTCGCCGATCACTTCCTGGGTTGCGGAGTCGATCACGGTGGTGCCGACCGGTACGCGCAGCACCAGATCCTCACCTTTCTTGCCGGTGCAGTCGGTGCTGCCGCCGTTGGAGCCACGCTCGGCATCGAAGTGCCGGGTGTAACGGTAGTCCACCAGGGTGTTGAGGTTTTCGTCGGCGATCATGTAGACCGAGCCGCCATCACCGCCGTCACCACCGTTCGGACCACCGTTTTCGATGAATTTTTCGCGACGGAAACTCATGCATCCGTTACCGCCGTCGCCAGCCTTTACTCGGATCGATACTTCATCAACAAACTTCATAACAAAACGCCTCTCGCCATACGGACGAGCCGAAAAAACCTAGACATAAGACTCTTGCAAAAATGAGCGCAGCGACCTCAATCAACGACCGCAATACAGCGCGCCGACAGCCCATACAAACAGTTTTGCAAGAGACTCACCCCACAAACGAAAAAGCCCCGTCGCGAGACAGGGCTTTTCCAGCGATCGCGCAATTAAGCTGCGACTACGCTCACGTAACGACGACCGAAGGCGCCTTTTACTTCGAACTTGATCACGCCTTCGACTTTAGCGAAGAGGGTGTGATCTTTACCCATGCCAACGCCGTAGCCAGCGTGGAATTGGGTGCCGCGCTGACGCACGATGATGTTGCCCGCTTTGATAGCCTGGCCGCCATACATCTTCACGCCAAGGCGTTTGGCTTCTGAGTCGCGACCGTTACGGGTACTACCACCAGCTTTTTTGTGTGCCATGAGTTCAATTCTCCTAGTGAGGAATTAGGCTGAAATTAAGCCTGAATACCGGTGATTTTGATCTCGGTGTACCACTGGCGGTGGCCCATACGCTTCATGTGGTGCTTACGGCGACGGAACTTGATGATGCGGACTTTATCGTGACGACCTTGGGAGATCACTTCAGCCACAACGGTAGCGCCGGCAACAACTGGAGCACCGATATTCACGTCGTCGCCATTGGCAACCAACAGAACGCGATCAAAGGTAACGGATTCGCCGGTAGCGACTTCCAGTTTTTCGATCTTCAGGTATTCACCCGGGGCGACTTTGTACTGCTTGCCGCCAGTAACGATTACTGCATAAGACATGGTATTTCTCCGATAATCCTGCTCACCCAGCTCTTTATAAGAAGAGGTATTGGCTGGCATGGCTGCATGGGGCTGGAAGGCCCGCTTGCAATTGCGTAAGGCAGGTGCTGCCCAGGAAGTTCAGGGTGCGCGATTGTACGCAAGGCACGGGCGCCTTGCAATAGGCCGTCCATCGCGCCTTGACAGGCCCGGACGTGGGTCCTAGCATGCCGCGCAACCCTTCTGGAGCGACTGTCGCTGATGCAACCCCAAGCTTTCTACCGCGCGGTCGCGGACGATTTTAGCGCCGTCGACGGCATCATCAAGAAGCAGCTGACTTCCCGAGTGCCGCTGGTATCGAAAATCGGCGACTACATCACCTCGGCCGGCGGCAAACGCCTTCGTCCTTTATTGGTACTGCTGTGTGGCAAGGCACTGGGTCGCGAAGGCGACGACCTGCGCCTGCTGGCTGCAACCATCGAATTTCTGCACACCGCGACCCTGCTGCACGACGACGTGGTCGACATGTCGGGCATGCGTCGTGGCCGCTCGACCGCCAACGCCATGTGGGGCAATGCGCCCAGCGTGCTGGTGGGCGACTTCCTGTACTCGCGCTCCTTCGAAATGATGGTCGAACTGGGCTCCATGCCGGTGATGAAGATCCTCTCCCAGGCCACGCGCATCATCGCCGAAGGCGAAGTGCTGCAGCTGTCGAAGGTCCGCGACGCCAGCACCACCGAAGAAACCTACATGGAAGTCATCCGCGGCAAGACCGCGATGCTCTTCGAAGCCTCCACCCACAGCGCCGCGGCCCTGTGCGAAGCCACGCCTGAACAGGCCGAGGCCCTGCGCACCTTCGGCGACCACCTGGGCGTGGCGTTCCAACTGGTCGACGACCTGCTGGATTACAAGGGCGATGCCGAAACCCTGGGCAAGAACGTCGGCGACGATCTGGCCGAAGGCAAGCCGACCCTGCCGCTGATCTACACCATGCGCGAAGGCACGCCCGAGCAGGCTGCCCTGGTGCGCAAGGCGATCCAGAAAGGTGGCATCGAAGACCTGGAAAGCATCCGCGAAGCCGTGGAAGCCTCCGGCTCGCTGGAGTACACCGCGCAACTGGCCCGCGATTACGTAGCCCGCGCGATCCAGTGCCTCGAAGCGCTGCCGGCCAGCGAATACCGCGATGCCCTGGTGGAACTGAGCGAGTTTGCGGTCGCCCGCACGCACTGATATCGAAAAATCCCCTCTGGGAGCGGGCTTGCTCGCGAATGCGGACTGACCGTCGACAAGATGTTGGCTGATCTGACGCTTTCGCGAGCAAGCCCGCTCCCACATCAGCGTTGCGCCTCCCGCCCCCTCCTTCGTAAAACCCTATACAATGTGCGCTTTTTAGCGATCCTGAATCCAAGGAGCCTTAGTGAGCACGTTGCCACCCTGCCCGAAATGCAATTGCGAATACACCTATGAAGACGGCGCCCAGCTGATCTGCCCCGAGTGCGCCCACGAATGGTCCGCCAACGGCGAAGCCGAAACGGCGTCCGATGACGCGGTGAAAAAGGATTCGGTCGGCAATGTGCTGCAGGACGGCGACACCATCACCGTGATCAAGGATCTCAAGGTCAAGGGCACCTCCCTGGTGGTCAAGGTCGGCACCAAGGTCAAGAACATCCGCCTGTGCGATGGCGACCATGACATCGACTGCAAGATTGACGGCATCGGCCCGATGAAGCTCAAGTCCGAGTTCGTCAGAAAAGTCTGAACCTGCCGTATTCCATCCCACGCCTCGGCGCGGGATGGCTCCCCCTCCCCG
>NZ_LYVP01000048.1 GCF_001984065.1 Pseudomonas sp. KK4
GGGGCGAATTATAGGCTTCTAAAATTCGCCGTCAACACTTAATTTCAGTTTTCTTTCAATCACTTACAGTAGACAGGAAAACAGCCTGCTCCCCCGCCATTTGCAACGGAGCAAAGCCAGCCTGTCTATATAGAAGGAAACTTCAGAGCACACCGGACTCTTTGAACGCAGCGACCGCCCCCGCCTCCAGCCCCAGCACCCGCTGCAGGATCTCCACCGTATGTTCACCCAACAATGGTGGTGCACGACGGTATTCAACCGGAGTCTGCGACAGGCGAATCGGACTCGCCACCTGCGGCACCATCCCGGCCAACGCGTGCGGCAACTCAATCGCCAACCCCCGGGCCTTGACCTGCGGATCTGCAAACATCTGCGCCAGGTCATTGATCGGGCCACATGGCACCCCGGCCTGCTCCAACTGCGCCACCCATTCAGCCGTGGTCTTGAATACCGTCGCTTGGCGGATCAGCGGAATAAGCTCCGCACGATTCGCCACCCGCAGCTTGTTTGTGACAAAGCGCGGATCATCCGCCCATTGAGGCTGCCCGGCGACTTCCGCGAACTTGCGGAACTGGCCGTCATTACCCACTGTAAGGATGAAGTCGCCATCGGCCGTAGGAAAATCCTGATAGGGCACGATGTTTGGATGAGCGTTACCCAAACGCTTGGGAGGATTGCCCGTCGTCAGATAGTTCATCGCCTGGTTGGCCAGACACGCCACCTGAACATCCAGCAACGCCATATCGATGTGCTGGCCACCGCCCTCATGCTCCCGATGGGCAAGCGCCGCCAGGATCGCTACGGTCGAGTAGAGCCCCGTCAAAATGTCGGTCAGGGCCACGCCGACTTTCACCGGCCCAGCACCCTCCTCCCCCTCAGGTCGCCCCGTCAGACTCATCAGGCCACCCAGGCCCTGAATCATGAAGTCATACCCTGCGCGCTTGGCATAAGGTCCGGTTTGACCGAAACCGGTAATCGAGCAATAAATCAGGTTCGGGTTGATCGCCTTCAGCGAGTCGTAATCCAGCCCATACGCCGCCAACCCACCGACCTTGAAGTTCTCGATCAGAATGTCCGACTTGGCCGCCAGATCACGCACCAGCTTCTGCCCCTCCGGGCGCGTGAAGTCGATGGTCACCGATTGCTTGTTGCGATTGGCCGACAAGTAATAGGCGGCCTCACTGGTGTTCTCGCCATAGGCGTCTTTAAGAAAAGGCGGGCCCCAGGCGCGCGTGTCATCACCATTGCCCGGGCGCTCGACCTTGATCACCTCAGCGCCAAGGTCCGCAAGAATCTGCCCGGCCCACGGCCCGGCCAATACCCGCGACAAATCCAATACCCGCAGATGCGATAGCGCGCCCATGGCGTTCTCCTATTAATAGAACGCCTGGATGCCGGTCTGCGCACGACCGAGAATCAGCGCGTGGACGTCATGAGTACCTTCATAGGTATTCACCACTTCCAGGTTGACCAAGTGGCGCGCAACCCCGAATTCGTCGGAGATACCGTTGCCGCCCAACATATCGCGAGCCATGCGCGCAATATCCAGGGACTTGCCGCAGGAGTTGCGCTTCATCATCGAAGTGATTTCAACCGCCGCCGTACCTTCGTCCTTCATGCGCCCCAGACGCAGGCAGCCTTGCAGCGCCATGGTGATCTCAGTCTGCATGTCGGCCAGCTTCTTCTGGATCAGCTGAGTGGCAGCCAATGGACGGCCGAACTGCTGACGATCCAGGGTGTACTGGCGAGCGGTGTGCCAGCAGAACTCGGCAGCACCCAGCGCGCCCCAAGAGATGCCGTAACGGGCAGAGTTCAAGCAGGTGAACGGACCTTTCAAGCCACGCACATCCGGAAAGATGTTCTCTTCCGGAACGAACACGTTATCCATCACGATCTCGCCGGTGATCGATGCCCGCAGGCCGACCTTGCCGTGAATCGCCGGAGCGCTCAGACCTTTCCAGCCTTTCTCCAGCACGAAGCCGCGGATGTCGCCCGCATCGTCCTTGCCCCAGACCACGAACACATCGGCGATCGGGCTGTTGGTGATCCACATCTTGCTGCCGGTCAGGCTGTAGCCGCCTTCGACTTTACGAGCACGGGTGATCATCGCGCCCGGATCGGAACCGTGGTTAGGCTCGGTCAGGCCAAAGCAGCCGATCCACTCGCCCGACGCCAGTTTCGGCAGGTACTTCTGCTTCTGGGCTTCGGTACCGAACTCATTGATCGGCACCATGACGAGTGAGGACTGCACACTCATCATCGAACGGTAGCCGGAGTCGATGCGCTCGACCTCACGAGCGATCAGTCCGTAGCTGACGTAGTTCAGGCCGCTACCCCCGTATTGCTCAGGAATGGTCGCACCCAGCAGGCCTACTTCACCCATTTCGCGGAAGATTGCCGGGTCGGTCTTTTCATGGCGGAACGCTTCGAGAATGCGTGGCGCGAGGCTCTGCTGAGCGAACTGCGCGGCGGTGTCACGGATCATGCGCTCTTCTTCTGTGAGCTGTTGATCCAGCAGCAGGGGATCGATCCAGTTGAAGCTAGCTTTACCGGCCATGAGTGTGTCCTCTCGAAACGGGTCAAATAACGTGGGACTGATGCTAGGCCGGGTTCGCCATCCGGGCAAACGAGGATTTCGCATACTGTTGTGCTAATTTCTCACTCCGTAACGTCGCAAACGGCAAAAATGGCGATGCATTAGTGAGGTTGACGTACATGCGCAGAAAGATACCCAGTACTACCGCCCTGGTCAGTTTTGAGGCGGCCGCACGCCACGAGAGCTTTACCAAGGCAGCCCAGGAACTTTCGCTGACCCAAGGGGCGATCTGCCGCCAGATCGCCAGTCTCGAGGAGTTCCTCAGTGTCGAGCTTTTTCGACGCTCCCGGCGCGGCGTGAAGCTGACCGAAGCGGGCCTTTCCTACAGCCGCCGAGTCGCCACCCAACTCGATGCGGTCGAGCGAGACACGCTTTCCGTGATGGGCCAGCAAGGCACCAACGTGATCGAGCTGGCCGTCGTCCCGACTTTCGGAACACAGTGGCTGCTGCCTCGCCTCAAGGACTTCCAGCAAAAACACCCGGAAGTGACGGTCAACCTGACCAACCGCACACGGCCCTTCCTGTTCGCCGACACCGACTTCGATGCAGCGATCTACTTCGGCGACGCCGACTGGTCGGGTACCGAATCCCACCGCCTGATGGGCGAACATCCTCTCCCCGTCTGCAGCCCGAGCCTACTGGGAAAAAAGACTCATCTGACACCCAGCGAAATCGCAGAACTGCCCCTGCTGCAACAGACCACCCGCCCCTATGCCTGGCGCCAGTGGTTCGACTCCCAACAGCTGAATGTCCCTCGCGACATGACAGGTCCGCGCTACGAGCTATTCTCCATGCTGGCTCAGGCCGCCATGCACGACATGGGGATCGCCTTGATCCCGCCGTTTCTGATTCAGCGCGAATTGGCCGAGAAAAGACTGGTTATCGCCAACCCTCAGGCGCTCTCCAGCATCAAGGCGTATTACCTGATGATTCCTGAGCGAAAGGTCGAATCCGCCTCTTTAAGGGCTTTTCGGGACTGGCTCGTCAACCAGGCTCACAGCTACAGTGTCGAAGAATAAAGGCTTACAGCGATTAGCTGACCTCGTAGTCAGCAAAATAAAAACCCTACAGATATAAGTATTTGTCGCATATTCGACGACTGTACTCAAAAGCGGTACAAACGTCCCACAAGCGCCTGTGGGTATGGCTTTGCGCTACTTTTACGCAGCAATACAGCATCATTCATATGGCCGATGTGTAATTTTCTGAATTTCGATAAAACGGCTTACAAGGCACGCCCCACAAGGGATTGAACCGTATTGATGCGACATTCGGTCACGGGATGACTTGTAGTTAATTTTGCGTCACACGTCATAATCCCTTGAAGGGCATAAAGTTCGCCTGCAAAATGCCGCGCCCCGCCCTGATTTGGCGGGATCGTGCTGATCGGCCGCCCCAGCCGCACCATCCGTAGTGCATGGGTTTACTCAATAAGATCACGCAGGAGATTTGACGTGCACATTGGTGTTCCTCTCGAAACCCAGACGGGTGAAACGCGGGTTGCTGCTACCCCCGAAACCATCAAGAAGCTGATCAGCCAGGGCCATAAGGTCACTGTCCAGAGCGGCGCCGGCATCAAGGCCAGCGTTGTCGACAGTGCCTATGAAGCGGCAGGCGCAACCATTGGCAGCGCCGGCGATGCGTTGGGTGCCGAGCTGATTCTCAAGGTCGTCGCTCCCAGCGACAACGAGCTGACGCTGATCAAAAGCGGCACCGTTGTGGTGGGCATGCTCAACCCGTTCAGTAACGAAACCATTGCCAAACTGGCCGAGTGCGGCATTACCGCCTTTGCCTTGGAAGCCGCGCCGCGAACCTCGCGCGCCCAGAGCCTGGACGTGCTGTCATCCCAAGCCAACATCGCCGGCTACAAGGCCGTGTTGCTGGCCGCTCACTACTACCCTCGTTTCATGCCGATGCTGATGACCGCTGCGGGTACCGTGAAAGCCGCGCGCGTGCTGATTCTCGGCGCCGGTGTGGCCGGGTTGCAGGCGATCGCTACGGCAAAACGCCTGGGTGCAGTGATCGAAGCCTCGGACGTACGTCCTGCGGTCAAAGAGCAGATCGAATCCCTGGGCGCCAAATTCGTCGACGTGCCTTACGAGACCGACGAAGAGCGTGAATGCGCCGTCGGTGTCGGCGGTTACGCGCGCCCCATGCCGGCCAGCTGGATGCAGCGTCAGGCCGTGGCGGTGCACGAGCGCGCCAAGCAGGCTGACATCGTCATCACCACCGCACTGATTCCGGGCCGCAAGGCGCCAACCTTGCTGAGCGCCGAAACCGTGGCGCAGATGAAGCCGGGCTCCGTGGTCATCGACCTCGCCGCTGCCCAAGGCGGCAACTGCCCGCTGACCGTGGCCGATCAGGTCGTTGTCGAAAATGGCGTGACCATTGTCGGCCCGACCAATCTGGCAGGCGAAGTGGCGGCTGATGCTTCGGCGCTCTACGCCCGCAACCTGCTGGACTTCCTGAAACTGGTCTTCACCAAGGAAGGCCAGTTCGAGATCAACCTCGAAGACGACATCGTCGCCGCGTGCCTGATGTGCCGCGACGGCCAAGTCATCCGCAAAAACGCCTAAGCAGGGATTCAGACGATGGAAGAGCTTATCTCCCCCGGTATCTACAACCTGATCATCTTCGTGCTGGCGATTTATGTCGGTTACCACGTGGTCTGGAACGTAACACCTGCGCTGCACACGCCTCTGATGGCGGTGACCAACGCCATCTCGGCGATCGTGATCGTCGGCGCCATGCTGGCAGCAGCCCTCACCGTCACGCCATTGGGCAAGACCATGGGCACGCTGGCCGTGGCCCTGGCGGCGGTCAACGTGTTCGGTGGCTTCCTGGTCACCCGCCGCATGCTTGAGATGTTCAAGAAAAAAGCCCCGAAAGTCGCAAAAGAAGAGGCGCCGAAGTAATGAGCATGAACCTGGTAACGACGCTCTATCTGATCGCGTCCATCTGCTTCATCCAGGCCCTCAAAGGCCTGTCGCACCCCACCACCTCCCGTCGCGGCAACCTGTTCGGCATGCTCGGCATGGCGCTGGCGATCGTCACCACCATTGGCCTCATTTATAAATTGGGCGCTGAGCTCGCGACGGCAGGCATCGGCTACGTCATCGTCGGCCTGCTGATCGGCGGCACGGCGGGCTCGATCATGGCCAAGCGCGTTGAAATGACCAAGATGCCGGAACTGGTTGCGTTCATGCACAGCATGATCGGTCTGGCGGCGGTGTTCATCGCTATCGCAGCAGTCGTTGAGCCGCAATCGCTGGGCATCGTCAAGCATCTGGGCGATTCGATTCCGGCGGGTAACCGTCTGGAGCTGTTCCTTGGCGCGGCGATCGGTGCAATCACCTTCTCCGGTTCGGTGATTGCTTTCGGCAAGCTGTCGGGCAAGTACAAGTTCCGCCTGTTCCAGGGCGCACCCGTACAGTTCTCGGGGCAACATAAGCTGAACGCCGTATTGGGCTTGGCGACACTGGCACTCGGCCTGACCTTCATGTTCACCGGCAACCTCACAGCGTTCGCACTGATGCTGGCCCTGGCGTTCGTCATGGGTGTACTGATCATCATCCCGATCGGCGGTGCCGACATGCCGGTGGTGGTGTCGATGCTCAACAGCTACTCCGGCTGGGCGGCGGCAGGTATCGGCTTCTCGCTGAACAACTCGATGTTGATCATCGCGGGCTCTTTGGTGGGTTCGTCCGGTGCGATTCTGTCGTACATCATGTGCAAGGCGATGAACCGTTCCTTCTTTAATGTACTGCTCGGCGGTTTCGGCAACACTGCCGATGCAGGCCCGGCCGGCGCGAAGGAAGCCCGCCCGGTGAAATCCGGTTCGGCGGACGACGCCACCTTCCTGCTGACCAACGCCGATACCGTGATCATCGTCCCGGGCTACGGACTGGCAGTGGCACGGGCCCAGCATGCGCTGAAGGAACTGACCGAGAAACTGACCCATCGCGGCGTGACCGTGAAGTACGCGATCCACCCGGTTGCCGGTCGCATGCCTGGCCACATGAACGTATTGCTGGCCGAGGCCGAAGTGCCTTACGACCAGGTGTTCGAGATGGAAGACATCAACTCCGAGTTCGGTCAGGCCGACGTGGTACTGGTGCTCGGCGCCAACGACGTGGTCAACCCCGCCGCCAAGAACGATCCGAAATCGCCGATTGCCGGCATGCCGATTCTCGAAGCGTTCAAGGCCAAGACCATCATCGTCAACAAGCGCTCGATGGCCAGCGGCTATGCCGGCCTGGACAACGAACTGTTCTACCTGGACAAAACCATGATGGTGTTCGGCGACGCAAAAAAGGTCATCGAAGACATGGTCAAAGCTGTCGAATAACTCCCGTCGGCATTACAAAACGCCCCGATTCGTCGGGGCGTTTTAGTTTGCGCAACGCACTGGAAGGACAGCCGCTTTGTTACTGAACCTGTAATGGTGTTTTGCTTGAAAGGCCCGCAATAGAGGCCTCTTTTGCGACCTTGGTCGCGGGACAGGTGCCAGCGAAGTTCAATAGACTGCGCATCCAGCTACCCGTTTCCCGAGATAACAATCCATGTACCGTGACCGTATTCGCCTGCCTTCGTTGTTGCAAAAAGTGATGAGTGCCGCCGAGGCTGCCGCTCTGATTGAGGACGGCATGACCGTCGGCATGAGCGGCTTCACCCGCGCAGGCGAAGCCAAAGCCGTGCCCCACGCACTGGCCGAACGGGCCAAGATTACCCCGCTGAAGATCAGCCTGATGACCGGCGCCAGCCTGGGCAATGACCTCGACAAGCAGCTCACTGAAGCTGGCGTGCTGTCCCGACGCATGCCCTTCCAGGTGGACAGCACGCTGCGCAAGGCGATCAACGCCGGCGAGGTGATGTTCATCGACCAGCATCTTTCGGAAACCGTGGAGCAACTGCGTAACCAGCAACTGAAGCTGCCGGACATCGCGGTCATCGAAGCGGTGGCCATCACCGAACAGGGCCATATCGTGCCGACCACGTCCGTGGGCAACTCGGCCAGTTTCGCGATTTTCGCCAAACAGGTGATCGTTGAGATCAACCTGGCGCACAACCCGAACCTGGAAGGCCTGCACGACATCTATATACCGACCTATCGTCCGACCCGTACGCCGATTCCATTGGTCAAGGTCGATGATCGCATCGGCAGCACCGCGATCCCGATTCCGCCGGAGAAGATCGTGGCGATCGTGATCACCAACCAATCCGACTCCCCTTCCACCGTACTGCCGCCGGACGTCGATACCCAGGCCATCGCCGACCACCTGATCGGCTTCTTCAAGCAGGAAGTGGACGCCGGGCGCATGACCAACAAGCTCGGGCCGCTTCAGGCCGGGATCGGCACCATCGCCAACGCGGTGATGTGCGGCCTGATCGACTCACCCTTTGAAGACCTGACGATGTACTCCGAAGTGCTGCAGGATTCGACCTTCGACCTGATCGACGCCGGCAAGCTGAGCTTTGCCTCGGGCAGTTCGATCACCCTGTCGAGCCGGCGCACCGCCGAAGTGTTCGGCAACCTGGAACGCTACAAGGACAAACTGGTGCTGCGCCCGCAGGAAATCTCCAACCACCCGGAAGTGGTGCGTCGTCTGGGCATCATCGGCATCAACACGGCGCTTGAGTTCGACATCTACGGCAACGTCAACTCCACCCACGTCTGCGGTACGCGCATGATGAATGGCATCGGTGGCTCGGGGGACTTTGCCCGCAACGCGCACCTGGCGGTCTTCGTGACCAAGTCCATCGCCAAGGGCGGCGCTATTTCCAGTGTCGTGCCGATGGTCAGCCACGTGGACCATACAGAACATGACGTCGACATCCTGGTGACAGAGGTGGGCCTGGCCGACTTGCGTGGGTTGGCGCCACGGGAGCGGGCTCGCGCGATCATCGACAACTGCGTGCACCCGGATTTCCGCCAGGCACTCAATGACTACTTCACCGCTGCCTGCGCATTGGGTGGCCACACTCCCCACATCCTGCGCGATGCCCTCAGTTGGCACATGAACCTGGAAGAAACCGGTCGCATGCTGGCCGTGTAAAGCGCGAAGAGAACAGCTGATGCAAACACAGTTTCGTCAGCTGTCGCTCGACAGCACAAACCCAGACAAAACTGTACTGCTGTACCGGTCATTTCCTACCGAAAAGTCCTACGCCCACCCTCAAAAGTAGCGAAATCGCACCATAATGATGCAGATAGGTACAGTTGCCTCAATTTAGACCAGTACACCCCCTATAAACAGTTAACTGAGCCCTCACAATACAGATGAACTGTATCTACAGAGACTAGGCAAACAAGAGGAAGATGGGCACCAGTTAAACCACTACCTAATCCCGCCACAAGCGGAAGGATGAAAACCATGGAACGTACACTCAGTTCCGATCTGTTCTTTCAAGACACTGCTGCAAAAACCCAGGCTTCCATGCCTCTGCGCGTTATCGCCAACCTGATGCTTTGGCAGCGCCGCATCTCCAGCCGCCACCAACTGGCTCGCCTGGATTCGCGTCTGCTGGCTGATGCCGGTATCAGCGAAGCACAACGCTACGAAGAGCTGAGCAAGCCGTTCTGGCGCTAAGTCAGCGTCGCTGGCCCTGACCTCAAGGTCCATCGCCAGCAACCCGAATTGAACAAACGAGACCCGTCGTGGGAAACCACGACGGGTCTCGTCGTTTCGGGGCAGTAAACACCTGAACAGGTACAGTTTTAGCTTTTATAAAATCAACCGCAACAGTTACAACCATACCCCGATCGCTGTTCAACAGTTGGCTTTATCGTCTGCACGAGTGGATTGTCGCGATAACACGCTCAGGCCTACTATCAAACCAAGTGTGTGGCGATCCGTGAGCGTCTGACGTCCGAGACATCAGACACTGCGCCACCTACCCCCGGTTTTCCCTAAGGAGTAACACCCATGTCCCGTCTTCGCCTGCTCAGCGCTGCGGCCCTGTTTGCCGTGGCCGCCAACGCCCATGCCACCAGCTTCATCGTGACCACCGATGCCGTCGTCGGTGCACTCAAGTCTTCCTCCGATGCCACGTCCGACGTCACCTCGTCGTTCCACGATGACAAAATCGTGCTCGCCGCACGTGACGACGCCGCCAGCTTCGTCGCCAGCGAAGGCGCCATCCGCGGCGTCAAACTGGAAAGCGCCCTGGATCACATTCGTCACCAGGCGCCACAGCTCAACGCCACCGACGCACAGCTGGCGCAAGCCATCCTGACGATCTAAACCTATGTACTGATGCGGGCCACGCTGGCCGTGCCCCGCATTGGCGCTGGCTCTAGACCGGGCGTTGCGCTAGCCTTGGGGCTCACCTTCAACCGTCGAGCCTCATGCGTTTTCTATCCCGTCTGATCGTCACCTCAGCCTTTCTTGCGGCCAACTGTACGGGTTCGGCCCATGCCTTCGATGCCTTTAACCTCTCGACTCAAGGCACCGTCGCCACCGGATATGCCACAACCCTGGTGACCGCAGCGCCCTTCGACCATAAACTGCTGATCGCCGCCCGTGATGATGCCGCGGCATTCATCGCCAGTGACGGTCAATTGAGAGGCGCACAACTGGAGTCCGCCCTGCGATATTTGCGGCATACCCAGCCAAAACTTCATGTCAGCGACCTTGAACTGGCACAGGCAATTCTCGTCCAATAGTTAACCCTCGTTTTTCCGGAGTCGTTCCATGCGTAGCCCGCTGATTGCCGCCACCCTTGGCCTGCTGTTGTTGGCCGACGTGGCCCAGGCCCATACCCTGGTTGCCACCAGTAACATCCTGATTCGTGCCACCCAGCGCACGCTTGATTTCACCTCTGACACCACCACATCGATTCGCGACTCCAAAATCGTCCGTGAGGCCCAGGACGACGCCGCCAGTTTCGTCGCCACCAATGGCGACATCCGCGGTGCACACCTGGAAGCGGCGCTCGACATGTTGCGCACCCGCGTACCGGAAGCCCGGGACGCCAGTGATCAGGATCTTGCCGAAGCCATCCTCGCACTGTGAGGCCGGTATTCGCCTGGCTGCTGGCCGGGGCGCTGTTGCTGCTTGGCAACAGCGCCCACGCCGGCCTTGAATTGCACCTCAAGACCGACGGCCTGAGCCCCTCGCAACAGCAGGCCAGTCAGGCGCTGCTCGATGAAGCCATGCAGGCATTGCCACCGCGCTTCATCGAGCAACTCGACCGGCGCATCGACGTCGGCTGGACCGACGACATGCCGGCCAACGCCTACGGCCAGGCGTCGCTGGTGTCCGAACTCGATCTGAATCGCAAGCTGCTGCCCAGCCTCACCGACGGCACCGCAGCAACTAAAAAGACCTGCCGCCCCCACGGCACCGTGCGCCGCGAAATGCTCGCCACGGTACTGCATGAACTGACCCACATTTATGACCGTTCACGCCTGTGGACCCAGGACGAGCGCGCACTGATCCAACGCTGCAACCGACTGGACAGCACTTCGGGCCTGATCGGCATCCCCGACGAATGCCGCAGCCAATCCGGCCGCCGCTTTACCCTCAGTGACGACCCGCGCCTGCTAGACCTCGCCGGCTGGCAGCAATACGTCGGCCGTCGCGGTGAGCGCGAGCAGCACAACCGCCAGATCGCCCGCAGCCCGGACATCTACGAAACCAGCAGCCCCAAGGAATTCGTTGCGGTCAACATGGAGTACTTCCTCCTCGACCCGACCTACGCCTGCCGCCGCCCTGCCCTGTACCGCTACTACAAGGAGCACTTCGGCTGGGCGCCCGCCGCCAAGGATGCGTGCAACAAAACCTTCGCCTTCCTCAATGCCGGTAATGACTTCGCCAAGACGCCACTGGGCCAGGTCGACCCGGAGCGGGTGTATGCCGTCGACTACCTGCTGGCCGAGGCCAACCAGAACTGGGTCAGCCGCTGGGGCCACAGCATGTTGCGCCTGGTGATCTGCGCCCCGGGACGCCCACGCGGGCCGGACTGCAGATTGGACCTGGACCAGCACCTGGTGCTGTCCTACCGCGCCTTCGTCGGCGACGTGCAACTGTCGAGCTGGGACGGACTGGTGGGCAAATACCCGTCGCGCCTGTTCGTGCTGCCGTTGGCCCAGGTGATCGACGAATACACCAAGACCGAACTGCGCAGCCTCGCCTCCGTGCCCCTGAACCTGTCGCGCAGCGAGATCGAAAACGTGGTGGAACGCGCTGCAGAGATGCACTGGAGCTACGACGGCAACTACTTCTTCCTGTCCAACAACTGCGCCGTGGAAGAACTCAAATTACTGCGCAGCGGCACCAACAATTCAAAACTGGTGGCCCTGGACAACATCATGCCCAACGGCCTGCTCGAAGTGCTCAAGGGCCGCGGCCTGGCGGACACCAGCGTGCTGGACGATCCTCGCGAAGCACTGCGCATGGGCTACCGCTTCGACTCGTTCCGCGATCGCTACCAGGCGATGTTCGAAGTACTGAGAAAAAGCCTGCCGATCAAACAGGACAAGGTCGAGGACTGGCTGGACCTCAAAGCCCAGGAACGTCGCCAATGGTTCGAACAAGCCGACCTGCGCACCAGCGCCGCCCTGCTCCTGCTGGAACAAGCCAGCTTCCGCCGCCAGTTATTGCTGGCTCAGGATGAAGTGAAACAACGCTACCTGGGCGCCCGAGAACTGAAGAACGGTGGCATGGACAAAGCCAACCAGACCCTGCGGGAAATCCTCGACAACAGCGGTTTCCTAAGCCGCCCGGCCGAACTGCTCGGCAGCGGCGGCTACGGCCTGCCACAACCGAATGAATGGCAACGCCTGGAATCGGAAAGCAGCGAGCGGCAGAAACAGCTGCTGGTGTTGAGCGGGGATCTGGATAAGGAAGTCAGAGCGCTGCTGGAGCCAGAGCGAGCGGCGGAGATGGCGGCGAACGAAGCGAATGTGAAGCAGATTGGGGAGCATTTGAGGAAATTGCATAAGGCGGCTGGGGGGTTGGAGTTGCCTTAGCCTCATCCTGTACCGCTATACCCCCCAAAGATGCTCAATGCAGTTCAATTAAGAACGAACGCTGTACCGGTGGCGAGGGAGCTTGCTCCCGTTGGGGTGCGAAGCGGCCCTAAAAAGGACTGTTGCGCAGTCCGATGGGAGCAAGCTCCCTCGCCACGAAAGGCTGATTGTGCAGGGCGTCGCCTAAGTGAACAGCATGAGCCTCCAAGATGGTCGCTTCTTCACGGTTTCATACAACTCCAAGGCGGTGGCGACGCGTTGCGCCGGATCGAAACTCAGTGCCTTGCGCAGCGCGGGCCAAAGATGTTTGGGCAGATGACGAGGCGCCCGTAACTCCCGTTCCAGCCCCTCATCTCTATTGGCAAAAGCCGCACAACTCAACGTGGACGGCGATGCTAATCCTCACCGTAGTTGAATTTCCGTAAGGTAACTGACTCTTCAGCCCGTGCGCGCTCACTGTCTCGCATCGCCTCAAGCCTCGATATGTATTTGACGGCAAAAGTGCGAATACTGTTATCCGGATCTTGGAGCCATTCGAGTACCTCTAGACGTTTTCTTTCGTAAGCTTCGGCCATCCCATATTCTCCGGAAACCACACCGGTACTTTGAAGGGCTATCTCGACTTCGATTATGAGAGGACTATCAGGAGGCAAGCGTTTGATCAGTTCTCTTGCCACCGGATGAATGAATGTCTCTCCGCTGTAAGCTCGGAGGATACCCACCGCGAAATCCAACTCTGCATCGCCGCCCTCCCGAATCAATCGTATCAGTGCTGTCTCAAAGTCTTCCGAAAACTGCGGAAAAATAGCTTGGAGAAGCTTCGCCCCTCTAAATTCGAATAGTGAGGAGTCTTTTCTGTAGCAATCATAAACCTTCCGAATAATCATCTCCGGGTCACTGGATAGCGAATCTTGAAGCGAATAGAACTGAAATGGTACCTCCTCGTATTCGCTACCATATTTATCGACAGGAACCGTTTCATCTTCATCAGATGGGTACACACGTGCGCAGAGGTAATCCACGACGACTTGCGGATGCTCCCGCGCAATCACGCCTAACAATTCTTCGGATTGATAGTCGATTTGGGGAAGAAGACGTAAGTTCTTCATCACTTCGTGGCGCTCTTTTGCTGAGAGGTCCGCGACCATCTGTTTTGCTTCCTCTCGGAACCAGATTTCCCTGATCCAATTCGCGTCGTTTATCTTGGTAAGACAATCTAGTGCCCTCAAGAACAATGGTTTCAGCTCGCTACGCTCCCTACTCGTTACAGACCTCGCAATAGCAACAGAAACGATTTGGCGAAGAACAATAGGCTCGTTGAGCTCAACTGCCTTGTCGAGCAACTGACCCAAGAGGTCAACATCAACACTCTTAGTAGATAAAAAGAATTTCGCAGAAGCGTAGAGAAGGTCAGCCTGGTTTGAACTCGCCTCATGCACCCATTTTTTTAGGAGTAAAAATAGCTTTTCGCGACAGTCACCATCCCAAAGGCTACGTAAAATTGGTATCAAAAACTTCGATAGCTGGTCAGTCTCATTAGTGATCAACTCAAGTGCAAAATCTGGAAAATGACTGGCCACTTCTCCGAGAAACTCGTAGAAGACCGGGAAGGTCGCCATGTCGGTCGACTCAGTTCTAGCGAAGACCAGTATTCTGCGACGCCACACGTCGAACCCCTCTTCTGGGATTCTCGGCACCATTAACCGCGCCTCTTTCACCCTTGAATCTTGGGACCCAATTCCAAAGGATTCATCGCGCTTAGGCTTCGACCAATCTCCGAAGACCGCCTCAAATCCGATGAGTATCTTGTATATTGCATACTCTTTATTTGCGTCGATGACTGTTTTCACCTGAAACGCAGCTGCTCTCACCTGTTCAGATAGGCTGTGATATTGAATCCAATAACTGTCGTGCTCGAGCTTTTGGATTATCTGCAAGTCTTCAACCGTGGCAATGTGAGCAAAAAATGCCAGCACCTCCTGTGCGTTCACAGCGACCATGTTCATAAAGTTCTCGTCTACGGTCCCCATAATTTCTGCACGCGTCGCAGCATTCAAAGCTCTGATAATGGACAGCTTCTGCGACTTTATTTCAAAAAGACCGTATAGCTTTATGAGAAGGGAAATTCCCCTTTTTCTTACAGAAAGGACGTCCTCATCTGCCGGCACTGTAGCCCTAGACATAGTTACCGCAGACGACGACCACGTGGCGGATTCCATCGACGTCGACAACATTCCTTCCAAGAGAGTTAGCACTCCAAAGAAGAAAATTTTTAAATCCTGATCACTCATCTTCTCTAGGGCAGCGATGAGCAACAATTGAGGTTGCGCCCCTATCCCTCGACCTGAATCTGTCCCCTGACCGTAATAGACTCTCAGGTTGAATCGAGCTAGATCTCGCAACGCCGACATCGCGTCCCTGCGTACCGACTCATCAGAATGCGTTGACAGCCAGAGCAAGGTATCGACGACTGCAGGCGTCTCTACATAGCGCAACCCGGACAGCACCTCGATGCATTTGGACATCAACGTGTATACGTTGTGGTATTTCGACAATGCTTCGGCTAAAGCGCCGTACTCTTCCGAATGAGTCAATTTGCGGGACTCTGCGGCCCGAAGGAAATTGTCGATTGCAGAGACTGCGTCCTTGCTTCGCCTGAATCCCACTGTAATTAGCACTTCGATGCTGAATTCTAGGGGTTGGTACTCATTACTCTCCAACAGAGTCGCGAATGCAAGATTACACGCGCGGCCGATGGCCTCCTCAGCAGCAGGCGTCCTCGATTGAGCTAAGCGCCCCAACACTTTGATACGGGTATCGGAATCCACGTTTTCAGCTCCCCAACCCTGTGAGTTTGATCATCTCCGGTTCCACCATCTGTGCTGCCATATCGGCCGCTGGACCTTCAACAGCGAGATAGTTGTGACCGGTATCTTTTATCAATCCCGCAAGTGCTAATCGCTCGAGCGTATTTCTCGATGCTTCATCTGCAGCACCCGATTTCACCAGAAGACCTAACAACGCTTGCTTACCCGTGCTTCTCAGGTAACTAACAAACCCAAATGCTTTCATATCTAGGAGAGCAAAATTTCTAGTATGTTTCGCGAACAACTCCTCGAGCTCACCCGACTCGCCGAGCGCAGCTTGGGGGGCATGCTCATTGGGATCATTTGGGAGCACGGGCGCAACCGGCTCTGTCTGCATGTGTGCGCGAATGATTGGATGGTCTCCCATAGGCAGATCGCCCACAACTGACGCAGAGATGTCAGCAAATCTCTCTTTCAATACGTTGATCAATGGCATCAATGTCGGATTTTTGGTGGTGCTGTATGCCGTTAGATCTAGACCTTTCTCTTCAGCTTCCTTTCCCAGATTGGAAGCAAGTTTTTCCCCATCGAAAAAAGCTGCCTCGTCACGTGACAGCAGAATCACCTCAGAACCTTCCGGTAGGGTCAGTAAGCCCTCCCATATGAGGCAATCTTTATAGCCATGGTCCGTCTTAGAAGTTGGTCGAACACCATTGATCGAGCGGTCGGCCGCAGCAACCTTGAGCTCTGGGGTAGTCGGGATGATATGGATGACATCTTCGAGCTGAGCCAAGATTTCCAGCGCTTGGGCTTCTCCGAATTGAGGCTTCGGCAGAAATTTGCTGAAGTCATATCCACAGAATGTCTTTAGCTTGTCCAAGTCCTTCGTTGCTGATTTGAGAGCTTCATCCCCAGCCTGGACGAACTGATTGATGTATTCCATCCGAAGCACTTCGGGCACCACGAGCTTGGCTTTCTTGGCCCGTAGCATGGCAATTAATTGCGGCCCACCTTTTTTTCGAAAGAGGTGCGCGTCGCGAACTGCCGCGTTTGTATCGCATAAGACATAAAGCTGTCTGTTATCCGTCATAGCCAATCCGCTTTAGATTCCACTGCGCTATTGCCCAAAAAACCAAACCGCTCGAGACCGAGGCTCGCCGTTATTATGCAAGCAAACCCGTGATCGATGATCGGCCGATACTGGCGGAGCGTCGCCCACCGCCTTACCAGCAACAACGAACAGTCATCTCGATCAAAGCTACAACACTTTCTTTATAGTGAGGTTCGGTGGGTCTGTGAGCAAGTCGAACGCAGATGGATTGGCAAATGAAATACCAATCCTCTCAGTCTTCTCGGAAATTTCCTTCGCGATGTCGAGCTACCCATGAACTAGGCACCCCACACGCCTGCGGCTAACCTCTCCGTGTCATCGCAAACGGTGACACGGACGTGCAAGTCCGTACTCGGCATACATTCGGTTATAGCTATTCAGCGAGCGTTTTCTTATGCTCGCGAACCGTTATGGCGGCTGTGTGTGGGAGGCCTTCGGGTCTGCCGGTTTACCGAGTCCGGTCTTGCACACCTATACACAGCTGCCACCCTTTTCGAAGCAAGCGAAATGGTGTTGGCCTCACAACTCGGTGAATGCAAATGTTCAAGGTCACACCAAATCCGCCGGACACCGATCCGGCATCGCCGTACGAAAACCTCGACTCGAAGAAACTCCACGAAGCCGCCGAACGCGCCCTCGACCATCACTTCCCGCCTCCCGAAAAAAACCCGCCCAAACGCAACGGCCAGCTCTTCAGCGTGTGCCCGGACATCAACACCGATGCACTCCTGGCCAACGCCTCGGAAGACCTGCTGTCCATCAGCGCCATCGCTGCCGACCTCGCCGACGATGTCGACGGCTCACGCCGTTCCGTGGCCTTGGCGCTCAGCCGGATGGCCGAAGGTGTGCACCTGCTGGTAGAGCGTGCAATGGATCATCTGGACGAACCGGAAATGGCAGCGATTATTGCCAAGCAACACCGACGGACGCGCTGACGTACGAAACAGAAAAAACCCCGATGGGTGATCAAACCCATCGGGGTTTTTATTTGGCTAATCACTATCGCAGTAACACCCCCTACGCAGGCCCTACACCCAATTCTTCAGAACGCGTAGGACGCGTCCTTTTGATCTCTGGTGCTTTGAATTCCATCTGTTCACAACTCCTTGGCGAAGGCCAACTTAAGCCTCAGTCGATGCAGCGCATCGTTAATGGCTGTGCGCTGTGCGCACCAATAGACAAGGAGTTCAACCAATGGCCAAAGGGCATTTCATTGTTTTGGGAGACAAGACCACCTGCGGTGGCAAAGTAAAGGAAGCCGATACACGCGTCATGATGTTCGGCATCGCCCACGCTCGTGAAGGCGACCGGGTCAGCTGTGGTGTAGACGGTAAAGACTACAGGATCGCCGGTGGCGTCTCGTATATCGAAAGTCACGGCCGGACAGTGGCAGGCTCACTGGACGAGGGACTGTCAGATATTTTGTGTGCGGGCCGGTGACGGCCTGCCGTCAGGCAGGCCGTGCTTTTACCAGGTAGGCCTGATTCCTACCAACCGACTACAACACCCCCTCCAACACCTCATAAACAATCCCACTCCCCACCGCGATCAGCACAATATCGCTCCCCGCCCGACGCCATTCGTAGCCGGGGTAATACGGCAGGCGGCTCAGCGCGCGGTTATCCAGGCGTTCGCCGTAGTAACCGTGAGGCAATGGGCGGCCCCGGACCAGGCGGATGCCTGGAGGCGGTGGCGCGCCGCGCACGAAATATTCGTGGTGGTCGTGGATGCTCTGGCGCACCGGGCCGAAGTCTCGTGGCGGTGGCCCACCGCGGTGATCGTTTTGCGGGCCGCGGTGATCGTCACCGTGGTTGTCGTAATGGCCCTGCTGCGGGCCGCCGTGGTCGTGATCGTCGCGCGGGTCGGCGCTGGCGTGCAGCAACGGGGTCGCGCTGAGCATCAGCACGCCCAGGCTGGCAATCAGACGTTTCGGCATTTTCATCGGGGCTTTCCTCGTAACACATACAGCAAAAAGGGCTTCAGAACGTAGTCCTGAAGCCCTCGGTCTTGCTGTTTAGTCTGTGCCTGGAGGCGCTAATTCCTCTGTATCAGGAACTTTACCTTCAGCTGACGCGAGCCTTACGCACGCCTTCGGACAACGCAGAGCACAGGCTCAGTACGCCGTCGATGGCCTGGTCTGGCGTCGTGGCATTGGCGATGTGATCGATCAATGCCGAACCCACCACCACACCATCGGCCAGCCGCGCGATGTTCGCCGCCTGCTCGGGGGTGCGGATGCCGAAACCGATGCTGATCGGCAAGTCGGTATGGCGACGCAGGCGAGCGACCGCTTCTTCGACGTGCTCCAGGGTGGCCGCGCCGGCACCGGTCACGCCGGCCACGGACACGTAGTACACAAAGCCCGAGCTGCCGTTGAGTACAGTCGGCAGACGCACATCGTCGGTGGTCGGCGTGGTCAGGCGGATGAAATCGATGCCGGCAGCCTGGGCCGGGTCGCACAGCTCGCCGTTATGCTCGGGCGGCATGTCGACCACGATCAGGCCATCGACGCCGGCTTCTTTCGCTTCGGCGATGAAGCGAGGTACACCGTACTTGTGGATCGGGTTGAAATAACCCATCAGCACCAGCGGCGTGTCGGTGTTGTCCTTGCGGAACTCACGCACCATTTCCAGGGTTTTCGCCAGGTTCTGCTTGGCGCCCAGGGCACGGATGTTGGCCAACTGGATCGCCGGGCCGTCGGCCATCGGATCGGTAAAGGGCATGCCCAGTTCGATCACGTCAGCGCCCGCCTTCGGCAAGCCTTTAAGAATCGCCAGGGAAGTGTCGTAGTCCGGGTCGCCGGCGGTAACGAAGGTCACCAGGGCGGCGCGGTTCTGTTCCTTGAGTTCGGCAAAACGTGTTTGCAGGCGGCTCATCAGTGTTTCTCCTGCTTCGGCTGCTCTTGTTGAGCGTTTTCCATGTGGTGCATCACGGTTTGCATGTCTTTGTCACCTCGACCGGAGAGGTTCACCACCATCAGATGATCCTTGGGCAGGGTCGGCGCGCGCTTGAACACTTCAGCCAGGGCATGGGCGCTTTCCAGGGCAGGAATGATCCCTTCCAGACGGCAGCATTTGTGGAACGCGTCGAGGGCTTCGTCGTCGGTCACCGAGGTGTACTGAACGCGGCCGATGTCATGCAACCAGGCGTGCTCCGGGCCGATGCCCGGGTAGTCCAGGCCGGCGGAGATCGAGTGGGCGTCGATGATCTGGCCATCGTCGTCCTGCAGCAGGAACGTGCGGTTGCCGTGCAGCACGCCCGGTACGCCGCCGTTGAGGCTGGCCGCATGCTTACCGGTTTCGATGCCGTAGCCGGCGGCTTCAACGCCGATGATCTCGACGCTCTTGTCGTCCAGAAACGGGTGGAACAGGCCCATGGCGTTGGAACCGCCACCGATGCACGCCACCAGGCTGTCCGGCAGGCGGCCTTCCTGGGCTTGCAACTGGTCGCGGGTTTCCTTGCCGATCACGGCCTGGAAGTCGCGGACCATCGCGGGATACGGGTGCGGACCGGCCACGGTGCCGATCAGGTAGAAGGTGCTGTCGACGTTGGTCACCCAGTCCCGCAGGGCTTCGTTCATCGCATCTTTGAGGGTGCCGGTGCCGGCCACGACCGGGATCACTTCGGCGCCCAGCAGCTTCATGCGGAACACGTTGGCCTGCTGGCGCTCGATGTCAGTGGTGCCCATGTAGATCACGCAGTCCAGACCGAATCGCGCGGCCACGGTGGCGGTTGCCACGCCGTGCATGCCGGCGCCGGTTTCGGCGATGATGCGTTTCTTGCCCATGCGCCGCGCCAGCAGGATCTGGCCGATGCAGTTGTTGATCTTGTGCGCGCCGGTGTGGTTGAGCTCTTCACGCTTGAGGTAAATCTTCGCGCCGCCGCAGAACTCGGTCAGGCGTTCGGCGAAGTACAGCGGGCTCGGGCGACCGACGTAGTCACGCTGGAAGTAGGCCAGCTCCTCTTTGAACGCAGGATCTTCCTTGGCCGCTTCGTATTCGCGGGCCAGGTCGAGGATCAACGGCATCAAAGTTTCAGCGACGTAACGGCCGCCGAACGCGCCAAACAGGCCGTTGGCGTCAGGGCCGTTGCGCAGATTAGTCTGGGTCATGGGGCGCTCCAGTTGAATGCGTGATGTGACAATGACCGTCACTCTACCCCTCACACTGGGCTGTGAAAACCGATAAGATCGCTGAAACCTGTCAGGAAAACTCACAGATACCATGAGCCATGAACTGCCACCGCTGAACGCCCTGCGCGCCTTCGAAGCCACCGCCCGACTCAACAGCGTCAGTCAGGCTGCCGAGCAGCTGCACGTTACCCACGGTGCGGTGAGCCGGCAGTTGAAGGTGCTTGAAGAACACCTGGGCGTGAGCCTGTTCGTCAAGGAAGGCCGTGGCCTCAAACTCACAGATGCCGGCCTGCGATTGCGCGACGCCAGCGCCGAAGCTTTCGAGCGCCTGCGTAGTGTGTGCGCAGAGATCACCCAGAGCACCGCGGACGCGCCTTTCGTGCTCGGCTGTTCGGGCAGCCTGCTGGCGCGCTGGTTCATACCGCGTCTGGGGCGCCTGAATGCCGACCTTCCCGACCTGCGGCTGCACCTGTCTGCCGGCGAAGGTGATCTGGACCCACGCCGCCCGGGGCTGGATGCCTTGCTGGTGTTCGCCGAGCCGCCGTGGCCGGCGGACATGCAGGTGCTCGAGCTGGCCAGCGAGCGTATTGGCCCGGTGATGAGCCCCCGTTTCGTCGGCTACGACAGGTTAATAACCGCGCCGGCGCAAGCGCTGCTCACGGAGTCATTGCTGCACACCACGTCGCGTCCGCAAGCCTGGCCCAGTTGGGCACAACAAAGCGGTCTCGACGCCAATGCGTTGAAGTACGGTCAGGGTTTCGAACATTTGTATTATTTGCTGGAGGCGGCCGTGGCCGGCCTGGGTGTGGCGATCGCCCCAGAACCACTGGTGGCCGAGGATTTGAAGGCAGGTCGCCTGGTGGCGCCTTGGGGCTTTTGCGAAACCCCGGCGCACCTGGCGCTCTGGCTGCCCAAGCGCGCCGCGGACGGGCGCGCCAGGCAGTTGGCACAATGGCTCAGGAATGAACTGAGCCAGACGGATCAGTCACCGCGTTTGCACAGCAAATAGGCGGCCAGCAGGCCCAGTGCACCGACAGCGATACCCGCTGTAGTCCATGGGTGTTCCTGGGCATAGTCCCGGGTGGCGATCCCCGTTTCCCGGGTTTTGACCTTGACTTCCTCATACGCATCCGAGAGCAGATGACGCGAGTGTTTCAGCGCGTTCTCAGCATTGCCCTTGAGCACCTTGAGGGTTCTGCGCGACTCGTCCGAGGCGTCGTCCTTCAGGCTTTCCAGGGATTTGAGCAGACTCTCGATCTCCGCTTCCATGCTTTGCAACGAGGCTTTACGTAACGAGCTGTTGGCCATGGTGGCTCTCCTGCATTGGTGATGAGTGACGTGTGTTGGTTGGGACTTCAGGGGTTCGAGAAAGTGCAGTAAATGTGAACTTTACTGTGGGATCGACCGACAGAAGTAAGTCGGAAAATCACTGCTAGGCTGTATTTCACACACTGAGGAGAACCCCATGACTGACCATCACACCTACAAGAAAGTCGAGCTGGTTGGCTCGTCCACCAACAGCATCGAAGAGGCGATCAACAACGCCCTGGCCGAGGCCAACAAGAGCATCAAGCACCTGGAATGGTTCGAAGTGACCGAGACCCGCGGCCATATCAAGGACGGCAAGGCGGCGCATTTTCAGGTGACGCTCAAGGTCGGGTTCCGGATTGCCAGCAGCTGACTTGATTTCGTCTGCCCACCCTTTTGACCCGACCAGAGAACGCGACTGATGAAGAAGTTTATTTTGGCGATAGGCTTGTTAAGCCTGGCGAGTACGGCCTTTGCTGACGGCAAATCCTGCGAAGAGCTCAAGGCCGAAATCGCCTCGAAGCTCGATGCCAAGGGCGTTTCCAATTATTCGCTGGAGATTGTCGATAAAGGCACGGGAGCCGACGGAAAAGTCGTCGGCACCTGTGAGAAGGGCACGAAGGAAATCGTCTACAAGCGTTAGCCGCTGTACCTCTTGCAGGAGCGAGCTCGCTCGTGATGGTCGCCAACGATAACGCTGGCAACCGGATGCCCCGCGGCGTTCTCAGGTTTTTCGCGAGCGTGCTCGCTCCTGCAGGGTTTAAACGTCAGCCTTTCATGACCTGCGCCAGCAACTCGTAGGAATGCAGGCGATCGGCGTGTTCATACAGGTCGCAGGTGAAGATCAACTCATCGGCCTGGGTCTGTTCGATCAGCACTTCCAGCCGGGCACGGATTTTCTGCGGGCTGCCGATCATCGCCAGGCCCAGGAAATCACTCACCGCTTCCCGCTCATGGGGCAGCCACAGGCCATCCATGGTTTTCACCGGTGGGCGCTGCACCAGGCTCTGGCCGCGCATAAGGGCCAGGATGCGCTGGAACACCGAGGTCGCGAGGTAATCGGCCTGCTCATCGGTGTCAGCGGCCACCAGTGGCACGCCGAGCATCACATAAGGCTTGTCCAGTACAGCCGATGGCTTGAAGTGATTGCGGTAGACGCGAATCGCTTCATGCATGAAGCGCGGTGCGAAATGCGAGGCGAAGGCGTAGGGCAATCCGCGCTCGCCTGCCAACTGCGCACTGAACAGGCTGGAGCCGAGCAGCCAGATGGGCACATTGGTGTTGGTACCCGGCATGGCGATGATGCGCTGGTCCGGGGTACGCGGGCCGAGGTAACGCATAAGCTCAGCCACGTCTTCCGGGAAATCGTCGGCACTGCCCGAGCGCTCACGACGCAGGGCTCGCGCCGTCAATTGATCGGAACCCGGCGCACGTCCAAGCCCCAGATCGATGCGACCCGGATACAGGCTTTCCAGGGTGCCGAACTGTTCAGCGATCACCAGTGGCGCATGGTTGGGCAACATTACGCCACCCGAGCCCACGCGGATGGTCGAGGTGCCACCTGCCAGGTAACCCAGCAGCACCGAGGTCGCGGAACTGGCGATGCCGTCCATGTTGTGGTGTTCGGCGACCCAGAACCGGTTGTAGCCAAATTTTTCGACATGTTGCGCCAGGTCCAGCGAGTTGCGCAGCGACTGCGCCGCGCTGCCGTTTTCCCGAACGGGTACAAGGTCAAGGGTCGAGAACTTGATATCGGACAGTCGTTTCATAAACCTGCTTCTCCAAATTGAGGGGCGCAGGTTTTTTCTCGCGAACGAAAACCTGCCAAATCCAAAAGCGTGTTTCATGCAATGTGGGCATATACCCGAGTTTCAATAGCAAGAGGGAAAATTTCCTACTAAAAACGTAGGGCAATCGGATGAAGTGAACTTTGCGCCACCGTCTATCCTCAGAACCCTAGCAACGACAAACCACACGGGCGCGAGCGTCGCGCCGGATTTTGAGGAGAAAGGCATGGCTATCATCAAGAAGGCATCGGCGCATTGGGCCGGTGATCTGAAAACCGGTATCGGCTCGATTTCCACGGAAACCGGCGTGCTCCGGGAAGCCCCCTATGGCTTCAAGGCGCGTTTCGAAGGCGGCAAGGGCACCAATCCGGAAGAACTGATCGGGGCGGCCCATGCGGGTTGCTTCTCCATGGCATTCTCGATGATTCTCGGCGAGGCGGGCCTGAAGGCAGACAGCATCGATACTCAGGCCGAGGTGACCCTGGATCAGGTCGAGGGCGGCTTTGCGATTACTGCAGTGAAACTGATCCTCAAGGCGAAGATCCCCGGAGCCAGCCCGGCGCAGTTCGATGAGCTGAGCAAGAAGGCCAAGGAAGGTTGCCCGGTGTCCAAAGTGCTGAATGCAAAAATCAGCCTTGAGGCCACATTGGTCAGCTAAACCGATAAAAGATCGCAGCCTTCGGCAGCCCTTGAAAGCGCTGTCGAAGGCTGCGATCTTTTTTTGCGCACAGCAGATTTGCCCGATGAAACTGTGGTCGAATTAATGACAGCAGCCCGAACGCACGGATATGCGTGCTGCCTCAAAAGGAGCTTCAACCATGAAACGTTTTGCCTTGACGGTTATCTGTTGCGCCCTGGCCACCTCGGCACTGGCGGCGCCCAAGCCTTGTGAAGAACTCAAGGCCGAGATCGAAGCCAAGATCCAGGCTCGCGGGGTCACGTCCTACACCCTGGAGATCGTCACCAACAGCGAAGTGCACGATCAGAACATGGTCGTGGGCTCATGTGAAAACGGCACCAAGAAAATCATTTACCAGAAAAACGACCGCTGATGCGCTGGCTCAGGGCACGCAGTTGGTCTGGCTGTCCTCGGCGACGATTTCATGTCTGGCGTTGTACAGACGGGCTTCGGGCGTGAACGCCATTGAGCGGGCCTGCAGCAGATAACGTTGGCCGGCTTCGAAGTGATCGTACTTGATGACCATGTAGCACAGCCGCTCCGTGGAACCACCGAACAATTCCGAACCGCCGCTGGGCACCTCGAAATCGAAGCGCACGGTCAGTTCGTGGCTGCCGGGGGCCACCTGGAAAAACCGCCCATCGGGCATGCGCTGGTTGTCGAGACGCTCGGCCATCAGCAATTTATCGTTGGGAAATGGCGTAGAGAAATCGACCCACGCCATGTTCGGATTGGCCGTCGGCATCGGCGACGAGCAGCCGGCCACCGCGAGTGCAGTGAGCAATAGCATCAACCTGCGCATGATGAATGTCCTGAATACTGTGTACTCAGAATAGCGCCGATCAGGTGTGTTGACAGCCTGCCGGTGTGCCTTGGCCTATCACCTTTCGCTGTTGGTCATAGAGCTTGGCCCAAGGCCGGAAACCGATATTCCCCGCTTGCAACTGATAACGCTCCCCGGCGTTGAAGTTGCTGAATTTCACGTTCATCTGGCAATCACGCCACAGCGGCTCGGCGTCGGGGCCGATATTGGTCGGCTGCACCGGGAACTGGTAGCGAACCGTCAGTTCATGGCTGCCGGGCTGCACCTCGAAATAGCGTTTATCGGTGGCAGCCTTGTTATCCACTTCCAGCGCCAGCAGGGCGGTGTCTTGCTGATGGGATTCCAGATCGATCCACGCTTGCGTCGGATCAGGGTGAGGCAAGCCGAACCCGGCACAGCCGCCCAATGTCAGCAGGCCGGCCGTCAGCATCAATTTGCGCATAGCGGTGCTCCAGTCTTGCGGGATAGTCTTGCGAGCAGACTTTCCAGGGAATTTTTATTTTGATCAGGCCGCTTCCAAGCCTTGGGTTACTTGATCGCGTTTTCCGCGTTTTGTTTCCGGGTGTGTTGCTTTTGTTGCTCAACGGTTGTTCCACGGTCAGCTACTACAGCCAATTGGCCAGTGGCCAGGTGCAGTTGCTGCGAGCGCGGGAGCCGGTTACCGAGGTGATCGCCGACCCCAATCGGGACCAGACACTGCGCGCGCACCTGGCCCAATCACAAAAGGCCCGGACCTTCGCCAGCCAGCAATTGCATCTGCCGGACAATCAGAGTTACCGGCTGTATGCCGACATTGGCCGGCCGTACGTGGTGTGGAACGTGTTCGCCACAGCGGAGTTTTCACTCAAGCCACAGAACCATTGCTTTCCGATCGCCGGTTGCGTGGCCTATCGCGGTTACTACAGCCAGAGTGCGGCGCGGGGTGAAGCAGCGCTGCAGCGCTTGCAGGGCATGGATGTGACCATCGGTGGCGTGGAGGCCTACTCGACCCTGGGCTGGTTTGACGACCCGATCATGAGTTCGATGATGAACTGGGGCGACGAGCGTCTCGCCACGCTGATTTTTCATGAACTGGCGCATCAGCGTGTGTATGTGCAGGACGACACGGAATTCAACGAGTCATTTGCCACCTTCGTAGAGCAGGAAGGTACCCGTCAGTGGCGCGCCTATCGTGCACTGGCACCGGAAAATGGTGACCGGGTGCAGCAACAGGATCAGTTCACCCGACTGGTCCTGGACACCCGCTCCCGCCTTGAACGGCTCTACACCCTGCCCCTCCCACCTGAGCAAATGCGCCAGCGCAAAGCCGCAGAATTCGAGCGCATGCGCGGCCAGTACCGACAGCTGCGCGACAGCCAATGGGCCGGGGATAAGCGCTATGACGCCTGGATCAATGCCCCGATGAACAATGCCCGGCTGCTACCGTTTGGTCTCTATGACCAGTGGGTGCCAGCGTTTTCAGCGTTGTTCAGGCAAAAAGGCGGCGATTGGGAGGAATTTTATGGGGCAGCCCAAACGCTGGGGGCGATGCCGGTTCAAGCGCGTAAAGCAGCCTTGCGGGTGCTGGCAGGCACAGAGAAATCCGGCGCCTGAACGGCCCTCCTCGCGCACGAGCCCGCCTCCACGGTTGATCTTTACAATCTTAAACACTTTGGGCAGCGCCACCCTCAAGCTTGCGCCACAGCAACCGCACGTTCGCCTTGCGCACCAGCGCGCAGCGGTACAGGCGGATCTCCAGCGGCACATGCCATTGCGGGCCGCCGCACACCACCAGCTCGCCGCGCGCCAGTTCGGCGCGCACGCTCAGTTGCGGCACCCAGGCAATCCCCAGCCCTTCCAGCGCCATGCTCTTGAGGCTGTCGGCCATCGCGGTTTCATAGATGGTGGTAAAACGCAGCGCCCGCTGACGCAGCAGCATGTTCACCGAACGTCCAAGAAACGCGCCGGCGCTGTAGGCCAGCAGCGGCACACTGCCCTCGCCTTCCAGATCGAACAGCGGCTTGCCATCGGCATCCGCCGCACACACGGGCAACATTTCGGTGTGGCCCAGGTGCAGTGACGGAAAGATTTCCGGGTCCATCTGCATGGCCGCGTCCGGGTCGTAGAACGCCAGCATCAGGTCACAGCCACCTTCACGCAGGGCATGCACCGCGTCGCCCACGTTGGTCGCCACCAGCCGCGTGGCGATGTTCAGGCCTTCGTTGCGCAGTTGCGCGATCCATCGCGGGAAAAAACCCAGCGCCAGGGAGTGCGCGGCGGCGACCTGCATCACTTCGCCCTGCCCGCCTTCCAGATGATGAAGATGGCGCAGCACTTCGCCGAGCTGTTCGACCACGGTGCGCGCAGTGACCAGAAACAGCTGCCCGGCCGCTGTCAGCTCCACTGGCGTACGCGAGCGGTTGACCAGCGTCAGCCCCAGCGCAGCTTCGAGGCTGCGGATCCGCCGGCTGAAGGCCGGTTGCGTCACGAAACGCCTTTCCGCCGCTTGGGAGAAGCTGCGGGTGGCGGCCAGGGCGCTGAAGTCCTCCAACCATTTACTTTCCAGATTCATCACGTCCTCCGGGACACGCACCAATTTAGGTCACACGCTCGCCGCGAACCCGGCGTCACACCGCCATTATGCCGAATATGCATAGGCCAGTGTTTAACAGCATTGGCCCAAAACGATCCACAAGCCTAGCATTTGCAGTGTTCCGGCACAGACCGGGTCCATATCGAGATGATTTCTATCATGTCCTCCGCTGCATCATTCCGCACAGAAAAAGACCTGCTTGGCGTACTCGAAGTACCGGCTCAAGCCTATTACGGCATCCAGACCCTGCGAGCGGTGAACAACTTCCGCCTCTCCGGCGTTCCGATTTCGCATTACCCGAAGCTGGTTGTCGGCCTGGCGATGGTCAAGCAAGCCGCCGCTGACGCCAACCGCGAGCTGGGTCACCTGAGCGAAGCCAAGCACGCGGCCATCAGCGAAGCCTGTGCCCGTCTGATCCGCGGCGATTTCCACGAAGAGTTCGTGGTGGACATGATTCAAGGCGGCGCTGGCACTTCGACCAACATGAATGCCAACGAAGTCATCGCCAACATCGCGCTGGAGGCCATGGGTCACCAGAAGGGCGAATACCAATACCTGCACCCGAACAACGACGTGAACATGGCGCAGTCGACCAACGACGCCTACCCGACGGCCATCCGTCTGGGCCTGTTGCTGGGTCACGACGCGCTGCTGGCCAGCCTCGACAGCCTGATCCAGTCGTTCGCGGCCAAAGGTGAAGAATTCAGCCACGTCCTGAAGATGGGCCGTACCCAGCTGCAGGACGCCGTGCCGATGACCCTGGGCCAGGAATTCCGCGCCTTCGCCACCACCCTGGGCGAAGACCTGGCACGCCTGAAGACGCTGGCACCCGAACTGCTGACCGAAGTGAACCTGGGCGGCACCGCAATCGGTACCGGCATCAACGCCGACCCGCGCTACCAACACCTGGCCGTTCAGCGCCTGGCCACCATCAGCGGCCACCCGCTGGTCCCGGCAGCCGACCTGATCGAAGCCACCTCCGACATGGGCGCCTTCGTGCTGTTCTCCGGCATGCTCAAGCGCACCGCGGTCAAGCTGTCGAAGATCTGCAACGACCTGCGCCTGCTGTCCAGCGGCCCACGCACCGGCATCAACGAAATCAACCTGCCGGCGCGTCAGCCAGGCAGCTCGATCATGCCAGGCAAGGTCAACCCGGTTATTCCGGAAGCCGTTAACCAGGTGGCCTTCCAGATCATCGGCAACGACCTGGCCCTGACCATCGCGGCCGAAGGCGGCCAGCTGCAACTGAACGTGATGGAGCCGCTGATCGCCTTCAAGATCTTCGACTCGATCCGCCTGCTGCAACGCGCCATGGACATGCTGCGCGAGCATTGCATCACCGGGATCACCGCCAACGAAGAACGTTGCCGTGAACTGGTCGAGCACTCGATCGGCCTGGTCACCGCGCTGAACCCGTACATCGGTTATGAAAACGCCACCCGCATCGCCCGCATCGCCCTCGAAAGTGGCCGCGGCGTGCTGGAACTGGTGCGCGAAGAAGGTCTGCTCGACGACGCCATGCTCGCCGACATCCTGCGCCCGGAAAACATGATTGCTCCGCGTCTGGTGCCTCTGAAGGCCTGATCCGACGCGTTACCCGTAGCACCGCTCACCAGGTCGAGGGACTAGACACCTCTCACCTTTTGAGGGCTTGGAGATCATTCTCCAGGCCCTTTTTTTTTCGCAATACCGCTCTACCTGTGGAAGCGGGCTTGCTCGCGAATGCGGTTATTCAGTTGACACAGCATTGATTGACCCACCGCATTCGCGAGCAAGCCCGCTCCCACCCAAAGCAGCATCGTTTCAAACAACACGCACCACAACCGTGCAGACGGACGGCACTGTCATCGGTATAGTGCCGCCCCTCTTCGCATGAGCGGTCGTCGGTAGCGAGGCCACAACCCATGCGAACCCCCACCAATAACAAACCCGCAATTTGGAACCATAACGAACATCCGCCTTATCGCGATGCTTCGCCCCGTCCAGCATTTGCCTAAAAAAACAGCGAGGAATACGCCATGCTCGAAGTCATCAACGACTTCCTCTCAGGGAAAGTACTGATCGTGCTCATTGTCGGGCTCGGTAGCTACTTCACGATCCGCTCGCGTTTCGTTCAACTGCGTCACTTCTTCCACATGTTCGCGGTGTTCCGCGACAGCCTCAAAAGCAGCGCCGGGCAACTGAGTTCGTTCCAGGCCCTGATGCTCAGCCTCGCCGGCCGTGTCGGCGCTGGCAACATCGCCGGTGTCGGTATTGCCGTGACCCTGGGTGGGCCCGGTGCGGTGTTCTGGATGTGGGTGACCGCGCTGGTTGGCATGTCCAGCAGCTTCTTCGAATGCTCCCTCGGCCAGCTCTACAAGCGCTGTGATTCGGACGGCACCTACCGAGGCGGCCCGTCCTATTACATCCAGCACGGCCTGCAGAAACGCTGGCTGGGCATGATCATGGCGTTCCTGCTGTTGATCACCTTCGGCTTCGCTTTCAACGGCCTGCAATCCCACGCCGTGACCCACTCGTTGAACAACGCCTTCGGACTCGATACCACCTACACCGGCATCGGTCTGGCGGTGCTGCTGGGCCTGGTGTTCATCGGCGGGATCAAACGCATCGCCAAGGTCGCCGACCTGTTGGTGCCGGTGAAAACCCTGGTGTACATCGGCGTGACTATCTACGTGATCGTGCTGCAATTCGATCAGGTACCGGGCATGTTGATGACCATCGTCAAGAGCGCCTTCGGCCTTGACCAGGCGTTCGGCGGCCTGATCGGCAGCGCAATCATCATGGGCGTTAAACGTGGCGTGTTTGCCAACGAAGCGGGCCTTGGCAGTGCGCCGAACGTGGCCGCTGTCGCGTCGGTCGAGCACCCGGTGGCGCAAGGCGTGGTCCAGGCGTTCAGTGTGTTCCTCGACACTTTTGTGATCTGCACCTGCACCGCGTTGCTGATTCTGCTGTCGGGCTTCTACACCCCGGGCTTCGAAGGCGACGGCATCGCCCTGACCCAGAACTCCCTGGCGGCCGTGGTCGGTGACTGGGGCCGGATGTTCATCTCCGTGGCCCTGGCGCTGTTCGTGTTCACCTCGATTCTCTACAACTACTACTTGGGCGAGAGCAACCTGCGCTTTTTGATCGGTGAAAACCGCAAGGCGCTGATGGGTTATCGCGCCCTGGTGCTGGTGCTGATTTTCTGGGGCGCGATCGAGAACCTGGGCACGGTGTTCGCTTTTGCCGATATCACCATGACCCTGCTGGCATTCGTCAACCTGATCGCGCTGTTCCTGCTGTTCAAGGTCGGCATGCGCATCCTGCGCGACTACGATGACCAGCGCGCCGCCGGGATCAAGACGCCGGTGTTCGATTCGAGCCAATTCACGGATCTGGACCTGGACCTGAAAGCCTGGCCCGCGAACCCGCCGGCCCCTCAGGTTCAAGCGACGGTGAAGGCCGCGACCGCAATCAGTTAAAGTGCGAAAACCTGTGGGAGCGGGCTTGCTCGCGAATACGGTGTGTCATTCACCTTGATGTCGATTGACACAACGCTTTCGCGAGCAAGCCCGCTCCCACAATGGCCGTCATTATTCTCGGAGCAGCGCCATGAATTCCACGACCTACCCTGCCGCCCAGCACGTCATGGTGCTCTACACCGGCGGCACCATCGGCATGCAGGCCAGCGCCAACGGTCTTGCACCGGCATCCGGATTCGAAGCGCGGATGCGCGAATACCTGAACAGCCAGCCCGAACTGGCAGTACCGCAGTGGCGCTTTCGCGAGATGTCGCCACTGATCGACAGCGCCAACATGACGCCCACGTATTGGCAGCAACTGCGCGAAGCGGTGGTCGATGCAGTCGATGTTCAGGGCTGCGACAGCGTGCTGATCCTGCACGGCACCGACACCCTGGCCTACAGCGCGGCAGCGATGAGTTTTCAGTTGCTCGGCCTGCACGCCCGCGTGTGCTTCACCGGCTCGATGCTGCCGGCCGGCTTGGCCGACAGCGATGCCTGGGAAAATCTCGGCGGCGCACTGGTTGCCTTGGGCCAAGGCATGGCGCCGGGCGTTCATCTGTATTTCCACGGCGAGCTGCTCGACCCGACCCGTTGCGCGAAGGTGCGCAGTTTTGGTCGTCATCCATTCAAGCGCCTGGAGCGTCAGGGCGGTGGTGTGAAGGCCGTTTCCTTGCCAGAAGCGTTGCACTACAACCAGCGTAAACAACTGGCGAATGTTGCCGTGCTGCCGCTGTTTCCCGGCATCAGCGCCGAGATCCTGGACGGCCTGGTCAACAGCGGCATCCAAGGTCTGGTGCTGGAGTGTTACGGCAGTGGGACCGGCCCGAGCGACAACCCGGCGTTCCTCACCAGCCTGGAACAGGCGCGGGACAAAGGCGTCGTGGTGGTCGCAGTGACTCAGTGCCACGAAGGCGGCGTGGAACTGGATGTCTACGAAGCCGGTAGCCGGTTGCGCGGCGTTGGCGTGCTGTCGGGCGGCGGCATGACCCGCGAAGCGGCCTTCGGCAAGTTGCATGGCCTGCTGGGTGCCGGGCTCGACAACGCTCAAGTGCGAAGCCTTGTGGAACTCGACCTTTGCGGCGAACTGATCTGACACTCTGAACGACCTGTGGGAGCAGGCCTGCTCGCGAATGCAATCTGTCAGTCGGCACTTATGTTGACTGACCCACCGCTTTGGCAAGCAAGCCCTTCCCCACAAGTCCTTCGCGCGGCATGTAATTTGCTGCATTCCAACCAACCCCAGGCTGGAAGCCGCCATGCTCCATTCCCATCTGACCACCCTCAACGCCGTCTCACTGGTGCTCGACACCTTCAAGGCCGAAGGCCTGTCCAGCGATGCCCTGCTCGCCGGCAGTGGCATCAGCGCGGCGGATCTGAACCGGGCCGACACGCGCATCACCACCAACCAGGAGATGCAGGTCTGCGCCAACGCCGTTGCACTCAAACGCGATATCGGCCTGGAGCTGGGGCGGCGCATGCACGTTTCGTCCTACGGCATGCTCGGTTACGCGTTGCTCACCAGTGCCACCTTCGGTGACGCGTTACGCCTGGCGATGCGTTATCCGGCGCTGCTGGGAACACTTTTCGAATTGAGCCTGGAGGACGACGGCGAGCGTGTCTGGTTCGTCGCCGCCGACTATCGCGAAAGTCCGTCCATGGCCACGTTCAACGCCGAGTTCTGTCTGGTCTCGCTCAAAGTCATCTGTGACGACCTGCTCGGGCACCCTCTACCGCTGCAAGCCGCGCGTTTCGAGCATGATGCGCCCGATTACCAGGCGAGCTACGCCCAGCACTTCGACTGCCCCCTGCACTTCGGCGCGCGGGATAACGCCTTCGCCTTCGACCGGCAATGGCTCGAGCAACCGTTGCCCCTGGCGGACGCCATCACCCACCAGGCCATGGCCGAACGCTGCCGCAAACAGAACACCGAGTTCACCGGTCGTCAGGCCTGGCTGGGACGAATCCGGCAACTGCTCAGCGCGCAATTGAACGCTGCCCCGGGGCTGGAGGGCCTGGCGGAACAGATGAACTGTTCGGCGCGAACCCTGCGCCGACACCTCAAGGACCTCGGATGCAGCTATCAGGAATTGCTCGACGAGCTGCGCTTCGAGCAAGCCAAGCAGATGCTCTGTGAGGATCAACTGCCGATCTACCGGATAGCCGAAGCGCTGGGCTTCAGCGAGACCGCCAGTTTCCGCCATGCCTTCGTGCGATGGAGCGGCGTAGCACCGAGCCAGTTCCGCCCGTAAATGATCGTCCTATGGCAAAGGGGCGAATTTCGGTCATACGTTTTGGCCATATGAATCCCCTTTTGGCCTTTCCTGCCGTTCTCCAAAAACGCCCCTGCCGCAAGACTGTGTTCAACCGAATCAGCCTGCGGAGAACAAGAAATGCTGACGATCTACTCGGATGATCACCACCTGCACCACGGCCGCTGCGAATTGATCGACGGCCAACTCAAGCCCTGCTTCGAGATGCCGTCCCGCGCCGACCATGTGCTGGCACGGGTGCAAAACCAGAACCTGGGCCCGGTCGAAGGACCGAAGGATTTCGGCCTCGACCCGATTGCGCGCATCCACAGCCGCGACTACCTCGACTTCTTCAAAGGCGCCTGGGCCCGCTGGACCGAATTCAACACCGACGGCGACCTGCTGCCCTACACCTGGCCGGCCCGCACCCTGCGCCGGATCAAACCCACCAGCCTGCATGGCGAGCTCGGCTACTACAGCTTCGACGGCGGCGCGCCGATCACCGCCGGCACCTGGCAAGCGGCGTACAGCGCAGCGCAAGTGGCGTTGACCGCCCAGGCGGAAATCCAGCGCGGCGCCCACAGTGCCTTTGCCTTGTGCCGTCCGCCAGGACACCACGCCGCTGGCGATTTGATGGGGGGCTATTGCTACCTCAACAACGCCGCGATCGCCGCCCAGGCCTTCCTCGATCAGGGCCACAAAAAGGTCGCGATCCTCGACGTCGACTATCACCACGGCAACGGCACCCAATCGATTTTCTACGAACGCAATGACGTGCTGTTCACGTCGATTCACGGCCACCCGGAAGCTGAATTTCCGTTCTTCCTCGGCTATGAAGACGAGTTGGGCGAAGGCGCCGGCGAAGGCTTCAACTTCAACTATCCACTGGCGGCCGGTTCCGGCTGGGACACCTGGAGCGCGGCGCTGGAACAGGCCTGCAAAGAGATCGAACGCTACGGTGCCGACATCATCGTCGTGTCCCTGGGCGTCGACACCTTCAAGGACGACCCGATTTCCCAATTCAAACTCGACAGCCCGGATTACCTGGCCATGGGCAAGCGCATCGCCGGTCTCGGCAAGCCCACACTGTTCGTGATGGAAGGCGGTTACGCCGTCGAAGAAATTGGCATCAATGCCGTGAACGTGCTCGAAGGTTTCGAAAGCGCCCAGGGGAAATAAGCACAATGAACAGTCTCAAGCGTTTTATCGCGCCAGCGTTGTGCGCTGCGGCGCTCAGCGGCGTCGTGCACGCCCAAGAGCGAACGTTGCGCGTCTACAACTGGTTCGACTACATCACCCCCAAGGCCCTGGAAGATTTCAAGGCGCAGAACGCCCAGACCAAACTGGTCTACGACATCTTCGACACCAACGAAGCCCTCGAAGCCAAGCTGCTGACCGGTAACTCCGGCTATGACGTGGTGGTGCCGTCCAACGTGTTCCTGGCCAAGCAGATCGAGGCCGGTGTGTTCCAGCCGCTGGACCGCAGCAAGTTGCCGGACTGGAACCACCTCGATCCCAAGCTGATGAAGCTGATCGAGGCCAACGATCCGGGCAATAAATTCGCCGTGCCGTACATGTACGGCACCATCCTGATCGGCTTCAACCCGGACAAGGTCAAAGCTGCGCTGGGCGCCGACGCACCCGTGAACAGCTGGGACCTGATCTTCAAGGAAGAGAACATCAGCAAGCTCAAGCAATGCGGCGTCGCCCTGCTCGACTCGCCATCGGAGATCCTGCCACTGGCCCTGCAACACCTGGGTCTGGACCCCAACAGCAAGAAGCCTGCGGACTACGACAAGGCTGAAGCCCTGTTGATGAAGATCCGGCCTTACGTCACGTATTTCCACTCATCCAAATACATGGCGGACATCGCCAACGGCGACATCTGCGTCGCGGTCGGTTACTCCGGCAGCTTCTCCCAGGCTGCCAACCGCGCCAAGGAAGCCAAGAACGGTGTGACCGTCGATATGCGCCTGCCCAAGGAAGGCGCGCCGATCTGGTTCGACATGCTCGCCATCCCGAAAGGAGCCAAGAACCCGGAAGATGCCTACACCTTCATCAACTACCTGCTGCAACCCCAGGTGATCGCGCCGGTCAGCGATTTCGTCGGCTACCCGAACCCGAACAAGGACGCCACTGAACAGGTCGATGCGGCGATACGCAACAACCCCAATCTGTATCCGACCGAAACCGCAATGAGCACGCTCTACACCCTGCAACCGCTGCCGCGGGATGCCGAACGTGCGCGGACCCGGGCCTGGACCAAGATCAAATCCGGAACTTAACCCCCCTCCTGTAGGAGCGAGCTCGCTCGCGATGGTCGCTAACGATGACGCGGGCTTACTGACTGAGCGCGGCGTACTTGAGTCCATCGCGAGCATGCTCGCTCCTACAGAAGGGCGTTCCAGGCGGACCGCAGCCGTGCCAACGCTGTCTCTATGTCTGCCTCCGGCACAGCCGCAAATCCCAGCACCAGCCCCGCACGCTCATCCATGGGCCGGGTCGAATCCGGCAGCCAGTAACCGCTCAATCCATTGATCTCGACCCCCACCGCCTCGGCCTGCGCGATCAGTTCCCGTTCGCGGGCGATGCTCGCCACTGGTACCGTCAAATGCAGCCCCGCCGCCACACTCGGCAGGTTGCCCACCCCGGTAATATCGTTTGGCCAACCGGCCAGCAGTGCATTGCGGCGACTCAGGGCCGCCCGACGCATGCGGCGAATATGCCGCTGGAAATGCCCGGCCGCGATGAATTCGGCCATCACCGCCTGGGTGCTCACTTCGGAGTGCCGCACATCCACCGCCCGCCTTCGAGAGAACGCATCCACCAGGCCCGGTGGCAGGACCAAATAGCCCAATCGCAACGCCGGGAAAGCCACCTTGCCGAACGTGCCGACGTACAAAACCCGTCCCTGTCGATCCAAAGCGGCCAGCGGCGCCAGAGGTGCACCGCTGTAGCGATACTCGCCGTCGTAATCATCCTCGACGATCCAACCCTGGGTCCGCTCGGCCCACGCCAACAGCTCAAGACGTCGGGCCAGACTCATGATCACACCGGTCGGGTACTGATGGGACGGCGTGACATACGCCAGACGACAGTCATTCAGTCCATCCAGCTCGGCACAATTGATACCCTCGCTGTCCACCGATACACCATGCAATCGGCCTCCCGCCACAGCGAACGCATGCCCCGCCGCGCGATAACCCGGGTTCTCGATCGCCACTCCATCCCCAGGCTCCACCAGCAGCTGTGCACAAAGGCTGATCCCCTGTTGCGCACCACTGGTGATCACAATTTGTTCAGCCGTGCACTGCATGCCCCGCGAACTGCGCAAATACGCAGCAATCAACCCGCGCAAGCGCGCATCCCCTGCCGGGTCGCCATAGCACAGCTGCTGCAGATCCGGCTTACGCCAGAAAGCCGCATTCAGCTTGGCCCAAACCTCGAAAGGAAACAGATCGAATGCCGGAACACCCACCCGAAACGCCCGTGGCGGACCACTCGGCGGCAGCGCCAAATGGTTCTTTTCCACCCTGCAGAACGCCGCACTGTGGATAACTTTACTGGATGGAACCACAGGCAAATCGAGCCAATTTGTGGATAAGGCTGTGGGTAAGCCTGTTGACAACCCTGTGGATACTTTTGTGGATAGTTTTTTCACGGGCAGTGCCGTTTCAGGCAATTGCGCGACATAAGTCCCGTCACCCACCCGCCCCTCGATGAACCCTTCGGCATAAAGCTGATCGTAGGCCCGCACCACACTGTTACGGGAAATCGCCAATGCCGCCGCCAGATCCCGGCTGGCAGGCAACCGCGTGCCACTGGCCAGCCGTCCATCGAGCACCCGCAGTCGCAAGGCCTGATAGAGCTGACGACTCAGGCCCTGACGGCGATCAAGTTCGATGCCGGCGGGGTTAAACGACAGTGACGGGGCAGGCGGCATGTTATTGGACCTATGAAATTGGTCATTAATGGCTCTTACAACAGACCAATAGCCTGCCTAGGATGCAGGCATTCGCCAAGGAAAATCGCCATGTACACGCCACGCCATTTTGCCATCGACGACCTCCACGAAATGCACCAGCAGATACTCGGCACCCGTCTGGCCATGATTGTGACCCACGGCGAGCAAGGCCTGCAGGCCAGTCATCTGCCACTGTTGCTGCGCCCGGAGGAAGGCGTCAACGGCACTCTCTACGGCCACTTCGCCCGCGCCAATCCACAGTGGAAAGCGCTGCAGAACGGTGCCGAAGCGCTGGTGATCTTCGCGGGCGCCGATGCCTACGTAAGCCCCGGTTTTTATCCGGGCAAAGCCGAACACGGCAAAGTGGTGCCCACCTGGAATTACGTCGCTGTGCACGCTTACGGCACCGCCGAGGTGTTCACCGATGCCGAGCGCCTGCTCGATGTGGTCAGCGGCTTGACCGATCGCCACGAAACCGGCCGCGCCCAGCCGTGGAAGGTCGCCGACGCCCCCGCCGACTACATCGAAGGCATGCTCAAGGCCATCGTCGGTTTCGCTCTGCCGATCCAGCGTCTGGAGGGCAAAAGCAAACTCAGCCAGAACCGCAGCACCGCAGACATCGCCGGCGTGCGCGAAGGGCTTGCCGCCAGCCCCGATGTGCAAGACCGAGCCCTCGCCCACTTGATGCGTTAAGGAAAAAACATGAGTCAGATCGACATCCGCCAGGTCACCGCCGACGACCACGCCGCCTGGCTGCCGTTGTGGCAAGCCTACCTGAGCTTCTACAAGACCCAATTGCCCGAAGCCGTGACCCAAAGCTCCTGGCAGCGCATGCTCGACCCGAATGAGCCGACTCACGCCGCGCTGGCCTGGGCCGACGGCAAAGCGGTGGGCATGGTGCATTTCATCTACCATCGTTCCAACTGGGCGATCGAAAATTCCTGCTACCTGCAAGACTTGATCGTGGCTCCGGAAACACGCGGTACCGGCGTCGGTCGCAAACTGATCGAGTTCGTCTACGCCACGGCCAAGGCCGACGGCTGCAACAAAGTCCACTGGCTGACCCACGAAACCAATGCCACCGCGATCCAGCTCTATGAGCGCATCGCCGAACGCCCTGGTTACATCCAGTTTCGCAAGGCCATCTAAGGTTCAAGGAGAACACCATGCCGACTTCACTCGCCGACTGGAAAGGCGTCCCGCCGCCCTCGGTGCAAACCCTCGAAGGGCGTTTCATCCGCCTGGAAAAACTCGACCCGGCGCGCCACGGCGACGACTTGTTCAATGCCCTGCAAGGCCCCGGTGCCGACCCGAAACTCTGGGATTACCTGCCCTACGGCCCGTTTCATGAGCGCAGCGTCTTCAACGATTGGCTCAACAACCACGCCGCCAACAGCGACCCGTATTTCTTCAGTGTCATCGACCGCGCCACGGGTGAGGTGCAAGGCATCCTCAGCCTGATGTCCATCGTCCCGGCCCAGGGCCGCATCGAGATCGGCCACGTCACCTTCGGCGCCCCGATGCAACGCTCACCAAAAAGCACCGAAGCGGTTTACTTGCTGGCCAGGGAATCCTTCCACCTCGGCTACCGCCGCCTGGAATGGAAATGCAACAACGGCAACGCCCGTTCCAAGTACGCGGCCGAACGTCTGGGTTTCAGTTTTGAGGGGGTGTTCCGCCAGCACATGGTGGTCAAGGGCCAGAACCGCGATACCGCGTGGTACTCGATGATCGACGCGGAGTGGCCGGCGATTGGCGCGGCGTTCGAGAAGTGGTTGAGCGATGAAAACCAGACGGGGTCGGGGCAACTGAAAACGCTTGCCGAGTGCCGCCACTGAAAAAACCACAATCCCCAGCCCACCCTCAACCTGTGGCGAGGGAGCTTGCTCCCGTTGGGTCGCGCAGCGGCCCCAAAAATCCGACTGCTACGCAGTCGAGCGGGAGCAAGTCTCTCGCCACCCAGTTATCGCAATGACCGATGGCGCGGACGCCATCGCGAGCGACGTTGAAGTCGACATCATTCTGTAAAAACACTCCGCTATACAGGACGCCCCGCTTATAACGAAAAAGGACGTTCGCAATGCCCTTCTCTCCTCAGCGCCTGGCCTTTGTCATTGCCTTGTCGACCAGCGCCGGCGCCAACGCCGCGCCCTACAAAACCGTGCAGATCGATACCGCCACGACCACCGCGCAGACCCTGGGCGGTGCGGACACGTTGACGATCTCGGCGCCGGGGAGCATTACCAATGCCGGCAAGACGGTCAGCCTGAAGGACGGCACTGCCGGTGCGGGAGTGGTGATTGATAACGCGGGAAAGATCATTTCCACCGGTGGCCGAGCGATCGACAGCAGCGGTGATCTGACCCAGGCGCGCAATTACAGTATTTACAACCGTGCGGGCGGGCAGATTCTGGGGTTCAACGATGCGTTGCGCATCGACAGCAATTTCGTGAGCGGCCATTTGTTGATCGATAACAGCGGCATCATTCGCTCCACCACCGGCCAGGGTCTGGACCTGGATGCGCTGCGCAGTGCCGGGGCCTCGACCACCCTCATCAATCGCGCGGGCGGGTTGATTCGTGGTGATGCCAGTGACGGCATGAAGACCGGCGCCAACGCGACCATCACCAACTATGGCGAGATCTCCACGGGCGATTCGCACAACGCCGACGAGAAATTCGATGGCGTCGATATCGATTCGGCCACCGGCGTGACGCTGACCAACTACGGCACCATTTCCGGCGGGCGTCACGGCATCACCACCGATCTGGGCGCGACGCTGACCAACTACGGGCAAATCACCGGGCGCAATGGCTCCGGGTTCGGCTCCGATGGCGACGGTACCGTGATCAACCACGGCGTCATCACCGGCGCCTATTCCGGGTTGCAGCCCAATGGTGACGGCGATGGCGTGGACATCGACAACCTCGCCCATATCGAAAACTACGGCACCATCCAGGGCGTCGGCGCCGGCGGTGTGGATAAAAACGGTTTTGCCAATGGCAGCGAAGGCATCGCGCTGGGCGGTGGCTATGTGCTCAACGCCAGGGATGCGCTGATCAGCGGCGCCAACAGCGCGATCCTGGTGGACGATGGCAGCGGCGGTGCCGGTGTGGCAGCAACCACGCTGGAGAACTTCGGCACAATCCAGGGCCTCGATGGCTTCGGCGTGAAATTCGTCGGCGAGTTTGCCGACAGCGTGATCAACGGCGGCACCATCAGTGGCAGCAATGGCCTGGCGCTGGACCTGGGTGGCGGCGACGACAACCTGACCCTGCGCAATGGCAGCCGCTTCCTCGGCACCGTCGACGGCGGCAGCGGTTACGATCGCGTGGTGATGGACGACGCGGCGGGCGGCAGCTTCGGCAACAGTCAGAACTTTGAATGGCTGGAGGTCAAGCAAGGCGCCTGGACCCTCACCGGCAATGGCGATTTCAGCGACGGCGGCGCTGTGCGCAACGGTGCGACGCTGATCAATCACGGCAGCATTGCCGGCGATATGACGGTGGATGCCGGCGGCGTGTACGCCGGGGGCGGTTCGGTGGGCAACCTCAACATCAATGGCACCCTGCGCACCGACACTCAACTGGGCACGGCGACCATCGTCCACGACCTGAACATGGGCAGCGCATCGACCCTGGCCTACGGCGTGAATGCCGACGGCAGCAGCGCCACGGTGCAAGTCGGCGGCACGGCCAACCTCAATGGCGCGACCCTGGCGGTCAATCCCGGCAACGGCACTTACCCATGGCAAAGCCATTACACGGTGCTGCAAGCAGCGCGGGTCAACGGCACCTTCGGCACGGTCACCAGTGATTACGCGTTCCTCACGCCAACCCTGGCGTACACGCCGACCCAGGTCGACCTGACCTACACCCGCAACGACGTCGCCTTCAACGAATTCGCGGTCACCGGCAACGGCAGCAACACCGCCAACAGCCTGGCTTCCCTGGGCAAAAACAACGCGCTGTACAACGCCTTGCTGAACACCACCAACACCACCGCCGGCGCGGCGATCGAGCAACTGAGCGGCGCCAGCAACGCCAACCTGACCAGCGCGACCCTCGGTGCGAGCAGTCAAGTTGGCTCCAGCATGCTCTCGGCCATGCAGCAAATGGGCGGCGCCCCGGGGTTGATGGTCGGCCTCGAGCAGCGCGACACGCCGATCCTGGCCGCCAACGGTGTACCGACCGAAGCGCGCAACCTCAATGATCCGAACGCCCGTGGTCGTCTGTGGCTGCAGGCCATCGGCGGCTACGGCAAGCTCGACGGCGAACACGGCAGCAGCGGCCTGGAGCAGCGCACCAAAGGCAGCGTGCTCGGTGCCGACTGGTCGTTGAACCCGCAGTGGCGCGTGGGTGTGCTGGGCGGCTATTCGAAGACCGATCTGGACGCCACCGGTGTCGATGGCCATGTCGAGAGCTGGCACGCCGGCGTTTACGCGCAGCACCAGAACGGCCCGCTGGCCCTGCGCCTCGGGGCGGCGTACAGCGGTCACCAAGGCGAGAGCAAACGCACCATTGCCTTCAATGGTTTCAGTGACCGACCGAAAGGCGATTACGACGCCGACAGCCAGCAGGCGTTCGCCGAACTGGGTTACGCCATGGGCAGCGGCCGGCTCAGCGCCGAACCGTTCGCCAACCTCGGCTACCAGCGCTACCACCGCGACAGCTACCAGGAAAAAGGCGGCGCCGCAGCGCTGCAAGTCGACGGCCAAACCCAGGACAATTTCAGCACCACCTTCGGCCTGCGCCTGGCGCACCTGAGCAGCCTGGACAACGGCATGAGCCTGACCCCGCGCATGACCGCCGGCTGGAAACACACCTACGGCGATGTCAGCAACTCCACTCGCCAGGCATTCGTGGCGGGCGGCACGGCGTTCAGTGTCGACGGTACGTCGTTGGATCGCGACAGCCTGGTGCTGGAGGCCGGGTTGGATCTGGGTATCAGCGCCCGTCATTCGTTGGGCATCGGCTACAGCGGCGAGCTTGGCAACAACAGCCGCAACCATGGGTTGATCGGGCAGTGGCAGATGGCTTTCTGACCCACACTCACCGTACTTAATGCTGGATGCAGTACCTGTGGGAGCGGGCTTGCTCGCGAAGGCGTTGGATCAGTCACCACTATCATCGACTGACACAACGCCTTCGCGAGCAAGCCCGCTCCCACAGG
>NZ_LYVP01000049.1 GCF_001984065.1 Pseudomonas sp. KK4
TCGATAACCAGCTTTACACTCAGACCACCGCCGCTACCATGGGTTCGCCATGTCGACATTAGATGAAGAAGATCGCCGCGAATACTACCGTATCGAGGACACGATCGCACTGGAAATTCGGCCCCTGTCCGCTCCCGAAGCCGCAGGCCAGGAAGTGTTGCAGGATGCTTCCCCACTCTTCAACCTGCTCAGCGAATTGCACCTCAGTGAATTCGAGTCGCAGCACCTGTTGCGCCAGATCAGCGAGCGCGACCGCAACATCGCGGCCTTCCTCAAATCCCAGAACAAACGCATCGATCTGCTCAGTCAGGTGATCGCCATCACGGTGCTGGGGCAGATCGGCGAACCGCAGCCGGTGATCATCTCCGAGGGAGGCGTCGACTTTCAGCACCCTACGCCGATTGCCGTCAACGCGCGCCTGTCAGTCAAGCTGGTGCTGATGCCCCAGGCCCTTGGTCTGTTGCTGCGCGCGCGCGTCACCCACTGTGATCGCAAGGGTGAGGGTTACGACGTCGGCACCGAGTTCGAACACCTGACCGATGCCCAGCGCCAACTGCTGGCCCGGCACATCTTGCAAAAGCAGGCCCAGGAACGACGCCAGGCCCGCGAACTACTCGAATCAGGCAATTAATTTAAGGAAGAACCGTGACCCTCATCTACGGCCACCGCGGCGCCAAGGGCGAAGCACCGGAAAACACCCTGACCAGTTTTCAGGAATGCCTCAAGCACGGCGTTCGCCGTTGCGAACTGGACCTGCACCTGTCCAAGGACGGCGAGCTGATGGTCATCCACGACCCGACGCTCAAGCGCACCACCGACCGGCGGGGCAAGGTCGTCGAGCACACCGCTGCCGAGCTGGTGACCTACGACGCGCGCAAGGGCGGGCCGGGCTGGATCAAGCCGTGCCCGATCCCAACGCTGGAAGAATTGTTCGAGAAATGCGACTTCGAGCACTGGCAACTGGAAGTCAAAAGCGCTTCGCGCACCCGTGCTGCGACCACTGTGCTGGCGATCCGTGAAATGGCCCAGCGCCATGGCCTGCTGGACAAGGTGACGATCACCTCGAGCTCACGGGAAGTGTTGAAAGCCGCGCTGGATCTGGTGCCGGACGTATCGCGCGGATTGGTGGCCGAATACGCCTGGCTCGACCCGTTGAAGGTCGCGGCAAGCTATGGTTGCGAGATTCTGGCGCTGAACTGGACCCTGTGCACGCCGGAACGCCTGCAGAAGGCGCAGCGTCAGGGGCTGCATGTGTCGGTGTGGACCGTCAACGAGCCTGCGCTGATGCGCAGACTCGCCGACTTCGGCGTTGACAGCCTGATTACAGACTTTCCCGGTTTGGCCACTGCCACCCTCGAGAATTGCTGAAATCGGTCTCCCCGGCCGGCTCAGGCCACCGGCCGGAGCCGCTCAAAAAAGCCGGTTGAGACCATCGTAAGCCGCTACCCGATAGGCTTCGGCCATGGTCGGGTAGTTGAACGTGGTGTTGACGAAGTACTTCAGGGTGTTGAGCTCGCCCGGCTGGTTCATGATCGCCTGGCCGATGTGCACGATCTCCGAGGCCTGGTAGCCGAAGCAGTGCACGCCCAGCACTTCCAGGGTTTCGCGGTGGAACAGGATCTTCAGCATGCCTTGCGGCTCGCCGGCGATCTGCGCACGGGCCATGCTCTTGAAGAAGGCCTTGCCCACTTCGTACGGCACCTTGGCCTGGGTCAGTTCCTGCTCGTTCTTGCCGATTGAGCTGATCTCCGGAATGGTGTAGATCCCGGTCGGTACGTCATTGACGAAGCGCCAGCTGCCGTTATCGACGATGCTGCCAGCGGCCGAACGGCCCTGGTCATGGGCGGCACTGGCCAGGCTCGGCCAGCCGATCACGTCGCCGGCGCCGTAGATGTTCTGGATGCCGGTGCGGTAAGCCTCGTCGACTTCGATCTGGCCACGGCTGTTGACCTTGACGCCGATGTTTTCCAGACCCAACTGATCGGTGTTGCCGGTGCGGCCGTTGCACCAGAGCAAGGCATCGGCCTTGATCTTCTTGCCGGACTTGAGGTGCAGGATCACGCCGTTGTCCACGCCTTCGACCCGGTCGTACTCTTCGTTGTGGCGAACGGTGATGTTGTTGTTGCTGAAGTGATAGCTCAACGCCTGGGAGATTTCCGAGTCGAGGAAGCTCAGCAACTGACCACGGTTGTCCACCAGCTCCACCAGAACCCCCAGACCACTGAAGATCGAAGCGTATTCGCAACCGATCACGCCTGCGCCGTAAACGATGAGTTTGCGCGGGGTATGGCCAAGGCTGAGGATGGTGTCGCTATCGTAGATACGCGGGTGGTGGAAATCGATATCGGCCGGGCGATACGGCCGTGAGCCGGTGGCGATGATGATGTGCTTGGCCACCAGTTTCTCGACCACACCGTTGGCGCAGACCACTTCGATGGTTTGCTCGTCGGCGAAGCTGCCGGTGCCGAAGAACACATCGACGCGGTTGCGGGCGTAGTAGCCGGTGCGCGATGCGACTTGTTTGGAGATGACTTTCTCGGCGCTTTTGAGCACGTCCGGGAACGAGAACCAGCGCGGCTCACCAATGGCCCGGAACATCGGGTTGGTATTGAACTGCATGATCTGCCGGACCGAGTGACGCAGGGCCTTGGACGGGATGGTACCCAAGTGGGTGCAGTTGCCGCCGACCTGACGACGGCTATCGACCATCGCCACCTTGCGCCCTGCCTTGGCGGCGTTCATTGCCGCGCCTTCTCCCGCCGGGCCGGAACCCAACACCACCACGTCGTAGTTGTAGACAGCCATGCGTACTCCTCAGAACAGGCCGCGGCACCCTCGGCACCTGCGGCTAAATCACGCCCATCTGTGGCGTGAAGGAACAATTTGGGGTCAGTGCAGAACCCGGACACAGTCTATAGAAGCGTCAACGCCGCGCACATTAACCCTTGGTCGCGTCGTAGGCTAGTTTTGCCTGCACTACAACGCCAGTCTTCAATGCTCGAATCGCCGCAATCATTCGGCTTTTCCAGCGCCGAGGCGCTCAAAAGCCTGACTGGTGCGTGTGACGAAACCTGTATCGGCACGCATCACAAAAAATGCTGCGATATCGTGCTTTTGCGCATAATCCCAGCCACGCTCGGGGCCGAGAATCAGCAACAGCGTCGATAAGCCATCGGCCATCATCGCCGAAGGATGAATCACCGTGACCGACGCCAGCGCATGGGCGACCGGCGCGCCGGTGCGGGCATCGAAAGTGTGGGAATAACGCTGGCCACCCTGTTCGAAATAATTGCGGTAGTCGCCGGAGGTGGACAGGCCGTAACCGTCGATGGTGACGATGCGTTCGGCCACCTGTCGGTCGTCACGGGGCTCTTCCAGGGCGATGCGCCAGGGTGAACCGTCGAGTTTGCTGCCGGCTGCCTTGAGTTCCCCGGTCGCCTCGGCGAGGTAGTTGTGGATGCCCAGCGCTTCGAGCCTTGCGGCGATCAAATCGACCGCGTAGCCCGCCGCGATGCTGTTGAAATCGACTTCGACGGCGGCATCCTTGCACAGCTGATTACCCTCGATGCGCAGATGGCCGTGCCCGACTCGCTGCCGTACTTCGGCAAGCGCTACGGCGCTGGGGACTTTTTCGTCGCGGGCCTGGGGACCGAACCCCCAAAGATTGAGCAGCGGCTCCACCGTCAAATCGTAGGAGCCATCGCTTTGCTCCGACAATTGCTCGCCGACGCGGACCAGTTCCAGGACCGACGGCGGCATTGCCTGACAGCGGTTGGCCGGCAACTGGTTGAAGCGATCGATATCGGAGTCGCTGCGATAGGTGGAGAGTTGCCGGTCGACTTCAGCGAGGATCGTTTCCACCTCGACCTGGACTCCTGCCGCCGCCGGCAATCCGGCCTGGCGCACATATTTGATCGAATACGTACTGCCCATGGTCGGGCCGGTGATGTTCTCCAACGAATCGCCGTTGCCGCAGGCGGACAATAGGGTGATCAAACTCATTAGACCGAACCGCAGCAACTTCAACAAATCCGGCATCCCCTGACACACCGACAAGATCCGCCATTATGCGATAGAACGGTGGGAGCGGGCTTGCTCGCGAAAGCGGCGTGTCAGGCAATCTCATATTGACTGACACGCCGCTTTCGCAAGCAAGCCCGCTCCCGCATTGGATCTGCCGGTACTAATTCCTTCCAGACACCAACCGAGGCCGGTTAATGGCCAGATCGTTTAAGCAGCAAGCTAATTAATTGTTGCCTATCCATCCCCTCAGTCATATTGTTTCAAAGTGTTGCAACGGAACGCCAAGTTCCCGGCGACAGGGAGAGATGCTTCTGAATCAGGGATTTCCGACCAGTCAGCCAAAAGCGAGTACGTCCAAATGTCCTCTGAAACGGGCAAAGGCAAGGCGATTTTTCGCGTTGTCAGCGGTAATTTCCTCGAGATGTTCGACTTCATGGTCTACGGCTTTTACGCCACGGCCATCGCCAAAACCTTCTTCCCTGCCGATAGCGCGTTCGCCTCATTGATGTTGTCGCTGGCGACCTTCGGCGCCGGTTTCCTGATGCGTCCCTTGGGGGCAATTTTCCTCGGGGCCTATATCGATCGCCACGGCCGCCGACAGGGGCTCATCATCACCCTGGCCCTGATGGCTGCCGGTACGGTGTTGATTGCCTGCGTGCCCGGTTACGCCACCCTCGGCGTCGCCGCACCGCTGATCGTCCTGTTCGGTCGCTTACTGCAAGGCTTCTCGGCGGGTGTGGAGCTCGGTGGCGTGTCGGTGTACCTGGCGGAAATTTCCACGCCGGGTCGTAAAGGCTTCTTCGTCAGCTGGCAGTCCGCCAGTCAGCAGGCCGCCGTGGTGTTCGCCGGGTTGCTGGGGGTCGGTTTGAACCACTGGCTGAGCCCTGAGCAAATGGGCGATTGGGGCTGGCGCGTGCCGTTCCTGATCGGCTGCATGATCGTGCCGGTCATCTTCGTGATTCGTCGCTCCCTGGAGGAAACGCCGGAGTTCCAGGCGCGCAAACACCGCCCTACCCTGCGCGATATCGTCCGTTCGATCAGTCAGAATTTCGGCCTCGTCATTGCCGGCATGGCACTGGTGGTGATGACCACCGTGTCGTTCTACCTGATCACCGCTTATACCCCGACCTTCGGCAAGGCCGAGCTGCATTTGTCGGACATGGATGCGTTGCTGGTCACGGTATGCATCGGTCTGTCGAACTTCTTCTGGCTGCCAGTGATGGGTTCGGTTTCCGACAAAATCGGGCGCAAACCCCTACTACTGGTCGCGACCATTCTGGCGATCCTCACCGCCTACCCGGCGCTGTCATGGTTGGTGGCCAACCCAAGCTTCAGCCATTTGCTGCTCGTCGAGTTGTGGTTGTCGTTCCTCTATGGCTCGTACAACGGCGCCATGGTGGTGGCCCTGACCGAGATCATGCCAGTGGAAGTGCGTACCACCGGATTCTCACTGGCCTATAGCCTGGCGACAGCGACGTTTGGCGGTTTCACGCCGGCAGCCTGCACCTACCTGATCCATGTGCTGGATAACAAAGCGGCACCGGGCATCTGGCTGAGCGCGGCGGCGGTGCTGGGTTTGATTGCGACGCTGGTGCTGTTCCGGGGTAACCGCCATGAACTGCGCACAGCGCAAGCCGCGGTGGTTCGCGGCGCCTGATAGGCCGCCATCGCGGGCAAGCCCGGATAAAACACCCGCACAAAAAAAACGCCCCGACCAAGGTCGGGGCGTTTTCATGAGCGGCTGAAGCTTAGCGCGGGAATGCTGGCGGGTTTACACCGGCCATGTCTTCCATCACGCGAACCACCTGGCAGCTGTAACCGAATTCGTTGTCGTACCAGACGTACAGAACAACGCGGTTATCCTGGGTGATGGTTGCCTCGGCATCCACCACGCCAGCGTGACGCGAACCTACGAAGTCAGTGGAAACCACTTCCTGGGAGCTGACGTAGTCGATCTGCTTGTGCAGATCCGAGTGCATGGCCATCTGGCGCAGGTACTCGTTGATTTCGTCGCGGGTGGTGGCCTTTTCCAGGTTCAGGTTCAGGATGGCCATCGACACGTTCGGCGTAGGAACGCGGATCGCGTTACCGGTCAGCTTGCCCTTGAGCACTGGCAGCGCCTTGGCGGCTGCAGTGGCGGCACCGGTCTCGGTGATCACCATGTTCAGTGGTGCGGCGCGGCCACGACGGCTGCCCTTGTGGAAGTTGTCGATCAGGTTCTGGTCGTTGGTGAACGAGTGAACGGTTTCGACGTGGCCGTTGACGATGCCGAACTTGTCGTTGACTGCCTTGAGCACCGGCACGATGGCGTTGGTGGTGCAGGAAGCCGCCGAGATGATCTTGTCGTCGGCGGTGATTTCGCCGTGGTTGATGCCGTGAACGATGTTCTTCAGCGCGCCCTTGCCAGGTGCAGTGAGGATCACGCGGGCAGCGCCCGGGCATGCCAGGTGCTGGCCCAGACCGTCGGCGTCACGCCATACACCGGTGTTGTCGACGATCAGCGCGTTTTCGATGCCGTACTGGGTGTAGTCGACTTCGGCCGGGCTCTTGGCGTAGATCACCTGGATCAGGTTACCGTTGGCGGTGATGGTGTTGTTGGCTTCATCGATGGTGATGGTGCCATCGAACGGGCCATGAACCGAGTCGCGACGCAGCAGGCTGGCACGCTTGACCAGGTCGTTCTCGGCGCCTTTGCGCACGACGATGGCGCGCAGACGCAGGCCGTCGCCACCACCGGTTTTCTCGATCAGGATGCGCGCCAGCAGACGGCCGATACGACCGAAGCCGTAGAGGACAACGTCGGTGCCTTTGCGGGCGCAAGCGTTCTGCTGACCAACGACATCGGCCAGTTCTTCACGGACGAACTGCTCGGCAGTGCGGCCATTGCCTTCGGCCTTGAATTTGGCCGCCAGCTTGCCCAGGTCCACCGAAGCGGCGCCGAGCTTGAGCTCGCTCATCGCCTTGAGTAGCGGGAATGTTTCGTGGACGGACAGTTCGCTGTCGTCGGACTGACGGTGACGAGCAAAGCGGTGAGCTTTGAGAATCGCAATGACTGAACGATTGATCAGGCTGCGGCCATAGATCGAGCTCACCACGTTGTTATTGCGGTAGAGCTGACCGATAAGCGGAATCATCGCTTCTGCGAGTGCTTCACGGTCGATCCATTCACCAAGACACTGGTCGGGCTTCTGAGTCACGGGAACCTTCCACATGTAGGGGCAGAAAAAAGGGGCTACATTATGCCGCCGAGTGCCCCACGTAGCAATGCGCGCTTGTCGTACTCCCCGTAACAAATTTCTCTCCAAAAAAATTACGCTGCGCTGAAGCCCAGTAAAACCGGGGCTTCCAGCATCGTCAATTTTTTGAGTAACGCGCGCACTTGTCCGTAACCATCCGTAACACCGGTTGGTTTTGCCACTACATAATCAGCAAATTTCGGTAAAAAATCGCAGGATTTTGTCTTTACCACTACATTTCGCTCAAGCCGCGTAATAGACACATCTGCAACTGACAGCCGGCACCCGAGACCGTTACAATTACCGACTTTGTCGCAACGCTTGGAGCTCAACCTTCCGTGCCCGTTCTGCGTCTACCGCATCTCCCTGCCGCGGCAGGTAAACAGCATTGGGGCAACCTGCCCGGTGCTTCCCTGAGCCTGGCCATCGCCGAGGCTGCCAGCGCTGCCAAGCGCTTTACCCTGCTGCTGACCGCCGACAGCCAAAGTGCCGAACGGCTGGAACAGGAGCTGAGTTTCTTCGCCCCGGAATTGCCCGTACTGCATTTCCCCGACTGGGAAACCCTGCCCTACGATCTGTTCTCGCCGCACCAGGACATCATTTCCCAGCGCATCTCCGCGCTGTATCGCTTGCCGGAGCTAAGTCACGGTGTGCTGGTGGTGCCGATCACCACCGCCCTGCACCGCTTGGCACCGACCAGGTTCCTGCTCGGCAGCAGCCTGGTGCTCGATGTCGGCCAGAAGCTCGATGTCGAGCAAATGCGCACTCGCCTGGAGGCCACCGGTTATCGCTACGTCGACACCGTGTACGAGCATGGTGAATTCACCGTGCGCGGCTCGCTGATCGACCTGTTCCCGATGGGCAGCAAGCTGCCGTATCGCATCGACCTGTTCGACGACGAAATCGAAACCCTGCGCACCTTCGATCCGGAGAACCAGCGCTCCATCGACAAGGTCGACTCGGTCAAGCTGCTGCCGGCGAAGGAATTCCCCCTGCAAAAGGAAGCCGTGACCCGTTTCAAGGCGCGCTTCCGCGAGCGCTTCGACGTCGACTTCCGCCGCTGCCCGATCTTCCAGGACTTGAGCAGCGGAATCACCCCGGCCGGCATCGAGTACTACCTGCCGCTGTTCTTCGAGGAAACCTCGACGCTGTTCGATTACCTGCCTCAGGACACCCAGGTGTTCTCGCTGCCGGGCATCGAGCAGGCGGCGGAAAACTTCTGGAACGACGTGCGCAGTCGCTATGAAGAACGTCGCGTCGATCCGTCCCGTCCTTTATTGCCCCCCGCCGAGTTGTTCCTGCCCGTGGAAGACTGCTTCGCACGCCTGAAGAACTGGCCGCGAGTCGTCGCCAGCCAACAGGACGTGGAAGCCGGCAGCGGTCGCGAGCGCTTCCCCGCGCGGGAACTGCCGAACCTGGCCATTGAAGCCAAGGCCACCCAACCGCTGGCGGCGCTCTCGGAGTTCCTCGACCAGTTCCCGGGGCGCGTGTTGTTCACCGCCGAATCCGCGGGCCGGCGCGAAGTGCTGCTGGAACTGCTCGAACGCCTGAAACTGCGGCCGAAGACCGTCGACAGCTGGCCCGATTTTGTCGCTGGCAAAGACCGTCTGGCGATCACTATCGCACCACTGGATGAAGGCTTGCTGCTGGACGATCCGGCCCTGGCCCTGGTGGCCGAAAGCCCGCTGTTCGGCCAGCGCGTGATGCAACGCCGTCGCCGCGAGAAACGCGCCGATGCCAACAACGACGCGGTGATCAAGAACCTCACCGAGCTGCGTGAAGGCGCGCCGGTGGTGCACATCGACCACGGTGTCGGCCGTTACCTGGGCCTGGCGACGCTGGAAATCGACAACCAGGCCGCCGAGTTTCTCGCCCTGGAATACGCCGAGGGCGCCAAGCTCTACGTGCCGGTGGCCAACCTGCACCTGATCGCCCGCTACACCGGCAGCGACGATGCCTTGGCCCCGCTGCATCGCCTGGGCTCCGAGACCTGGCAGAAAGCCAAGCGCAAGGCCGCCGAACAAGTGCGCGACGTGGCCGCGGAATTGCTCGACATTTATGCCCGTCGCGCGGCCCGCGAAGGTTATGCCTTCGCCGACCCGAAAGCCGACTACGCCACCTTCAGCGCCGGTTTCCCGTTCGAAGAAACGCCCGACCAGCAAACCACCATCGAAGCCGTGCGCGAAGACATGCTCGCGCCCAAGCCGATGGATCGCCTGGTCTGCGGCGACGTGGGCTTCGGCAAGACCGAAGTGGCCATGCGCGCGGCCTTCATCGCCGTGCACGGCGGCAAGCAGGTGGCGATTCTGGTGCCCACCACGCTGCTGGCCCAGCAACACTACAACAGCTTCCGCGACCGCTTCGCCGACTGGCCGGTGACCGTGGAAGTGATGAGCCGCTTCAAGTCGACCAAGGAAGTCAACGCTGCGGTCGCGGATCTGGCTGAAGGCAAGATCGACATCGTCATCGGCACCCACAAGCTGCTGCAGGACGATGTGAAAATCAAAAACCTGGGCCTGGTGATCATCGACGAAGAGCACCGCTTCGGTGTGCGCCAGAAAGAACAGCTCAAGGCCCTGCGCAGTGAAGTCGACATCCTTACCCTGACCGCCACGCCGATTCCGCGCACGCTGAACATGGCAGTGTCGGGCATGCGCGACCTGTCGATCATCGCCACGCCGCCCGCGCGTCGCCTGTCGGTGCGCACCTTCGTCATGGAGCAGAACAAGAGCACGGTCAAGGAAGCCCTGCTGCGTGAGTTGCTGCGTGGCGGCCAGGTCTACTACCTGCATAACGATGTGAAGACCATCGAGAAATGCGCCGCCGACCTCGCCGAACTGGTGCCGGAAGCGCGGATCGGCATCGGCCACGGACAGATGCGCGAACGCGAGCTCGAACAGGTGATGAGTGACTTCTATCACAAGCGTTTCAACGTGCTGATCGCCTCGACCATCATCGAGACCGGCATCGACGTGCCGAGCGCCAACACCATCATCATCGAGCGCGCTGACAAGTTCGGCCTGGCGCAGCTGCACCAGTTGCGCGGCCGTGTCGGGCGCAGTCACCACCAGGCTTATGCCTACCTGTTGACGCCGCCGCGCCAGCAAATCACCGCAGACGCGGAAAAGCGCCTGGAAGCGATCGCCAATACCCAGGACCTCGGTGCAGGCTTCGTGCTCGCCACCAACGACCTGGAAATCCGCGGCGCCGGCGAATTGCTGGGCGACGGTCAAAGCGGCCAGATCCAGGCTGTCGGGTTCACGCTGTACATGGAAATGCTCGAACGCGCCGTGAAGTCGATCCGCAAGGGCGAACAGCCAAACCTCGACCAACCCTTGGGCGGCGGTCCGGAAGTCAACCTGCGCGTTCCGGCGCTGATTCCCGAAGATTACCTGCCGGACGTTCACGCACGGCTGATCCTCTACAAGCGCATCGCGTCGGCCACCGACGAGGAAGGCTTGAAGGATCTGCAGGTGGAAATGATCGACCGTTTCGGCCTGCTGCCGGAACCGACCAAGAACCTGATGCGCATCACCGCCTTGAAATTGCAGGCCGAATTGCTGGGCATCAAGAAGGTCGATGGCGGTCCGCAAGGCGGTCGCGTGGAGTTCGCGACGCAAACCCCGGTCGACCCGCTGACCCTGATCAAACTGATCCAGAGCCAGCCCAAACGCTACAAATTCGAAGGCGCCACGATATTCAAGTTCATGGTCCCGATGGAGCGCCCGGAAGAGCGCTTTAATACAGTAGAGGCGCTGTTCGAGCGCCTCATCCCGAAAACTGCTTGAAGGACGCCGCATGCGCCTGTTTCGCTCACTGACCCTGTTGCTGGCCTTGGTCACCCCATCAGTCTTTGCTGATGACCTGTATCAGATTGAAATGATTCTGGTGCGGCAGAATGCCGTGCCGGCAATTGTCAGCCGGGCAGCGCCGGAAGACTGGGCTGCCGGCGCCCAGCACATCAGCCCTGACAGCCTGCGCACGCCAAGCCTCAACGGCGAAGTGGAAAAGCTTACCGCCAGCAATGAATACACCGTGTTGCTGCACAAGGCCTGGCAGCAGAACCTTGGCGAGCAAGCCACCAAAATTGCGATCAGCGACGGCAAGGAGCAATTCGGCCAATTCCCCATCGAGGGCACGTTGAGCATGAAACTGGGGCGCTTCACCGACGTGGACGCCGACTTCTGGGTCAACCAGATCAATGAGGATGGCCTGGTCACCGCCAGCGAGCGCCTGAAGACCGAAAGCCATACCAAAAACGGGCAGTTGAACTTCCTCGATGCCGGCCACCTCGGTATGTTGATCAAGATCACCTCGCTGACCGCCCCTGCGCCTCGGCCAGTCCCCGAAGAAATTCCGGACTGATTGAATCCTTATGTCCGCGACCCTGAGCAAACCCCTGGCACCCTCCTGGGTCAGCCGATTCAAGGAACAGAGCCTGGAACGCGGGCGGCGCTACGCACTGGAAAACCGCGTCAGGATCGTCGAAGTCGGCAATGCAACCATCGTCGCCGCGTGCGAAGGCTCTGGCGGTAACGTTTACCGTCAGACCATTCGCCTGCGAGAGTCGGCCAAAGGCACTTTGCTGATGATCGATGCCACCTGCTCCTGCCCGGTACACAGCAACTGCAAGCATTGCGCAGCCGTCTTGTTGCAAGTGCAGGAGACCCTCGACTACCCCGCCGCCGCCAAAGACGCCGAACTGCTGGAAAAACTCCAGGCCGTGCTGGAAAACCGCAGCCCGAAGGCGCCACCGCAAGTCATGGTGGACAATGTGCAACCGGTGCCGCGCCTGTGGCTGGCGAGCATCGAGTTCAGTGCGTTTGAACCGCGCAACGGACGCATGCAACGATACATACAGCACCGTGCGGCGCTGTCCTTCAGCTATCTGGACGAATACGTTTCAGGACAGAAAAATTCCGACATCCTGATTCGCCAGGAAACACAGACACTGCGGATAAAACGTCACCCGGACGTGGAACAGTCCTACAGGGAACAGCTGCGAATCCTCGGTTTCAAGATCGCCACCCGGCAAAGCAAGGCGTTGCCCGAAAGCGCCGGCGAACTGTTCGAAATGGTCAATGACAGTGCCTGGCTGACCTTCACCTTGAATGAACTGCCAAAGCTGCGCAGCCAGGGTTGGGAGTTGCAGATCAACGAGGACTTCGGCTTCGACCTGACAGCCGTGGACGACTGGTACGCCACGGTCGAGCAGGCGCCGGAGCGCGACTGGTTTGATCTGGAGCTGGGGATCATCGTCAACGGCGAGCGCCTGAGCCTGCTGCCGATTCTGCTGAACCTGATGCGCTCGCATACCGAGATCCTCAACCCCGAGCGCCTGGCCCGCCGTCGCGACGACGAACTGATCCTGGTGAACATTCCCAATCGCCCGAACTCCGAGCACGGTCCGCTGCAAGTCGCCCTGCCCTTCGGCCGCCTGAAGCCGGTACTGGCGACACTCGGCGAGTTCTATCTGCAAGAGCCCGGCGAAACCACACTGCGCTTGAGCAAGGCTGACGCTACCCGCCTGAACCCGCTGGAAGATCTGCCACTGCTCTGGGAAGGCGGCGAGCAGATCCGTACCTTTGCCCAGCGACTGCGCGACATCAAGGACTACACCGCCACCGTGCCGGAAGGCTTGAACGCGACACTGCGCCCCTATCAGCTGGAAGGTTTGAGCTGGATGCAGTCGCTGCGGCAGCTGGAGGTGGGCGGGATTCTCGCGGACGACATGGGCCTGGGTAAAACCCTGCAGACCCTGGCGCACGTTCTGACAGAAAAGAACGCCGGGCGCCTCGACCGGCCGTGCATGGTGGTGATGCCCACCAGCCTGATTCCCAACTGGCTCGACGAAGCGGCGCACTTCACCCCGCAACTCAAAGTGCTGGCGCTGTACGGCGCCAGTCGCAAAAAGCACTTCGAGCACCTGGCCGACTACGACCTGATCCTGACCACCTACGCGTTGCTGCCCAAGGATGTCGAGCGCCTGGCTGCACAGCCGCTGCACGTGCTGGTGCTGGACGAGGCGCAGTACATCAAGAACCCCAACAGCAAGGCCGCCCAGGCCGCCCGCGAGCTGAATGCCCGCCAGCGCCTGTGCCTGAGTGGCACGCCGCTGGAGAATCACCTGGGAGAGTTGTGGTCGCTGTTCCACTTCCTGCTGCCGGGCTGGCTCGGCGACGTGAAAAGCTTCAACCGCGATTACCGGGTGCCGATTGAAAAGCGCACCAGCGAGGTAAGACTTCAGCACCTCAACGGTCGGATCAAACCCTTCCTGCTGCGTCGGACCAAAGAGCAGGTGGCCACCGAGCTGCCGCCGAAAACCGAAATCATTCATTGGGTCGAACTCAACGAAGCCCAGCGCGACGTGTACGAAACCATGCGCCTGGCCATGGACAAGAAAGTCCGCGACGAGATCACCCGCAAAGGCGTGGCCCGCAGCCAGATCATCATCCTCGAGGCGCTGCTGAAACTGCGTCAGGTGTGCTGCGATTTGCGCCTGGTCAACGATGCTGCCCTTCCCGCTCGCGGCAGCACCTCAGGCAAGCTCGACAGCCTGATGGAAATGCTCGAAGAGTTGTTTGAAGAAGGCCGGCGCATCCTGCTGTTCTCGCAGTTCACCTCAATGTTGTCGCTGATCGAGGACGAACTGAACAAACGCGGCGTCGCCTACGCACTGCTCACCGGGCAGACCCGCGACCGCCGCACGCCGGTGAAGGATTTCCAGAGCGGCAAACGTCAGATTTTTCTGATCAGCCTGAAGGCCGGTGGCGTCGGCCTCAACCTGACCGAAGCCGATACCGTGATTCACTACGACCCGTGGTGGAACCCGGCGACGGAAAACCAGGCAACCGATCGCGCGTATCGCATCGGCCAGGAGAAACCGGTGTTCGTCTACAAGCTGATCGCCCGAGGTACGGTGGAAGAGAAGATTCAGCATCTGCAGAAAGAAAAGTCTGACTTGGCGGCTGGGGTGCTGGATGGACGTCAGGCGGGGGACTGGAAGCTGCAGAATGATGATATCGAGGCGTTGTTTGCGCCGTTGCCGGATAAGCTGGAGAAGCTGGAGAAGCGTTGAGCCTGGTGGGTCCCTGTCAAAGCGCTTTCGCGAGCAAGCCCGCTCCCACAGGTCTTGAGTCGATTTGCAACATTGGTGATCGACTCGAAGCCTGTAGGAGCGAGGCTTGCCCGCGATGAAGTCCACTCGGGCTTGAGCCGAACTCAGCCCATGAGCACCCGCGCCAGCGTCGATTTCACCTTGCCCATCCCATCGTGCAATGCCTGCTCGATCTCGGCCATGGTAATCACCGCCGTCGACTTGCCTGCCGCCGGGTTCACCACCAACGCCAGACAGGCATAATCCAGTTCCAGCTCACGGGCCAGTGCCGCTTCGGGCATGCCGGTCATGCCGACGATATCGCAACCGTCACGCTCCAGGCGGGCGATTTCAGCCACGGTTTCCAGGCGTGGCCCCTGGGTGCAGGCATACACGCCTTGGCTGCTGTAACCCACACCTTCAGCGGCCAGTGCCGCGATCAGTTGCTGACGCAGTGGCTCGCTGTACGGGTAACTGAAATCGATGTGGGTGACCTGATCCAGGTCGTCAGCGAAATAGGTGTGCTCGCGGCCACTGGTGTAGTCGATCAATTGATGCGGCACGCAGAAATGCCCGGTGCCCATCGCGGCGTGAATCCCGCCTACGGCATTGACTGCCAGAATCGCCTCAGCCCCAGCCTGCTTCAACGCCCAGAGGTTGGCACGGTAGTTCACCTGATGCGGCGGGAAACGGTGCGGATGGCCGTGACGGGCAAGGAACAGCACTTCCTTGCCGGCGTATTCGCCGATCTGCACGTCGGCCGAAGGCGCGCCGTAGGGGGTGTCGACCGCCAGTGACTGACGGATGCTCAGGCCTTCGAGCTGAGTCAGGCCGGTACCACCGATAATCGCGTAAACCGTCATAACGAACTGTCCTTAATCAATCAATTGAGCGTCTTTGAGCGCGCCAATGGCAGCCAGCCAGCGCGGGTCTTGACGGTATTCGGTGCTGGCAAACGACTGGCCGCGCATCCGTGCGATGCGTGCCGATGGCTTGACCTTCAATCGCTGGGCGGCGCTCAGGGCCAGTTCGGCGGCCCCACGGTCGTTGCACACCAGGCCCATGTCGCAACCGGCTGTGAGCGCGGCCTCAATGCGACTGGCGGCGTCGCCCACCACATGCGCGCCGGCCATGGACAGGTCATCGCTGAAAATCACCCCGTCGAATTGCAACTCGCCGCGCAGAATGTCCTGCAGCCAGCGACGGGAGAACCCGGCGGGCTGGGTATCGACTTGCGGGTAGATCACATGAGCCGGCATGACGGCGGCCAGTTGCTTGCTCAATTTGGCGAAAGGCACCAAATCGTTGACGCGGATTTCGTCCAGGCTACGTTCATCGTTCGGGATTGCCACGTGGGAATCCGCCTCGGCCCAGCCGTGACCGGGGAAATGCTTGCCGGTCGCCGCCATGCCAGCGCTGTTCATGCCACGGATGAATGCACCGGCCAACAGCGCGGCACGCTCGGGATCGCCTTCAAAGGAGCGGGTCCCCACCACAGCGCTGCGCTGGTAGTCGAGGTCCAGCACCGGGGCAAAACTCAGGTCCAGACCGACAGCCAGCACTTCGGTGGCCATGATCCAGCCACATTGCTCGGCCAGGTACTCGGCATTTTGATTGTCGGCAATGGCGCGCATAGCCGGCAGGCGCACGAAACCCTGGCGAAGGCGCTGAACCCGCCCACCTTCCTGGTCCACCGCCAGCAGAAGATCGGGGCGAATGGCACGAATCGCCGCGCTCAACTCGCGGACCTGGCGCGGGTGCTCGATATTGCGGGCAAAAATGATCAGACCGCCCACTTCGGGTTGGCGCAACAATTGGCGATCTTCGGCCGTCAGCCAGGTACCGGCGACGTCCACCATCAACGAGCCTTGCAGGCCAGCAGTCATAGGGATTCCTTTATAGCGATGAATCCGACCCACAAGGATTCGCCACCGCAGGCAGTGCCCGGCAGGTCGGAGATATCAATGGGAAACGGATTCAGAACGAGAGTCGGCATGGGCGGCTAGCTTAACGGATGTCAGCTGCCGCGCCCACCCGTGTGCGGTCAAACCTTGGCGGCGACCGGTGTCGACTTGCTGCGCGGACGCAATTGCGCCGCCGCCATGGCCGTGTCGGTGACACCGGACTCGGCACGCATGCCAGCGGCGAGGAAAGGCACCATCAGACGCATGACCTGTTCGATCGAGGTGTTTACCCCGAAGTCGGTTTCGGCAATCGCCCGCAAGGCCTTGATCCCGGACATGCTGAACGCCGCGGCGCCAAGCATGAAGTGCACGCGCCAGAACAGCTCGATCGGAGGAATGCGCGGTGCGGCTTCGTTGACCAGCATCATGTAGCGGCGGAACACCTTGCCGTACATGTCTTCGAGATAACGACGCAGGTGTCCCTGGCTCTGACTGAAGGCCAGGCCAAGCAAACGCATGAAGATGGACAGGTCGTTGCCGCTGCGGGGCTGAACCACCAAGGCCTGTTCGACGAGGATTTCCAGCAGTTCCTCGAGGCTTGGCTTGACTTCGGGCTTGGCCTGGCGCCGCTCCAGCTCTTTATCGAGGCTGATGCAGAACGGACCGAGAAAACGCGAAAACACCGCTTGGATCAACGCCTTCTTCGATCCGAAGTGATAGTTCACCGCTGCCAGGTTGACACCGGCCTTGCTGGTGATCAGACGCAACGAGGTTTCGGCGAAACCTTTTTCCGCGAACAGCTGCTCGGCAGCATCGAGAATGCGTTCAACGGTTTCCGACTGGGCCATGGCTACTCCGCCTGACAAACACTTGTTTGAAACATACGTTTCAGCCTGTGCCTTGTCAAGTCTGCCGGTTCGTTTCGGGAATGGTCGGTCAGACATTTAACCACACAACCGCAAAGCTTCAATCAGCGCACTGATCGACCGTCCGGCGGGCAGCAAAAAAACGGGCATTGCCAAGACCGTTTCACTGTATATAATCCCAGTCACTGTATAAAAAAACAGAGCGATCAATATGCTAAAGCTGACGCCACGCCAAGCCGAGATTCTGGCTTTCATCAAACGCTGCCTGGAAGACAACGGCTACCCACCGACCCGTGCGGAGATCGCTCAGGAACTGGGTTTCAAATCGCCCAATGCGGCGGAGGAACACCTGAAGGCGCTGGCTCGCAAGGGCGCGATCGAAATGACCCCGGGCGCATCCCGCGGCATTCGCATCCCGGGCTTCGAAGCCAAGGCTGACGATTCCACCCTGCCGATCATTGGTCGCGTCGCCGCTGGCGCACCGATCCTCGCCCAACAACATGTCGAAGAGTCCTGCAACATCAATCCTTCCTTTTTTCATCCACGCGCCGACTACCTGTTGCGCGTGCATGGCATGAGCATGAAGGACGTGGGGATTTTCGACGGCGACCTGCTGGCAGTGCACACCACCCGCGAGGCCCGTAACGGCCAGATCGTGGTGGCACGGATCGGTGATGAAGTGACCGTCAAACGCTTCAAGCGTGACGGCAGCAAGGTCTGGCTGATCGCCGAGAACCCTGAGTTCGCCCCTATCGAAGTGAACCTTAAAGATCAGGAACTGGTGATCGAAGGCTTGAGTGTCGGCGTCATTCGCCGCTAAAGGAGGCTTTATGCAGTTCCCGCAAACATCACAGCAAGCCCAACTGCCATTACTGTTCGAGGCATTCCTGGCGCAGCCTCTGGCGCCGATCCTGAACGAAGTGGTCGAGTCGCCCTGGAGCGCCGAACCCGAGGTCTTTAGCGAGTTGTCTCTACGTGGTGCAGCCGGGAACTGCCTGAACCTTCTGGCACCGATCCTCAGGGAGCTGAGCCAGGACCAGGATGCGCGCTGGCTGACCTTGATCGCCCCACCCGCCAGCCTGACCCAGGCCTGGCTGAGGGATGCCGGCCTCAACCGCGAACGCATTCTGCTGCTGCAACCAACGGCAACCCAGAGCGCGCAACAACTGACGTGCGAAGCCCTTCGTCTGGGCCGCAGCCATACGGTCGTGAGCTGGCTCAACCCCCTGAACTCGGCGTCGCGTCAACAGCTCATCAACGCCGCCCGGATCGGGGACGCACAAAGCCTGAACATTCGACTGGGATAACTGACAAGCACGGCAGATGTCGGCCAATGCAGGGCTTCTTCAAGGATGAGAGGCCAATCTCATGGCACTACTCGAAATAACAGACGGACGGGGATCAGTGAAGAACCCGCGAGCCCTCTTCCTTATCGAGCTCGCCTTCAACCAGGCGTCCGGCCATCTGTACACCCACACTCAACATCGCTTTGGCGACCTCGACGTGCTGACCTTGCAGGAAAGCCTTGGCGTCCTCGGAGAAATCCAAAGTAACCAGAGAACCCTCGTCCTCAGCCCTGCGCAGCTCGATTCGGCCGTCTGGTAACTCGACAATTTCTAAAAAGGACGTTGGCATAAAGGTTTGTTCTCCAAGAAAGGCGGGGATTATATAGGCATCAACCGGGCTTCGCTCGGGATCTTGACCAGATGCCATCACGAAGAGAAACATCCGACAGCTTGCTTCCTTGCATGGGCAGCCTTGCGTGCTGCCCGCCAAAGCTTTCAGCCCTTCAGCACTCGTTCAAGCCGTCACGGAAGCGAATCGCCAGGCTTTTGAGGTTCTGCCGCCAGCTCTCCAGTTCTTCGCGACTCAACTCCTGAGGCGCCTCTTCTTCATCCAGGTTCACCGCCACGATCAACGGTTGCGTCACGTCACCCTTGGGTTTGTGCGGCGCACGTGGCGGCTGGAACAGCGCGGCATGGGCCGCCAGCAGCTTGGCCAGCCAGGTTTCCGGGTTATTCGCCAGCTCGACCATTTCGGCCATTTCCGGAATGGCGATACTCTCCAGCACTTCGCGCGTCAGCAGAGATTCCGCCCGGGAGGCATTGGCCTGAGGCAGGCGATAGAAACCGGCGATTTCATGGCACAGCCCCAGCAAGGCGCCGTACAGGTGAAACAACGCCGATTCGCGACCGGCCTGAATCAGCGCCAGGGAATTCATCGCCCGTCCCTCTTCAGCCCGGGCAAGCGCTTCGAGTGACAGGCCGGCGAAATAAATCTTCTGGTTGGTACGGGTATAGAGTTCGTGGGCCATGACGGCAGCCTCCACAACGAAATGATGCTTCACGCAGGTCAGACAGTGTCGTGGATCAGCCGAGGCGACCGCAAGCCCCCTGTAAACGCGAGCTCGCTCGCGATGAGCCCGTAAACACTGCGCGGTGTCAGGTTTCTCGCGTTATCGTTGACGACCATCGCGAGTGAACTCGCTCAGGTTAAAGCGCAAAAAAAGGCCGCATCGTTGAATGCGGCCTTTTCGTGTACAGCGACTGTTAAGACTTGGCTGCCGGACGCTTGTCTTCAACGGTCCACTTGCCACCGTCGTAAAACGCTTTCCAACCCGTCGGCTTACCGTCGACTTCCGTCTGCACGTATTGCTCCTTGGTCTTGCGGCTGTAACGGATCACAGCGGGCAAACCATCCGGATCTTTCTTCGGCGCTTCACACAGGAAGTGGTACTTCGGATCGATCTCGTCCTTGTGCGGGATGATTTCCAGCACCAGCGGAGCACGGGTCTCGCGGTTTTTCGGGAACTGGCTGGCGGCCAGGAACAGACCCGAAGCACCGTCACGCAGGATGTAGGTGTCGTTGACCTTTTCGCATTTCAGCTCAGGCATCTTCACCGGGTCCATCTTCGGCGGTGCCGCGTCACCGCTCTTCAGCAGTTTGCGGGTGTTCTTGCAGGTTGGATTGGTGCAACCGAAGAACTTGCCGAAACGGCCGGTCTTGAGCTGCATCTCGCTGCCACACTTGTCGCACTCCAGGCTCGGACCTTCATAGCCTTTGATGCGATAAACGCCCTCTTCGATTTCGTAGCCGTCGCAATCGGGGTTGTTGCCGCAGATATGCAACTTGCGCTTCTCGTCCAGCAGGTAGGCGTCCATCGCCGTGCTGCAGATCGGGCAACGATGCTTGCCGCGCAAGACCAGCGATTCCGACTCACCCTCGTCGTCTGCGGCGATTTCATCGCCCGGTACCAGGTTGACGGTCGCCTTGCAGCGTTCTTTCGGCGGCAGGCTGTAGCCCGAGCAACCAAGGAACACGCCGGTGGACGCCGTACGGATCTGCATCGGACGGCCACAGGTGGTGCACGGAATGTCGGTCATGACCGGCTGGTTGGCACGCATGCCGCTGTCCGGGCTCTCCGCCACTTCGAGTTTCTTCTTGAAGTCGCCGTAGAACTCGTCGAGTACGTTTTTCCAGTCGCGCTCGCCCTGGGCCACGTCATCGAGATGCTCTTCCATGCCGGCGGTGAAGCCGTAGTCCATCAGGTTGGAGAAACTTTCAGCCAGACGCTCGGTGACGATATCGCCCATCTTTTCAGAGTAGAAACGACGGTTGTGCAGCGCCACGTAACCGCGGTCCTGGATGGTCGAAATGATCGCCGCGTAGGTCGAAGGACGACCGATGCCGCGCTTTTCCATCTCCTTGACCAGACTCGCTTCCGAATAACGCGCCGGCGGCTTGGTGAAGTGCTGGGTCGGATCAAGCTTGATGAGCTTCATCACATCGCCCTGGGCCATGTCCGGCAGAACATCGTCATCACCGGGCTTGGCGATTTGCGGCATGACGCGGGTGTAACCGTCAAACTTGAGGATACGGCCCTTGGCGCGCAGCTCGAAGTCGCCGGCACCGACGGTGACCGTGGTCGACAGGTACTGCGCAGGCAGCATCTGGCAAGCGAGGAACTGGCGCCAGATCAGCTCATAGAGCCGCTCTGCGTCGCGCTCCATGCCCGACAGCTTGCTCGGCTCGGTGTTGGCGTCGGACGGACGAATCGCTTCGTGAGCCTCTTGTGCGCCTTCCTTGCTGCTGTAGACGTTCGGGGTTTCCGGCAGGTACTTCTTGCCGAACTCGCCTTCAATATAGGTACGCGCCATCGCCACGGCATCGGCCGAGAGGTTGGTGGAGTCGGTACGCATATAGGTGATGTAGCCAGCTTCATACAGACGCTGGGCCATCATCATGGTTTTCTTCACGCCGAAGCCCAGGCGGTTGCTCGCTGCCTGCTGCAGGGTGGAAGTAATGAACGGCGCCGACGGCTTGCTGCTGGTCGGTTTGTCTTCACGCTTGACGATGCTGTAGCTGGAAGCCTTGAGTTTTTCCAGCGCGGCCATGGCCTGGGCTTCGTTCAGCGGCTTGAACGCCTCGCCCTTCTCGCGAGCGACGTCGAAACGCACGGTCGCGCCCTTGGCGGTGCCCAGGTCGGCGTGCACTTCCCAGTACTCTTCGGGGATGAACGCGCGAATCTCACGCTCACGCTCGACCACCAGCTTCACGGCAACCGATTGCACGCGACCGGCGGACAGGCCACGGGCGATCTTTGCCCACAGCAGCGGCGACACCATGTAGCCCACGACGCGGTCGAGGAAGCGACGGGCCTGCTGGGCGTTGACACGGTCGATGTCCAGCTGGCCTGGCTTGGAGAAGGCTTCCTGAATCGCCTTCTTGGTGATTTCGTTGAACACCACGCGCTTGTAGCGGCTGTCGTCACCACCGATGGCTTCGCGCAGGTGCCAGGCAATGGCTTCCCCCTCGCGATCCAAGTCGGTTGCGAGATAGATGGTGTCAGCATCCTTGGCGAGCCGGCGCAGCTCTTCGATGACCTTTTCCTTGCCCGGAAGGATCTCGTACTTGGCTTTCCAGCCATGATCGGGATCGACCCCCATGCGAGCCACCAACTGCTTGCGCGCCTTTTCTTTGGGCGACAATGCCGGCGCTTCGCCCGCAGCCGCCTTGCCGCGCTTGGCGGCTGGCTCTTTGCTGGCGCTAGCCGAACCGCTGGTGGGCAGGTCTCGGATATGGCCGATACTCGACTTCACCACGTATTCGTTGCCCAAATACTTGTTGATGGTCTTGGCCTTAGCCGGGGATTCCACAATGACCAGCGATTTGCCCATGGATCAGAAAATTCCTGAATTCTAGAAGTGAAAGGCGGTTGGCGCCTGACGCGGCACCGCTATATATAGTGGCTACAAGGTGAGGTCAAGCGCAGGGTTTGGCGCGCACTCAGCTTATGGCTTGGTAAAAAGGCTCTCTTCGGCCTGCACCAAAGCAAAGCGTGGCACCTGTTCGCCGTCAACCTCGACTGACTCCAGGAACATGCTCAAGGGACGTACCCAAAAGCCGTAATCGCCATACAGGGCTTGGTAGAAGACCACTTCTTCTTCGGTTTCCGAATGCCGCGCGACACTGAATACGCGGTACTGCGGACCTTTGTAATGTTCGTAGAGCCCAGGTTGTATCGGCATGCTTTGGCCCCCGCTGAAATTTTTTCAAAATAAAAACAAAATAAATCCGGAAAAACAAAAACCGGGGCACTTGGCCCCGGCTTCCATCGACGAAACGTTTAAACGCGTTCGAAGACGGTGGAGATGCCTTGGCCGAGACCAATGCACATGGTGGCTACCCCGAAGGTACCGCCATTTTGCTTCATCACATTGAGCAAAGTGCCGGAGATACGCGCACCGGAGCAACCGAACGGGTGACCCAGGGCGATCGCGCCGCCGTGCAGGTTAACCTTCTCGTTCATCTTGTCGAGCACTTTCAAATCTTTCAACACTGGCAAGGCCTGTGCGGCGAAAGCTTCGTTGAGCTCGAAGAAGTCGATATCGTTGATGCCCAGGCCCGCGCGCTTCAGTGCTTTTTGTGTGGCCGGTACTGGACCATAGCCCATGATCGCCGGGTCCACACCTGCCACTGCCATGGAGCGGATCACTGCCATCGGCTGGATGCCCAGGTCCTGTGCACGCTGCGCCGACATCACGATCATGCACGAAGCACCATCAGTGATCTGCGACGAAGTACCGGCAGTCACGGTACCGCCCTTTGGATTGAACGCCGGCTTCAGAGTCGCCAGGCTTTCCAGGGTGGTTTCCGGACGAATGGTTTCGTCGTAGTCGAACAGTTTCAGGAAACCGTTCTCGTCGTAGCCCTGCATCGGGATGATTTCATCCTTGAACTTGCCTTCCACGGTCGCCTTGTGGGCGAGCTGGTGGGAACGCACGCCAAAGGCGTCCTGCTGCTCGCGGGTGATGCCGTGCATCTTGCCCAGCATTTCCGCGGTCAGGCCCATCATGCCCGAGGCTTTCGCCGCGTACAGTGACATGTGCGGGTTCGGGTCGACACCGTGCATCATGCTCACGTGGCCCATGTGCTCGACGCCGCCGACGACGAACACGTCACCGTTGCCGGTCATGATCGCTTGCGCGGCAGTGTGCAGCGCACTCATGGACGAGCCACACAGGCGGCTGACGGTCTGGCCGGCCGAAGTGTGCGGGATCTGGGTCATCAGCGACGCCATGCGGGCGATGTTCCAGCCCTGCTCCAGGGTCTGGTTCACACAGCCCCAGATCACGTCTTCGACTTCGTTCGGGTCGACCTTGACGTTGCGTTCCAGCAGTTTGCTGATCAGGTGCGCCGACATGTCTTCGGCGCGGGTGTTGCGGTGCATGCCGCCCTTGGAGCGGCCCATCGGAGTACGACCGAAGTCGACAATCACGACGTCTCTAGGATTCAAGCTCATAAAATTTCACTCTCGCTCTAGTCGTTTGGACGCTTAACCGAAGAACCGTTGGCCGGTTTTGGCCATTTCACGCAGTTTTGCGGTCGGGTGGTACAGCGCGCCCAAATCAGCGTACTGGTCAGCCAGGGCAACGAACTCTGCCACACCGATCGAATCGATGTAGCGCAGCGCACCGCCACGGAATGGAGGGAAACCGATACCGTAGACCAGACCCATGTCGGCTTCGGCGGCGGTTTCGACGATGCCGTCTTCCAGGCAACGCACGGTTTCCAGGCACAGCGGGATCATCATCCAGTTGATGATGTCTTCGTCAGTGACTTCGCGCTGTTCAAAGACGATTGGCTTGAGCACTTCCAGCACCGACGGATCGGCGACTTTCTTCTGCTTGCCCTTCTTGTCGGTCTCGTAGGCGTAGAAGCCCTTGCCGTTCTTCTGGCCCAGGCGCTTGGCTTCGTAGAGCACGTCAACGGCCGAACGACGGTCGTCCTTCATGCGGTCCGGGAAGCCTTCAGCCATGACGTCACGACCGTGGTGACCGGTGTCGATGCCGACCACGTCCATCAGGTACGCCGGGCCCATCGGCCAGCCGAACTTTTCCATGACCTTGTCGATGCGCACGAAGTCCACGCCAGCGCTGACCAGCTTGGCGAAACCGCCGAAGTACGGGAACAGCACGCGGTTGACCAGGAAGCCCGGGCAGTCGTTGACCACGATCGGGTTCTTGCCCATTTTCTTGGCGTAGGCAACGGTGGTGGCGACGGCCAGTTCGCTGGACTTCTCGCCACGGATCACTTCCACCAGCGGCATCATGTGCACCGGGTTGAAGAAGTGCATGCCGACGAAGTTTTCCGGACGCTTGAGGGCCTTGGCCAGCAGGCTGATGGAAATGGTCGAGGTGTTGGACGCGAGGATGGTGTCCTCTTTGACCTGGTCTTCGACTTCAGCCAGCACGGCTTGCTTGACCTTCGGATTCTCGACGACTGCTTCGACCACCAGATCCACGTGACCGAAGTCGCCGTAGGACAGGGTCGGACGAATGCCGTTGAGCACTTCAGCCATTTTAGCGGCGGTCATGCGGCCTTTCTCAACGCGGCCAACCAGCAGCTTGGCGGCTTCGGCCAGGCCCTGCTCGATACCGTGCTCGTTGATGTCCTTCATCAGGATCGGCGTACCTTTGGACGCCGACTGATAAGCGATACCGCCACCCATGATGCCGGCGCCCAGTACAGCGGCCTGCTTCACGTCCTTGGCGATTTCGTCGTAGGCCTTGGCCTTTTTCTTCAGTTCCTGATCGTTCAGGAACAGACCGATCAGGCTCTGCGCGGCAGAGGTCTTGGCCAGTTTGACGAAACCTGCAGCTTCGACTTCCAGCGCCTTGTCGCGACCGAAGTTCGCCGCTTTCTGGATGGTCTTGATCGCTTCGACCGGCGCCGGGTAGTTAGGACCCGCCTGACCGGCCACGAAACCTTTGGCGGTTTCGAAAGCCATCATTTGTTCGATGGCGTTCAGTTTGAGCTTTTCCAGCTTCGGCTGGCGCTTGGCCTTGTAGTCGAACTCGCCGCCGATGGCGCGCTTGATCAGTTCCAGTGCAGCTTCCTGCAGCTTCTCAGGTGCCACGACCGCATCGACAGCGCCGACTTTCAGCGCGTCTTCAGGACGGTTTTCCTTGCCGGCGGCGATCCACTCGATGGCGTTGTCGACACCGATCAGGCGCGGCAGACGCACGGTACCGCCAAAGCCTGGGTAGATGCCCAGCTTGACTTCAGGCAGGCCGATCTTGGCCTTGGTGGACATGACGCGGTAGTCCGCGGCCAGGCACATTTCCAGGCCGCCACCCAGCGCGATGCCATTGATCGCGGCGACAGTCGGGACGTTGAGGTCTTCGAAATCGCTGAAAATCCTGTTGGCTTCGAGGTTGCCAGCAACAAGCTCTGCATCGGGCAGCTTGAAGTTGTCGACAAATTCGGTGATGTCGGCGCCGACGATGAACACGTCCTTGCCACTGCTGACGATCACACCCTTGATCGAAGCATCTGCCTTGATGGTGTCCACGGCCTGACGCAGTTCGTTCAGGGTTAGACGGTTGAACTTGTTGACGGACTCACCCTTGAGGTCGAACTTCAGTTCGACGATGCCACTTTCAAGAGCCTTAACCGTGATGGCTTTACCTTCGTAAATCATCAACTGATCTCCACGATATGGAAGCTGAACAGTACACGTCGGACGCAGGCGAACGGCTGGCAGGACGCAATCGTCAATGCTACGCCAATCCACCCGGCACACCCGCCAACGCGATAGTCGGGATTCTGTAGGAGCGATCTGAAATACAAACGCTCAATTCATACGCCCGTTTGATTTGGGTACGCCACCTTCACGGAATTTCCGACAATTGTCAATCGCCCAAAATACGGGTTGAAATGCGACTTTGCGGTCATTTCTGTAGGACGAAGGCCAGCAACACGCGGTTGCATGAGCGGACATTCATAGGATTAATCATTAGAAAATTCGCCCTAATTTGTCGCAGTTCGTGTTTAACGAGCTACGCTGGCGGAACCTCAGGAAAAATTTGCACGCGCCTGGCGAATGCCAGGCGTAAGATTCAGCCCCAAACCGAATTACCGGCCTGCCTGGCCAACCCGCCCGATGATGTTGTCGGGCTTTTTATTGCCTGCGAAGAAACCTGTAGGAGCGAGCATGCTCGCGATGAAACCCTCGAGCGCCACGGGGTGTCAGGCTTCCCGCGTCATCGTTGACGTCCATCGCGAGCATGCTCGCTCCTACAGGGGGACGTTTATCAGGCCAGCGCTTTGAGGGTGGTGTCGATGTGTTGCAAGACCTCGGCCTCGCCCTTCTCGCCCCAGTACAGGGCGATCATCTGCTTGTCGGCCTCGACCTTGTAGACGTTGCCTGGCAATTTTTCGAAATGTTCGAGCAGCGCGCGGTCCTCGCAAGGCTCCTGCCACTGATTCACCCACAGCCCCGGTGATTTCTGCCAGTAGCTCCAGCACGCCGGCTGCGTGCCTCGGCGCGGCCGGTGGAACTGCGCGCAAGGGTTGGGTGGCTCCTGGCCGAGCCAGTGCGGCCACTCCTGAGGCGCCAGTTGCATGGCCAGGCCGATGCGGCGCGCCTCCATGCGCAGGGCCATGCGGCCGCTCTGGTGACGCGACGGTCGCAACCACGCCAGGGGGCTGAGTACCACCAGCAGGATTGACACCACTATCCAGACCGTCATATCTGTACTCCCGATTTTGAATGAGCGCATTCGATCACTTTGGAACCAATGCGCTTGAAACCAGCCATACTTACCAATATTGCGTTCCTCAGGAGGAGCACCTCATGCCCTACCACCATATTCTGGTCGCTGTAGATCTGACCGAAGAGTGCGACCCTGTCATCCACCGCGCTCGTGAGCTTTCAGTGAGCAACGGCGCGAAATTGTCCCTGGTGCACATCGTCGAGCCCATGGCCATGGCCTTTGGCGGTGATGTGCCGATGGACCTGTCACAACTGCAACAACAGCAGTTCGATCAGGCCAAGGAACGCCTTGACCGGTTGATCGTGAAGTATCCGGAGCTCTCCAGGGAATACAGCCACCTGACCTACGGCCAGCCACGCCAGGAGATTCACCATTTGGCCAAGGAGCAAGGTTGCGACATGATCGTGGTCGGCAGCCACGGCCGGCACGGCCTGGCACTGCTGCTGGGCTCGACCGCCAATGACGTGCTGCACGGCGCGCCTTGCGACGTACTTGCGGTGCGCCTGCAAAGCAAAAACTGACGCCCCCAAAACCTGTAGGAGCGAGCTTGCTCGCGATAAACCCGAGACCGCCGCGGGTTATCAGGCAACCAGCGTTATCGTTGGCGACCATCGCGAGCAAGCTCGCGCCTACAGGCAGGTGATCGATCAGATCCAGATGCATATGAAAAGCCCGGCGTTCAGTGATGAACGCCGGGCTTTTTTTACAGCAGGATCAATCAGGCATCCAGCTCGGCCCAACGCTCGACCATCACATCGAGCTCAGCCTGCAGCTGTGCCAACTGAGCAATCACTGCTGCAGTTTCAGTAGCAGGACGCAGGTAGAAACCGGCATCTGCCATCTGCGCTTCCACCCCGGCAATCTGCTGTTCCATGGCTTCGATCTGCCCTGGCAACGCTTCCAGCTCACGCTGCAGCTTGTAGCTGAGCTTCTTCTTCGCCACAGGAGCTTCAACGGCGGCCGCCACCGGCGCCGGCTCGGCCTTGACCACAGCCGAGTTCAGGTCGGCCTTGCCGGACTTGCTCTCGGTGACGCCCAGCAAACGCGGCGAACCGCCCTGACGCAACCAGTCCTGATAACCACCGACGTATTCGCGAACCTGGCCTTCGCCTTCGAATACCAGGGTGCTGGTCACTACGTTGTCGAGGAATGCCCGGTCGTGGCTGACCATCAGTACGGTGCCGTTGAAGGTCAGCAAGACCTCTTCCAGCAGCTCCAGGGTTTCCACATCGAGGTCGTTGGTCGGTTCGTCGAGGACCAGCAGGTTTGCCGGCTTGCTGAACAGCTTGGCCAGCAGCAGACGCGCCCGCTCACCGCCGGACAGCGCCTTGACCGGAGTCCGGGCACGCTGCGGGCTGAAGAGGAAGTCACCGAGGTAGCTCAGCACGTGGCGGCTCTGGCCGTCGATGTCGATGAAATCGCGACCTTCGGCGACGTTATCGATCACGGTCTTTTCCAGATCCAGCTGATGGCGCAACTGGTCGAAGTAGGCCACGTCGATCTTCGTGCCCTCTGCCACCTTGCCGCTGGTGGGCTGCAGGCCGCTGAGCATCAGTTTGAGCAGGGTGGTCTTGCCGGTGCCGTTGGCGCCCAGCAGACCGATACGGTCGCCGCGCTGCAACACCATGGAGAAGTCCTTGATCAGGAACGGCCCGCCCGGGTGAGCAAAGCTCACATTCTCGAGCACCATGACTTGCTTGCCGGACTTATCGGCGGTTTCCAGTTGAATGTTGGCCTTGCCGGTGCGTTCACGACGCTCGCTGCGCTCGACACGCAGGGCTTTCAATGCACGTACGCGACCTTCGTTACGGGTACGTCGGGCCTTGATGCCCTGACGAATCCACACTTCTTCCTGGGCCAGGCGCTTGTCGAACAGCGCGTTGGCGGTGGCTTCGGCGGCCAGTTCGGCTTCTTTGTGCACGAGGAAACTGGCGTAGTCGCCGTTCCAGTCGATCAGCCCACCGCGATCGAGTTCCAGGATGCGGGTCGCGAGATTTTGCAGGAAGGAACGGTCGTGAGTGATGAACAGTACGGCGCCCTGGAAATCCTTCAGCGCCTCTTCGAGCCAGGCGATGGCACCGATGTCCAAGTGGTTGGTCGGTTCGTCGAGCAGCAGCAGATCCGGCTCCGACACCAGGGCCTGGGCCAGCAGGACGCGGCGACGCCAGCCGCCGGACAGTTCGGCGAGGGTCTTGTCGGCCGGCAGTTGCAGGCGACTGAGGGTGCTGTCGACCAAGGTCTGCAAGCGCCAGCCATCTCGGGCTTCGAGGTCGTGCTGGACATGCATCAGCTTGTCCAGATCGGCGTCGGTGACGATGTTCTGGCTCAGGTGGTGATATTCGGCCAGCAGCGCTCCGACACCGTCCAGGCCTTCGGCCACGACGTCGAATACCGTCCGCTCGTCGGCTACCGGGAGTTCCTGCGGCAATTCGCCGATCTTGAGCCCGGGCGCGCGCCAGACGGCGCCGTCATCGGGCTTCTGGTCGCCCTTGACGAGCTTCATCATGCTGGACTTGCCAGTGCCGTTGCGGCCGATGATGCACACCCGCTCTCCACGGGCAATCTGCCAGGACACCTTGTCCAACAACGGCATCGCGCCGAAGGCAAGGGACACTTCAGTGAATTTGAGCAGGGTCATGAGCTTCTCCAAAAACCGGGCGCGCATTCTACCTGAATCGAGGCTGCAGCAGGCCGGCAATTTCACTGTTGCAGCACGCTGCCTGACAAATGTTGCGAACTGATGCAGACAGGCCCGCAAACCTTTCGCCCGTTGCTGGCAAAAGGCTAAGCTACGGATAATTCAGTGTGGGCATCGCCAGCACTTGTCATGGTTTATCTGTCCGGACGTCTCATGCGCAGTCGCCTTTTCAAGCTTTTGTCCTGTTTTCTCCTCTCTGCCGCTGCCGTTCAATCCGCCCAGGCAGTGGACCTGTCCACTCAACGCCAGTATTACGATGAAGCCAAGCGCGCCTTGGCCAAGGGCGATTCCGGCCCCTATTTCCGTTACAGCCAGGCGTTGGCCGATTATCCGCTGGAGCCCTACCTGGCGTATGACGAGCTGACTGCGCGGCTGAAAACCGCCAGCAATGCCGAGATCGAAAAATTCCTCGCCGAACACGGTGACCTGCCCCAGGCCAACTGGATGAAACTGCGCTGGTTGCGCTGGCTGTCGGACCGCGGCGATTGGGCGACCTTCGTCAAATACTACGACCCGAAAATGAATTTCACCGAACTGGACTGCCTGAACGCGCAGTATCAGATCAGCCACAACCTCAAGTCCGAAGGCTACGCCAACGCCAACAAGCTCTGGCTGACGGGTAAATCCCAACCCGAAGCCTGTGACACGCTGTTCGGCATGTGGGCCGCCGAAGGCCAGTTGACCGAACAGAAACGCTGGGAGCGCGCCAAACTCGCCGCCCAGGCGCGCAACTATCCGCTGGCCAACAGCCTGGTCAACGGTTTGACCACCCTCGCCCCTCGCGGCCGCCTGTTGATCGATGTCGCGCAGAAACCCGAACTGCTCAACCAACCGTCTCGTTTCACCCCGGCAGACGAAGCGATGTCGGACGTGGTCAGCCTGGGCCTGCGCCGCCTCGCGCGCCAGGACCCGGACAAGGCCATGGAAATGCTCGACGGCTACGCCAGCAGCATGCATTTCTCACGCGACGAGAAAGTGGCGATCGCTCGGGAAATCGGCCTGACCCTCGCCCGCCGTTTCGACAGCCGTGCCCTGGACGTAATGACCAAGTACGATCCGGAACTGCGCGACAACACCGTCTCGGAGTGGCGCCTACGCCTGCTGCTGCGCCTGGCTCGCTGGGACGACGCCTATCAGCTGACCCGCCGCCTGCCCCAGGATCTGGCGACCACCAACCGCTGGCGCTACTGGCAGGCCCGCAGTCTGGAACTGGCGCAGCCACAAAATCCGGAAGCGCAAACCCTCTACAAAAATCTGGCGCGCGAACGCGACTTCTATGGATTTCTGGCCGCCGACCGTTCGCAGTCACCCTACTCGCTGCTCAACAAGCCACTGGTCCTGAGCCAGGCCACCATCAACAAGGTGCGCAACAGCCCGGGCATACGCCGGGCCCTGGAGTTTCATGCCCGCGGGCAGATCGTCGACGGTCGCCGCGAGTGGTATCACGTCAGTCGGCACTTCAACCGCGACGAAATGGTCGCCCAGGCCAAACTGGCCTACGACCTGAAATGGTATTTCCCGGCGATCCGTACCATCAGCCAGGCCCAGTACTGGGACGACCTGGACATCCGCTTCCCGATGGCCCATCGCGAAACCCTGGTGCGTGAAGCCAAAAACCGTGGCCTGCATTCGAGCTGGGTGTTCGCCATCACCCGTCAGGAAAGCGCGTTCATGGACGACGCCCGCTCCGGCGTCGGCGCGTCGGGCCTGATGCAACTGATGCCGGCCACCGCCAAGGAAACCTCACGCAAATTCAGCATCCCCTATGCCTCACCGCAGCAACTGTTCGATCCGGACAAGAACATCCAGCTCGGCGCCGCTTACCTGAGCCAGGTCCACAGCCAGTTCAACGGCAACCGCGTCCTCGCCTCCGCCGCCTACAACGCAGGCCCCGGCCGTGTCCGCCAATGGCTGCGCGGCGCGGACCACCTGAGTTTCGACGTGTGGGTGGAAAGCATCCCCTTCGACGAAACCCGCCAGTATGTGCAGAACGTGCTGTCGTACTCGGTGATCTACGGGCAGAAACTCAATGCACCGCAGCCGTTGGTGGATTGGCATGAGCGGTATTTTGATGATCAGTGAGGTTTTCCTGACCCATTGACAAAAATGCCCGCATCCATGGATGCGGGCATTTTTTTGTCTGGCAAGCCATGCTCAAACCGACTTACGCGTGACAACCTGCCTTCCAAGGTCAGTCAGGCGGTATTTCTGAGCTGGACTGTTTGGCGAATCGGGACGCGTCATTTCAACCAGACCAGCAGCTAATGCAGGCCTCAGGTAGTTACCCCGAAAAGTAGGCTTGTGGGCCAACCCGACCTCACTCATCAAATCGCTGATTTTAAGCGGCCCCTTTGCATCCAACACCGAAAGCAGCTTTCCAACTGGGTCGGTTACTGGGTCGGTTACTGGGTCGGTTGCGGGTTCACTATGCCTTGCTTCCTCAAGTGCAAGGCTCAATGCCTGCAACATGATCACTGAACTGCAACGCCGCCAACCGCGCATACAGCGCATTGCTGGCAATCAACTCCTGGTGCGTGCCCACCGCCACCAGTTTTCCCTGATCCATCACCGCGATCCGATCGGCGTTTTTCACTGTGGCCAGTCGATGGGCGATGACCAAGGTGGTGCGGTTTTTCATCAGGCTCGGCAGAGCTTGCTGGATCAGGTGTTCGCTCTGAGCGTCGAGGGCGCTGGTGGCTTCGTCGAGCAGCAGGATGGGCGCATCCACCAGCAGCGCCCGGGCGATGGCCAGGCGCTGTCGCTGACCACCGGACAAGCCAAGGCCGCCATCGCCCAGGTGGGTCTGGTACCCGTTGGGCATGGCCTCGATAAACTCGTGGGCGTAGGCAATCTTTGCCGCCTCCTGCACCTCGGCCAGGGTCGCCGTCGGTTTGCCGTAGCGGATGTTGTCTTCGATGCTGCCGAAAAACAGCGCCGGGTTCTGTGAGACCAGGGCGAAGCAGCGACGCAGATCCAGTGGATCGAGCATGGTCAGGGGCACGCCCTCCAGCAGAATGCGCCCTTCGGCGGGATCATAGAAACGCAACAACAGGTCGTACACCGTCGACTTGCCGGCACCCGACGGCCCGACCAACGCCAGGGTTTCACCCGCCCTGACTGTCAGATCAAGGCCGTCGACGGCGTAGCTTTCAGGACGAGACGGGTAGGAAAAACGCACGCCCTGCAACTGCAGATTGCCTTGAACCCTGGCAGGCAGCGTCGCCAGGTCGCTTGCAGGCGGCACGATGATGTTTTCCGCACGCAGCAGTTCGGCGATCCGTTCCGCCGCGCCGGCCGCGCGCTGCAGTTCGCCTATTACCTCACTCAACGTACCGAACGCACTCCCGACGATCAGGCTGTAAAAAACGAACGCCGCCAGCTCTCCGGCGCTGATCCGCCCGGCAATCACATCCATGCCACCGACCCAGAGCATCACACCCACCGCGCCCAGCACCAGCACGATCACCAGCGTGATCAGCCAGGCCCGCTGGAAGATCCGTTTACGGGCGGTGTCGAACGCCTCTTCCACGGTCACGGCAAATCGCTGCTCGTCCTGCGCCTGGTGGTTGTAGGCCTGCACGGTCTTGATCTGGCCGAGTGTTTCCGAGACGTAGCTGCCGATGTCGGCGATCCGGTCCTGGCTCAGGCGCGACAGATTGCGCACCCGACGGCCGAAGATCAGGATCGGCGCGATCACCAGCGGCAAGGCGACGACCACGATGCTGGTGAGCTTCGGATTGGTGATGAACAGCAGGACGATCCCGCCGATCACCATCAGCAGATTGCGCAGGAACAGCGACAGCGATGAGCCGATCACCGATTGCAACAGCGTCGTGTCGGCGGTCAGGCGTGACTGGATCTCGGAGCTGCGGTTGTTTTCGTAGAAGCCCGGGTGCAGGTAGATCAGATGGTTGAACACCTGCCGGCGGATATCGGCCACGCACCGTTCGCCAATCCATGACACCAGGTAGAAACGCGCAAAGGTGCCAAACGCCAGCCCCAGCACCAGCAGCATGAACAAGCCGATAGACTGGTTGAGCAGGTGCGGCGACTGGGTCATGAACCCCTGGTCCACCAGCAAACGAATGCCCTGCCCCATGGACAGCGTGATCCCCGCCGTGAGGATCAGCGCAAGCAACGCACCGAACGCGTGCCAGCGATACGGCGCGACGAAGCGGCTGGCGAGTCGAATCGCGCGACGGTGGCGAATTGAAAGCATTGGCTTCATCCAGACGAAACGATTGATAGGTTTACCCTGGACCGCTGAGCGCCGCAGAGCGTGGTAACGTGGAACTTGGTAAATCACAATGAGTCAGGTTAATTATGACCGCCAGTACCAGCGTCTAGACGCTATTGGTCTAACGTCCGGCTGGCAACATGGCGTCATTTCTGGTGGACTGTCAGCGCCGCCACGAAACGACCGCAGGGAGCTGTCACAGCCTGGTCACCTGGCGGTTCTACAGTAAGCACACAACCTGATGAGGAGACAGGCCATGTCCTTGCAAAACAGCAGCGAAGACAAGATTGAAGTGATCCGCACGCAGCCAAACCAGTCTCTGGGTTGCTCGATTATCGACGCACAGGGCCGCGAAGTACCGATCACCGAAGACATGATCCAGCAAGCGTGCCGCGACCTGGATAAGCGTTTGGTCAAACCTGCCGAACAAGAGTGATATAGCCACCGTCTTCTTGACCCGGCCCCGGTGGGCCGGGTTTTTTATGCCTTTTTTCTGTCAGATTCGTGGTGCCGCCCTTCGCGAGCAAGCCCGCTCCCACAGGACAACGCATTTCAACGGTGGGAGCGGGCTTGCTCGCGAAAGGGCCAACCCGATCTCTAGATCGCCGTCGCCCCCAACGCCGACACAATCTGACGCAACACCGACGAATCCCCATCGACCCGCACCTGCAACCCATCGATCTCCCGTCGCGACGGATAGTTCTTGCGCAACGCATCGAACGCCGCCCGCTGCTCACTCACGCTGCCTACCAGACTCCGACGGAAATCCGCATCGTCACGGCGTGGGTCATACACGCCCCGGCACAGCATCGCCAGCGCCCAGGCCGGATCGCTTTCGGCACTCAGGCTCACCTGCGCCAGCCACGGTGCCGGCAGCAGATCACTCAAGCTGACCTTGGGCGGCTGATTGAGGAAATCGCAGTAAGCCCGATAGATCTGCGCCGTGCCGCGCTGCTTGCCATCAAGGCTGTAGCCGGCAATGTGCGGGGTCGCCAGCACGCAGAGTTCGGCCAGCGCCACATCGACCTCAGGCTCGCCTTCCCAGACATCCAGCACCGCTTGCAGGTCTTCGCGCTCGAGCAACACATCGCGCAATGCAGAATTGTTGACCACCGGACCGCGACTGGCGTTGATCAGCCAGGTGCCAGGCTTGAGTGCGCTCAGCTGTTTTCTATCGAACAGGTGCCAGGTCGAATCCGCGCCTTTCTTGGTCAGCGGCGTATGCAGGCTGATGACGTCGCACTGCTCGATGACGGTTTGCAGGCTGACGTAATCGCCCACTTCGGCGGATTGCCGTGGCGGGTCGCAGACCAGAACCGTCCAGCCCAGCCCCTGCAGGACCTTGACCAGGCGCCCGCCGACTTCGCCGGCACCGACCACACCGTAAGTGCGCCGGGTCAGGTCGACACCTTCGATTTCGGCCAGGGTCAGCAGGCTGCCGAGTACATAGTCGACCACGCCCCGGGCATTGCAGCCCGGTGCGCTGGACCAGGTGATGCCGGCCTGGGCGAAGTAATCCAGGTCCAGGTGATCGGTGCCGATGGTGCAGGTGCCGACAAACTTCACCTTGCTGCCTTCAAGCAGTGCGCGGTTGACGTTGGTCACTGAACGCACCAGCAGTACATCGGCCTGTTCGACGGTAACGCGGTCGATGGAACGACCCGGTACCCGGCGGATTTCGCCGAAACCTTCGAAGAAGGCATCGAGCAGGGGGATATTTTCGTCGGCAACAATCAGCATGGCAGGCTCCTTTGGCGGATCGGCAGTGTAGGCGTAGATGGCCCATAACGCCTAGCGCACATCCCTTGCAGGAGCGAGCATGCTCGCGAAGAACCTGAGAACACCGCGGGGCATCAGTTGCCCAGCGTTATCGTTGACGTTCATCGCGAGCGAGCTCGCTCCTACAGAGGGAGGGCAGATTACAAATCGCTAACACAGTCTTTTCCTGACTGCTGCGTCAAAGCGTAGAATGCGGCGCCTTGCGCATCAAAACCCTTTGGACGCTTCGCCTGTGAATTCCGTGACCGATAGCACTGCCCAAACCGACCTCCCCCGCACCACACCGGTTCGCCAGGAACTCAAAGGCCTGCTGACGCTGGCGCTGCCGATCATGATCGCGCAACTGGCCACCACGGCCATGGGCTTCGTCGATGCCGTGATGGCCGGCCGCGTCAGCCCTCGGGACCTGGCCTCGGTGGCCCTGGGCAACTCGATCTGGATCCCGGTGTACCTGTTGATGTCCGGCGTGTTGCTGGCCACCACCCCCAAGGTGGCCCAACGCTTTGGCGCCCGGCAGCTTGATCAGATCGGCCCGCTGGTGCGACAGGCCTTGTGGCTGGCGCTGTGTGTCGGGCTGATCGGCAGCGGCCTGTTGCTCAGCGCCGAGCCGATTCTGCACTGGATGAAGGTCGACCCTCAGTTGATCGAACCCAGCATGGGCTACCTGCACGGTATCGCCTTCGGCCTGCCGGGCATCGCCTTCTATTATGTGCTGCGCTGCTACAGCGACGGCATGGGCCGCACCCGGCCGAGCATGGTCATCGGCCTGTGCGGCCTGTTGCTGAACATCCCGCTGAACTACACATTGATCTATGGCCATTTCGGCATGCCGGCATTGGGCGGGGTCGGTTGCGGCTGGGCCAGCGGCATCGTGATGTGGTTCATGGCGCTGAGCATGGCCGGCTGGACCGGTTGCGCACGCTTCTATGCCCGCACCCGGGTGCTGACGCACTTCGAGTGGCCGCAGTGGGCGGTGATCAAACGCCTGGTGGGGATCGGCCTGCCGATCGGCATCGCGGTGTTTGCCGAATCCAGCATCTTCGCGGTCATCGCCCTGCTGATCGGCAGCCTGGGCTCCACGGTGGTCGCCGGGCACCAGATCGCCCTGAACATCAGCTCGCTGCTGTTCATGATTCCTTATTCATTGGGCATGGCGGTGACGGTCAGGGTCGGGCAGGCACTGGGCGCCGGCAACCCCTGGCAGGCGCGCTTCGCAGCGAAGGTCGGACTCGGTGCGGCGCTGGTGTTCGCTGCGTTTTCAGCCAGCCTGATTCTGTTGCTGCGCGAGCCGATCGCCTCGATCTACACGCCGGACAAGGCCGTGATCCAGATCGCATCGATGCTGATTGTCTACGCCGCGCTGTATCAGTTCTCCGACGCCATCCAGGTGATCTGCGCCGGCGCACTGCGCGGCTACCAGGACACGCGGGTGACGATGATCCTGACGCTGTTCGCCTATTGGGGCATCGGGTTGCCGGTGGGTTATGTGCTGGGACTGACCGACTGGTTCGGCCCGGCCAGCGGCCCGAGCGGGCTGTGGGAAGGGTTGATTGCGGGCTTGAGTTGCGCGGCGCTGATGCTGTCGATCCGCCTGACCCGCAGTGCACGCAAACGCATTCGCCGAAACAAATCACGGTAGGAGCCGAGCTTGCTCGCGATGGCGGCGGTACGTTTCAACACTCATGCTGAATGAAATGACGCCATCGCGAGCAAGCTCGTTCCTACAGGTTTTATTCGGACTTCTTGCGAATCCAGTACAGGTAAGTACCGGCCTCTTCGTGCTGCGCCACCAGTTCGTGGTCGAGAAACACGCAGAACTTGGGAATGTCGCGACGGGTCGACGGATCGGTGGCGATCACCTTGAGCAGGCCGCCGGGCGCCAGGTCACGGATGTGCTGGTGCAACATCATCACCGGCTCCGGGCAGTTGAGGCCGGTGGCGTCGAGGGTGCCGTCAACCGGCGTATCAAGCATTTGACTCATGATCTACTCCTGAAACTGGCCGGCATTGTCGCGCATTGCCGGGTATTCGGTCATCTGTGGCGTCACGCCGCCCGGCCGTTTTGATCAGCGGGATTTCGGCTTCTTTACATCCAGGCGCCGCAAATGGCAGGTCACTTCTTCACGGTCGTGGTACAGCTGCTTGCAGCCGATCTCGACCTTGATGCCCCGCGCCTTGAAGCCGTCGGCGATCCGCTCCAGCAGGCGCTTCACTTCGGCGTAACGTTGCTTCATCGGCAACTTGAGGTTGACCACCGCTTCGCGGCAATGTCCCTCGCCGATCCACTCTTCGAGCATCGCGGCGTTGCGCGCCGGTTTCTCGACGATGTCGCACACCATCCAGTCCACAGGCTGCCTGGGCTTGAAGGTGAAGCCGTCGGCCATCAGGTGCTGGACCAGGCCGGTGTCCATCAGGCTTTCGGCCATCGGGCCGTTGTCGATGGCGGTCACCAGCATGCCGCGGTTGACCAATTGCCAGGTCCAGCCACCGGGGGCGGCCCCGAGGTCGACGCCGGTCATGTCGCCGTGCAAGCGCTCGTCCCACTGATCCCGTGGAATGAAGTGATGCCAGGCCTCTTCCAGTTTCAGGGTCGAACGGCTGGGCGCCTCGCGAGGGAATTTCAAGCGCGGAATGCCCATCGGCCACATCGCCGAATTGTTCGATTCGGCCAGGCCCATGAACACCTCACGTCCACTTTTGAAGGTCAGCAGCAGGCGCGGCTTGCCGGCGTCGTCCACCAGTTTGCCGGCGCCGGTCAACGCCTTGCGCAGCGGGCCTTCGAATTTTTTGCAGAAGTTCGACAGTTCCTTGCCGTCGTTGGTGTCGACCACTTCCAGCCACAGGCTGCCGCAGGTCGGAAAGTCCGCCAGGTGCGCGAGGATCACGCTGATGCGATCGGTTTCCGGCAAATCGATGAACATGCCCCGGGCCCACTGGCGCGGGAAGATCAACTGCTCGAAACGCTGACCGCGCATCAGGCGCTCGGCGCCGTCTTCTTCGCTGCAGACGAACTCGGCGCAGGCGCTGGCGGTCTTGGCCTTGGCATAACCGGCCACGTTCAGTTGTGCGGCGATGTCGGAAATCTCGGAACAGACTTCGCCTTCGAAGCCCGGCCGGCAATGCATAAAGAGGGTGTTCATTCTTACTCCTGGGCAGATGGCGAGACATTCACCACTGCGCGATGCCCAGGCTTGCGCTGAAGCAAAGCCTGTCACGAAAACCGGCGCATGATAGCCGAGTTCGGAACCTCGGGCTCAGCGATAGAGTCCAGTTATTAGCCAGCTACCTGAAACAGGGCTAGTTTTAATGCTCTGCCCGTGTCCCCTCAGTCCGTAAACCATGCGGACTCAAAGGAGTGATCGCAATGCCGTCCCTCGATAGCCTGAAGACCCTCAAGACCCTGCAAGTCGATAGCAAGACCTACCACTATTTCAGCCTGCCGGATGCCGCCAAAAGCCTGGGCGACCTCGACAAGCTGCCCATGTCGCTGAAAGTGCTGCTGGAAAACCTGCTGCGCTGGGAAGACGAAAAGACCGTCACCGGTGCCGATCTCAAGGCGATTGCCGGCTGGCTCAAGGAGCGCCGCTCCGATCGAGAGATCCAGTACCGCCCGGCGCGGGTACTGATGCAGGACTTCACCGGCGTGCCCGCCGTAGTCGACCTGGCCGCGATGCGCGCGGCGATGGCCAAGGCCGGTGGCGACCCGCAACGTATCAATCCGCTGTCGCCGGTGGACCTTGTGATCGACCACTCGGTGATGGTCGACAAGTTCGCCAGCAGCAGCGCCTTCGAACAGAACGTCGACATTGAAATGCAGCGCAATGGCGAGCGCTACGCTTTCCTGCGCTGGGGCCAGAATGCCTTCGACAATTTCAGCGTGGTGCCGCCGGGCACCGGGATCTGCCACCAGGTGAATCTGGAATACCTGGGCCGCACGGTCTGGACCAAAGACGAGGACGGACGCACCTATGCCTTCCCGGACACCCTGGTGGGCACCGACTCCCACACCACCATGATCAATGGCCTCGGCGTGCTCGGCTGGGGCGTCGGCGGCATCGAGGCGGAAGCGGCGATGCTCGGCCAACCGGTGTCGATGCTGATTCCGGAAGTGATCGGTTTCAAACTCACGGGCAAGCTCAAGGAAGGCATCACCGCCACCGACCTGGTGCTGACCGTCACCCAGATGCTGCGCAAGAAAGGCGTGGTGGGCAAATTCGTCGAATTCTATGGCGACGGCCTCGCCGACCTGCCACTGGCGGACCGCGCGACCATCGCCAACATGGCCCCCGAATACGGCGCCACCTGCGGCTTCTTCCCGGTGGATGAGGTGACGCTGGAATACCTGCGCCTGTCCGGCCGCCCCGTGGAAACCGTGAAACTGGTGGAGGCCTACAGCAAGGCCCAGGGCCTGTGGCGCCTGCCGGGCCAGGAACCGGTGTTCACCGACACCCTGGCGCTGGACATGGCCAGCGTCGAAGCCAGCCTCGCCGGGCCCAAGCGCCCGCAAGACCGGGTGTCGCTGCCGAATGTCGCGCAAGCGTTCAGCGACTTCATCGGCCTGCAAGTCAAACCCACCAGCAAGGAAGAAGGCCGCCTGGAAAGCGAGGGCGGCGGTGGCGTCGCGGTGGGCAATGCCGATCTGGCCGGTGAAGTCGATTACGACTTCGAAGGGCAAACGGTGCGCCTGAAAAACGGCGCGGTGGTGATCGCCGCGATTACCTCCTGCACCAACACCTCCAACCCCAGTGTGATGATGGCTGCGGGCCTCGTGGCAAAAAAGGCCGTGGAAAAAGGCCTCAAGCGCAAACCCTGGGTGAAGAGTTCCCTGGCACCCGGTTCAAAAGTGGTCACCGATTACTATAAGGCAGCCGGGCTGACGCAATACCTGGATGCACTGGGCTTTGCGCTGGTCGGTTATGGCTGCACCACCTGCATCGGCAACTCCGGGCCGTTACCTGAGCCGATCGAAAAAGCCATTCAGAAAGCCGACCTGACCGTGGCCTCGGTATTGTCCGGCAACCGCAACTTTGAAGGCCGGGTTCATCCGCTGGTGAAAACCAACTGGCTGGCCTCGCCGCCGCTGGTGGTGGCTTATGCGTTGGCCGGCACCGTGCGCATCGACCTCAGTCGCGAGCCGTTGGGCGAAGACCAGAACGGCAATCTGGTTTACCTGCGCGACATCTGGCCGAGCAGCAAGGAAATCGCCGAGGCGGTGGAGAAGGTCAATACCGCCATGTTCCATAAGGAATATGCCGAGGTGTTCGCCGGCGACGAGCAGTGGCAGGCCATCGAAGTACCGCAAGCGGCGACCTACGTGTGGCAGGCGGATTCGACCTACATCCAGCATCCGCCGTTTTTCGATGACATCGGCGGGCCGCCGCCGGTGATCACCGATGTCAAAGGTGCACGAATCCTGGCGCTGCTGGGCGATTCGGTGACCACCGACCACATCTCCCCTGCCGGCAACATCAAGGCTGACAGCCCGGCGGGCCGCTACCTGCGGGAAAAAGGCGTGGAACCGCGGGACTTCAACTCCTACGGCTCGCGCCGTGGCAATCACGAAGTGATGATGCGCGGCACCTTCGCCAACATCCGCATTCGCAATGAGATGCTCGGCGGCGAAGAAGGCGGCAATACACTCTATATCCCGACCGGGGAGAGACTGGCGATCTACGACGCCGCCATGCGCTATCAGGCCGCCGGCACGCCGCTGGTGGTGATCGCCGGGCAGGAATACGGTACCGGCTCAAGCCGCGACTGGGCGGCCAAGGGCACCAATCTGCTGGGGGTCAAAGCGGTCATCGCCGAAAGCTTCGAGCGCATTCACCGCTCCAATCTGGTGGGCATGGGCGTGCTGCCGTTGCAGTTCAAACTCGACCAGAACCGCAAGAGCCTCAACCTGCGCGGCACCGAGACCCTGGATATCCTCGGCCTGACCGGCACTGAGCTGACACCCCGGATGAACCTGACCCTGGTCATCACCCGTGAAAACGGCCAGCAAGAGAAAATCGAGGTGCTGTGCCGAATCGATACGCTCAATGAAGTGGAGTACTTCAAGTCGGGGGGGATCTTGCATTATGTGTTGCGGCAGTTGATTGCTTCCTGAGTCTACCGCTGACAACGACACCGCCTTCGGGCGGTGTTTTTGTTTGGGCATTGGCCCTCTACAATCACCTGCCCTTCAATACACGGTGTCATGCACGACACATCATCCCTGTGGGAGCGGGCTTGCTCGCGAAAGCGCCGTGTCAGTCGACAAATGCATTGACTGACAC
>NZ_LYVP01000050.1 GCF_001984065.1 Pseudomonas sp. KK4
TGCTGCGCAGCCGGGCGGGAGCAAGCTCCCTCGCCACGGGTTGCGCGGTGTCTGGCGATCTTCGACCTGAACCAACTTCAAAGAGGGTGCATTCAAATGTCCCAAGTATTCGATTACATCATCATCGGTGCCGGTTCGGCCGGTAACACCCTGGCGACCCGTCTGACTGAAGACGAAGGCGTCACCGTCCTGCTGCTCGAAGCCGGCGGCCCGGACTACCGTTTCGACTTCCGCACGCAAATGCCGGCCGCCCTGGCGTTCCCGCTGCAAGGCCGTCGCTACAACTGGGCGTACGAAACCGATCCGGAGCCGCACATGGACGGTCGCCGCATGGAATGCGGTCGCGGCAAGGGCCTGGGCGGCTCCTCGCTGATCAACGGCATGTGCTACATCCGCGGTAACGCCATGGACTACGACGGCTGGGCGAAACTGCCCGGTCTTGAGGACTGGTCGTACCTGGACTGCCTGCCGTATTTCCGCAAGGCTGAAACCCGTGACATCGGCCCCAACGACTACCACGGTGGCGACGGTCCGGTCAGCGTGACCACGCCCAAGGCCGGCAACAACCCGCTGTTCCATGCCATGGTCGAAGCCGGCGTACAGGCCGGTTACCCGCGCACCGAAGACTTGAACGGCTACCAGCAGGAAGGCTTCGGCCCGATGGACCGCACCGTCACGCCAAAAGGCCGCCGTGCGTCCACCGCCCGCGGTTACCTGGACGTGGCCAAGAAGCGTTCGACCCTGACCATCGTCACCCACGCCCTGACCGACAAGATCCTGTTCGAAGGCAAGCGTGCGGTCGGCGTGCGTTACCTGATGGGCGATGCTGAAGAGCGCGTTGAAGTGAAGGCGCGCAAGGAAGTGCTGCTGTGCTCCGGCGCCATCGCTTCGCCGCAGATCCTGCAACGCTCCGGTGTCGGCCCCGCCGAACTGCTGAACAAGCTCGACATTCCGGTGGTCCACGACCTGCCGGGCGTCGGTGAAAACTTGCAGGACCACCTCGAGCTGTACCTGCAATACGCCTGCACCCAACCGGTGTCGCTGTACCCGTCGCTGCTCTGGTACAACCAGCCGGCCATCGGTGCCGAATGGCTGTTCAACGGCACCGGCATCGGCGCCAGCAACCAGTTCGAAGCCGGCGGTTTCATCCGCACCCGTCCGGAATTCGAGTGGCCGAACATCCAGTACCACTTCCTGCCGGTGGCGATTAACTACAACGGCAGCAACGGCGTGAAAGAGCACGGCTTCCAGGCGCACATGGGCTCCATGCGTTCGCCGAGCCGCGGGCGCATCCAGGCCAAGTCCAAGGACCCACGCCAGCACCCGAGCATCCTGTTCAACTACATGGCCACCGAGCAGGACTGGCAGGAGTTTCGCGACGGCATCCGCCTGACCCGGGAAATCATGCAGCAACCGGCGCTGGACGCGTTCCGTGGGCGGGAAATCAGCCCAGGCATCGAGGTGCAAACCGACGAGCAACTGGACAAGTTCATCCGCGAGCACGCCGAAACCGCGTTCCACCCGTCCTGCTCGTGCAAGATGGGCACCGACGAGATGGCCGTGGTCGATGGCGAGGGCCGCGTGCATGGCATGCAGGGCCTGCGCGTGGTGGATGCCTCGATCATGCCGATCATCACCACCGGCAACCTGAACGCCCCCACGATCATGATCGCCGAGAAAATCGCCGACAAGATCCGCGGTCGCCAGCCATTGCCGCGCAGCAAGGCCGACTACTACGTGGCCGGCGATGCGCCGGTGAAGGGCAAGCCGTTGCGTGAAGTGGGGCAGCCCGCTTAAGACGCTGCACCGCGGTGCTGCCTTCGCGAGCAAGCCCGCTCCCACATTGAATGTGTGAACCACACAGATTCAATGTGGGAGCGGGCTTGCTCGCGAAGGGGCCCGCACCAACAACACTTCACCTCCATCACTTCCCTTGATCCATCCCCCCTGCCAGGCCTACTCTAGGGCCACGCAACCGTTTCACCCCCTCCTCTCGCCGCACCGCTTTGCCGCCACTCCATACCAGGGAGGTTCCCCAATGTTCGATTTCCACCCCCAGCTCAAGCAGCGCTTTGCTGCCTTGCGCACGGGCGCTGAGTTCTTTTCCCTGCGGTATGTGCGCGAGTCCGGGCAGTACCTGTCGGTGCGCAAGAACGTGGCGGAACCGCCCAGCCTGCGCCGTGACGAAGGCGCGATGCTGACCGTGCGGGTCAACGGCGTCGAAGCCTATGCCGCCACCAATGACCTGTCGCAACAGAGCCTGCAAGCTGCCCTCGAACGGGCCGAGAATCAGGCGCGCCGACTCAAGCCCCATGCCCTGCTGGACTTGCGTGAACACGCCGTATCCAGCGACCGCGCCGATTACTGTTCGCCGAACCTCGACCAGCCCTTCCCATCCCTGAGCGACTGCTACCAACTGCTCGGCGCCGAATCCGCCGCCGTGCCCAAGGACGAGCGTCTGGTGAACTGGCAGGTGAGCATCGGCATCACCCACGTCGAGCAGATCTACCTCAACAGCGCCGGCGCCGAGCTGCGCCAGGCCCAACGCTTTGTCTACCCGGGCCTGGACGTCACCGCCTATGACGGCAACGACAGCCAGACCCGCAGCCTCGGCCGCGAGAACTTCGGCCAGCAAGGCGGCGCCGATGTGATCAGCCGCTGCGGCCTGGTCGGTGCCGGCCCCATCGTGGCCGATCAGGCGTTGCAATTGCTGCTGGCACCGAACACACCCCAAGGCCCCCGCGACCTGTTGTTGATGCCCGACCAAATGATGCTGCAGATCCACGAGTCCATCGGCCATCCGCTGGAACTGGACCGCATCCTCGGCGACGAGCGCAATTACGCCGGCACCAGCTTCGTCAAGGCCGAAGACTTCGGTCATCTGCAATACGGCTCCACGCTGCTCAACGTGACCTTCGACCCGGACATTCCCGAGCAGCTCGCCAGCTACGGCCATGACGACGACGGCACGGCCGCCAGCAAACAATTTCTGATCCGTGAAGGCCTGTTGCTGCGTCCGTTGGGCGGCGCCCTGTCGCAGTTCCGCGCCGGCCTGGACGGTGTGGCCAACAGCCGTGCCTGCGGCTGGAACCGCCCACCGATCGACCGCATGGCCAACCTCAACATCGAGCCGGGTGACCAACCGCTGGAACAACTGATCGGCAACATCGAACATGGCATCCTGATGAGCACCAACCGCTCCTGGTCCATCGACGATGCGCGCAACAAGTTCCAGTTCGGCTGCGAGTGGGGCCAGTTGATCGAAAACGGTGAACTCAAGGGCGTGGTGAAGAATCCGAACTACCGGGCGATTTCCGCGCAATTCTGGAAGAGCCTCAGCGCGGTCGGCGATGCCAATACCTTCAAAGTGTTGGGCACGCCGAACTGCGGCAAGGGCGAACCGAACCAGGTGATCCGCGTCGGCCATGCGTCGCCGGCCTGCGTGTTCAGCAACGTTGATGTGTTTGGGGGAGATGCCTGATGGGTGCGACGAACAATCAGGTCGAATCATTCAAGGCCTTGGTCGCCAGCTTGCGTGATGCTCTGCGCGAGCCGGAGCAATTCACCTTGAGCTACGCCGCCGAATCGTCGGCTTTCGTGCGCTTCAATCACGCCAAAGTACGTCAGGCGGGGCAGGTGCAGCAGGCGAGCATCGGCCTGAAACTGATCAACGACGGACGCCACGCCGACCTCGACATCACCCTGTCCGGCGATCCGCAGGTGGATCAACAGCGCCTGGCCGAGGGCCTGCAACAACTGCGCGACACCCTGCCATTGTTGCCACAGGATCCGTACCTGCTGCTCAACTACAACGGCTGGCAGAGTCAGAACGTGCAAGCGCATCCGCTGCCGGACACCGAGCAAGCGGTCGCTGAAATCACCCGCGCCGCCGAAGGCCTGGACCTGGTCGGCTTTTATGCAGCCGGGCCAATCAGCCGTGGTTTCGCCAGCTCCGCCGGGGCATTCGGCTGGCATCAGGCCAACAGCTTCAATTTCGATTTCAGCCTGTTCCATGAAAACGGCCAAGCAGTGAAGGCCAGCTATGCCGGGCACGACTGGAGCAGCGAAGGCTTTGCCAAACGCTTCCAGCAGGCCCGCGAACAACTGGCGTTTTTGGGGCGCCCCCTGCGCACCCTGACGCCGGGTCAATACCGCGCTTACCTGGCCCCGGCGGCGCTGGAAGAGATCATCGGCATGCTGTGCTGGGGCGGGTTTTCCGCGCAGTCGATTGCCAGCAAGAGCAGCCCGTTGCAGAAGCTGTATGGCGGCGATCAACGCTTCAGTGCGCTGGTGTCGCTGGATGAAAAAGTCAGTGGCTCGTTGAGCCCGGCGTTCTCCGACGAAGGTTATCCGCGCAGTGATCTGAGGCTGATCGTCGAAGGCCAGGCCGGGGACCGGTTGGTGGGTTCACGCAGCGCTGCCGAGTACGGTTTGACTGCCAACGGCGCCAGTGGTGGCGAATCCCCCAGCGCGCTGAACATGCGGGGCGGCGTGCTGCCGGAGGCGGAGATTCTCAAGCAGTTGGGCACGGGCCTGTACATCAGCAACCTGTGGTACCTGAACTTCTCCGATCAACCGGCGGCCCGCCTGACCGGCATGACCCGCTTCGCGACCTTCTGGGTCGAGAACGGCGAAATCCAGGCCCCGGTCAGCACCATGCGTTTCGATGACAGCGCCTACAGCCTGCTGGGTTCGCAGCTCGAAGCGTTGACCGAGGAGCGAGAGATGTTGCTGTCCGCCAGTACCTACAGCCAGCGGGCGACGGCTTCGGCGTTGTTGCCGGGGGCGCTGATCAGCCGATTGACCCTTACGCTGTGAACAGAACATCCCGGCAAACCGCAGGCCCTGTGGGAGCGGGCTTGCTCGCGAACGCGGTGGCTCAGTCAACATTGATATTGAATGTGACGGCCTCTTCGCGAGCAAGCCCGCTCCCACAGGGGTAGTGATCCGCCACGACATCGCATTAACACGTCTTCCACATGAGGTCCCATGCCCAACCGCCCGCCTCTCGACGCTGTCACCGCCCGCTGGGTGCCGTGGGTCGTCGCCATTGCGTTCTTCATGCAGTCCCTCGACGGGACCATCCTCAACACCGCCCTGCCGGCCATGGCCGCGGACCTGGCCGAAGACCCGCTGCGCATGCAGGGCGTGATCATCGCCTACATGCTCACCGTCGCGCTGCTGATCCCGGCCTCGGGCTGGATCGCCGATCGCTTCGGCACCAAAAAAATCTTCTTCAGCGCCATCCTGTTGTTCAGCATCGGTTCCCTGCTGTGTGCGATGTCCAACTCGCTGACGCTGCTGATCGGCGCCCGGATCGTCCAGGGCCTGGGCGGTGCTCTGATGCTGCCGGTGGGGCGCCTGGTGGTGCTGCGCGCCTACCCGCGCTCGGAACTGGTGCGGATCATGGGTTTCATCACCATCCCCGGTCTGCTCGGCCCGTTGATCGGTCCGACCATGGGCGGCTGGATGGTCGAATACCTGACCTGGCACTGGATCTTCCTGATCAACCTGCCGGTGGGGGTGATCGGTTGCTACGCGGTGTGGAAATTCATCCCCGACCTGCGCGGCACCGAGCGCACTCGCTTCGATGGCCTGGGCTTTTTGCTGTTCGGCGCGGCGATGATCCTGATCACCATCGCCATGGAAGGCCTGGGCGAGCTGCACCTGCCGCATCTGCGGGTGATGTTGCTGCTGTTCGCCGGGCTGGCCTGCCTGGCGGCGTACTGGTTGCGCGCCGGGCACATCGACAATCCCTTGTTCGCGCCGTCCCTGTTCAAGACCCGGACCTTCGCCGTCGGCATTCTCGGCAACCTGTTCGCCCGCCTCGGCAGCGGCGCCCTGCCCTTCCTCGTGCCCTTGTTGCTGCAGGTGGCGCTGGGCTATTCACCGTCACAGGCGGGGATGAGCATGCTGCCGCTGGCCGCCGCGGCGATGATCGCCAAGTGGGTGGCGCGGCCACTGATCGAGCGCCTGGGCTACCGGATCGTGCTGACCGGCAACACCCTGGCGCTGGGGATCATGCTGGCGAGCATGGGGCTGGTCAGCGAGCAGACGCCGTACTGGCTGCTGCTGTGCCTGCTGGCGATCCTCGGTGCGATCAACTCGCTGCAGTTCACGGCGATGAACACCGTGACCCTGATCGACCTTGACGACGCCAGCGCCAGCAGCGGCAACAGTTTGCTGTCGGTGGTGGCGCAGCTGTCCCTGAGCCTGGGGGTGGCCTGCGCCGGTGCGTTGCTGGGCGGGTTCACGGCGGAAATCGGCAACGATGGTGTGGAGACCGTGTTGGGGGCGTTTCAACTGACCTTCGTGACCGTGGGCATCATGGCGATGCTGGCGGCGACGATCTTTTCGCAGCTGTCGAAGGAAGACGGACGGCGCGTCAAACGTCCGGAAGAACACATAGAGCCTTAGGGCGAATGGCCATCGGGCTGGTACACTGCGCGACATTTTGTTTTGCAGGCCAGTCCCGTGACCACCATCGCCACCGCTTTTAATACTTTGCCGCTGTCCGCCGCCATGCTGGCTAACCTCGAGTCCCTCGGTTATACCCAGATGACGCCGATCCAGGCGCAAAGCTTGCCGGTGATCCTCAAGGGGATGGACCTGATCGCCCAGGCCAAGACCGGCAGCGGCAAGACCGCCGCGTTCGGCATTGGCCTGCTCAACCCGATCAATCCGCGCTATTTCGGCTGCCAGGCGCTGATCCTGTGCCCGACCCGCGAACTGGCCGACCAGGTCGCCAAGGAAATCCGTCGCCTGGCCCGTGCCGAAGACAACATCAAAGTCCTGACCCTGTGCGGCGGCGTGTCCTTGGGCCCGCAGATCGCTTCGCTGGAACACGGCGCGCACATCATCGTCGGCACCCCGGGCCGCATCCAGCAGCACCTGCGCAAAGGCTCGCTGGTGCTTCATGGCCTCAACACCCTGATCCTCGACGAAGCCGACCGCATGCTCGACATGGGTTTCTACGATTCCATCGAAGAAATCATCATGCAGGCCCCGGAGCGTCGCCAGACCCTGCTGTTCTCTGCCACCTACCCGGTGGGCATCAAGCAACTGGCGTCGAAGTTCATGCGCAACCCGCAGCAGGTCAAGGCCGAAGCGTTCCACGACGATACGCAGATCGAGCAGCGTTTCTACGAGATCTCCCCGGAAGAGCGCATGAGCGCGGTGACCAAGGTGCTCGGCCACTTCCGTCCGGCGTCCTGCGTGGCGTTCTGCTTCACCAAGCAGCAGGTCCAGGAAACCGTCGATCACCTGACCGCCAAGGGCATCTCCGCCGTCGGCCTGCACGGCGACCTGGAACAGCGTGACCGCGACCAGGTGCTGGCGATGTTCGCCAACCGCAGCACCTCGGTGCTGGTGGCCACTGACGTTGCCGCCCGCGGCCTGGACATCGATTCGTTGGACATGGTGATCAACGTCGAGCTGGCCCGGGATTCGGAAATCCACATCCACCGCGTCGGCCGTACCGGTCGTGCCGGTGAGAAAGGCATCGCCATCAGCCTGGTGGCGCCGTCCGAAGCGCAGCGCGCGCAAGCCATCGAACAGCTGCAGAAAACCCCGTTGACCTGGGATCAGGTCGACAACCTGAAGTCCCAGGGCGGTGGCCCGCTGCTGCCACAGATGAGCACCCTGTGCATCGCTGCCGGGCGCAAGGACAAGGTTCGCCCGGGCGATATCCTCGGCGCCTTGACCGGTGACGCCGGCATCCCGGGCGCCCAGGTCGGCAAGATCGCGATCTTCGATTTCCAGGCCTACGTGGCCGTGGAACGCGGCGTCGCCAAACAGGCCCTGCAGCGCCTGAACGACGGCAAGATCAAGGGCCGTTCGTTGCGCGTGCGTATTCTGTAAGGGTTCTTCGACTCAACGAAGATCCCCTGTGGGAGCGGGCTTGCTCGCGAATGCAATCTGTCAGTCAGCCTATAAGGCGACTGATACACCGCCTTCGCGAGCAAGCCCGCTCCCACATTGATTTTGTGGTGCTACTCAAGAGGACACCGTTTTGCGCTCTACCGAAGTCGTGATCATTGGCGCTGGCGCCGCAGGGTTGATGTGTGCACTGACCGCCGCCGGCCGCGGGCGCCAGGTGCTGTTGCTCGACCATGCCAACAAGGCCGGCAAGAAAATCCTGATGTCCGGCGGTGGCCGCTGCAATTTCACCAACATGTACACCGAGCCGAGCAATTTCCTCTCGCAGAACGCGCATTTCTGCAAATCGGCCCTGGCCCGCTACACCCAGTGGGATTTCATCGGCCTGGTGGCCAAGCACGGCGTGCCGTACCACGAGAAAAAACTCGGGCAGCTGTTCTGCGACAACAAATCCAGCGACATCCTCGAGATGCTGCTCAACGAGTGCGATCAGGTGGGCGTCAGCCTGCACCTGGACACCTCGATCCAGACCATCGAGAAGCTGGAGAAGGGTTATCTGCTGGACACCACCCTCGGCCAGGTCACCTGCCAATCCCTGGTGATTGCCACCGGTGGCCTGTCGATCCCGACCTTGGGCGCCACCGGTTTCGGCTACCAGGTCGCCAAACAATTCGGCCACGAACTGCTGCCGACCCGCGCCGGCCTGGTGCCGTTCACCATCACCGATCAGCTCAAGGCCCTGTGCACCGAGCTGTCGGGGACGTCGGTGGATTGCCTGGTCAGCTGCAACGACCAGAGCTTCCGCGAGAACATCCTGTTCACCCACCGCGGCCTCAGCGGCCCGGCGATCCTGCAGATTTCCTCGTTCTGGGAGCCCGGCGACACGGTCGAGATCAACCTGCTGCCGGACCACGACGTGCCGAGCTGGCTGCAACAGCAACAGGCCGAACGTCCCAACAGCGAACTGAAAACCCTGCTCGGGGAAATCTTCACCAAGAAGATGGCCAACCTGCTGGCGGACAACTGGTTCGTGTCCAAGCCGATGAAGCAATACACCCACGCGGAGCTGGCCGACATCGCCGAAAAACTGGCGAACTGGAAAGTCGTGCCGGCCGGCACCGAAGGCTACCGCACCGCCGAGGTGACCCTGGGCGGCGTCGACACCAACGAGGTGTCGTCCAAGACCATGGAATCGCTGAAAAGCCCTGGCCTGTACTTCATCGGCGAAGTGCTGGACGTGACCGGGCACCTGGGCGGCTTCAACTTCCAGTGGGCCTGGGCCTCGGGCTACGCAGCTGCGCAGTACGTCTGACCTAACACCAAACAAAATGTGGGAGCGGGCTTGCTCGCGAATGCAATCTGTCCGTTGACCGATCAGTCGACTGATACACCGCTTTCGCGAACAAGCCCCACATTGGTGACAGGGTGTTCGATAAAGGAACAGATTTTGCTGCTCAATGTGATCGCCGCCATTGCGTCGGCGTCATTAGTGGCTCAATTTAGCGTCATCGCCTCGGAAGGCCTTCGCACTTCATGTCATCGACTTCGTTTCGCCAGTCTCTGCGGCGCCTGTGGGCGCTGGATAAATTCAGCTACAGCGTGCGGGTGTTCATCGCCCTGACCGGCACCATGGCGCTGTGTTGGTATCAGGATGAAATGGGGCTGCTGATCCCGTTGTTCCTGGGGATCATCGCCAGCGCCCTGGCCGAGACCGACGACAGTTGGCAAGGCCGCCTCAATGCGCTGGCCGTGACCCTGGTGTGTTTCGCCGTCGCCTCGCTGTCGGTCGAACTGCTGTTCCCCTACCCCATCGTTTTCATCATTGCTTTCGCCCTCGCCAGTTTCTGCCTGACGATGCTCGGCGCTCTGGGCGAACGTTATGGCGCGATTGCCTCGGCGACGCTGATCTTGTCGGTGTACACCATGATCGGCGTGGACCAGCGTGGCGGCGCGGTCACCGACGTCTGGCACGAACCGCTGCTGCTGGTGGCCGGTGCGGCCTGGTACGGCTTGCTCTCAGTGCTGTGGCAGGCGCTGTTTTCCAACCAGCCGGTGCAACAGAGCCTGGCGCGATTGTTCCGCGAGTTGGGTTTTTACCTGAAGTTGAAATCGTCGCTGTTCGAGCCGATTCGTCAGCTGGACGTGGAAGCGCGGCGCCTGGAACTGGCGCAACAGAACGGTCGGGTGGTGGCCGCCCTGAACGCCGCCAAGGAAATCATCCTGCACCGGGTCGGCAACGGGCGCCCGGGGTCGAAGGTCAGCCGCTACCTGAAGCTGTATTTTCTCGCCCAGGACATCCACGAGCGCGCCAGTTCCTCGCACTACCCTTACAACGCCCTGGCCGAGGCGTTTTTCCACAGCGACGTGCTGTTCCGCTGCCAGCGCCTTCTGCGCCAGCAAGGCAAGGCCTGCCGCGCGCTCGCCGAATCGATCCAGATGCGCCAGCCCTTCATCTATGACGCCAGCTTCGCCGAAGCCTTGGGCGATCTGCATGCCTCCCTCGAACACCTGCGCATCCAGAGCAACCCGGCCTGGCGCGGTTTGCTGCGCTCGTTGCGGGCATTGTCCGCCAACCTGGCCACCCTCGACCGTTTGCTCAGCGATGCGAGCAACCCCGATGCCCTGGCCGACGCCACCGACAGCAGCCTGCTCGATCGCTCGCCACGCAACCTCAAGGACGTCTGGGTACGCCTGCGCACCCAACTGACGCCGACTTCGCTGCTGTTCCGCCATGCCCTGCGTTTACCCCTGGCCCTGAGTGTTGGCTACGCCATGGTGCATTTGATCCACCCGTCACAGGGCTACTGGATCATCATGACCACGCTGTTCGTCTGCCAGCCGAACTACGGCGCCACCCGGCGCAAACTCGGCCAGCGGATCGTCGGCACCGCCATCGGCCTGACCCTGGCCTGGGCACTGTTCGACCTGTTCCCCAACCCGCTGATCCAGTCGTGCTTCGCGATTGCCGCGGGGATCGTGTTCTTCACCAACCGCACCACCCGCTACACCCTGGCGACGGCGGCGATCACCCTGATGGTGCTGTTCTGCTTCAACCAGGTGGGCGACGGCTACGGCCTGTTCCTGCCGCGACTGTCCGACACCCTGGTCGGCAGCCTGATCGCGTTGCTGGCGGTGTTCCTGTTCCTGCCGGACTGGCAGGGCCGGCGCCTGAACAAGGTGCTGGCCAACACCCTGACCTGCAACAGCATTTACCTGCGCCAGATCATGCAGCAATACGCCGCCGGCAAGAGCGACGACCTGGCCTATCGCCTGGCCCGACGCAACGCGCACAACGCCGATGCGGCCCTGTCGACCACCCTGGCCAACATGCTGATGGAGCCGGGGCACTTCCGTAAGGAAGCGGATGTGGGCTTCCGCTTCCTGGTGCTGTCGCACACCTTGCTCAGTTATCTGTCCGGCCTGGGCGCACACCGCGAGACCCAACTGCCCGCCGACGTGCGCGAGCATCTGATCGAAGGTGCCGGGGTGAGACTGGCCGCGAGCATCGACGAAATTGCCCAGGGCCTGGCCAGCAAATCCGCGATTGCGATTCAGAGCGATGAGGAAGAAGCCCTGGCCAATGACCTGGAGCAGATGCCCGATGAGATCGATGAAGGACAGCGGCTGGTGCAGACCCAGCTGGCGTTGATCTGCCGGCAACTCGGGCCGTTGCGGACACTGGCGGCGCATTTGATCAAGGATACGAGCGGGGATTGACCTCCCCGCTACATCCCATGCTGCCTGAGCAACCGCTCATAACTTCCATCGGCCTTCATCCTGGCAATCTCCCGATCGAACCCGGCGACGATCTGCTCATGCTGGGGATTCTTCAGGCTGACCAGGATATGCAAGCTGTTCTCGCTCAGCGGCTTGGGCAGGAACTCCACGGCATTGCGCACCTTGGCCGATTCCCGCGCCAGGTAATAGCGGGCGACGTACTCATCTTCCAGGGTCAACTTGACCCGGTCCGCCGCGACCATGCGCACGGCCATGGCGAAATTGTGCACCGGCACCTTCTGCACCGACGCATCCTCATCGAATGCCGTCGAATAGGCATAGCCGCGCACCACCGCCACCGGGTAGGTGTGCAGTTGCTGCAGGTTGTTGAATTCGATCGGCGCGTCCTTGCGCTTGATAAAGCGCACGCGATTGATCAGGTAAGCGCCGGAGAACTGGCCGAGTTGGGTACGCTCATCGCTGTACCAGGCGTTGACCAGCACGTCGTAACGGCCCTCACCCAATCCAAGCAAGGCCCGCGCCCAGGGCACCTGCTCGAAGTCGCTGGCAAAACCGGCCCGCGCCAGCGCAGTGCTGACAATGTCGGTGGCCAGGCCACCATTGACCAGCGTGGCGTCGGTGAACGGCGGCCAGCTATCAGCCACCAGCCGCAGCTTTTCCGCCGCCACGTCTTGCACCAGCAACAGCAATCCAATCAAAGCAAAGGCTCGATGCAATCGCGGCATGCTCGAAAGTCCTTAGCGGGCGGGCTGCCCGTCGTGTTTTCAGCTGATTCTCCAAGCCCCTTACCGGCACACCCAGGTACAAAACTCTAGTTCATTGAAGCCACTGCACATCGCTGGATTCCAGATTACACAAAGAAGCCGACGGCGCGTGAAATGAATGATGGCATTTTGGTCTTTGTCACAGATTTCTCTGCCATCAAGACAACCATCACGAGGACGCTTAGTATCGGGGGAACGTTTTCAGGGAATCACGACATGACAATCGAATGGGTCTGCAAACACCACAGCGATCTGGGCAAGGAACAGCTGTATGCGATCCTGCAGCTGCGTGCCGAGGTGTTCGTCGTCGAGCAGAAATGCGTGTACCAGGACATCGATGGCCAGGATCTGGAGGGAGACACCTGCCATTTGATGGGCTGGGAGAAGGATCGATTGGTGGGTTACCTGCGCCTGCTCGATCCGGATCTACAGGGCGGCGACGTCGTGATCGGCCGGGTCGTGACCGCCCCTGCAACCCGTGGTCAGGGTCTGGGGCATGAAATGATGGAACAGGCGCTCAGGCAGGCGCACAAGCGCTGGCCCGAGGTGCCGGTGTATCTCTCGGCCCAGGCGCATTTGCAGGGGTATTACGGGCGGTATGGGTTTGTAGTGGCGGGTGAGGAGTATGTGGAGGATGGAATTCCACACATAGGCATGCGGCGTTCCTGAGGCCCTCTTCGCGAGCAAGCCCGCTCCCACATGGGCTCTCCATGGGTCACAGATTTTGTGTTCGACGGAGATCCACTGTGGGAGCGGGCTTGCTCGCGAAGGCGCAGGCCCAGACGCCGCAACTGTCAGGGATACTCCAAAACCCCCTTGATCTGCCGCAAATGGCGCTCGATCCACCCCCGATCAATCGCCCCCCAATCCCGAATCCGGTAGCGCCCCGCATGGTTGCGCGCGCCTTCTTCCTGTTCGAACTCGCAGACGATATCCAGGTCCGCCAACGCGGCGATGGTGTCCTGGGCCGTGCGCCGGGGCATGCCGGTGACTTCGGTCAAGGCCGGGACGCTGCTGGCCAGCCCGCTGTCGATCAGGTACGCCACGTACAGGCGACGGTAGAAACTGCTTTTGGTCTTGCTGACTTCCATCTGACGATCCTTTGTTATTGCATATCCCGCCAGGTCAGATACACCCGCACATCGAACTCCACCTGGTGATAGCCCGGCAGCATGTGTTCACACAGCTTGTAGAACGCCTTGTTGTGATCGGACTCTTTGAAATGCGCCAGTTCGTGGACCACGATCATTTTCAGAAACTCGGCCGGCGCGTCCTTGAACAGCGACGCGATGCGGATTTCCTTCTTGGCCTTGAGCTTGCCACCCTGCACCCGCGAAATCGTGGTGTGCAGGCCGAGGGCGCGGTGGGTCAAGTCCAGGCGGTTGTCGAACAGCACCTTGTCGATGGCCGGGGCGTTGCGCAGGTATTCCTGCTTGAGGTCCAGTGCGTAGGTGTACAGCGCCTTGTCGCTCTGCACCCCGTGATTGTCCGGGTAGCGCTTGCTCAGGTACTCGCCTAGCCGATCATCGGCGATCAGCTGGCGCACCTGTTCCTGCAACGAAGCAGGATAAGCCTGGAGGTATTTCAACGGGGTCATCGCAGCGGCAACACACATGACGAAAAGGTCGCCAGTGTAGCGAATTCAACCGGTCAGCGCGCTCCAGTCGAAGGGTTGCACGAAGCGAGCGGTGTCTTCGGCCATCATCGGCCGCGCGACCAGGAACCCCTGCACGTACTCACAACCATTGGCTCGCAGCCACTCATATTGCGCCAGGGTTTCCACCCCTTCGGCGATCACCAGCATGCCGTACTGCTTGCACAGCTCGATGACATTGCGCACCAGCGCGGCGTCCCGTGGGGAATCCGGCAACCGGGAGATCAGATGCCGGTCGAGCTTGAGCGTGTCCAGTTCGTGGTCACGCAAATGCGCCAGCGAACAGGGCCCGGAACCGAAATCATCCAGCGCCACCCTGACCCCCAGGTTACGCAGCAGACGCAGCTGTTTGCGGGTTTCCTCGGGGTGATGCATCAGGGCCTCTTCGGTCACTTCGACTTCCAGATGACGCGGTTGCAGACCATTGCGTTCCAGCACCTGGCGCAACTCGGTGACCAGGTTGGGCATGGAGAACTGCGTACGACTCAGGCTCACGCCCAGTACCAGGTCCTCGGCAAACAGGCTTTCCCAGGCTTTGCGTTGCCCGGCGCCGCGCTGGTAAATCCAGCTGCCCAGGCGACTGATCAAGCGCGCCTCTTCCAGCAAAGGCAGAAACAGCCCGGGCGGCACGTCACCGACGCTCGGGTGCTGCCAGCGCAACAGGGCTTCGAAGCCACGGATCTGCCCCGTGGCGATGGATACCTGAGGTTGATAGACGAGATTGAAATCACGGTTCTCGATGGCGGTGCGCACGCTTTCCTCGAGCATCAGCCTGGACCGCGCCCGACCATTCATTTCGTGATCGTAGAAGCGATATTGCTGACGGCCAGCGCGCTTGGCTTCATACATGGCGATGTCCGACGCTCGCATCAGCCCGTCGAGGCTCGCGCCGCAATCGGGGTAGGTGGCGATGCCGATGCTCGCGCCCAGGGCGATATCCAGGCCGTCGATTTGCTGACAGATCGACACCCGCTCAATCAGCTTCTCGGCAATCTTCGCGGCCTGCTCGGGGAATTCGAGATCCAGCAATGCAGTGAATTCATCGCCGCCCATGCGCGCCAGAATGTCAAAGGGTCGCAGGCAGGCTTTCAATTGTTCGGAGACCCAGCGCAACACGCGGTCGCCGGCGTCGTGACCCAGCGAATCGTTGACCCGTTTGAAGCCGTCCAGATCAAGATACAACAGCACCCAGGCGCTGTCGGTGCGCTCGCCGCGCAGCAGCAGGTTTTCCACAGTCTGGTAAAAGCCGCGGCGGTTCAGCAACCCGGTCAGGGGGTCGGTGACCGCCTGGAACTCCAGCTGCTGATGCAGGCGCCGCACCACTGACATGTCCAACACCGTGACCACCATCGCATGCTGCTCGGCCGGCAACGGAGCGCAGGACAGCGCCACCGGCACCTGCTGCCCCGGCGCGGTACGCAGCAAGGCATCGTGCAGGCGATAGGTCTCGCCGCGCCGGTAATCGGCCAGCAGATCCGACTCCGCCCACACCGGGATGTGCGGCTTTTGCAGGAAATCCAGAAACTCACGGCCCTCGAGTTCCTGCACCGTGGCGCTGAGCATGCGCGACATCGCCGGGTTGGCGAAGCGAATCAGACCGTCCTCATTGACCACCAGAATGCCTTCGGCGGCGTTGTCCAGCACCGAGGCATTGAAGGCGCGAGCGACTTCCAGATCATGGCTCAGGCGCTGCAACGCCCGGCGATTGCGCTGGTGCTCCAGCAACGCCTGGACCTTGGGCTTGAGAATCTGCGGGTCAAAGGGTTTGAACAGGTAATCCACGGCGCCGCTGGCGTAGCCCTTGATCACGGCGTCCTGGGACTGCTCGTTGGCCGTCAGGAAAATGATCGGGGTCAGGCGGGTGCGTTGACTGCCGCGCATCAGCCGCGCGACTTCGAAACCGTCCATACCGGGCATCTGCACGTCCAGCAGGACCAGGTCGACATCGTGTTCCAGTAACAGACTCAGTGCCTCGAAACCCGAGGCAGCAGTGAAAACCCGCCAGTCCTGGCGCTTCAACAACGCGCTCATGCTGATCAGGTTTTCCGGGTAATCGTCGACGATCAGTAACGTTGAGGTGCCTTCAATTGGCGGGGGGTGCGCGCATTCCATGCTGCTTCTCTATGTTCGGGGCGTCAGGCCGGCTTCTTGTGAAAACCGGACAAATACTAAGCCTTCACTCTAGACCTGGATCCAAAAAAGCAGAAGGTATCAGTACGCCATCATTTAACCAATGCTGTCTTTTACCGACTAACGGTCACGCTTGAAAGCCTCTGAAACCGGGAAAGATGGCCTTTTAACAGGATTTTGACGCCACCCATCTGTCAGTCAGGCATTAACAAAATAGCGTTGCACGATTATAAAGGCCGCGCTCAAAGTCGCGTGCTAGAGCTTCTGGTACGTGTGTACCGCAAAAATCCGTGGAAGCGTTTACCCATGATCGACCTCGCAAGCTGGAACCTCAGCGTTCCCGTCGGCAATCCGCCGTATACCGTTGAAACCTCCAAACTGGTCAAGGGCTTCAAGGATCAATACTTCCATTCCGACACCGGCACCCTGTTCTTCTGGGCTCCGGTCACCGGCTCACGCACCGAAAATGCCATCTACCCACGCACCGAACTGCGGGAGACGTACAGCAATGGCACCTTGAAAAACTGGTACTACCCGGACGCCGACAACGCCCTGAGGGCCACCCTAACAGTGAATCAGGTACCCAGCTCGGGCAAGATCGTCATAGGCCAGATTCATGCCTATGAAAGCCAAAAACCCCTGGTGAAAGTCGAGTACCAATATAAAACCAAAACCGCCACCGGCAATATCGTCGCCAAAGTACGCATGCACCCCGATGACGACGAGGGCCGCGTCATCACCATCGCCACCGGCGTGAAACTGGACCGCGAGTTTTCCTACCTCATCCACCTGAGCCCCGGCGGCGCGCTGGGCATCAGCGCAGCGGGTTATCAGTGGGACACCAAAATCAGCGCCACCTGGCGCGACAAGCCGCTGTACTTCAAGGCCGGGGTGTATGTGCAGGACAACACCGGGTACACCAGTGAAGGTGGGAAGGTGACCTTCTCCAAACTCGATATCGACCACGACAAATAACCGTCAACACAGCGTTGCCCTGTGGGAGCGGGCTTGCTCGCGAAGGCGTCATGTCATTCAACATCGATGTCGTCTGACACTACGCCTTCGCGAGCAAGCCCGCTCCCACATGGACCTCGTTGAGGTTGAATGATCGGCCATAAAAAAACCCGCATTTCTGCGGGTTTTTGTGGAGCGGAAACGCTCAGGCCTTAGTTGACCTTGGCGTTCAGCTCACCCTTGAGGTAACGCTGGAACATCGCTTCCAGGGAGATCGGCTTGATCTTGGAAGCATTGCCGGCGGTGCCGAAGGCTTCGTAGCGGGCGATGCAAACGTCGCGCATGGCGGTGACGGTGGCGCCGAAGAATTTGCGTGGGTCGAATTCGCTCGGGTTGGTGGCCATCAGGCGACGCATTGCGCCGGTGGAAGCCAGGCGCAGGTCGGTGTCGATGTTGACCTTGCGCACGCCGTGCTTGATGCCTTCGACGATTTCTTCAACCGGTACGCCGTAGGTTTCTTTGATGTCGCCGCCGTACTGGTTGATGATCGCCAGCCACTCCTGCGGAACCGAAGACGAACCGTGCATCACCAGGTGGGTGTTCGGGATGCGCTTGTGGATTTCCTTGATGCGGTCGATCGCCAGCACGTCGCCGGTAGGTGGCTTGGTGAACTTGTAGGCGCCGTGGCTGGTGCCGATGGCAATGGCCAAGGCGTCGACCTGGGTGCGCTTGACGAAGTCAGCGGCTTCTTCCGGGTCGGTCAGCATCTGGCTGTGGTCCAGAACGCCTTCGGCGCCGATGCCGTCTTCTTCACCGGCCATGCCGGTTTCCAGCGAACCCAGGCAACCCAGCTCGCCTTCTACCGATACGCCGCAGGCGTGCGCCATGGCCACGGTTTGTTGGGTCACACGCACGTTATAGTCGTAGTCGGTCGGGGTCTTGCCGTCTTCGCCCAGGGAGCCGTCCATCATGACCGAGCTGAAGCCCAGTTGGATGGAGCGCTGGCAGACGTCAGGGCTGGTGCCGTGGTCCTGGTGCATGCACACCGGGATGTGCGGGAATTCTTCGATGGCCGCCAGGATCAGGTGACGCAGGAACGGCGCGCCGGCGTATTTGCGGGCACCGGCCGAAGCCTGGACGATCACCGGGGAGTCAGTCTTGTCAGCGGCTTCCATGATGGCGCGCATCTGCTCAAGGTTGTTGACGTTGAAGGCTGGAACGCCGTAGCCGAACTCGGCTGCGTGGTCCAGCATCTGGCGCATGCTGATAAGTGCCATTGTGAGGGTCTCTCCCGGTTGAAGTCGTTATTTTGCCAGCCTGCCGTAGCGGCGGCGGCGATTCAAGTTATTGCAGATCGGGGGTTGGTCCGGCCTGCCAATTCGGTGCTGCAAAATCCTGTGCGTTACGCAGAACCCTGTGGGAGCGGGCTTGCTCGCGAATGCGATCTGACATTCAACATCGATGCAAGCTGACCCACCGCTTTCGCGAGCAAGCCCGCTCCCACATGGGGTCCGTGGCGTATCGGTTATTGCGCTTTACAGCCACGGCCTATCAAATCATTGGTGGCGACCCAGTAAACCAGGCCTTCCTCACCTTTTATGTGAAACGCCAGCATGTCGTTGCTGTACAGCGAGCCCGACGCGCCGGGTTCTTCCTTCAGGCGGTAGACCTGATCGGCGCCGCCCAGGCGTACGTCGACTTGCCTGCGGCTGTCGTCGGCGTAGCGCCACACCACTTTGGCCTGGCTGTCGCAGGTCCAGGTGGTCCAGTTGTCAGCCGGGGCGGACGACTGGAAGGGGTTCAGGTTGGCGCACCCGGCCAGCAGTGCCAGCGCCGTAATGGCGATCAATCCTTTCATCCGTGTTCCTCGGCCGACAGCGCACGCCGCCGGCCCTGAGTAAAGAGTCAGACCCGTCAAGGGCAACCATGTTCCTTGGCGGGCGTCTGGGTCTCGTACTTGTCCAGGCCCTCGGGCCCGGACCGCTTGTTGAGCACCGGATTGGTCTCCGCTTGCCATTCGGCCTGGTTGCAGCCGTTCTGGGGCTCGACCGGTGCAGGTTCCGGCGTGGCCTTCGGGTTACTCCCGCAAGCCACCAGCGAACCTGCGACGATCAACAGCGCTAACGTCTTGACCATGAAAACACTCCCTTGCCAGGTCAAACGGGCGACCCTCAGGCCTTGGCCCGGCTTTCCAGGACTTCAACGGCTGGCAGCACCTTGCCTTCGACGAATTCGAGGAACGCGCCGCCACCGGTAGAAATGTAGGAGATCTGCTCGCCAACGCCATATTTGTCGATGGCCGCCAGGGTGTCGCCACCGCCGGCGATGGAAAACGCCGAGCTTTCGGCGATGGCCTGGGCCAGCACCTTGGTGCCGTTGCCGAACTGGTCGAATTCGAACACGCCCACCGGGCCGTTCCACAGGATGGTTTTCGACGATTTCAGCAGTTCGGCGAAGTTCGCCGCGGTCTGCGGCCCGATGTCCAGGATCATGTCGTCGGCCGCGACGTCAGCGATCAGCTTGACGGTGGCTTCGGCGGATTCGGCGAACTCCTTGGCAACCACCACGTCGACCGGCAGCGGAACGCTGACCTTGGCGGCGATGGCGCGCGCGGTGTCCAAAAGGTCCGGCTCGTACAGGGATTTGCCGACCGGGTGCCCGGCTGCCGCCAGGAAGGTGTTGGCAATGCCGCCGCCGACGATCAACTGGTCGCAGATCTGGCTCAGGCTGTTGAGCACGTCCAGTTTGGTGGACACCTTGGAGCCGGCAACGATGGCGGCCATTGGCTTGGCCGGAGCACCCAGGGCCTTGCCCAGTGCATCCAGTTCGGCTGCCAGCAACGGGCCTGCCGCTGCGACCTTGGCGAACTTGGCCACGCCGTGGGTTGAACCCTCGGCACGGTGCGCGGTGCCGAAGGCGTCCATCACGAACACGTCGCACAGGGCGGCGTATTGCTTGGCCAGGTCGTCGGCGTTCTTTTTCTCGCCCTTGTTGAAGCGCACGTTTTCGAACAGCACGATGTCGCCGGCCTTCACCTCGACGCCGTTCAGGTAGTCAGCCACCAGCGGCACTTCGCGGCCCAGAGCACGGCTCAGGTAGTCGGCGACCGGCTTGAGGCTGTTCTCGGCGGAGAACTCGCCTTCGGTCGGACGGCCAAGGTGCGAGCAAACCATCACGGCCGCGCCTTTTTCCAGGGCCAGCTTGATGGTCGGCAGCGAAGCCAGGATTCGCGCATCGCTGGTGACAACACCGTCCTTGACTGGGACGTTGAGGTCTTCGCGGATCAGTACGCGCTTACCTTGCAGATCGAGGTCGGTCATCTTCAACACGGTCATGGGTCGCATTTCCTACTGTTTTGGAGAGGCAGCTGTCTGCAGATAATGTTCTGCAACATCCAGCATTCGGTTGGCAAAACCCCATTCGTTGTCGAACCAGGCCAGGATGTTCACCAGCCGAGGGCCGGAAACGCGGGTCTGACTGGCATCGACGATCGCCGAATGTGGGTCGTGATTGAAATCACAGCTTGCATGGGGTAGCTCGGTATAGGCCAAAAGCCCCTTGAGCGGGCCGCTGGTGGCAGCCTCGCGCAGGATCCGGTTGACCTCGGCGGCGTCGGTGTCGCTCACGGTCTGCATCGTGATATCGAGGCAGGAGACGTTCACTGTCGGCACGCGTACGGCTTTGGCCTGGATTCGACCGGCAAGTTCCGGCAGCAGGCGCTCGATGCCACGCGCCAGACCGGTGGACACCGGGATCACCGACTGGAACGCCGAACGGGTGCGGCGCAGGTCTTCATGATGATAGGCGTCGATCACCGGCTGGTCGTTCATCGCCGAGTGGATGGTGGTGATCGACACGTATTCCAGACCGATGGCCTGGTCCAGCAGGCGCAACAGCGGCACGCCGCAGTTGGTGGTGCAGGAGGCGTTGGACACCAGCCGTTCGTCACCGGTCAGGCAATCCTGGTTCACGCCGTAGACGATGGTGGCGTCGACATCCGACTCGCTGGCCATCGGCTGGGAAAACAGCACCCGAGGCGCGCCAGCGTCGAGGAAACGCTGACCGTCTTCGCGGGTGTGCCAGGCACCGGAGCATTCGAGCACCAGATCGACGCCCAGGGACGCCCAATCGATGCCTTCGGGGGTGGCGCTGCGCAGGACCTTCACGCAGTCGCCATTAATATGCAGACAATCGCCGTCGACCTTCACCTCACCGGGAAAGCGCCCGTGGGTGGAGTCGAAGCGTGTCAGGTATTCGATGCTGGCCATGTCGGCCAGGTCGTTGATCGCGACAATTTCAAACCCGGCCTTCTCGCCTCGCTCGAACAACGCACGCAAGACGCAACGACCAATTCGGCCGTAGCCGTTGAGTGCAACTTTGTAGGGACGCGGTTGAGGCATGGGGTTCTCGATTACCGTGGTGAATCAGTCAGTGCATGGCGTCCGGGCTATCGCTTTCGCGAGCAAGCCCGCTCCCACATTGGAATGCATTTCCATGTGGGAGCGGGCTTGCTCGCGAAGACGTCAGTCCAGACGACATCTTTTGCGGATCAGTCTTCCAGCAGCTCTTCAGCCTGGCCGAGGATGTTTTCCAGGGTGAAGCCGAACTCCTCGAACAAGGCAGGCGCAGGCGCCGACTCGCCGTAGGTGGTCATGCCGATCACGCGGCCTTCCAGCCCTACGTACTTGTACCAGTAGTCCGCGATGGAGGCTTCGATGGCAATACGGGCGCTGACCTGCAACGGCAGGACCGATTGCTTGTAGCCGGCGTCCTGGGCATCGAACACGCTGGTGCACGGCATGGAAACCACACGCACGTTGCGGCCCTGCTCGGTCAGTTTGTCGTAGGCCTGAACGGCCAGACCCACTTCGGAACCGGTGGCGATCAGGATCAGCTCAGGCTCGCCCACACAGTCCTTCAACACATAACCACCCCGGTTGATATCGGCGATCTGGCCGGCATCACGGGTTTGGTGCTGCAGGTTCTGACGGGAGAAGATCAGGGCCGAAGGACCGTCCTTGCGCTCCAGTGCATGTTTCCAGCACACCGCCGATTCCACGGCATCGGCGGGACGCCAGGTGTCGAGGTTCGGGGTGCAGCGCAGGCTGGCCAATTGCTCGACCGGCTGGTGAGTCGGGCCGTCTTCGCCCAGACCGATGGAGTCGTGGGTGTAGACGTGGATCACGCGCTGTTTCATCAGTGCCGACATGCGCACGGCATTGCGGGCGTATTCCATGAACATCAGGAAGGTCGCGCCGTAAGGCACCAGGCCGCCGTGCAGGGCAACGCCGTTCATGATCGCGGTCATGCCGAACTCGCGCACGCCGTAGTACATGTAGTTGCCGCTGGCGTCTTCGGCGCTGACGCCCTTGCAGCCCTTCCACAGGGTCAGGTTGGAACCGGCCAGGTCAGCCGAACCGCCGAGGAACTCGGGCAGCAGCGGGCCGAAGGCGTTCAGGGCGTTCTGGCTGGCTTTACGGCTGGCGATGGTTTCGCCCTTGGCGGCCACTTCGGCGATGTAGGCGTCGGCCTTTTCGCTGAAATCGGCCGGCAGCTCGCCGCTCAGGCGACGGATCAGCTCGTTGGCTTCGGTAGGGAACGCGGCGGAGTAGGCAGCGAAACGCTGGTCCCACTCGGCTTCAACGGCGCGACCGGCTTCCTTGGCGTCCCACTCGGCATAGATGTCGGCCGGGATTTCGAAAGGACCGTAGTTCCATTTCAGCGCCGCACGGGTCAAGGCGATTTCCGCGTCACCCAGCGGGGCGCCGTGGCAGTCTTCCTTGCCTTGCTTGTTCGGCGAGCCGAAACCGATGGTGGTCTTGCAGCAGATCAGGGTTGGCTTGTCGCTCTTGCGCGCCGTCTCGATCGCGGTCTTGATTTCTTCCGGGTCGTGACCGTCGACATTGCGGATCACTTGCCAGTTGTAGGCTTCGAAGCGCTTGGGCGTGTCGTCGGTGAACCAGCCTTCGACTTCGCCATCGATGGAGATGCCGTTGTCATCGTAGAAGGCGATCAGCTTGCCCAGGCCCAAGGTGCCGGCCAGGGAGCCGACTTCGTGGGAAATGCCTTCCATCATGCAGCCATCACCCAGGAATACGTAGGTGTGGTGGTCGACGATGTTGTGGCCGGGACGGTTGAACTGCGCCGCCATGACTTTTTCCGCCAGGGCGAAGCCCACGGCGTTGGCCAGACCCTGACCCAGCGGGCCGGTGGTGGTTTCAACACCTGGGGTGTAGCCGAATTCCGGGTGGCCCGGTGTGCGACTGTGCAGTTGACGGAACTGCTTGAGGTCGTCGATCGACAGGTCGTAGCCGGTCAGGTGCAGCAACGAGTAGATCAACATCGAGCCGTGACCGTTGGACAGCACGAAGCGGTCACGGTCGGCGAAGGATGGATTGCTCGGGTTGTGCTTGAGGTAGTCGCGCCACAGCACCTCGGCGATATCCGCCATACCCATAGGGGCACCGGGATGGCCGCTGTTGGCTTTTTGCACGGCATCCATGCTGAGGGCACGAATGGCGTTGGCGCGCTCACGACGGCTAGGCATCGCTGTTCTCCTGCGGGTTCTGAATCGAGAGTGAATAAAACGAAACGGAAAAAAGGCGAGCATTTTCCCTCACCGGGCCGCCTCGGGGCAATGACAGATAGTCATCTGAAGGCGTTTTTCCAATGGATAACCCTGGTTTGGCCAGGTGAATCCTTTCCGCCTTCCGTTTGTTGACTGAAGCTAACGTGAAGAAGTGCCATCTATCGAGCAATATCAAAACTTTTTGATATTGCTCTTGCGATGCCATCGGTGCGTGACTAGACTGCCGGCCTTATGAACCTACGTGTGCCTTCCATTCGCCATGACGATTGCGATGAGCTGGCGGCCCTTTGCAAGGCCGGCGGCGATCCGTTGCGTTTGAATGTCTTGCGCGCGCTGGCCAACGATTCGTTTGGCGTGCTGGAACTGGCGCAGATCTTCGGCATCGGCCAGTCGGGCATGAGTCACCACCTGAAGGTACTGGCCCAGGCCGACCTAGTGGCGACCCGCCGTGAAGGCAATGCGATTTTTTACCGCCGCGCCCTGCCCCACACCGCTCTGCTGGGCGGCAAGCTGCACGCGGCGTTGCTGGAAGAAGTCGATGAGCTGATGCTGCCTGCCGATGTGCAGTCGCGCATCGCCCAGGTCCACGGGCAGCGCGCCGCCGCCAGCCAGGACTTTTTCTCACGGGTGGCGGAGAAGTTTCGCGCCCAGCAGGACTTGATCGCCGGCCTGCCGCAATACCGCGACAGCGTGGTGGCCCTGCTCGACAAGTTGAGTTTCGACGAAGGCGCCACGGCCATCGAAGTCGGCCCCGGGGACGGTGCTTTCCTTCCGGAACTGGCGCGCCGCTTCAGTCAGGTTACGGCGCTGGACAACAGCCCGGCGATGCTCGAACTGGCGCGCCAGGTGTGCGAGCGCCAGGCGCTGACCAACGTCAGCCTGCAACTGGCCGATGCCCTGGACGGCGTGGGTTTGAAGGCCGATTGCGTGGTGCTGAACATGGTGCTTCATCATTTCGCCGCGCCGGCCGATGCCCTGCGGCACATGGGCCATTTGCTGCAACCAGGCGGTAGCCTGTTAGTGACAGAGTTATGTAGCCACAACCAGAGTTGGGCCAGGGAAGCCTGCGGTGATCTCTGGTTGGGGTTTGAACAGGACGATCTGGCCCGTTGGGCCACCGCTGCGGGACTCGTTCCCGGGGAAAGCCTCTATGTAGGCTTACGTAATGGTTTCCAGATTCAGGTCCGCCATTTTCAGCGGCCGGCTGGCGACACTCACCATCGGTAATTTCAGGAAAACATCGAGATGAGCGAATACTCCCTTTTCACCTCCGAGTCCGTGTCTGAAGGGCATCCGGACAAAATCGCCGACCAGATTTCTGATGCGGTGCTGGACGCCATCATCGCTGAAGACAAGTTCGCCCGTGTGGCGTGCGAGACTCTGGTGAAAACGGGCGTGGCGATCATCGCCGGCGAAGTGACCACTTCGGCCTGGGTCGACCTGGAGCAGATCGTTCGTGACGTGATCACCGACATCGGCTACACCAGCTCCAACGTCGGCTTCGACGGCGCGACCTGCGGCGTGATGAACATCATCGGCAAGCAGTCCCCTGACATCAACCAGGGTGTCGACCGTGCCAAGCCTGAAGATCAGGGCGCCGGCGACCAGGGCCTGATGTTCGGCTACGCCAGCAACGAAACCGACGTGCTGATGCCGGCACCGATCACCTTCTCGCACCAGTTGGTTCAGCGCCAGGCCGAGGCCCGCAAATCCGGCCTGCTGCCGTGGCTGCGTCCGGACGCCAAGTCGCAAGTGACCTGCCGTTACGAAAACGGCAAGGTCGTGGGTATCGACGCGGTTGTTCTGTCGACCCAGCACAACCCGGAAGTGTCGTACAACGACCTGCGCGAAGGCGTGATGGAACTGATCGTCAAGCACGTGCTGCCGGCCGAACTGCTGACCAAGGACACCCAGTTCCACATCAACCCGACGGGCCAGTTCATCATCGGTGGCCCGGTGGGCGACTGCGGCCTGACCGGTCGCAAGATCATCGTCGACAGCTACGGCGGCATGGCTCGCCACGGTGGCGGCGCGTTCTCCGGCAAGGATCCATCGAAGGTAGACCGTTCGGCGGCCTACGCCGGTCGTTACGTGGCCAAGAACATCGTTGCCGCCGGCCTGGCCGAGCGTTGCGAGATTCAGGTGTCCTACGCCATCGGCGTCGCTCAGCCGACTTCGATCTCGCTGAACACCTTCGGCACCGGCAAGATCAGCGATGACAAGATCGTCAAACTGGTCCGCGAAGTGTTCGACCTGCGTCCATACGCGATCACCAAGATGCTCGACCTGCTGCACCCGATGTACCAGGAAACCGCCGCGTACGGCCACTTCGGTCGCACCCCGCAGACCAAGACCGTGGGCGACGATACCTTCACCACGTTCACCTGGGAAAAAACCGACCGCGCCGACGCACTGCGTTCTGCTGCTGGTCTGTAAAACTTTCCTGGCGGTACCAAAAGCCCTGCACGGTTCGCCGTGCGGGGCTTTTTATTGGCTTTTGCTTGAGACCGCGTCGCCGCCTTCGCGAGCAAGCCCGCTCCCACAGGGAACCGGGTGCTCACCACAAATCACTGTGGGAGCGGGCTTGCTCGCGAAGAGGCCAGTCCTGCCACCAGAAATGCCTGGCAAAACACCCACCCTTTGCCTCACCCCACACTGACCTAGCCTTGAGGCACCTCAACGAGCAAGGACGCTCACGATGCGCCTGTTTTTCACCCTCCTGCTGTGCCTTTTCTGCCTCACCACCCAAGCCAGTCAATGCCCGGACTGGCCACCCGAACGCGCCGCGAACGAAATCGCCACCCTGCAAAAACAGATCGACCGCTGGGACGACAGCTATCACCGCGAAGGCAAATCCCTGGTCGCCGATGAGCTCTACGACCAGTCTCGCGCGCGTCTGGCTCATTGGCGCCAATGCTTCAAACGGGATGCGCCAGTCACCCCGTTGAGTGCGGCGCGAGGCACGGTTTCCCATCCGATTGCCCACACCGGTCTGGACAAGTTGCAGGATGAGCGAGCCGTCGAAGACTGGATGCACCATCGCACGGACGTCTGGGTTCAGCCCAAGGTCGACGGCGTGGCCGTGTCCTTGATCTACCACCAGGGCCTGCTGACCCAGGCGGTCAGTCGCGGCGACGGTGTGCAGGGCCAGGACTGGACCGCATCGGCACGTCAGATTGCCGCCATTCCACAACAGCTCGCACAACCTCAGGACCTGCTGGTACAAGGCGAACTTTACTGGCGCCTGAACGACCACGTTCAGGCCCAGGCCGGCAGCCTCAATGCACGCTCCACGGTCGCCGGGTTAATGGCTCGCAAGACATTGACTGCAGAGCAGGCAGGCGGGATCGGCCTGTTCGTCTGGGACTGGCCACAGGGTCCGGCGACCCTGCCCGAGCGGGTGGCGACGCTGGACGAACTGGGCTTTCCAGCGACCGCGGCGTACAGCCAGCCGATCAACTCACTGGCCGATGCCCAGCGCTGGCGCGATCACTGGTATCGCTCACCCCTGCCCTTTGCCAGCGACGGCATCGTTCTGCGTCAGGGACAGCGCCCGCCCGCCGAGCGCTGGCAGGCCAAACCGTCTCACTGGAGCGTTGCCTGGAAATACCCCTTCGCCCAGGCCCTGGCCGAAGTGCGCAAGGTCCACTTCAAGATGGGTCGAACCGGTCGCATCACTCCGGTGCTCGAGTTGCTACCGGTGATGCTCGATGACCGGCAGATCAGGCGAGTCAGCGTCAGCTCCCTGCAACGCTGGCAGGCGTTGGACATTCGCCCAGGCGATCAGGTCGCCATCAGCCTCGCGGGCTTGACCATTCCCCGGCTGGACGGGGTGGTCTCCCGCAGCACCGAGCGCCCGGACTTGCACGTGCCCGCAGCAAGCGACTTTCATTCCTTGAGCTGCTGGCAGCCGACACCCGGTTGCGAAGGCCAGTTCCTCGCTCGCCTGGCCTGGCTCAGCGGCAAACAGGGCCTGGCGCTGCCCCATGTCGGTCCCGGCACCTGGGAAAAACTGCTTCAGGCCGGGCGCCTGAACAGTCTGTTGGATTGGTTGAACCTCGATGCCCAAGAGCTTGCTAACATTGATGGCTTGGGCGAGCGCAGCGCCGCGCGCCTTTACACCAGTTTCGACAGTGCCCGAAAACGCCCTTTCGCCCGCTGGCTCAAGGCCTTGGGCATGCCACCGACAGGCCAGGCACGCCTTGCCGATTCATGGCAGGCGCTGGCGCAACGAGACACCGAACAATGGCAGGCCGAGGCCGGAATCGGGCCAGCACGCGCCGCCCAGTTGAAGGCGTTTTTCCGCGACCCGCAGGTGCTGGCCTTGAGTGAAACATTGAGGGACGCCGGGATTGACGGTTTTTAGCCGCCCGGGAACCCGGTAGTACCGATAGGCTCCAACAAGCCATCGCCGCATCGAATCGATTGCCTTTCACACGGAGCTTTTATGAAACGACTTTCACCGCTGGCCCTGCTGACCCTCTGCACGGTGTTGGCCGGCCCGCTGATGGCCGACGAAGAGGCGCCAGGGCTGACCGGTTGCGCCGCCAAGAAGCAAGGCATCATCAATCAGATCGAGCTGGCCAAGTCCCACGGCAACGCCGATCAGCAGGCTGGCCTGGAAAAAGCCCTGAGCGAAGTCAGCGCCAACTGCACCGAGGCCTCACTGAAGAAAGAGCGCGAGAACAAGGTGCTCGATGCCAAGCACGAAGTCAGCAGGCGACAGGCCGACCTGGACAAGGCCATGAAAAAAGGCGATCCGGAGAAAATCAACAAACGCAAAGACAAACTCGCCCAGTCCCGCAAGGAACTGCAGGAAGCGGTGGATGAACTGGATAAGTAAGGTCGTTATCAAGCATTGCGTGGCGAGGGAGCATGCTCCCGCCGGGTTGCGAAACGCCCCCAAAAACCGGCAATCGCAGTTAGCCAGATAAACCGCGCGGGTCGGTTTGCGCCTGCTTCGCAGTCGAACGGGAGCAAGCTCCCTCGCCACGACTGCGCTTATCAATGATCCCTGAAAGCCTTATGACACGCACTGCAAGCATCTTCGACCTTCTGCACCGCCGGCCCCAGGTTGCTGGCCTTGTAGGGTTGAACCTGGCTGGCGATCACCAATTCACCGGTGGCCTTTTCAAGGTCGCGAGCCATGCCTTGGAAGCGAGCCTGCTGCTCCCAGACATCGCTCTTGGCGCTGGTGTGGTCTTCTTCACGCACCTGCGGAAAATGCTTCCACGGTTCATGGGACAATGCGTCGAGCTTCACCGCGCCTTCGGCGAATTTGGGGCCATCGAACGGGATGCGGCCACGCAACATGCCACCCAAGTCTTCACCGGTCTTGAGCATTTGCTTGAAAATCGCCTTGCGTTGGCCCAGCGGCGAATTGGGGTCGACACCGCCGCAAGCGGACAAGGTCAGGCAGGCCAGCAATACAACGGAAAGTCTTTTAAGAGTCATGGTGGCTTCAGGCTTCATGCTTCAGGTCGGGGGGAAACGGCGGCCAGTATCCTCGCGTCCTCGACAAACACCAATAGCCCTATTATCAATACGGGTTGCATGAGCGCATGGAGCACTCGGGCAACCGGCAAAGGAATCACTCCATGAACAGCCGTTTCACGGCCTGGCGTCGCAGCCTGGCCCGAACCCTGCCAATAGCGACCCTGTCGATGGTGGCCCTGCTCGCAGGCTGCACCGGTGGCGACAAGCAACAACCGAAAACCCACGCACTGGCCACCTACTCTGCCGCCACCTGGGAAGCACTGCCGGCGGTGTCCGACAGTGACCTGGTTGCCGGTTTCGGCTCGTGGCGCAGCGCCTGTACCCGACTCAAGGCCGACCCGGTCTGGGGCGGGACCTGCGCGGCGGCCGCCAATGTGCCGCAAACCGCCGGCGACATTCGCGGCTTCCTCAAACAGAACCTCGATGTCTACGGCCTGCGCGCCGCCAACGACAACCCCAACGGCCTGATCACCGGTTACTACGAACCGGTCTACCCCGGCAGCCTGACCCAGACCGCTACGGCCAACATCCCGGTGTACGGCGTGCCCGAAGACATGATCATCGTCGCCCTGGACAGCCTCTACCCGGAGCTCAAGGGCAAACGCCTGCGCGGTCGCCTTGAAGGTCGCGTGCTCAAGCCCTACGACGATGCGGCGACCATCGAAACCAAAGGCGTCAAGGCACCGGTGGTGGCCTGGCTGACCGATCCGATGAACCTGCAGTTCCTGCAAATCCAAGGTTCAGGGCGTATTCAGCTCGACAGCGGTCGCCAGTTGCGCATCGCCTATGCCGACCAGAATGGCCACCCCTATCGACCGATCGGCCGCTGGCTGGTTGAACAGGGTGAGCTGAAGAAGGAAGACGTGACCATGGGTGCGATCAGCGCCTGGGCCAAGGCCAATCCGTCGCGCATTCCGCAACTGTTGGGCAGCAATCCAAGCTATGTATTTTTCACCCGCAATCCCGACAGCAACGAAGGCCCTCGCGGCTCGTTGAACGTGCCATTGACCGCGGGTTACAGCGCGGCGGTGGATCGCAAGGTGATTCCGTTGGGCAGCCTGTTGTGGCTATCGACCACCAAGCCTGATGGCAGTGCGCTGGTGCGGCCTGTTGCGGCACAGGACACCGGCGGCGCGATAGCCGGCGAGGTCCGTGCGGACCTGTTCTGGGGCACCGGTGAAGCGGCCGGGCAATTGGCCGGGGACATGAAGCAGCAGGGGCAGATCTGGATGTTGTGGCCTAAAGGCGCGGCGTTGCCGCAAGTGCCGCAGGTGGCGGACGCAGAGAAGACCAAGCCGTAAGTGAACGTTGGTCGTTGGACAGCTATCGCGAGCAGGCTCGCTCCCAAAGTTGATCGCATCCCCTGTGGGAGCGAGCCTGCTCGCGATGGCGCCCTCAAGGGCACAGAGGATTCAGACAGACACAAAAAAGAACGCCGCAATCAACCCCATCCCCACGAACCACACCAGCGACCGCATGATCGCCCAGTCCGCCAGATAGCAAATGATGTACAGCAACCGGCTGGTGATGAACAACACCGACAGCACGTTGATCGTCACCAGTTCGGCATTGCCTGCCAGATGCGCCACGATCACCGCTGCGGCAAACGCCGGGGTCACTTCGAAGCTGTTGAGCTGCGCCGCATGGGCGCGTCTGCCCAAGCCGTTCAGAGAATCAAGAAAATCCCGCGGATCGTGGTTGTCATCCAGCCTGAACCCGCCACTGACCTTGGCCACGACCGTGCACACGTAAGGCAGGAAAATCGCGATCAAAATGCACCACAGAGCAACCGTCATAGAGCAATCCCTTCTTCAGAATTTCATCACCAGCATGCCGATCAATACCAGCCCACAGGCTAAGAGCCGCGGCCGGCCGAAAGGTTCTTTCAGGTAACGCATACCGAACAGCACCACCAGGATCACGCTGATTTCGCGCAACGCCGCCGCTTCGGCAATCGATCCCAGTTGCATGGCCCACAGCACCAGAGCGTAGCTGAACAACACGCAGAAACCGACCGCCAGGCCCAATCGCCACTGCTCGCGCCAGAACAACTTGAACGCCGGCCGCTTGCGCACCCAGGCCAGCAACGGGAAGGGCCAGGCGCTGATCAGCGTCACCCACACCAGGTAGTCCAGCGGGTGCGACCAGCGTCGCAGCGCCTGGCCGTCGATGAAGGTGTAGCAACCGATGCACAGGCCGATCAGCGCCACCACCGGCAACATCGACCACGGCAGTCGCGCACCGCCCCCGCCCTGCCATAGCAGGCAGAGCATGCCCAGCGGGATCAGCAGGATCCCGAAGATCTGCTGGTGGGTCAGCACCTCGCCGGCAAAAATCAGCGTCAACGCCAGCACCACCAGTGGCGACAGCCCGCGCATCAATGGATAGACCAGCCCGAGATCGCCGACGCGATAGGCCTGGATCAGCAGGTAGCGATAGAGCAATTCGAAGGCCGCCGAGGCCAGGATCCACGGCCAGATTTCCATAGGCGGCAGCGCCACGAACGGCAACAGCACCGCGACAAACAGCAGCGCCACGCTGTCCATGCACGCCACCACCAGCAGCCGTTCGGCGCTGAATTTGATCAGGGTATTCCACGCCGCATGCAGCAACGCCGCCACCAACACCAAAGCCGTTGCAAGCACGGCGTACTCCTTATTGTTGCCCCCGCAATCCCCACTGTAGGAGCGAGCTCGCTCGCGATGAACGTCAGAGCAAAGCGATTATCCAGACAGCCCGCGTCATCGTTGACGACCCTCGCGAGCGAGCTCGCTCCTACAGGGAATGCGTAGAGAATTGATTCGCGATATGTCAGCAGCTGTTTATACTGCAAGCGACCACGCCGCACTCAGTTGCGCACAGACTAATTCCAATAAAAACCCTGCCTTGTCCGCCCTCGTCGAGAACGGTCATCGGCCTGCGTATGCCTGATCACAGCGTCAAGACTACCGACAGAGACCTTGCGCATGCCACTCGCTTTGCTTGCCCTCGCTGTTGCCGCGTTCGGCATCGGCACCACTGAATTCGTCATCATGGGCCTGCTGCCCGATGTCGCCCGCGACCTGGCGGTGAGCATTCCCCACGCTGGCCTGCTCATCACCGGCTATGCCCTGGGCGTGGTATTCGGCGCACCGATCCTCGCGGTGGGCACCGCCAACATGCCGCGCAAAGCCACTTTGCTGGGCATGACGCTGATGTTCATCCTCGGCAACATGCTCTGCGCCCTGGCACCCAACTACGCCACGCTGATGGCCGCCCGGGTGGTGACTGCGCTGTGCCACGGTGCATTTTTCGGCATCGGTTCGGTGGTGGCCGCCGGGCTGGTGGCGCCGAACAAGCGGGCCCAGGCCATTGCGATGATGTTCACCGGCCTGACCCTGGCCAACGTGCTGGGCGTGCCGTTGGGGACAGCGCTGGGGCAATACGCCGGGTGGCGCTCGACCTTCTGGGCGGTATCGGTGATCGGGGTGATCGCGGCCATCGCACAGTGGCTGTGGCTGCCGAAAAACATTGCGATGGACAAGGCCAACCTCGCCAGTGAGTTCAAGGTCCTGGGCAAGGTGAACGTGCTGCTGGCACTGGGCATGAGCGTGCTGGCCTCGACCAGCCTGTTCAGCGTCTTCACCTACATTGCGCCGATCCTGCAGGACATCACCGGTGTCAGCCCCCATGGCGTGACGGTCATGCTGCTGTTGTTCGGCGTGGGCTTGACCGCCGGCAGCATGCTAGGCGGCCGGTTGGCTGACAGTCGCTTGCTGCCTTCACTGGTCGGCATGGCACTGGCCGTGGTGCTGGTATTGGCTGCCTTCAGCCAGACCAGCCATTCGGTGATCCCGGCGGCGATCACCCTGGTGCTGTGGGGGATTTTCGCTTTTGCGCTGTGCCCGATCTTGCAGCTGCTGATCATCGATCAGGCTCATGAAGCACCGAACCTGGGCTCGACCCTGAACCAGAGCGCCTTCAACCTCGGCAATGCGGCCGGTGCCTGGATCGGGGGCCTGGTGGTGGCCAGCGGCGCGGACCTGGCAGACCTGCCCTGGACCGGCGCGCTGGTCAGCGGCTTGACGGTGCTGACCGCGCTGTTTTTCATCTACCGCCAGCGTCGCAACGTCGTGACGGTCGGCACGTCGAGTTGATTACTTTTTGACCTTCTGCGGATCGGGCTCCTTGCCTGGGTCCGTCGCATCTTTCGGCGGTCCGCTCTCGCTGCGAATCTGCGCATGGCTGATCAGCGCAAAAATAAAACTGCCGCCGATGATATTCCCCGCCAGCGTGGGACCGGCGAACACCAGCCAGAAATCCTTCCACGGCAGCTCGCCGGCGAACACCAGGTACGACACTTCCAGGGAACCGACCACGATATGGGTGAAGTCGCCCAGCGCCATGAAGTAAGTGATCAGGATAATGATCCAGATCTTGGCGCTCTCCATCGACGGAATCATCCACACCATGGTGGCGATCATCCAGCCGGAAATGATGCCCTTGGCGAACATCTGCGGCGTGTCGTTTTCCATGACCTTGCGCCCGATGTCGAGGAAGGCCACGTCAGTCTTGCTGTCGAAAATCGGCAGTTCCAGCATCACGTAGGCCACCAGCAGGGTGCCGCACAGGTTGCCTACCAGGACCACCGACCACAGCCGCAGCAAGCGGCCGAAGTTGCCCAGTGTGGGTTTGCTCATGATTGGCAGCACGGCTGTCAGGGTGTTCTCGGTGAACAGTTGCTGGCGCGAGAGAATCACCGCAAGAAACCCGGCGCAGTAGCCGAAACTGGCAATCACCTTGAAGCCTTCGCCATCGGGCAAGCGCGAGTTGAGCAGGCCCATGCCCATCAGCGACAGGCCCATGGTCAGGCCCGCGGCCAGCGCCGACCACCAGAGCGCGGCGATGCTGCGCTCAAGCTCCTGATCGCCCTGGGTGCGAATGATTTCATGCAGCACCGCTGCGCGCGGTGGCTGGCTCTTTTCGACCTCGTGCTGCTCTTTGGCGGAGAGGTCGGGGGTCTTGCCGTCTTTTCGAGTGTCCATAGAACTCCTGAACCGCTGGGTGCGATGTTGTTACGACCCGCGCGGTTCGAATTCCGTTCGTCACCCTCGAATCATTCGACGGCGGACTCGTCCTTGAACTGGTCTTTTACGTACTTGATCTCGGTGCGACCGTGGGGCGCAGGCAGGCCGTCTTCACCGAGGTTGACGAAGACCATCTTCTCGACCGTCAGGATGCTCTTGCGGGTGATTTTGTTGCGCACTTCGCAGGTCAGGGTGATCGAGGTGCGACCGAACTCGGTGGCGGTGATGCCCAGCTCGATGATGTCGCCCTGGCGCGAGGCGCTGACGAAGTTGATCTCGGAAATGTATTTGGTGACGACGCGCTGGTTGCCCAGCTGGACGATGGCGTAGATTGCCGCTTCTTCGTCGATCCAGCGCAACAGGCTGCCGCCGAACAGCGTGCCGTTGGGGTTGAGGTCTTCGGGTTTGACCCATTTGCGGGTGTGGAAATTCATGCTCACTCCTGACCGTCTTGCCGATTGATGCCGCCTATCATGGCAGAGCCCGGACTAGAGCTCTATCGGGCTTCGACTATGGCCTCGATTACCGTTCGGACATTGACCCACAGAAAGGCTTTGGAAGATCAGCATAGCCCGCTATAATCGCCCCCGTTTCAAAACGGTAACCTCTGGTTGATACCGTTTTCCCGCCACCTGTCCGAGGGGCGCTGCAGCAGGCTGGACCTGTCAGGCTCGGATGGGGCGTTGCCAGGCCTTCACCGGCCCGACACTAAACGCACAACGGCGCCCATTCGCATACATTACGAATGGAGGCTCTTCATGAGCGCTGTTATCACGCCTGCAGATTTTACCGATTACAAAGTCGCCGACATGTCCCTGGCTGCCTGGGGCCGTCGCGAAACCATCATCGCCGAATCCGAAATGCCGGCCCTGATGGGTCTGCGCCGCAAGTACTCCGAAGAGCAACCGCTCAAGGGCGCGAAGATCCTCGGTTGCATCCACATGACCATTCAGACTGCCGTGCTGATCGAAACCCTGGTTGCCCTGGGTGCCGAAGTACGCTGGTCGTCCTGCAACATTTTCTCGACACAAGACCAGGCCGCCGCATCCATCGCCGCCGCCGGCATCCCGGTTTTCGCCTGGAAAGGTGAAACCGAGCAAGAGTACGAGTGGTGCCTGGAGCAGACCATCCTCAAGGATGGCCAGCCATGGGACGCCAACATGATCCTCGACGACGGCGGCGACCTGACCGAACTGCTGCACAAGAAGTACCCACAGGTACTGGATCGCGTCCACGGCGTGACCGAAGAAACCACCACTGGCGTACACCGCCTGCTGGACATGCTGGCCAAGGGCGAACTGAAGATCCCGGCCATCAACGTCAACGACTCGGTGACCAAGAGCAAGAACGACAACAAGTACGGCTGCCGTCACAGCCTGAACGACGCGATCAAGCGCGGTACCGACCACCTGCTGTCCGGCAAGCAAGCGCTGGTCATCGGCTACGGTGACGTGGGCAAGGGCTCGGCTCAGTCCCTGCGTCAGGAAGGCATGATCGTCAAGGTCTCCGAAGTCGACCCGATCTGCGCCATGCAAGCCTGCATGGACGGTTTCGAACTGGTTTCGCCGTTCATCGATGGTATCAACACCGGCACCGAAGACAGCATCGACAAGGCGCTGCTGGGCAAGATCGACCTGATCGTGACCACCACCGGTAACGTCAATGTCTGCGACGCCAACATGCTCAAGGCCCTGAAGAAGCGCGCCGTTGTCTGCAACATCGGTCACTTCGACAACGAAATCGACACCGCTTTCATGCGCAAGAACTGGGCATGGGAAGAAGTGAAGCCACAGGTTCACAAGATCCACCGTACCGGTCCTGGCGCATTCGATGCACAGAACGACGACTACCTGATCCTGCTGGCCGAAGGCCGTCTGGTGAACCTGGGTAACGCCACCGGTCACCCGAGCCGCATCATGGACGGTTCGTTCGCCAACCAGGTACTGGCGCAGATCTTCCTGTTCGGCCAGAAGTACGCCGACCTGTCGCCCGCCCAGAAAGCCGAGCGCCTGACCGTTGAAGTACTGCCCAAGAAACTCGACGAAGAAGTGGCCCTGGAAATGGTCCGCGGTTTCGGCGGCGTCGTGACGCAACTGACCAAGACCCAGGCCGACTACATCGGCGTGACCGTCGAAGGTCCGTTCAAGCCTCACGCCTACCGCTACTGATCGGTCCTGATGCCCGCTCTCCCTTGTGGGAGCGGGCTTGCTCGCGAAAGCGGTTTATCATTCAACGTTACTGTCGACTGACCCACCGCCTTCGCGAGCAAGCCCGCTCCCACATTGGGATGTGCAAGGCTTCCAGGCTTACGCGTTTCCAAGGATATGACCATGTCCCAAGACCGTCGCTACAGCTTCGAGTTCTTCCCTACCAAGACCGACGCTGGGCATGAAAAGCTGCTCGCCACTGCCCGTCAGCTGGCTGCCTACAACCCCGATTTTTTCTCCTGCACCTATGGCGCTGGCGGTTCGACCCGTGATCGCACCCTCAACACCGTGTTGCAGCTCGAGAGCGAAGTCAAAGTCCCTGCCGCACCGCACTTGTCTTGCGTGGGCGACAGCAAGGACGACCTGCGTGGCCTGCTGACTCAATACAAGGCTGCCGGCATCAAGCGTATCGTTGCCCTGCGCGGTGACCTGCCTTCGGGTATGGGCATGGCCAGCGGTGAGCTGCGCCACGCCAATGACCTGGTCGAATTCATTCGTGCAGAGACCGGCGATCATTTTCACATCGAAGTCGCCGCTTACCCGGAAATGCATCCGCAAGCGCGCAACTTCGAAGACGATATCGCCAACTTCGTGCGCAAGGCCAAGGCCGGCGCCGACAGCGCGATCACCCAGTACTTCTTCAACGCCGACAGCTACTTCTACTTCGTCGATCGCGTCCGGGCACTGGGCGTCGACATTCCTGTGGTGCCGGGCATCATGCCGATCACCAACTACAGCAAACTGGCGCGTTTCTCCGATGCCTGCGGTGCGGAAATCCCGCGCTGGATCCGCAAGCAGTTGGAAGCCTATGGCGACGACACGCCGAGCATTCAGCGCTTCGGTGAGCAGGTCATCACCGAAATGTGTGAACGTTTGTTGCAGGGCGGCGCACCGGGGTTGCATTTCTATACCCTGAACCAGGCCGAAGCCAGCCTGGCTGTGTGGAACAACCTGAAGCTCCCCCGCTGATCGTTGACCCGCAGGAACAAGGGCCCTCTTCGGAGGGCCTTTTTTTTTCAGTAATAAACAGGGAATACGCTGTAGCAATGAAGTCTTCACGCCCTCAACTCGTCTATCTGGTTTTCGGTTCCGAGACCTATCACCAGGAAGCCGTCTTCAGCATAGCCAGTGCCTTGGCATGGCTACGTGAAACGCCGGACGCCGCCATCGATATCCAGGTCTTCAGCGACAACCCCAAGCCCTATGAAAAACTGCCGGTGCGCGTACGCCCGCTCGACGAGGCCACCCGTCGGCGCTGGTGCGAACCCCATGGCTATCATTTTCGCGCCAAACATGTCGCCCTGCGCACGGTGCTTCAGGAATCCGAAATCGCGCTGTTGATCGACACCGATACCTTCTTCCACTGCTCGCCAGTCAAATTGTTCGAGCGCGTGCAGCCCGGCGCGCTGCTGTGCAACGACGCCTACACGCATTACGGCAACAACAAGGAAAACCTGCTCTACAGCGCCCTGGCCTCATCGCTCAAGGAGCGCGGCCTGGCGGACGACCAGATGATGCTGCTCAACTCCGGCGTGATCGGCCTGCATCAGCAGGACGCCCAGGTACTGGATCGCTCGATTGCGCTGATCGATGAGCTGTTCCCCCACGCACGCGGCGCCTACACCCTCGAGGAGTTCTGCCTGTCGGTGGCGGCCTATCGCACGCTGGAGATCAGAAAGTGCCCGGACCTGATTCATCACTACTGGAGCCGCAAACAGTTGTTCCGGGCCAAAGTCCAGGCCTGGGTCCGTAAGCACGTCACGCAGCCCACCCGCCCTGCCGCCCTGGACGATACCCACCGAGTATCCGCCCGCCTGCCACGGCCACCTCGCTGCCAGCGCATGCTCTACAAACTCATCACTCTGGCGCTGCCCGCGCACCTGCGCCAGTTCATCCGCGAAATCCTCTACGGCTGCTATGAGCATCCAAACGAGTTCGACAGGGCCTGCGGCCCGGTCTGGTGGGAAAAGGCGCTGCAAAACCAGAAAGAACGCGTCGGCAAGCCAGTGTGCCGACACATGCTGGAACATTGGTTCACCCACGGTCTGGTCAAGCTGATCCTGGGGCGTCGGCGTACGGCGATCCACCAACACTTGCTCAACTCACCGAGTAAATAGAGACGGCGCGCCCAATCTGCTCACGTCAGCGCTAAACATGCACGCCAGAGCTTCTCATTAGACGCCCCGCGTACTAACCTCAGGCCATGCCTGTCATTTTCCAGCTACTGACCGCTGTGCTTTTCACTTGCCTGAGCCTCACCGCCCGGGGCGAGAAGCTGCGCATTGTCACCGAGCCGTGGGCGCCTTACGTCTATGAGGAAAATGGCAAGTCACTGGGCCTGGACTACGAAACCACGGCAATCGTGTTCAAACGCCTGGGCATCGAAGTGGAGTGGCAGTTCCTGCCGTGGAAACGTTGCCTGTCGATGCTCGAGACGGGCCAGGCCGATGGCGCACTGGACATTTTTCACAGCGAAGAGCGCGACGCGACCCTGCTCTACCCCAGCGAACCGCTCTCGGAGGTGCAGTTCGTGATGTTCTACGCCAACGAGCGGCCGCACCCTTTCCGCACCCTCGACGAACTGCGCGGCCTGACGATCGGCACCTCGCCGGGCTACCTGTACAGCGAGGACTTCAGGAACTCGACGCTGTTCACCCGTGAACCGGCACCCAGCCATGAAGCCAACTTCGGCAAGCTGGTGCGTGGGCGGATCGACCTGCTGATCACCGACCGCCGGGTCGGGCAGCATTTGCTGGACGAGCTGGGCATCCGCGACAAAATCACCGAAAACCCCACCGTCATCAGCCAGCAGAGCCAGTTTCTGGCGGTGCGCCGCAACGCCGGCATGGACTTGCTGGTGCAGCGCTTCGGCGCCGAACTCAAACGCTTCAAGCGCGAGCCGGCCTACGCCGAGCTGAGTGCCCGCTATGGTGCCGCCCCGGCAAACGTCATAAATCCAGCCAGTGCCACCGCGACCCGCGCCAAAACCGTTGAGCAGCAGGAAAGCGGCGCGCAGTGATTGCTCTGTTATACTCCGGCCTTCCCGCCAGGCTCACGCCCGGACGCTCGGAATCGTTAAAGGCATCTCGACCCCGCTACAGCGCAGCTTTCAGCCCGCGCGAGCGCTCCAGACGAGCTTTCGAAACCGAAGCAGGACCGGACGGGATTGCGTCCTCTTAAACGCCATTCGCGCCAGGCAAGACTCCCATTGGGCCAAGCCCTAACTAAAACAGGATTACTCATGTCCTTTGCTTCCCTCGGTCTCTCCGAGGCTTTAGTCCGCGCCATCGAGGCAGCGGGCTATACCGAGCCTACTCCGGTGCAACAGCGGGCCATTCCCGCCGTGTTGCAAGGTCGCGACCTGATGGTCGCGGCACAGACAGGTACTGGTAAAACCGGCGGTTTCGCCCTTCCGATCCTGGAGCGGTTGTTCCCCAACGGTCACCCGGACAAATCCCAGCGCCACGGCCCGCGCCAACCGCGGGTACTGGTCCTGACCCCCACCCGCGAACTCGCAGCCCAGGTGCACGAAAGCTTCAAGGTCTACGCCCGTGACCTGAAATTCGTCAGCGCCTGCATCTTCGGCGGCGTCGGCATGAACCCTCAGGTTCAGGCCATGTCCCGCGGCGTGGACGTGCTGGTGGCCTGCCCGGGTCGCCTGCTCGACCTGGCCGGCCAGGGCAGCGTCGACCTGTCCCACGTGGAAATCCTGGTGCTGGACGAAGCCGACCGCATGCTCGACATGGGCTTTGTCCATGACGTGAAGAAGGTCCTGGCGCGTCTGCCGGCCAAACGGCAGAACCTGCTGTTCTCGGCGACCTTCTCCAAGGACATCACCGATCTGGCCGGCAAGCTGCTGCACAACCCGGAACGCATCGAAGTCACGCCGCCGAACACCACGGTCGAGCGTATCGAACAGCGCGTGTTCCGCCTGCCTGCCAGCCACAAGCGCGCACTGCTGGCGCACCTGATCACCGCGGGCGCCTGGGAACAGGTGCTGGTGTTCACCCGCACCAAGCACGGCGCCAACCGTCTGGCCGAGTACCTGGACAAGCACGGTCTGCCGGCCGTCGCGATCCACGGCAACAAGAGCCAGAACGCCCGCACCAAAGCCCTGGCCGATTTCAAGGCCGGCGACGTGCGCATCCTGGTCGCCACCGACATCGCCGCCCGTGGCCTGGACATCGACCAGTTGCCCCACGTGGTCAACTTCGAACTGCCGAACGTCGATGAAGACTACGTGCACCGCATCGGCCGTACCGGTCGTGCCGGTCGTTCGGGCGAGGCGATCTCGCTGGTGGCCCCGGACGAAGAAAAACTGCTGAAAAGCATCGAGCGCATGACCAGGCAGAAAATTGCCGACGGCGACCTGATGGGCTTCGATGCCAGCGCCGTGGAAGCCGAAAAACCGGAAGCCCGCGAACGTCCGGACATGCGCAACCCGCGCAATGCCCGTGGCCCGCGCGGTGACGGTCCGAACGGCGGTGGTGGCGGTGGCGGCCGTAAAGACAAGGGCAAGGACAAGGGCAAGGA
>NZ_LYVP01000051.1 GCF_001984065.1 Pseudomonas sp. KK4
GGGTCAGTCAATACATGTGTCGACTGACCCACCGCCTTCGCGAGCAAGCCCGCTCCCAGAGGTTATGCGTTGCAGTGCTCACGCATCACCATCCGCTCGCGCACCACGTCATACACCCAGTGGTAAACGTAGGTGTACGGCAGGAAAAACAGCAACACGCCGATATCCAGCAAAAACGCCTGCCACAGGCTGATGTTCAGCCACCACGCGATCAGCGGTACGCCCAGGGCCACCAGGCCACCTTCGAACAACAGCGCATGCACCACCCGAACCCAGGCGTTATGCGCAATGGCCAGGCGTTTGAGCACCCGGTCGAACACACCGTTGAAGATCACGTTCCAGGCCAGGGCCAGCACGGCGATGACGACGGTGACCACGCCCATGTCCAGCATCGGTTTGTCCATGATCCACGCCAGCAACGGGGTGCAGATCAGGATGGCCAGCAGCTCGAAACCGATGGCCTGGAAAATACGCTCAGTGATGGATTTGTTAGTGCTCATGACCAGACTCCCTTGAGTGACTGTGTTGCCATGGTCCGCCATCGCACCGATACTTCATAACCAATAACCATCGATCAAGGCGATAGTTCATGGCATCCCAGGAAGTGTTGCAGGCGTTCGTCCAGGCGGCGACTCAAGGGTCTTTTTCCGCAGCCGCACGCAAACTGGGCCGCAGTCAGTCGACCATCAGCGCGGCGGTGGCCAGCCTGGAGATCGATTTGAACCTGGTGCTGTTCGACCGCAGCAGCCGCAAACCCACCCTCACCCCCGCCGGCCACGTGATGCTGCAACGGGCCGAGGACATCCTCGCCGCCACCAGCCGTCTGGAAATGTCCGCCAGCCAGTTGTCTCAAGGGGTCGAGGCGAAATTGACCGTGGCCCTGTCCGATACCTATCAGTCCGACCGTTTTGAAGCGGCGCTCAGTGCCTTCGAGCAGCGTTACCCGGACCTGGAATTCGAATGCCTGATCGCCGAATGCGACGATTTGGTGGCGCTGGTGCAAAGCGGTCGGGCGCACCTGGCCTTCGCCGAAATGCAGGACAGTTACCCGCCGGACCTGGTCAATTCCACGGTGGACGAGCGTACGGAAATCGCCCTGTTCGTGTCGCCTGCGCATCCCTTGGCGACGATGGTCCACATCGACCAGGACGCGCTGCAACAGCACCGCGAATTGCGCCTGGCAACCATCGTCAATCCCTACGAAAGCCGCGCCAAGGGCCGGGTGTGGTCAGCGCCGAGTTACCTGATGCTGCTGGAAATGGCCCAGGGCGGATTCGGCTGGGCACCGTTGCCGCGTTGGCTGGTGGAGCGGTTTGGGCCTGGGACGCTGCAGGAGCTGCACGTGCGTGGCTGGCCGAAGACGGTGTATGTGGACGCGCTGTGGTCGCGGCTCAATCCGCCGGGGCCGGCGGGGAGCTGGTTGCTGGGCAAGATGCTGGAATAGCGATCGACCAAACAATGGATAACAAATGTGGGAGCGGGCTTGCTCGCGAAGGCGGTAGATCAGTCGACACATGCATTGACTGCCCCACCGCTTTCGCGAGCAAGCCCGCTCCCACAGGTGATCGAGTTGTTCCGACGAGCGCGGTCCATGGTGGTGAATACCTCACTGCAACGCCTTGAGCCGGGCCTCGATAAACCGCCGCTCCGGCGCTTGCTGGGTCAGTTCCAGCGCTCGCTTATACGCCGCCCGCGCCTGCTCCACCCGGCCCAACTGCCGGCAGAACTCCGCCCGCGCCGAGTGCGCCAGGTGGTAGCCCAGCAGCTCGCCGCGATCCAGTATCGCGTCCACGAGCACCAATCCCGCCAACGGCCCATCGCGCCTGGAGATGGCCGCCGCGCGGTTCAGTTCGATCACGGGTGAAGGCACGGCCCGCAGCAACACGTCATACAGCCCGACGATCTGCACCCAATCGGTGTCCTCTACGCAAGGCGCTTCGGCATGCACCGCGGCAATCGCCGCTTGCAGGCAGTACGGGCCGAAACGCCGGGAGCTCAGTGCTCGCTCCACCAGCGCGCACCCTTCGGCGATCATCTCGCTGTCCCACAAGCTTCGGTCCTGGTCGTCCAGCAGAATCAACTCGCCACTGTCTGAGGTCCTGGCCACCCGCCGCGATTCATGCAGCAGCATCAAGGCCAGCAACCCCATGACTTCTGGCTCGGGCAACAATTCCATCAGCAAGCGACCGAGGCGAATCGCTTCGCGGGTCAGCTCTTCGCGGGTCACCTGCGCACCGACGGACGCCGAGTAGCCTTCGTTGAACACCAGGTAAATCACCCGCAGCACACTGTCCAGGCGCTCGGGCAACTCGGCCAGGGACGGCACTTGATACGGGATTTTCGCATCGCGGATTTTCGCCTTGGCGCGCACGATGCGCTGGGCGATGGTGGCCGGCGCCGAGAGAAAGGCGCGGGCGATTTCCTCCGTGGTCAGGTCGCAGACTTCGCGCAGGGTCAGCGGCACCTGGGCGTCGGCCGCCAGGGCCGGGTGACAGCAGGTGAAGATCAAACGCAGGCGATCGTCTTCCACGTCTTCGTCACTCCAGTCGGCCTGTTCCAGCGCCTCCAGTTGCGCGATCAGCATCGGGCGCGAAGCGGCGAACCGTGCGCGTCGTCGCAACACATCGATGGCCTTGAAGCGCCCGGTGGACACCAGCCAGGTGCGCGGGTTGTCCGGCACGCCGTCCTGTTCCCAGCGCTGCACCGCGACGAAAAACGCCTCGTGCAGGGCTTCTTCGGCGAGGTCGAAATCGCCGAGCAGGCGGATCAGGGTCGCGAGAATGCGCCGCGACTCCTGGCGATAAACCTGCTCGACCCGCGCCTTCACCGACCCCGGCATCTCAGACGTTCAACTGGCGCACGGGGCGCACTTCGACGCAACCGACCCGCGCTGCCGGGATGTTGCCGGCCAGTTGCAGGGCCTCGTTCAAATCCCTGGCATCGATCAGGTAGAAGCCGGCCAGTTGCTCCTTGGTTTCGGCAAACGGGCCGTCTGTGATCGACAGCTTGCCGTTGCGCATGCGCACGGTGGTGGCGGTCTGTACAGACTCCAGTGCTTCGGCGGCGACCATCCGGCCACTGCCCTGGACCGACTCGGCGTAGGCCATGCACTCTTCGTCCTTGGGGCTTTCGGGCAGCGAATGCAACAGGCGTTCATCGCTGTAGACCAGGCATAGGTATTTCATCGCACTCTCCCAATGAACGGATCGGCAGACTAAGGCTGCAGCTCGAACAGCGCCGCACCACTGGCCATGTCGAACGGCGCTGACCAGTGTTCGTGAACGATGCGCCACTGCCCCGCATCGCGGCGATAGCAGGCCGTCGCGCGCATCCAGCAGGCCTGGGTTTCACCCTGCTCGTTGGTGCCACCGCAGTGGGCCAGCCAGTGGGCGAACGCGATGTGTTCGTCGGCGACGATGTTCATGTGGTCGAAGTCGAACTTGTGCGGGCCCGGGCACATTTCCATGCAGGCCTGCCAGTGCGCGCGGTAGGCCGCCTTGCCGCGAAATTGCAGGGCCTTGACCGCGTCGAAGGAGACAATGTCATCGGCATAGAAGCTCATGATTTTCTCGACATCCTTGGCGACCACCGCCTGGCGATAGGTGTCGATCAGGGTCTGGATTTCATGGGTCGCGCTCATGGTGGTTCTCCGTGGTTTTATTGTGAAGACACCCTTTAGTCGTCTGCGGATCCGGTGAATCGACAGCTGAAATAAAAATAATCCCGACGGCCGGAATCGCTAGAATCGAAGGCTCATTTCTGTTGGAAAAAGGACACTCCAGTGACAACCCGACTCGTGCCTTACGAAAGCCTGAACGCGCTGCAGCGCCAGCAGGTAGAGGCCATTGAAGTTCATCCCGAGCAGGTCAAGTTCTCCGGTGACATCCACGGTGCCTTGCACACGTTGCTGTCCAAACCGGGCCCCGGCGTCAAAGGCTTTGCCCTGCTGGCGGCCGATGTGCCGGTGGCCTTCTTGCTGCTCAAGCGCCCGCCGGTTTTGCCGGCCTGGGCTGATGAGCATAGCGCCACGCTGCATGCCTTGCAGGTGGATCAGCGGGCCCAGGGCAAGGGCTATGGCAAGGCCTGCCTGCAAGCGCTGCCGCAAGCGGCGCGACTGGCCTGGCCCGAGATCCGGGGGCTGGAGTTGTCGGTGGATGCGGACAATGAGTCGGCGATCGGGCTGTATGCCCGGTATGGCTTTGTCGACAGTGGCGAGGCGTACAAGGGGCGGATCGGGTATGAGCGGCGGATGGGGTTGAGGTTCTGAAGCGGCCTGCGGCCTGACGTGTACGGGCTTCGTGGTGAGGGGATTTATCCCCTCACCACATAAAATCCGCTAACACTGGGGGATCTTCGTAAGGATCAGAGATTGAGCAGCATCTCATGCCACGCCATGCCGCCATGGTCGGACGCCGATGGCTTGACGTAGGCAAAACCAAACCCCGCATACAGCGGAATATGCCGTTCCTTGCACATCAGATGAATGCTGACCTTGCCCATCCCCCGCATACGCTCGATGAATTCGCCCATCAGCAATTTCGCCAGCCCCTGCCCCTGATAGTCCGGGTGCACCACCACCGACATGATCACCACGTGCGGCCCGTCCGGGTCGTGGCCGATCAGTTCCTTGAAGGCTTCGTCGGACATCTCCACCTCGAACGCCGCGCCGGAGTTGATGAAACCGGCAACCTCGCCGTCCACGTCCGCGACGATGAAGCCTTCGGGCCAGGTGGCGATGCGGGTCGCGATTTTTTCGCGGGTGGCGGCTTCGTCGCCTTCGTAGGCAAGGGTCTCGATGGTGTAGCAGCGGTCCAGATCGGCGGGCGTGACGTTGCGGATGACGGTGTTCATGGCGGGTCGCAATCAGAGGGGGAAGGCCGGGGATGATAAATCAGCGCCGAGGTGACATCGAGAGACGAATCGTGGGATCCGCCTCCCGACGCCCGGATCAGGCCTTGATCGGCAGCCAGATTTCCAGCGTGCCGGTGTTGAGCCTGGGGTTGAAGTCTTCGCTGTAGCGTTCGAACTCCGGGGCCGCCAACAGCTCGTGCCCGGACTGCGGCAGCCAGGTGCCATGGATGTACTGGAAAGTCTGCGGCAGGGATTGGAGCGGCCCCTTGTGTTCGAACACCACGTATTGCTGCGGCTGCACCTCTACCCAGCGATAGGTGTCCGGCAAATCGTCGAGCTTACTGATCTCGACCCCGGCGATGTAATCGAAGCCGCCCTTGCCGTCGAAATTGCAGCCGACGCCGTAGGTCACTTCGCCTTTTTGCCCCGGCACATTGCCGATGTGGGGCAGGAATTTTTCCCAGAGTTCGGCGATGCCTTTGACGGTCTGCTGGTTGAACTGCCCGCCGAACCCGGCAATCAACAAAAAGTGCCCGTGTTCGTAGCGCGGTTCCGACAGTTCGAAGCGTTTTTGCTCATCCATGGCGCAACTCCTGGAACTAAAAATGGGTTCGGCTGGGAGTATAGTGGCCAAACCCGATTCGCCCACCTACAGGGCGTGCAATTGCTCGACGGCAGCGGCGCCCACGAACTCGTTGTAACCCGATAGGATCACGTACACCGCGAAATAGCAGAAGATCGCCGCCGATGCCATGTACGAGTAACGCAACAGTTTGTCGCCCAGCAACTTGCCGCCGTGGCTCGCTGCAAAGCAGAGGCCGGCCGACCACAACAGCCCGGCGCAGAGGAAACCACCGAGGAACAACGCTGAACTGAGCGGACCGCCGCCACCGGAGCGGGCGATCAGCGTGCCGCCCACCGCCGCGAACCAGAGGATCGCACTGGGCGAGGACATGGCGAGGAAAATCCCGCGAAAGAACTCCTTGCGATGGGAGTTGTGGCCCACCTCAGCGGTCTCGGCCAGCAACGCCTCATGGTGGATCGCCGAATAAATCATCTTTGCCGCGAAGTACACCAGCAGCGCCGAACCGCCGATCCACAGTACCCAGCGCACGGTGTCGTATTGCAGCAACACGGTCATGCCGGCCAGCGCCAGCACCGCGTAGATCAAGTCGCCGACGCAGGTGCCCAGGCCCAATGCAAAGCCTTGAAAATAGCCACGTTGCATCGCCAGCGTGATCATCGCGATGTTGGCCACGCCGATGTCCAGGCACAGCGAAAGGCTCAACAAAAAGCCACTGGTAAATTCCATCGAACCCTATCCTTCGGAAAAATTTGTTTACATTCAGGCTGGACAGTCTGCCACAGCTGCCCTTACATTCCGCCACAGGTCACCGCAGTGACCAGCGTCGCTCGGACGGTTCCGGGCGCTTACGTTATCCGAGGCAACAATGGCCGAACAAGGTTCGCCGCGCCGCTTTGCGCGCATAGATCGACTCCCCCCCTACGTTTTCAACATCACCGCCGAGCTGAAGATGGCCGCCCGTCGTCGTGGTGAAGACATCATCGACTTGAGCATGGGCAACCCCGACGGGGCCACGCCGCCGCACATCGTCGACAAACTCGTCCAGGTCGCCCAGCGCGAAGACACCCACGGTTACTCCACGTCCAAGGGCATCCCGCGCCTGCGCCGGGCGATTTCCAACTGGTACAAGCAACGCTACGAGGTCGACATCGACCCGGAAAGCGAAGCCATTGTCACCATCGGTTCCAAGGAAGGCCTGGCGCACCTGATGCTGGCGACCCTGGACCAGGGCGACACGGTGCTGGTGCCGAACCCGAGCTACCCGATCCACATCTACGGTGCCGTGATTGCCGGCGCCCAGGTGCGTTCGGTGCCGCTGGTGCCGGGGGTGGATTTCTTCGCTGAACTGGAGCGGGCGATTCGTGGCTCGATCCCGAAACCGAAGATGATGATCCTCGGCTTCCCGTCCAACCCCACCGCGCAGTGCGTGGAGCTGGACTTCTTCGAGCGCGTCATCGCCCTGGCCAAGCAGTACGACGTACTGGTGGTGCACGACCTGGCCTACGCCGACATCGTCTACGACGGCTGGAAAGCCCCGTCGATCATGCAGGTGCCGGGCGCCAAGGACATCGCGGTGGAGTTTTTCACCCTGTCCAAGAGCTACAACATGGCGGGCTGGCGCATCGGCTTCATGGTCGGCAACCCGGAACTGGTCAACGCCCTGGCGCGGATCAAGAGCTATCACGACTACGGCACTTTCACCCCGCTGCAAGTGGCGGCCATTGCCGCACTCGAAGGCGATCAGCAATGCGTGCGCGACATCGCCGAGCAGTACCGGCAGCGGCGCAACGTGCTGGTCAAGGGCCTGCATGAACTGGGCTGGATGGTGGAAAACCCCAAGGCCTCGATGTACGTCTGGGCCAAGATTCCTGAGGCCTATGCGCACCTGGGTTCGCTGGAGTTTGCCAAGAAGCTGCTGGCCGAAGCCAAGGTCTGCGTCTCCCCGGGCGTGGGTTTCGGCGAATACGGCGACGACCACGTGCGCTTCGCCCTGATCGAAAACCAGGACCGAATTCGCCAGGCGGTGCGCGGAATTCGCGGGATGTTCCGGGCGGATGGGCTCGTCACCAAATCCTGACACCTGACACATTTCCCATTGTGGGAGCGGGCTTGCTCGCGAAGGGGCCGTGTCAGTCAATCTCTTCGGCGACTGATCCACCGCTTTCGCGAGCAAGCTCGCTCCCACATGGGTTTTGGGTGAACCCTGAAATCCAGCCACAAAAAAACCGCATCGCTGCGGTTTTTTTGTGCCTGCCGGTTGTGCTTAGACGAACATCGACAACAGCAGGATAAAGCCCAGGCCCACCACCGAGAGGATGGTTTCCATGGCGGTCCAGGTTTTGAAGGTTTCGGCCACGGTCATGTTGAAGTACTGCTTGACCAGCCAGAAACCGGCGTCGTTCACGTGGGACAGGATCAGCGAGCCGGCACCGGTGGCCAGCACCAGCAGTTCACGGTTGACCCCTGGAATCATCCCTACCACCGGCACCACGATACCGGCGCCGGTGATGGTGGCCACGGTTGCCGAACCGGTGGCGATACGGATCACCGCGGCTACCAGCCAGGCCAGCAGGATTGGCGAGATTTGTGCGTTGACCGCCATGTGGCCGATCACGTCGCCCACGCCGCTGGTCACCAGCATCTGCTTGAAGCCACCACCGGCACCGATGATCAGGATGATCGCGGCAGTCGGCGCGAGGCTGGCGTCCAGCAGTTTGAGGATGCGCTTGGAGTCGATGCCCTGGCGGTGGCCGAAGGTGTACAGCGACAGCAGCAATGCCAGCAGCAGCGCGGAGATCGGGTGGCCGATCAGGTCCATGAAGGTGCGGAAGAAGTTGCCGTCCGGCAGCACCACGTCAGCGAAGGTTTTGAGCAGCATCAGGAACACCGGCAGCAGCACGGTGACCAGGGTGATGGTGAAGCTCGGCAGTTCTTTGGCGTCCGGTTCGCGGGCCAGTTGATCGACCAACTCCTGGTTGGGCGTGCCCGGAATGTGCTTGGCGATGAAGGTACCGAAGATCGGGCCGGCAATGATGGCGGTCGGCAGCGCGACGATCAGGCCGTACAGAATGGTCTTGCCGATGTCGGCGCCGAACACGCCGATCGCCAGCAGCGGGCCCGGGTGCGGTGGCACCAGGCCGTGCACCGCCGACAGGCCGGCCAGCAGCGGGATACCGATCTTGATGATCGACACGCCGGTACGCCGGGCGACGATGAACACCAACGGGATCAACAGCACGAAGCCGATTTCGAAGAACAGCGGGATGCCCACCAGGAACGCGGCGAACATCATGGCCCACTGCACCTTGTCCTTGCCGAAGGCGCGGATCAGGGTCTGGGCGATCTGGTCTGCCCCGCCCGACTCGGCCATCATTTTGCCGAGCATGGTGCCCAGCGCGAGGATGATGCCGACGAAACCGAGCACGCCACCGAAGCCGTCCTGGAACGCCTTGATGATGGTGCCGATCGGCATGCCGGACGTCAGCCCGAGGAAGGCCGCGGCGATGATCAGGGCGATGAAGGGGTGAAACTTGAACTTGGTGATCAGGACAATAAGCCCGATCACCGTGACCACTGCATCGAGCAGCAGGAACGTCTCGTGGGACATGCCAAACATTAGGGGTGTCTCCTGGTTGTTGTTGTTATTAAAGCGGGTAATTCGAAAGCCATAAGGACAGCGCTATCTCTGCAAGCAAAAATTAACCGGCGCGTTTCAGGCCGTGTTCCAACCACCAGTGATGCGCCTGAACCGCCAGTTGATCGACGCTGTGGGTCGATGCATCGAGGGCCAGGGTCAGTGGCTCGCCGACGGGGGATTCAAGGGTGGCGAACTGGCTGTCGATCAAGGTCGACGGCATGAAGTGGCCCGGCCGGTGGGACACGCGGTCGGCGGCCACTTCAGGGGTCAGTTCAAGGAACACGAAGCCCAGGCCCGGCAAGGCGCTGCGCAGACGTTCGCGGTAAATGAGCTTGAGAGCCGAACAGGTCAACACCGGGCGCTGGCCCAGGGCGTCGACGCGGCGCAGTTCGTCGCACAGGCTGTCGAGCCAGCCGGCGCGGTCTTCATCGTCAAGGGGGATACCCGCGCTCATCTTTTCGATATTGGCGGCAGGGTGGAAAGTGTCGCCTTCAATGGCAGTGGCGCCGCTGAGCTGGCACAGGGCCTCGCTGACGCACGTCTTGCCGCAACCGGCAACGCCCATGATGACCAGGGCGGTGATGGGATGATTCATGTAACACCTCAGCGCGCAGACAGCGCTACCTTTGCAAGTTATGACACTGGATCAAAAGTAGAAGTTGCCGACGCCTTCTTGTCATTTTTGTGGGTTGCAGCGTGTTCGTTCCCAATGCCAAAAAAACGCCAGCAAGCGAGGATCAGGCAACCCCCGCTCACGCATTTGCAGCTGCATCGAGACAGCGCTACCTTAGTGCCTTGAATTTTGTTTGGCAAGCCGTCGATGACCTCATCCAAGAACGATAAAAATACACGCACCACTGGCCGCCCTACCCTGAACGAAGTTGCCCGCCTGGCTGGCGTGAGCCCGATCACTGCTTCGCGCGCTTTGCGTGGCGTCAATACTGTGGCCACTGAATTGGTGGAAAAAGTGCAAAGCGCGGCCCGTGAACTCAATTACGTGGTCAATTCCGCTGCCCGCGCCCTGGCCTCGGCCCAGAGCCATTCGGTGGTGGTGTTGGTGCCGTCATTGTCCAACCTGCTGTTCATCGACACCCTGGAAGCCATCCATCAGGTCCTTCGCCCCAAGGGCTTTGAAGTGCTGATCGGCAACTTCCACTATTCGCGCGACGAAGAAGAAAACCTGTTGCGCAACTACATGGCGTATCAGCCTCGCGGGTTGTTGCTGACCGGTTTCGACCGCACCGAAAGTTCGCGGCGAATGATCGAGGCCAGCAACATTCCTTGCGTGTACATGATGGAGCTGGACAGCGCCGCGGGCCTCAATTGCGTGGGTTTTTCGCAGCTTGCCGCCGGCGAAACCGCCGCCGAGCATCTGCTGTCCCGGGGTCGCAAGCGCCTGGCCTACATTGGCGCACAACTCGACCAGCGCACATTGCTGCGCGGCGAGGGCTACCGCAAGGCACTGCAAAAGGCCGGCCTGTATGACCCGGCCCTGGAAGTGCTGACACCGCGCCCGTCATCGGTGGGCCTGGGCGGCGAGCTGTTCCTGCAGATGATGGCCAGTCATCCGGACGTCGACGCGATCTTTTTCGGCAACGACGACCTGGCCCAGGGTGCGTTGCTCGAAGCGCTGCGCCATGGCATCAAGATCCCCGAGCAAGTGGCGATCCTGGGCTTCAACGACCTCCCCGCCTCCGCCCACATGGTCCCGCGCCTGAGCAGCATCAACACCCCTCGCGAAGCCATCGGCCGCCGCGCAGCGGAACAGATGCTGACCCTGATGGCCGGCAACACCGTGGCCCGACCGGTGCAGGACATGGGGTTTGAGTTGAAGGTGCGCGAAAGCACCTGAACCCGCCTGTGGCGAGGGAGCCTGCTCCCGTTGGGGTGCGTAGCTTGTTCCCGTTGGGGTGCGTAGCGCCCCCGATGCCGACGTCGTGGTGCGTTGGACATCAACGGTTGCCTGATCCGGGCCTGCTTCGCAGCCCGTCGCGAGCAAGCTCGCTCGCCACGGGTGGCGGACCTCCTACACTGGATACACGCCTTACTCGCTGGAGTCGCTCCATGGACCACACACTGAAAATCCTCGGCAAAGCCTCATCGATCAACGTCCGCAAAGTGCTGTGGACCTGTGAGGAGCTGGGCCTGGCCTACGAGCGGGAAGATTGGGGCAGCGGCTTTGCCTCTACCCACAGCCCCGAATTCCTGCGTTTCAATCCCAATGCCCAGGTGCCGGTGATCATCGATGAGAACGGGGCGATGTGGGAGTCCAATACCATTTGCCGCTACCTGGCCGGCAAGCACCACCATCACCACGCCGACCTGTTGCCGACCGACCCGGCCGCCCGGGCCAAAGTCGAGCAGTGGATGGACTGGCAGGCGACCGAACTCAATCCGTCCTGGAGCTATGCGTTCGTGTCGCTGGTGCGCAAGGACCCGCAATTCCAGGACCCCCATCGGCTGGAAGTCGGGGTGCGGGGCTGGAATCAGAAGATGGGCATTCTCGAGCAGCAATTGGCGAGCACCCAGGCCTATGTTGCCGGGTCCCGATTCACCCTGGCCGACATTGTCATAGGGCTGTCGATTAACCGCTGGTTGATGACGCCCATCGAGCGGCCCGACTATCCGGCGGTGGACGAGTACTTCAAGCGTCTGTCGCAGCACCGCGGGTTTCTTAAACATTGCTGCAATGGCTTGCCTTGAGCGCGTGCCGGGGTGGAGGTTTTTCGCGAGCGAGCTCGCTCCTACAGAGGTTGGGTGCGCTACAAATCTTCAATATGTAACTGAACATTGCAATAAATCGGCAAATCTCGCGCCCCAGCCACCGAAATTCACAATCCTTGATTTCCGATAGCAGGCTAAGCTTCTCCATCATAAAAAATGGACCTGCCCATGACCGCCAACACCCCCGCTGCCACACCGGCAGACCACGTCGACCCGGTGCGCGCCGCGCAGATTTCGGCGCGCATCGATCGCCTTCCTGCTGTCTCGACCCTCTGGCGCCTGGTGGCGCTGCTGTCGATCGGCGGTTTCTTCGAACTCTACGACCTGTTCCAGACCGCCTACATCAGCCCCGGCCTGATCGCCGACGGCATCTTCGCCACCGGCAATCAGGGTGTGTTCGGTTTCTCCGACCAGGCCGCGTTCGCCTCGGCGACTTTTCTCGGACTGTTCCTCGGCGCCAGCCTGTTGAGCCCGTTGGCCGACCGTTTCGGCCGCCGCGCGATCTTCACCTTCGCCCTGATCTGGTACACCGTCGCGACCGTGGCCATGGGCGTGCAAAGTTCGGCCTTGGGCATCATCTGCATGCGCTTTCTGGTGGGCATCGGCCTGGGCATCGAACTCGTGACCATCGACGCTTACCTCTCGGAGCTGGTGCCCAAGCGCATGCGCAGCTCAGCCTTCGCCTTCGCCTTCTTCGTGCAGTTCTCGTCGGTGCCGGCGGTGGCGCTGATGTCCTGGTGGCTGGTGCCCCAGGCGCCGTTCGGGGTGTCGGGCTGGCGTTGGGTGGTGTTGGCCAGCGCGGTGTTTGCGCTGTTCATCTGGTGGCTGCGTTCGCGTTTGCCGGAATCACCACGCTGGCTGGCGCAACATGGACGCTTCGATGAGGCCGACCAGATTCTCTCCCGTATTGAAGCGCGCTGTGTGAAGGATCAGCGCCGACCGCTGGACGAACCGGAACTGGCCGACGTGGAGATTCAGGGCAAGGGCCGTTTCGCCGATATCTGGCAGCCGCCCTATCGCCGCCGCGCCTTGATGCTGATCGTGTTCCACGTGTTCCAGGCCATCGGGTTCTTCGGCTTCGGCAACTGGCTGCCGGCGCTGCTCAACGGTCAGGGCGTGAGCCTGACCCACAGCCTGGCGTACGCCTTCGTCATCACCCTTGCCTACCCGCTGGGGCCGCTGCTGTTCGTCAAGTTCGCCAACCGTTTCGAGAACAAGTGGCAAATCGTCGGCTCGGCCTTGGGCGCCATGACCTTCGGCACCTTGTTCGCGGTGCAGACCAGCGCCGTCGGGCTAATCGTCTGCGGCGTGATGATCACCTTCTGCAACGCCTGGCTGAGCTTCAGTTACCATTCCTACCAGAGCGAACTGTTCCCCACCAACATCCGCGCCCGGGCGGTGGGGTTCTGCTATTCGTTCAGTCGCCTGTCGACAGTGTTCAGCAGTTTGCTGATCGGTTTTTTCCTCGAACACTTCGGCACGCCCGGCGTGCTGGCGTTCATTGTCGGCAGCATGTTGATCGTGATGCTGACCATCGGCTGGTTCGGCCCGCGCACCCGCAACCTGGCGCTGGAAAATATCGCCCATCGCTGAGGGTTCGAGCGGTCGACCTCTGCCGCCCGTCGGCAAAAGTTGACCGCTTTCACTTTAGTCTGAAGTCATAAAAATTCCTAACATACTGTTTTTATTGGTATTTATTTATCAGGCACGCTCTTTGCTGAATGCCCAGCACCCCAATCACCTACAAGGTCTTTCATCATGTTGGTCAGTGCAAAACAGAACCTGGTGACACCACTTCCCAAGCGTCCCGGCGAAGACCCCACCACCGAAGCCGCCGCCGGCCTGCAAAGCGCCATGGCCCAGGCCCTGCAAAACAATGTGCAGTCGCAAACCACGCAGGTTCAGGAGTCCGCTACTCAGCAGGCCACGCAACAGGTCAGCGAGGCCACGAAAATAAGCGACAACGTCGATGAGGCGTTTGCCAAGACTCGCGTAAACCTGCAAGCGGTCAATGCGCCGCTGCCGGATGACGTCAAGGATCGGATCAAGGACGGCTCGGCCACTGCCGAATTCAAGGACTACATGAGCAAGACCCCGGAACAGCGTCTGCGCGATTCGATCCTGAAGGAAATGGGCCTGACCCAGGAAGAAGTCGACCAGATGCCGCCGGAGAAACAGGAGGCGATCGGCGAGGAAATCGCCCAGCGCATGCAGGACAAGGCAGAAATCGCCAAGGCTGAAAAAGCCCAACAGAGCGGTGACAAGGACAAGGCCCAGGTGGTCGACAAGTTCCTCGCTTCGCTTTAATGGCAACGCACCATCCCTTGTAGGAGCGAGCTTGCTCGCGAAGGTATGTCAGGCACAGCGGTGGCGACTGACATTCCATCGCGAGCAAGCGCTCGCCTACAGGGGATGGTGTGATCTGTCAGTTGAGCTGCAACGTCGAGTTGAACTGGCTGATGGCATCCACCACGTGGCGCGAGCCTTGCTGGATTTCCAGAATCACCTCCCCCGCCTCATTCGCCAGTTCCACGCCGAGCCCGGTGCGGCTCAGGCTCGATTGCATGCTCGACACCGCACTCACCGACAAGTCGTGGTTCTTGCGCACCACATCGACAATTTCCAGCGTCGCCTGGCTGGTACGGGCGGCGAGGCTGCGCACTTCGTCGGCCACCACCGCAAAGCCTCGGCCATGCTCGCCGGCGCGGGCGGCTTCGATGGCGGCGTTGAGCGCCAGCAGGTTGGTCTGGTCGGCAATGCCGCGAATGGTCTGCACGATGGTGCCGATGATGTCTGACTGCTTGCTCACCGCATCGATGCTGAGGGCCGCTTCGTTCAAGTCCCGGGAAATGTCCTGAATGATCTGCACCGTCTGCTGCACCACCTCCGACCCCTTGCGCGCGCAGGCGTCGTTTTGCACCGAGGTGCTGTGGGCCGATTCGGCGGCGGTCTGCAGGGTGGTCATCTGGCTGGTGATGTCGCTGGCGAACTTCACCACTTTGTACAGACGGCCCTTGGCGTCGAACAACGGGTTGTAGGACGCTTCCAGAAACACCGTATGACCGTACTTGTCCTTGCGCTCGAAACGGTGCGAGTGGTACTCGCCGCGATTGAGTGAAGCCCAGAACGCCTTATAGGCCGAAGATTCCGCTTCGGCACGGTGACAGAACAGGCTGTGGTGCTGCCCGACCACTTCGTTCTGCGAGTAGTGCATGGTCTTGAGGAAGTTATCGTTGGCGCTGATGACCTTGCCGTCCGGGGTGAACTCGATCACCGCCATGGAACGGCCGATGGCCGCCAGCCTGCTTTCGTTTTCGTGTTCCTTGTTGATCCTGTCGGTGACATCGGTGGCAACCTTGATCACGCTGCACACCTGGCGATCGGCGCCGTACACCGGCATGTAACTGGCTTCGAGCCAGATCTCGCGGCCACTCTTGTTCAACCGCGAAAAGGTGCCGCCCACCGCTTCGCCCCGGGCCAGGTCACGCCACAACTTGGCGTACTCCTCGCTGCGGTAAAACGCCTCTTCACAGAAAATCCGGTGATGCTTGCCGCGTACTTCGTCGGCGCTGTAGCCCATGGTCCTGCAAAAGTTTTCGTTGGCATCGATGACGATGCCTTCGGGGGTGAACTCAATCATCGCCATCGACCGGCTGATGGCGGCCAACTTCGCATTGGCCTCGGCCAGCGCACAGCTGAAGCGTTCGATCTCCAGCAGGTCCGTCTTGTTATGCAGGTTAAACATGGTTGTATCACCCTAAGCGCGGTCTTATCGGTTGATTGAAGGTCCGTCTTTGAATCCACTACATATCCAGTAAGCACACGCGCCCCTCCAAAGGAAGGACAGGGTCAGGTCACGGTTGACTGGATTAGCCGACACAGTTAGTTACAGCTAGCATAGACAGCAACGTTGGCCGCGCAAGGCCACTAATCGGCCATTATTCGGTCAGCCATGAGGACAAAATCGGTTCAGCGGATGGATGTGAGGGGGGCGCAGGCCTTGGGCCAGGGTTTAGACCATCCGAACAAGCCCCCCACAATGTTTTGTGTTGGACATGGATGTTGTGAACGACCCAAACCCCCTGTGGGAGCTGGCCTGCCAGCGATGGCGGTGTGTCTGTCAGCAGTGATGCTGGATGTGCCGGCCTCTTCGCGAGCAAGCCCGCTCCCACAATGTTTGGGTTGGGCATGGATGTTGTGAACGATGCAGATCCAATGTGGGAGCGGGCTTGCTCGCGAAAGCGGTGTGTCAGGCAACGTCGATGGCGACTGACACGGCGCCTTCGCGAGCAAGCTCGCTCCTACAGGGGGGCGTCGTGTCTAGTGACCGAACACATTCACTTTTTTCGATTTTTTGTCGGCGCGTTTTTCAATGGCGGTCTTGGCCGGTTTTTTCTTGTCGGCTTTCTTTGAATCCATACCTTTGGACATGATGCGTACTCCACTCACAGGGGATGTGAGATCAGGTATACACCTATCCTTGGCGCCGCGTTCTTTTATAATCGCCCGCCCTGCACACCGCCGATCGACTGCCATGCCCGCCACCCGATACACCCGCCTCGAAGAACCACTCTGGCCCTTGCTGAACAAGTTTTATCGGGCCCATCAATCGTCGATGAAAGCGGTGCGCGACGCCCAGTTGTGGGTGGCGCGAAGGGACGAGATCATCGCCGCCCTGTGCCTGCGCCCGGTGTCCGGCGGGCATTGGCTGACCGGGTTGTTCGTCGATCCGGCGTGTCGCCAGCAGGGTGTCGCCGCCGCGCTGATCGCTGAAGCCGTCAAGGGTCTCGAGCTGCCGGTGTGGCTGTTCTGCCATCCCGATTTGCGCGGCTTTTATGAAAGTCGCGGTTTTCGCTTCGACCCGCCGATGCCCTACGCCATGGTCGAGCGCCTGAGCCGATACGCCCGTAGCAAACCGATGATCGCCATGGGCTTAGAACCGTTGGTTAGGACCACCGACAATAATGTGTGATCAGCGCGACAGGGCTGCGTGCTAGCCTCGGCGTCGACTTCGACTTCGCTCAGGACGCCCCATGAAACCCGCTCTTCTGGCTTTGACACTGACCGCCCTGCTCACCCCTGCCCTCAGCCATGCCGCCTCACCTGCTGTGTCCGCCGATCAATACGCCAAGGTCCTGGCCGGCGACTGGCGCGCCCCGGAAAACGTCGCCCGCGATGGCTACCGTCATCCGCAAGCGACCCTGCAGTTCTTTGGTTTGGCGCCCACTCAGACGGTGGTCGAAATCACCCCCGGCAACGGCTGGTACAGCGAAGTGTTGTCGCCGCTGCTCAAGGATCACGGGCACTACATCGCCGCGGTCCAGGCACCGACGGTCAGCGACTACGCGCGCAAGAACGAGGAAAAGCTCAAGGCCAAATTCGCCGCCACGCCCGCGCAATACGCCAAGGCCCAGGTGCTGGAGTTCGACCCCAAGGCCCCTTCCTTCGGCAAGCCCGGTTCAGCGGACACCGTGCTGACTTTTCGCAACGTGCACAACTGGGTGCTGGCCGACACCGCGCCGCTGATGTTCCAGGCGTTTTTCAAGGTGCTCAAACCCGGCGGCGTGCTGGGCGTGGTGGATCACCGGGCCAAAGACGGGGCGTCGCTGGAGGACATCAAGCACAGCGGCTACCTGACCACCGACTACGTGGTGAAGCTGGCCACCGATGCGGGGTTCAAGCTCGAGGCACAGAGTGAAATCAACGCCAACCCCAAGGACACCAAGGACTACCCCGAAGGCGTGTGGACCTTGCCGCCGGCGTTGACGTTGGGTGAGAAGGATCGCGCGAAGTATGTGGCGATCGGCGAGTCGGACCGGATGACCTTGCGGTTCGTCAAACCCGCGAAATAACAACGAAGATCAAATGTGGGAGCGGGCTGGCTCGCCAAAGCGGTGGATCAGCCAACTCATCGGTTGAATGACACATCGCCTTCGCGAGCAAGCCCGCTCCCACATTGGTTTTGAGGCGTCTTCGAATCAGTCGTCGGCGTTGGGGTCGAGATCGGGGAACATCACTTCGGTGAAGCCGAACTTGGTGAAGTCGGTGATCCGCGATGGATACAGCCGGCCGATCAGGTGATCGCATTCGTGCTGCACCACCCGTGCATGAAACCCCGAAGCGATACGCACGATCGGCTCACCCTTGGGATCAAAGCCCTCGTAGCGAATCTGCTGATAACGATCCACCGCCCCGCGCAAACCCGGCACCGACAGGCAGCCTTCGAAACCCTCTTCCATGATCGGGCTCAGTGGCGTGATCAAAGGGTTGATCAGGATGGTCTGCGGCACGGCTTCGGCGTCCGGGTAACGTTCGCTGTGCTCGAAACCGAAGATCACCAGTTGCAGGTCGACACCGATCTGCGGCGCGGCCAGGCCGACGCCGCCAACGCTTTCCATGGTCTGGAACATGTCGTCGATCAGTTGCCACAGTTCAGGGCTGTCGAACATGTCGGCCGGTACCGGCGGGGCAATGCGCAGCAGGCGCTCGTCGCCCATTTTCAGGATGTCACGGATCATTTGATGACTTCGTCAGTGCTGGGCTTGATCGAATGGTCCCGACCCAGGCCCGAAACGTGTTGTTTGGGTTCGTGGTCCAGCTCGCCGGGGACTTTTTCGCCCGGGTCCTTGCCTTCGCTCGACATGTGCTCGATCACCGCGTTCATTTCAGCCCCGAGCAGCAACACGGCGGCAGAAATGTAGAAGTACAGCAACAGCACGATGATCGCGCCGATACTGCCATACATGGCGTTGTAGTTGGCGAACTCCTTGACGTACAGGCCAAAGCCCAGGGACGCGATGATCCACACCACCACCGCCAGTACCGAGCCCGGCGTGATGAAGCGAAACTCCTGTTTGACGTCAGGCATCACGTAGTAGATCAACGCCACGGCCACCATCAGCAGGATCACGATCACCGGCCAGCGGGCGATGGTCCACAGCGTGACAATGAAGTATTCCAGGCCCACTTGCGCGGCGATCCAGCTCATCACTTGCGGTCCCAGCACCATCAGCGCCGCGGCGATCAGCAGCATGCCGGCGATACCTACGGTGTAAATGATCGACAGCGGAAAACGCTTCCAGGCCGGGCGGCCTTCGACCACATCGTAGGCAGCGTTCATCGCGCTCATCATCAACCGCACGCCGGCCGAGGCCGTCCACAGCGCAATCACGATACCCACCGACAGCAAGCCACCTTTGGACTGCTGCAACTGGTCGATCACCGGGTTCACCTGCTCCAGCGCCTGGGGCGGCAGTACCAGTTCCGATTGCAGGCGCAGCCAGGAGAAAAAGTCCGGCAGGTGCAGGAAGCCGATCAGGGCGATCAGGAACAGAATGAAGGGGAACAGCGAAAACAGCATTTGATAGGCCAGCGCCGAAGCATAGGTCGACATTTCGTCGTCAACGAACTCGGTGACCGTGCGCACCATCACACGGTGCAGGGGCAAGCCTCTCATGTCCGGGAAAATCATTAGCGTCTCCTTTCGCCGCAAAATGGGATTGAAGTCATGGCGACTCAGGGGCCGTTTTATTTCATCAAAGTAGCTTACCTTGCGACTTTGAAACAAATTAATGAATCAAGTTCAGGCCGACACAAAAACGGCCATCCGTGGATGGCCGTTCATGTTTGTCATCAAGGGCCGGATCAAGCCTTGTCGACGCCTTTCTTGATGGCATCTTTGGCCTTGCCGACTGCTTGTTGCGCTTCACCTTTCTTTTCCTGCAGTTTGCCTTCAGCTTGCAGTTTGGTGTTGTCAGTGGCCTTGCCCACGCCTTGCTTGACGTTGCCGACCGCTTCGTTGGCCATGCCTTTTACTTTATCGCCAGTGCTGCCCATGGTGTTTCTCCTGTGGAACAAATCAATGAGAAAAAGTCGTTACACAAGGTTGACCGGAGGCTTTTACCGGGAGTTTCATTTATTTTCATCGGGACATTTCATCGCGGCAGACAAGTTGCGCTTTATGTTTGCCCGCCAACCCCCGAGAATGCGCGACGTATCGGCGCTCTGACGCTGAAGATCCAACACCCGCAGGAATGTTATGAAACTCGATAAAAAGCAGGCCATTGCCCGCAGAAACCAGGAACTTGGCGGTGCTGTGCTTGGCGTCAACAACTGCCATTTCACCGAATTGAACCGCAACCGCAACATTTGGTGGTTCGACATCCCGGTGGCGCGACTGGCCATTGGTCAGTACGAGTGGATTCACCTGCTGATGCACACGCCAGACACCGACGAACTGCTGCACCTGAAGGTGCCGACGGTGTTCCTGCGCGAGAAACTCGAAGGCCTGGTGGTGCGTAACCAGGGCAAGCGCAAAGCCGCGCTGAGCCTGGAGTTGAGCGCCGACAAGGACTCGTACCTGCAGGACATGCGCCCGGCGGGCACCAACGTCAATTTTGCGCCGTTTCGGCAGTAGCCCGGTCGGCCGGAGGAGAACTCCGTGGCGAGGGAGCTTGCTCCCGCTGGGCTGCGAAGAAGCCCTGAAAGGTGGCACCCCAGCATTGTAGGCGAACCGCAGTTACGATTTTTGGGGCCGCTTCGCAGCCCAGCGGGAGCGAGCTCCCTCGCCACAACAGCTCGCTCGCCTTGAAAGCGTCATGCTCGCCAACAAAAAGCCCCGCATCTGCGGGGCTTTTTGTTGGTTACGCGGTCGCTTGCTTGGCTTTGAGCTTTTTCAGCTCTTCATCACGCAATTCGCGGCGCAGGATCTTGCCCACGTTGGTGGTCGGCAGCGCGTCGCGGAACTCCAGCGAACGCGGGACCTTGTAGCCGGTGACGTTGGCGCGCATGTGCTCCATCACCTGCTCCTTGGTCAGGGTCACACCCGGCTTGGCGACGATGAAAATTTTGATCGCCTCGCCCGACTTCTCGTCCGGCACGCCGATGGCCGCGCATTGCAGTACGCCCGGCAGGGTCGCCAGTACGTCTTCGAGCTCATTGGGGTACACGTTGAAACCGGAGACCAGGATCATGTCTTTCTTGCGATCGACAATGCGCATGTAGCCGTCGGGCTGGATCAGCGCGATGTCACCGGTCTTCAGCCAGCCTTCGCTGTCGAGGATTTCATCGGTGGCTTCCTGGCGCTGCCAGTAGCCCTTCATCACCTGCGGGCCTTTTATGCACAGCTCGCCGATGTCGCCCATCGGTTGCTCGACGCCGGCATCGTTGATGATCTTGCACAGGGTCGAAGGCACGGGAATGCCGATGGTGCCGACGTGGATTTTCTGGATCGGGTTGACTGTGGCCACCGGGCTGGTCTCTGTCATGCCGTAACCTTCGCAGATGGCGCAACCGGTCACTTCTTTCCAGCGCTCGGCGGCCGCCAGTTGCAGGGCCATACCACCGGAGAGGGTGACTTTGAGTGCCGAGAAATCGAGCTTGCGGAAGCCTTCGTTGTTGCACAGCGCCACGAACAGGGTGTTGAGGCCGACGAAACCGCTGAACTTCCACTTCGACAGTTCCTTGACCATCGCCGGGAGATCGCGCGGGTTGCTGATCAGGATGTTGTGGTTGCCGATCAGCATCATCGACATGCAGTGAAAGGTGAAGGCATAGATGTGGTACAGCGGCAGCGGCGTGATCAGGATCTCGCAGCCTTCATTGAGGTTGGAGCCCATCAGCGCCTTGCACTGCAGCATGTTCGCCACCAGGTTGCGGTGGGTCAGCATCGCGCCCTTGGCCACGCCGGTGGTGCCGCCGGTGTATTGCAGCACGGCAACATCGCTGCTGGCCGGGCTGGCTTCCTTCACAGGCTGACCGTGCCCCTTGCTCAACACGTCATTGAACTTGACGGCTTTAGGCAGGTGATAGGCCGGCACCATTTTCTTCACGTACTTGATCACGCTGTTGATCAGCAGGCGCTTGAGCGGTGGCAGCAGGTCGGCCACTTCGGTGACGATCACGTGCTTGACGCCGGTTTTCGGCACGACGGTCTCGGCCAGGTGCGCCATGTTGGCCAGGCACACCAGGGCCTTGGCGCCGGAATCGTTGAACTGGTGTTCCATTTCCCGCGCGGTGTACAGCGGGTTGGTGTTGACCACGATCAAACCGGCGCGGATGGCACCGAAGACGGCAACCGGGTACTGCAGCACGTTGGGCAACTGCACGGCGATTCGATCGCCCGGCTGCAAATCGGTATGCTGTTGCAGGTACGCGGCAAAGGCACCGGACAATTCGTACAGCTCACCGTAGGTGATGGTCTTGCCCAGGTTGCTGAACGCCGGCTTGTCGGCAAAGCGTTGGCAGGACTGCTTCAACACTGCCTGAATATTCGGGTACTCGTCTGGATTGATCTCGGCAGCAATTCCAGCTGGGTACTTATCCTTCCAAAAGTCTTCGTTCATGGAAGCCCACTCCTCAGCAACGCGAATTCAGCACCGCATTTGATGCGATTATTATTGGTGTTTGTCTATAGGTGAGTCTGGCTTTTTACTAGGCCGAGAAGTCACAAAGCGCGCCGAGAGTAGCAGCTTTGCCAAGGGGCGACCAGAGCCAAAAGCGGCCTCTACGGTCACATTTGTGACTCAAGAATGGCAGGCAGTCATTTTAGAGCAAAAATTCCATTATGCTCTGGAGGCCTCGGAAAACGGGGCTGAAGATAAAACTGTAGGCGCGAGCTTGCTCGCGAAAAACCGGAGACCGCCGCGGGCATCCGGTTTTGCTCGTCACCCTTCATGATCATCGCGAGCAAGCTCGCTCTACAGGATCCGCGCAACGCGCGGCTATCACCGATCAGGCGATATCGCGCAATTCCCGCCGCAGAATCTTGCCCACCGGCGTCATCGGCAACGACTCACGCAGCACGATGTGCTTGGGCACTTTGTACGCGGTGAAATTCTCTTTGCAGTAGGCCTTGAGCTCTTCAAGGCTGACCCCAGCCTCACGGGCCACCACGAACAACTTCACCGCCTCCCCCGAACGCTCGTCCGGCACGCCGATCACCGCGCAGTTGGCCACTTTCGGGTGGGCCATGACCACGTCTTCGATCTCGTTCGGGTACACGTTGAAACCCGAGACGATGATCATGTCTTTCTTGCGATCGACGATGCGCACAAAACCATCCGGGTCGATCACGGCAATGTCACCGGACTTGAACCAGCCCTCGGCATCCAGCACTTCGTTGGTCGCCTCGGGTTTCTGCCAGTAGCCTTTCATGATCTGCGGGCCCTTGATGCACAGTTCGCCGCGCTCGCCCAGCGGCTGCTCGACGCCCTCATCATCGATGACCTTGAGCGTGGTCCCCGGCACCGGCAGCCCAACCGTGCCGATCCGCGATTGGTCGCCATAGGGGTTGGTGCAGGCCACCGGCGAGGTTTCGGTCAGGCCGTAGCCTTCAGTGATGCGGCAACCGGTCAACTGCTCCCAGCGCTCGGCGGTGGCCTTGACCAGCGCGGTGCCGCCGGAGTTGGTCAGCTTGAGGCTGGAGAAATCCAGGGTCTTGAAGTCCGGGTGGTCCATCAGCGCCACGAACAGCGTGTTGAGCCCCAGCAACGCCGAGAACCGCCAGTTCTTCAGTTCCTTGATGAAGCCGCCGATGTCCCGCGGGTTGGTGATCAGCACGTTGTGGTTGCCGGTCACCATCATGCACATGCAGTTCGCGGTGAAGGCATAGATGTGGTACAGCGGCAGCGGCGCGATCATGATCTCCTGCCCTTCGCGCAACAGCGGCTGTCCGTCGCTGGAAGACTGGCTCAGGCAGGCCCGCGCCTGCTGCATGTTCGCCACGAGGTTGCCGTGGGTGAGCATCGCGCCCTTGGCCAGGCCGGTGGTGCCGCCGGTGTATTGCAGCACGGCGATGTCGTTGAGGCCGGCATTCAATGGCTTGATGGCCTGGCCTCTGCCCTGGTGCAGGGCACTCTTGAAGGAAATGGCCTGGGGCAAGGAATAGGCCGGGACCATTTTCTTCACCTTGCTCACCAGGGTGTTGACCAGCCAGCCCTTGGCGGTGGGCATCAGGTCGCCCATTTTCGCTTCGATCAGGTACTGGATGTCGGTGTCGGGCAGCACTTCCTGGACCTTCTGCCCGAACATGTTCAGGTACACCAGCGCCCGGGCGCCGGAATCCTTGAACTGGTGACGCATCTCCCGCGCGGTGTACAGCGGGTTGGTGTTGACCACGATCAGCCCGGCGCGCAAGGCGCCGAACACCGCGATCGGGTATTGCAGGACGTTGGGCATCTGCACCGCGATGCGATCCCCCGGCACCAGATCGGTATGCGCCTGCAGGTAACCGGCGAACGCTGCGCTGTAGCGTTCCAGTTGGGCATAGGTCAGGGTCACGCCCATGTTGCTGAACGCCGGGCGATCAGCAAACTTCTTGCAGGAACGCTCGAACACCTCGATGACCGACTTGTACTCAGCGACATCAATGTCCAGCGGTACGCCGGCGGGGCGTTTGTCATTCCAGAAATCAGGTTGCATTGTTCTTGTCCTCTTTACCTGAGCCGATCCGGGGCCGCTTTTCTGTCATTTCTGTCGCTTGCCTCCAAACGCAGAAAAGCGGAGCTTCACGGACACTAGCAGCTATGGACAATCAGGCAAATATGCGGGCGGGTGTCATAGATCGCGTGAATCTTGGTGCCGCGGCGCAGGCTGATTGATCCCGGACCAACTACTGTAGGAGCGAGCTCGCTCGCGATGAACCTCAGAACAAAAAGGGATGTCAGGTTTCCCGCGTTATCGTTGGCGTCCATCGCGAGCGAGCTCGCTCCTACACTGTGTTTAGCATCAGCAAAAGGAATCGCCATGATCCATGAGACGTTCTGGCTCACCACCAGTGACCGCAGCCGACTGTTCGTCAACCAGTGGCTACCCGACGGCGCGCCCCGGGCCGTGATCCTGCTGGCCCATGGCATGGCCGAACACAGCGGTCGCTATGCGCGGCTGGCGCAGCAATGCTGTGAGAACGGCTACGCGCTGTACGCTCCGGACCTGCGCGGACATGGCAAAACTGCCGAAAACGGCACTCTCGGGCATTTCGCCGATGAGGACGGCTGGGCCAAAGTGGTTGGCGACCTGGCGTGCCTCAATCAACACATCGGCCAGCAACACCCCGGCACGCCGATCGTGCTGCTGGGCCACAGCATGGGCAGCTACATCGCCCAAGCCTATCTGTTGCATCACAGCGCCAGCCTGCACGGCGCCGTCCTCAGTGGTTCGAATTTCCAGCCCGTGGCGCTTTACCGCGCGGCACGCCAGATCGCCCGCTTCGAACGCCTGCGCCAGGGCCGCACAGGGCGCAGCGCGCTGATCGAATGGTTGTCGTTCGGCTCTTTCAACAAGAAATTCAAACCGGCTCGCACGGCCTTCGACTGGCTCAGCCGCGACCCGGCGGAGGTCGACCTGTACGCCCACGACCCGCTCTGCGGCTTTCGCTGCACCAACCAGCTGTGGATCGATTTGCTCGGCGGGTTGCAGCAAATCAGCAAAGCGTCCAATCTCGCTCAGATCGATCCGGGCCTGCCGTTGCTGGTGATCGGCGGCGAATGTGATCCGGTGAGCGAAGGCAAGCGTCTGAAGGATCTGGCCGGCGCCTTGCGCGAGGCCGGCAGTCAGAACCTGCAACTGACCGTTTACCCCCAGGCCCGACACGAACTGTTCAACGAAACCAACCGCGATGAAGTGACCGCCGATGTGTTGGCCTGGATCGACCAGACACTGAACAACCCTCGGCCCCACCGCACCGAATAGTTTTTTGTGAATCTTTTTATTCGTCACAGGAATTCAGACACATGACCCAGGTTACCAACACCCCTTACGAAGCCCTCGAAGTCGGCCAGACCGCCAGCTTCAGCAAGACAGTCGAAGAGCGTGACATTCAGTTGTTCGCCGCAATGTCGGGGGACCACAACCCGGTGCACCTGGACGCCGAATACGCCGCCAGCACCATGTTCAAGGAACGCATTGCCCACGGCATGTTCAGCGGTGCGCTGATCAGCGCCGCGGTTGCCTGCGAGTTGCCTGGGCCGGGCACTATCTACATTGGTCAGCAGATGAGTTTTCAGAAGCCGGTGAAGATCGGCGACACCCTGACGGTGCGCCTGGAAATCCTGGAAAAACTGCCGAAATTCCGCGTGCGCATCGCCACTCGGGTGTTCAACCAGCGCGATGAACTGGTGGTGGATGGCGAGGCGGAAATCCTCGCGCCGCGCAAGCAGCAGTCGGTGACCTTGACCGAGCTGCCCTCAATCAGCATCGGCTGATTCAACGCACGACAAAATGTGGGAGCGGGCTTGCTCGCGAATGCGCAGGGTCAATCAACCTCAATGTTGAATTGACTACCGCCTTCGCGAGCAAGCCCGCTCCCACAGGTATTACAAGTGACGCTTACGAACGGGCACGAGCCTGGTTGCGCAGGGCTTTGACCTGATCGTGGTTGCGTTGCACGCCGTGGTACTGGCGTTCAACCAGGTCACGAATACCTACCAGGTTGTGCTTGTTGATTTTCTCCATCGCTTCGCGATAGGCCTTCAGGGCGTGGTCTTCACCGCGCTCGGCTTCGTTCAGTACGGCTTCTTCGTCCTTGCCGGTGAACATCGATTTCACGTCAACCCAACGACGGTGCAAGTCGCCGCTGACGCTGGTGGAGGTTTCAGGATCGCCACCCATGGAGCGCACGGCGCTTTGCAGTTCGGCAGCCGCCGAAGCGCAATCGGCCGAACGTTGCACGAACAGGGTTTTGAGTTCTGGGTGCTTGATGTCTTCAGCGCAAGTCTTGAACCCTTCCTGACCGTCTTTGCTGGTTTCAATCAGGTCGTTGAGTACAGAGATCGCTTCTTTGTTCATGTCGGTCATTTTTCAATTCCTTGCGGTTGATGAAAGGTGAGTAAGTCATTGCAGAGCGCATGCCAGCTTCTGACCGACAATAAAATCTTTATTTTTCAATTAGTTAGTATTAACAGAAAAATCTGTATCCGTTTTTTTTGCATGATCTGTCAATTGGCCTGCATGCAGAATGCCTGTATTTTCCGACTCACTGGACAAAGACGACTGACTGATGAACCCTGAAAAACTCGAACTGCTGATCACTCGGCAAATGCCCTTCGGCAAGTACAAGGGCCGGATCATCGCCGACCTGCCGGGACCGTACCTGAACTGGTTTGCCCGGGAAGGTTTTCCCCATGGCGAATTGGGTGGCCTGTTGGCCCTGATGCAAGAGATCGACCACAACGGTCTGTCGGAACTGCTTGAACCGTTGCGCGCCAAACATGGCAAACCCGCGCCGCGTCACTGAATACCGCTTCATCACTCAATGCCCCTGACCGAGACCCCCATGCCCGACAACACACGCCGCGCCCGTGATGAAGCCTTCTGGCAGACCTTTGCCGATCGCTACGATCTGCAACCGGGGCCGATCAACCTGGAAAACGGTTACTTCGGGCGCATGTCGCGCACGGTGGTCGAGGAGTACCAGCGCAACATCGAACTGATCAACCGTGGCAATTCGGTGCATGTGCGCCAGCAGTTCGAGCAGGGCGAGAGCCTGAAGGTCCAGGCGGTGGTCGCCGACCTGATCGGCGTGCCCACCGAAGCCGTGGCCCTGACCCGCAATGCATCGGACGGTTTGCAGTCGTTGATCCGCAACTACAATCGGTTGCAACCGGGTGATCAGGTGCTGTTCTGCGATCTGGAATACGACACGGTCAAGGGCGCCATGGGCTGGCTGGCCAAACATCGCGGCGTGGAGGTGATCAAGATCGAACACCAGCACCCTGCCAGCTTCGACAGCCTGCTGGCCACGTACCGCGAGGCCTTCGCCCGTCATCCGCGCCTGAAGCTCATGGCGGTGACCCACGTCACCCACCGCACAGGCCTGGTGATGCCGGTGCAGGCCATTGCCGCCGCCGCCAAGGAATATGGCATCGATGTGATACTCGATGGCGCCCATGCCCTGGGGCAGCTGGAATTCAACCTCGATGAACTGGGCATCGCGTTCGCCGCCTACAACCTGCACAAGTGGATCGGCGCGCCGCTGACCCTGGGCTTGCTCTATATCGCGCCCGAGCGCCTGGCGGACATCGACCCGGACATGGGCGAACTGCATTTCCCGGTGACCGACATCCGTGGGCGCACACCCTACAGCACGCCGAACATTCCGGCGTTGCTGACCCTGCCGCTGGTGATCGAGGAACATCACGCCATGGGCGGCGCCGTGGCCAAGGGCACGCGGCTCAACTACCTGCGCAACCTGTGGGTGCGCCAAGTGCGTCAGTTGCCGGGCATCGAAGTGCTGACTCCGGATGATCCGCGGCTGTATTGCGGCATCACGTCCATGCGTTTTACCGAACAGGCCGATCAACAGGTCATGGCCCGGCGACTGCTGGAGGACTACAACCTGTTCACTGTGGTGCGCACGGGCGCCGCGTGTGGGCCGTGCATCCGCATCACACCGGGGCTGACCACCACCGCCGATCATATGCAGCAACTGATCACGGCCCTGAAAGCACTGCGCTGATCGCTCCCACGGTGACCGCGTCGACTTCAGGTTTTTCGCAGGCAAAAAAAAACGGTGCACCGACCAAGCGCACCGTAAAGCCGTCAAGCACACAACGAGTGTAGGGTGAAGCAGATCAGTCCAGCAGCGCCAAGGCCTGGGCGGTGCATTCCTGAATGCGGGCCCAGTCGCCGTTCTTGATCCACTCCGGATCCAGCATCCAGCTACCGCCCACGCACATGACGTTTTTCAACGCCATGTAGCTCTTGATGTTGGCCGGACCCACGCCGCCGGTCGGGCAGAATTTCACTTCGCCGAACGGGCCGCCCAGGGCCTTGATGGCCGCAACGCCGCCGCTGACTTCCGCCGGGAACAGCTTGAAGCGGCGATAGCCCAGGCCATAGCCTTCCATGATGCCCGAGGCATTGCTGATGCCTGGTAACAGCGGAATCGGGCTGTCGACGCTGGCTTCCAGCAGGTCACGGGTGATCCCCGGGGTGACGATGAACTGCGAGCCCGCCGCTTCCGCCGCCGCCAGCATCTGCCGATCGAGCACGGTGCCGGCGCCGGTCATCAGTTCCGGACGCTGCTCGCGCAGGATCTGAATGGCCTTGAGGCCGAACTGCGAACGCAGGGTCACTTCCAGCGCGGTCAGGCCACCGGCAGCGAGGGCATCGGCCAGCGGCAGGACGTCCTGCTCACGGGCAATGGTAATCACCGGCAGGATCCGCGCCTTGGCGCAGAGGCTGTCGATCAGGGCAACTTTATCCGCCATGGAAACGGTCGGGGATGGGTTTTTCATAGCGGCTGTTCCTTGGCTCATGGGCACCAGTAAATCTCTAACGTGGGTTGCAAAAACGCGCGAATCGGCAATGCGGCGACGTCGTCACCGGCCAGTGCGGTATTTAATGTGGTCAGTTTGGACTGACCGGAAATCGACAGGACTTTGTGCCTGGCCGAGGCCAGCAATGCGCGGCTCATGGTCAGGCGCTGATGCGGCACGGTCGGCGCCAGCATCGGGTAGCAGCGACGAATGCCATCGGCCTGCAGGGCTTCGGCCAGGTTCGGGCTGCCGGGGAACAGCGAGGCGGTGTGTCCGTCATCGCCCATGCCCAGTATCAGCACGTCAATCACTGGTAATTCGGAAAGCAAGCGATCGGCATGCTCGGCTGCCTGCTCCAGGTTGGCGCTGGCGCTGTACAGGCTCAGGAACTGCGCCTTGGCCGCCGGGCCTTGCAGCAGGTATTTCTTGATCAGGCCGGCGTTGCTGTCGGCGTGCTCCACCGGCACCCAGCGCTCGTCCGCCAGGCTGACCACCACGCTCGACCAGTCCAGCGCCTGCTTGGCCAGGTGCTGGAAAAACGCCACCGGGCTGCGGCCACCGGACACCACCAGGGTCGCGGTGCCCTGGGCGTCGATCGCCTCGCTCAGTTGTTTGGCCACGCTCAGCGCCAAGCCCTCGGCCAATTGCGCCGGGTTCTTGAACTCACGGGCGCTGACGCCCTGAGGCAGTTTCAAATCAGATATCGCCATACCACGACCTCCCGTCCCGCGTGATCAGTGCAATGGAGCTCATCGGCCCCCAGGACCCGGCCGCGTACGGCTTGGGCGCATCACCGGATTTCTTCCATCCGGCGATCAACTGGTCACACCACTTCCACGCGGCTTCGATTTCATCTTTACGGACAAACAGGTTCTGATTGCCGCGCATCACTTCCAGCAACAACCGCTCGTAGGCATCGGGAATCCGTGCGCTGCGCCAGGTGTCGGAAAAATTCAGCTGCAGCGGCCCGCTGCGCAGCTGCATGCCTTTGTCCAGGCCTTGCTCCTTGGTCATCACACGCAAGGAAATGCCTTCGTCCGGTTGCAGGCGGATAATCAGCTTGTTGCTGATTTGCAGGCGCTGCTCGGGGGCGAAGATGTAGTGCGACGGCTCCTTGAAGTGGATGACGATCTGCGACAACTTCTGCGGCATACGCTTACCGGTACGCAGGTAGAACGGCACGCCGGCCCAGCGCCAGTTGCGGATGTCGGCACGCAGGGCGACGAAGGTCTCGGTGTCGCTCTGGGTGTTGGAGTTCGGCTCTTCCAGGTAACCCGGGACCGATTTGCCCTCGCTGTGGCCGGCGATGTATTGGCCGCGCACAACTTGCGTGGTCAGGCCTTCCGGGCTGATCGGCGCCAGGGCCTTGAGCACCTTGACCTTCTCGTCGCGGATGCTGTCGGCGGAGAGGTCCGCCGGCGGGTCCATGGCGATCAGGCAAAGCAGTTGCAGCAGGTGGTTCTGGATCATGTCCCGCAGCTGGCCGGCCTTGTCGAAGTAGCCCCAGCGGCCTTCGATCCCGACTTTCTCGGCGACGGTGATTTCCACGTGGGAGATGTAGTTCTGGTTCCACTGGGTTTCGAACAGGCTGTTGGCGAAACGCAGGGCGATCAGGTTCTGGACAGTCTCTTTGCCCAGGTAGTGGTCGATGCGGTAAGTGCGGTTCTCCGGGAAGAACTGGGCCACGGCGTCGTTCACTTTGCGCGAGGATTCGAGGTCCGAACCGATCGGCTTTTCCAGCACCACGCGGGTGTTTTCCGCCAGGCCGACCTTGGCCAGGTTCTCGCAGATCGCGCCGTATACCGCAGCGGGCGTGGCGAAATAGGCAATCATCCGTTGCGCGCTGCCGGCCTGTTCGGCCAGGGCCACGTAGTCTTCGGACTTGAGGAAATCCACGTGCAGGTAAGTCAGGCGAGCGAGGAAGCGCTCGACCACGGCTTCGTCCAGATCCTTGGCCCCGACGTAGCGGCGCAACTCGGACGCGATGAACGCCAGGTGCTCCTGCTCGCTGCCGGGCTCACGGGCCAGCGCGATGATGCGCGTGTCCTCATGCAACAGGCCGGCGCCGTCGAGCTGATAAAGGGCGGGGAACAGCTTGCGCAGGGCCAGATCGCCCAGAGCGCCGAACAAGGCAAAGGTGCACGGTTCAACCGTAATCGAAAGCATGATGTTTGTTCTTTTATCAAGTTAAGCTACAAATACCTTTTTTCAAGGCATCACTCAAGGGAAAATGTAGTAATAACCACAACATTTTCGCAAAATACAGATTCCGTGTGGTGGTCAGTCAGAGCCATCAGTAGGATAGGCCACCGTGACGGGCCCCACCAAAGGCCCTTTTTGCATTAGCCATGCGCTTATCGGCGCAGGTGAATCAAGGATACTTATATGGACCGCGTGCGAAATTTACTGGAGCAGATCCAGAGTCGCCTTGAAGAGCTGAACAAGGCCGAACGCAAAGTCGCCGAGGTGATCCTGCTCAACCCGCAGCAGGCCACCCGCTTCAGCATCGCCGCCCTCGCCCAGGCCGCGTCGGTCAGTGAACCGACGGTCAACCGTTTCTGCCGTTCGTTCGGCGTCAGCGGCTACCCCGAACTCAAGCTGCAACTGGCCCAGAGCCTGGCCAGCGGCGCGGCCTATGTCAGCCGCGCGGTGGAAGCCGACGACAATCCCGAAGCCTATACCAAGAAGATTTTCGGCAGCGCCATCGCTTCCCTCGACAGTGCCCTGCAGGCCCTGGACCCGAGCCTGATAAGCCGCGCGGTCGACCTGTTGATCCAGGCCCGGCAGATCCACTTCTTCGGCCTCGGCGCTTCGGCCCCGGTGGCGCTGGATGCACAGCACAAGTTCTTTCGCTTCAACCTGGCCGTGACCGCCCATGCCGACGTGCTGATGCAGCGCATGATCGCTTCGGTGGCGCACACCGGCGAATTGTTCGTGATCATTTCCTACACCGGCCGCACCCGCGAACTGGTGGAAGTGGCGCGCATCGCCCGGGAAAACGGCGCTTCGGTGCTGGGCTTGACCGCCGAGGGCTCACCGCTGGCCAAGGCCAGCACCCTGAGCCTGAACATCCCGCTGCCGGAAGACACTGACATCTACATGCCGATGACCTCGCGGATCATTCAGTTGACCGTGCTGGACGTACTGGCCACCGGCATGACCCTGCGCCGGGGCGTGGATTTCCAGCCGCATTTGCGCAAGATCAAAGAGAGTTTGAATGCCAGCCGGTATCCGGTAGGGGATGAGTTCAACTAACTCGGCACCTTCATCGTCTTTTCAGGCCTCTTCGCGAGCAAGCCCGCTCCCACATTGGATCTTCAGCGAACACAGCATGTGTGTTCCAAACCAATCCCCTGTGGGAGCTAGCTCCCACAGGGATCTTCAGTGAACACAGCATGTGTGTTTCAAACCAATCCCCTGTGGGAGCGGGCTTGCTCGCGAAGGCGTCAGCCGCAACACCATCCATTCAAATCCCAACCCGCGCCTGCAAACTCACATGCGCCCGCTCCCCCGGCTTCAGGCACAAGCTGGCGGTGCCGCCACTCGCCGCCTCCACGCAAACGAATTCCGATATTTCGTTCCAGTTCACCCCAAGCAACGGCCGCGAACCGGGGTGCCACACCACCGTGTCCGCCGTCTCGCCGGTATCGATGCACAACGCCCGCTGCCAGGCGTGGTCGTTGAGCTGCAGTTCGCCGTCATGTTGAAACACCCGCTGGCACCCGCCATCGACCCGCAACTCGCCTTCCTGCTGACAAAACTCGCGGTTCAACTGGTCATAACCCTGGACGCCCTCGAGCCCAGACAGCGCTACCTCACCGACGTCGCCAATACGCCAATAGGCGTGCAACGCCTGGCTCAACTGGCAGGGCAGGCTGTCGTGATGCTCGGTGCTCAGGCGCAGGTCCATGCGCTCACCCAAGTGCGCGTGCAAGTCCGCTTGCCAGTCGCACAGTTGCAACTGCCAGTGCAGGCGCACGCCATCGTCGTCGCTGCTGCTGTCGATCAACTTCCAGTCGAGCAAGCGCGCCCAGCCATGGGACGGCCAGGCGTTTTCGCTGGGGTGACGGCCGTACCACGGCCAGCACACCGGCACGCCACCGCGAATGGCCCCGACCTGCGGCCACTTTGCCGCGCACCACAACCAGGGTTTCTGCTCCCGGGGCTGAAAGTGCAGCAACTGCGCACCCTGACGACTGAACACCGCCTGGCACAGCGGGTGATCGATCACCAACACGTCGCGCTTCTGATAGCGCTCCCAGGCAAACACCGGCCGTTCGCGCAAGGATTTGAAGAAGCGTTGCAGCGGATGCTCAAGCATTGACTACGGTCCTGAAAACACCACACAAAAAAAAGCGGACAGCCTTGGCTGTCCGCAAAATGCGCACATTAGAGAGGAGCTTATCGCAACAACGTTAGAACACCGACTGAATTTTCAGGCCGGCGACCAAAGCGTTGTCCACTTCATCCACACCGCCTGGATGAGTGATGTACTGCAGGTTGGGACGCACGGTCAGCCAGTTGGTGACGTGGAAGCCGTAGTTGAGTTCGTAGTTGTACTCAGTCTCACGCAGTGGCGAGAACAGCGGATCCTCGTACTGGGTCACACCGTTGGCGGCGTTGGTCAGCTCGGCGTTTTTCTTCACGTCATCGTTGACATGGATACGGGCGAAGCCAATGCCGACGTCATCTTTCGGACGGGCATCGAACGGGCCCTTGTACACGAACATCAACGACTGGTAGTTGTCGACGACGTTGGTGTCCTTGTCGTGGAAGGTGGCGTTGGCGGCGATGTTCAGACCGCGGGACGCGTCACCGTTGTGGCTGGTCAGCTGTTGCTGGGCCACGAACCAGTAGCCGTGCTTGCTGCTGTGGCTGCGGTAGGCGTTGCCGGTGGTGGCCGCATCGTTGCCGTTTTCGTCTTCGCGGACGTCATTGGCCTTGGCCGTGCTTTTGTAGTAACCGACACGGTATTCGCCCGGCAGGTTGTTCGGGTTAGGCAGCCAGACCAGTTCGACCGGCAGGACGGTGCCCGCGGTGCCGCTGCCACTGAGTTTGAAGCCGTTGCCGTGTTCCAGTTGCGACGGGTTCTGGTTGTAGGCGCCGATCTGCGCGTACCACTCAGGCGAAATGTTGTACTTCACGCGGATCGCGGCCTGGCTGATTGGCCAGTTGTACCAGATGTTGGTCGCCCAGTTACCCACCTGCGAGCCGCAGAACGCCAGGTTCTGGAATTCGCACGGGAAGCTGTTGAAGTCTTCGCCTTCGCCGAAGTAACCGGCCTTGACGTCGAGCTTGTTGTCGAAGAACTGGTGCTTGATCCACAACTGGGTCAGACGAACCATGTGACCGCGACCGTAGACTTCCTGCGAGGAACTCAAGGTGCCGGCACGTGGGTCGCCGACACGGTCGTTGGAGATGTTTTCGCCGTTACGGTTGGTCAGTTGGATCTTGGCCTGGGTGTTATCCCAGCCCAGCAGCTTCTGCAGATCCAGCGCCGCGCCCAGACCGAACTGGTCGGAGTAACGCGCAGTCTTGTCGTGGTTGTAGCCACCATGAAGGTTGCCGCCTACTTCACCGACGTAGTCCATTTTGATGTCGATGCCCTGCTCGATCAGCTTGGTCCGCTCACCACCCCAATCACCGGTCATCCATTCTGAATCGGCGCTAAACGCGTCAGCTGCGTGGACACTACCGGCCAGTGTCATGGCCGCGATTGCGGATAACTGGCAGATAAGCTGAGCGTTGTTTTTCTTCTTCATCCCTACATCCTCGTTTTATTGTTATTAACTTTTATGTTTAACGCGGTTACAGCGGTTTGCGGCGGATGACAGGCCACCCGTCACGGATTTCCCCCTGTGGGAGCGGCACCGCCGCTCCCACATTTTTTGATTCTCAGCGACCTTTGAACTGAGTCACGTTGGCAGCGTGGCTCTCGGTTTTCGGCAGGCCGGCCACCCCCAGGCGTTCGCCGGTCTTGGCATCGAACAGCAGCACTTTCGATGGATCGAATTGCAGGGTCAGGGTCTCGCCCACCGCCGGCGCGACGTCAGGCGCCAGGCGGCAGCAGACCTTGGTGTCGTTGAGGTTGACGAACACCAGGGTGTCGGGCCCGGTCGGTTCGGTGACCTGGACTTCGGCGCGAATGGTTGGCAGACCATTGCCTTCGCCGTTGGCCAGCACGATCTGCTCCGGGCGCAGACCCAGGATCACTTCACGGTCTTCAAGCCCTGCGTCCTGCATCGCCAGCGGCAACTCGCAGCGCGCCTGGCCACTGTCGAGCAGCGCCAGCAGACGACCGTCCTTGCGCTGCAGACGCAGCGGGATGAAGTTCATCGGCGGCGAGCCGATGAAGCTCGCCACGAACAGGTTGGCCGGGTTGTTGTAGATGTCCTTCGGAGTGCCGAACTGCTGGATGATCCCGTCCTTCATCACCGCCACTTTGTCGCCCAGGGTCATGGCTTCGATCTGGTCGTGGGTCACGTAGACCGTGGTGGTCTTCAGGCGCTGGTGCATCAGCTTCATTTCGGTACGCATCTCGACCCGCAGCTTGGCGTCGAGGTTGGACAGCGGTTCGTCGAACAGATAGATCTTCGGCCGCCGCGCCAGGGCACGGCCCATGGCCACGCGCTGTTGCTGGCCGCCGGAGAGCTGGCCGGGCTTGCGATTGAGCAGGTGTTCGATCTGCAGCAGCTTGGCCACGCGAGTGACTTCCTCATCGATGGCCGACTGGTTCATCTTGCGAATCTTCAGGCCGAATTCGATGTTCTCGCGCACGCTCATGGTCGGGTACAGCGCGTAGGACTGGAACACCATGGCGATGTCGCGATCCTTGGGGCTCATGCCGCTGACGTCCTGGTCGCCGATCATGATCGCGCCGCCGGTGATGGTCTCAAGGCCGGCGATGCAGTTCATCAGGGTCGACTTGCCGCAACCCGAGGGGCCGACGAGGATCAGGAACTCACCGTCCTTGATCGACAGTTCGATGTTCTTCAGGGTGTCCGGCAGGCCGGCGCCATAGGTCTTGTTTACATTGCGAAGTTCGAGCGTAGCCATGATTACCCCTTGACTGCGCCGGCCGTCAGCCCGCGCACGAAATACTTGCCTGCGACCACATAGACCAGCAGGGTCGGCAGCCCGGCGATCATCGCCGCTGCCATGTCCACGTTGTATTCCTTGGCGCCGGTGCTGGTGTTGACCAGGTTGTTGAGCGCCACCGTGATCGGTTGCGAATCACCGCTGGAGAACACCACCCCGAACAGGAAGTCGTTCCAGATCTGCGTGAACTGCCAGATCAGGCAGACCATGATGATCGGCGTCGACATCGGCAGGATGATCCGGCGAAAGATGGTGAAGAAACCCGCACCGTCCAGGCGCGCGGCCTTGACCAGCGCATCGGGGATGCTGATGTAGTAGTTGCGGAAGAACAGCGTGGTGAACGCCAGGCCGTAGACCACGTGCACGAACACCAGGCCCGTGGTGGTGCTCGCCAGGCCCATCTTGCCGAGGGTGAACGAAGCCGGCAGCAGCACGGTCTGGAACGGCAGGAAGCAGCCGAACAAGAGCAGGCCGAAGAACAGCTGCGAACCCCGGAAGCGCCACATCGACAGCACGTAGCCGTTCAGGGCGCCGATGGCGGTGGAGATCAGCACCGCCGGAACGGTGATCTTGATCGAGTTCCAGAAGTAACCGTCCACCGTGCCCCAGGCCTTGACCCAGCCGATGCCGCTGACCACGGTCGGCCAGCTCAGCAGGTTGCCGGTGCTGATGTCTTCCGGGGTCTTGAAGCTGGTCAACAGCATGACCACCAGCGGGATCAGGTACAGCAATACGGCGAGGATCAGCACGGCGTAGATCGCGATGCGACTCAGGCTGATCGCGGGTTTTGCAGCCAGACTAGTCATGACGCTTGGTCCTCAGCTCGGAGTACAGGTAAGGCACGATGATCGCGAGAATCGCACCGAGCATCAGAATCGCACTGGCCGAGCCCATGCCCATCTGGCCGCGACTGAAGGTGAACGAATACATGAACATCGCTGGCAGGTCCGAGGAGTAACCCGGGCCACCGGCGGTCATCGCCGCCACCAGGTCGAAGCTCTTGATCGCGATGTGCGCCAGGATCATCACCGCACTGAAGAACACCGGACGCAGGCTGGGCAGCACCACTTTCCAGTAGATGCGCGGCATGCTCGCGCCATCGATCTGCGCGGCACGGATGATCGATTGATCAACGCCACGCAGGCCGGCCAGGAACATCGCCATGATGAAACCCGAGGCTTGCCAGACAGCGGCAATCACCAGGCAATAAACGACGCGATCCGGGTCGATCAGCCAGTCCAGGCGGAAGCCTTCCCAACCCCAGTCACGCAACAATTTGTCCAGGCCCATGCCCGGGTTGAGCAGCCATTTCCACGCGGTACCGGTGACGATCATCGAGAGCGCCATCGGGTACAGGTAAATGGTGCGGATAAAGCCTTCGCGACGAATGCGCTGGTCAAGAAACACCGCCAGCAGCACGCCGATCACCAGGGTGATGCCGATGAACATGCCGCCGAACAGCGCCAGGTTCTTGCTGGCCACCCACCAGCGGTCGTTGTCGAACAGCCGCGCGTATTGCGCAAGCCCGGCCCAGGTGTAGTTGGGCAGGAAGGTCGAGGTGGTGAACGACAGAACGAACGTCCACAGGATGTAGCCATAAAAGCCCACCAGAACGATGAACATGCTCGGCGCCAGCACCAGTTTTGGTAGCCAGCGCTGCAATGCATCGAACGGCGAGGCCTTGCTGAACACAGCAACAGAACTCATGGGGAAATCCAGTACAGGGAAATAAAACTACAGTGACATCCCCTGTGGGAGCGGGCTTGCTCGCGAAAGCGGTGGGTCAGGCGAAACATGCATCAACTGACACGACGCCTTCGCGAGCAAGCCCGCTCCCACAGGGAGGGGCCTGCGATACTGATGATTACTTGGCCGACTGAACCGCCGCGCCGAGTTTCTTGGCCGCATCGGCCGGGTCGGCTTTCGGGTCGTTGATGTAGTTGGTCACGACGTCGAAGAACGCACCCTGCACTGCCAGCGTGGTCGCCATGTTGTGCGCCATGCTTGGCTGCAGGCCGCCGGACTTGGCGTCAGCCAGGAAGTCCTTGGCCGCAGTCTGGGCGCACGAGTCGAAGCCGTACTTGTCCATGTCCGCCAGCATGTCGTTGCGCACCGGGATCGAGCCCTTGTTGATGCTGAAGACTTTCTGGAAGTTCTCACCCAGCACGACGCGGGCGATGTCCTGCTGACCGGCAGCGGTGCCTTTGTCTTTCTGCTTGAACACCGCCAGGGAGTCGATGTTGTAGGTGAACGCTTTGTCGGTGCCCGGGAACGCTACGCACTCGTAGTCCTTGCCGGCGACTTTCTTGGCGGCGGTCCATTCGGACTTGGCCCAGTCACCCATGATCTGCATGCCGGCCTTGCCATTGATGACCTTGGCCGCTTCCAGGTTCCAGTCCTGGCCCTTGCCGTCGGCGTCCATGTAGGTCGCGACTTTCTTCAGCTCGGTCAGCGCCTTGACCATTTCAGGACCGGTCAGCGCAGCGTTGTCCAGGTCGACCAGGGCTTTCTTGTAGCCATCGACACCCATGACCGACAGCACAACGGCTTCGAACACGGTGCTGTCCTGCCAAGGCTGGCCGCCGTGGGCCAAAGGAATGAAACCGGCCGCCTTGAGCTTGTCACCGGCGGCATAGAATTCTTCGAGGGTGGTCGGGTTCTTGGTGATGCCGGCTTTCTTGAAGACTTCAGGGTTGATCCACAGCCAGTTGACGCGGTGAATGTTCACCGGTACCGCCACGTAGTCACCTTTGTACTTCACGGTGTCGGAGACTTTCTTGTCGAGCAGGCTGTCCCACTTCTCTTCCTTGGCCACGTCCTTGAGCACGTCAGTGTCCAGCAGACCGGTCGAGGCCCATTCCTGGATGTCCGGGCCCTTGATCTGGGCGACGCCAGGCGGGTTGCCGGCGACGGCACGGCTTTTGAGCACGGTCATGGCAGTCGCACCGCCACCGCCGGCCACTGCGCCGTCTTTCCAGGTGAAACCGTCTTTTTCCACTTGGGCCTTGAGCACATCGACGGCAGCCTTTTCACCACCGGACGTCCACCAGTGCACGACTTCCACCGAACCTTTGGAGTCGGCAGCGGAAACACTCAGGGGCAGGATGGCGAGCGGGAACAGGGAGGCGACAGAAATGACAGTAGCGAGGCGAGAAATCGCATTCATCTGGAAGTACCTTTCTTTTTGTTATGCATTGCAAGTCTGGTGCTTGCGCTGCACGGATTTTAAACAGGGGATATCCCTTCGCAGGTAACGAAGGGACGCGCGAATGTCACCGTATGGTTACACAACCAGTTACATAGCCAGTTACATTGCAACGCTCTGGGACAACTGCCCCAGCGCCGTGGCCATGCTTGGCGCCAGCGGCAGGCGCGGAATCAGAACGGCCTGCCAGGCGTGATACAGGTCGGGTTTGCCGGCCCAGATATCGGCACTCGGGCGGTTCAGCGGGTCGAGTTCGTGGTGCCAGCTGCCGTCTTCACGGTCGATGAAATGACGCTCACAAAATTCCCAGAACAGCCGGTACCACTGCTCGTACTGAGCATCGCCCGTGCGTTTGAGCAAGGCACTGGCGGCGGCGCTGGCCTCGCAATGGGTCCAGTGCAGGCGATGGCGGACCACCGCGTTGTTGTCCCAGTCGAGGGTATAGACAATGCCCGGCGCACCATCGATGTCCCAGCCATGCCGGCAGTTTTGCTCGAAGAGTTTTTGCGCGTCGGTCACCAGCCATCCTGGGGTGAGCATGCCGGCCTGTACCCGCGCCGCTTCGAGGTGCAGCAACAGCCGCGCCCATTCGAAGCCGTGGCCCGGTGTGGTGCCGTACGGGCGAAAACCGTCCGCCGGGTTGTCGTGGTTGTACTCACGCAGCGGCTGCCAATCGCGGTCGAAATGTTCGACCACCAGGTGCCCGTTGTCAGCAGCGTGGCCATGAATCACCCGCTCGACGATGCGCTGGGCGCGGTACAGCCAGCGCTTGTCATCCGTGACATCGGCCAGGGCGAGGAAGGCTTCGGTAGCGTGCATGTTGCTGTTGGCGCCGCGATAGGCCTCTTCTTCACTCCAGTCGCGGTTGAAGGATTCGCGCATTGCGCCCTCCTCCTCGCTCCAGAAATACGTGTCGATGATGTCGATGGCGTCTTCGAGCAAGGCCTGGGCGCCAGGCCGTTGCGCGACCACCGCGGAACTGGCGGCCAGCGCGACGAAGGCATGCAGGTAGGCGTTCTTGCCGGTGTTGCCATCACGGTGTTCGGCCACGGCGAACCAGCCGCCATGCAACCCGTCGCGCAACGGCCCGCGCAGCGCCTGGATGCCGTGATCCACCAGTTCGGCAAATCCCGGCAGGCCCTGGATGTGGGCCATGGCGAAGCTGTGGGTCATGCGCGCGGTGTTCATGGTTTCGGCCTGGGCGTCGGCGGGCAGGCGCCCCTTTTCGTCGAGGTTGCCGAAGCCTTCAGGCAGCCTGGACGCCTTGGCGAACGCCAACAGGCGCAGGCCCTCGGTGGCGAGCCATTGCTGATGGGCGGGTGAATTGAGCCAACTGCTGAAGGCAGGTTGGAAGCTGTGCATGGGGGACCTTTCTTGTTGTTATGACTGAGGGGCAGTCTAAACAACGGGGGGTGCGGGGCTTGTAACGAAGGGGGCGAGTTATGTCACCAGCCTGTGACATTTGGCGAAAGTAATAACCCGTGGCGAGGGAGCTTGCTCCCGATGGACTGCGCAGCAGTCCTGC
>NZ_LYVP01000052.1 GCF_001984065.1 Pseudomonas sp. KK4
CTCCCACCCCCACGCCACCACCGCTGGATACAGCGGCTTACGTCGGCATTCACGAACAGGTCTCGGCCGTGCTCAAGGCCAGTCAGCGGGCGACGGTCAAGGTCAATTTCGCCAGTGCCTACTGCGCACCGCAGCTGTATCCGCTCAAGACCTTGCAAGACAACATGATCAAGGCCCTGCGCCAGGACCCGCAGTTGTTCGGCAGCACCGGCACCACCGCCGGCAATCTCGCGCTGCGCAACGTGCTGGCCCGGCGGGCACTGACGGCCAAAACCCAACTGACCGCCGAACGCATCGTGATCACCAACGGCGCCACCGAAGCGATCAACCTGGCGTTGCGCGCCGTGACCAGTCCCGGCGATACCGTCGCCGTGGAGTCGCCGACTTTCTATGGCCTGCTGCAAATTCTCGAAAGCCTCAACCTGCGGGTGCTGGAGGTCCCTGCCTCAACCCACAGCGGCATCAACTTGTCGGCGCTCAAGCAATTGCTGCAAGGCCCCGAACGAATCAAGGCGCTGATCGTCATTCCCAACCTGCACAACCCCCTGGGCAGCATCATGCCCGACGCCAACAAGGCGCGGCTGGTGCAGCTGTGCGCCGAGCACGACACGGTGCTGATCGAAGACGATACCTACGGCGACCTGGTGGACAGCGAGCAACCGTTGTCCACCCTCAAGCACTGGGATCGCGACGACAACCTGATCTATTGCGCGTCGCTGAACAAAACCCTGGCCCCGGGCATGCGCCTGGGCTGGATCAGTGCCGGCAAATGGCACGAGCGCGTGGAGATGCTCAAGCACACCCAGACCCGGGGCTGCGAAGCGCTGTCGCAACTGGCGATCAGCGCGTTCATGAGCACGCCGTCCTACGAACGCTACCTGCGGCGCTTGCGGGTCACCCTGTCGCAACAGCGGGTACAGATGAGCGCGGGCATCCTGCGCTGTTTTCCCGACGGCACCCGCGTGAGCAATCCCCAGGGCGGGACCTTGCTGTGGGTGGAACTGCCCCGGGAACATTCGTCCATGGCGCTGTTTCATGACGCCTTGAATGCCGGCATTCAGATTTCCCCCGGCGGGATTTTTTCCAACGACAAACGCTTCGATCATTTCGTACGGATCGGCTGTGGCGTGCCCTATTCGCCGAAGATCGACGAGGCCCTGGCGACATTAAGCCGCCTCCTCAAAAACCAGCGCTGACACGCACCCTGTAGGAGCGAGCTTGCTCGCGATGAACGTTAACGATAACGCGAGCGTCCTGGATGAGCGCAGCGCATTTAGGTCAATCGCGAGCCAGCTCGCTCCTACAAGGGATTCTGGTGCAGGCAGATGATATGCGGGTCGTCATTCCAGTGCGGGAAGCGTTCGGCAATCAGCGGGTCGTGACCGGGGATGACGTGGTCTTCGCTGTCCGCCAAACGATCGATTTCGGCGAAGGCCTCGAGGGTCTGCGCCATGTCGTCCAGGATCGGAAACGGGCTGCGCTCACGGATGTTGACCCACAGGTGCGCCGCGTCGGAGGCCAGCACAATCCAGCCGCGCTCGGTGTTGACCCGCACCACCTGGCTGCCCGGGGTATGCCCGCCCACGCCATGCAGCGTGACCCCGGGCCACACCTCGGCCGTGCCGTTGTGCAAACGCACGCGCCCTTCGAACAGCGGCGGCAGCGCCGACATCACGTCCTCGACTTCGTAGGTTTTGTTCACCGTGCGATGGGCCATTTTCGGCCCGGTACAAAAGCGCAGTTCCGCCTCCTGCAGATGCACCTGGGCCTTGGGGAACAAGGCGAGATTGCCGGCGTGGTCCCAATGCAAATGGGTCAGGATCAACTGCTCGACCTGCGTCGGATCAATGTCCAATTGCCGTAGGGATTCTTCCGGCAGGCGAAACATCTGACGATCGCGGCGATGGGCTGTGGCCGGCTGGAAACAGGTGTCGACCACGATCACCTGCTGCCCACGGCGAATGACCCAGAAATAGTAATCCAGCGGCATCGGTGCATTCGGATCGCCACAGCAGGCGTCGTACAGAAAATTCTCCCTGGCGGTGCGCTGGGCATTGGCGCCGACACGGATGGCGAACACTTCGTACACGGGAACGGACATACGAACCTCCAGGTTCAGGCGGCGTTGGCTTTGAGCGTCGGGCGAAAATCGAAGTCGATCAGCTCGCTGATCCCCAGGTCCTGCGCCAATTTATGCAGGCCGCTGTAGTCCCGCATGATGGTCGCGTTCCTGTTGCTCTCGCGGGTGTCGGCAATGATCTGCGCCGCTTGCTCGACCCCGAGCTGCGTCAGAATCGCCTCCCACATCGAGTAGTCCTGAGCGATAAAAGCACTCAGCGCCACCGACAAGTGGCGTGCGAAAAATTCCCGCTGCACCGGCGCCATGTTGGCGTACATGACCTTGGCCACTTCGGCCAGCACCTTGCTGTGGGCGTATTCGTCGCGGTTGTGCAACTCGGCGACGCGGCGGTTCTGCGGCTGGATGCTCTGATCGTCCGCCAGCAGGTCCAGATAGGCGTTGACGCTGATCTCGGCCACCACCGCGAAGGTGATCGCCGCCAGGTCTTTCTGCCACTGTTCGGTCAGCGTTTCTTGGAGCGCCAGCAACCGCAGGTAGGTCACCGAGGGTGGCAAGTCCAGGTCCTGATCCAGCGCCCGCTCCAGTTTGGTCCGCTCGATCGCTCGCAGGTGCATCAGCGTGTGGTAGTGCTCATCGATCAGGGTCTGCTGCATGGCCTCGCGAAAATGCCAGTCGTCCTTGCCCAGGTATTGATTGGCAATGACGCTCAGCGCCGGGTTCACCACGTGTTCCTCGGCGGTCACGGTGCGCAAGTTGTAGCCGATCCAGCCCCAGGTCACCACGCTGCTCTTGAGGTCTTCGCTCAAGGCCTGGAAAGCCGGGTGATGAAAAAACGGCACCATCTGCTCCGGGTAATCCGGGCGGGCCGGGTCGAACACTTCCTCGACCGCGCCCCTGTCCGGGGAGCAGACGGTGGCGCGTTTGGTCCAGGCCTGGTTGAGCCGCACGATCAGTTGATGATCGACCTGGGCGATCTCGATTGCTGTTTGCATGACGCGATACCTGTAGGACGCGTACCCGCCAGGGGTACGCCAAAAGAGTGAAGAGCGACGGAAAAATCAGCCCAGCCAATAGCGGGTCAGGTTGCGCGCCGGATCAGTGTACCGACTGCGGGCGTGGATCATCCGCCAGTTGTCCCAGATCAGCAGGCAGCCATCGGGGATCAGTACTGGAACGTTGTGCTCGACGAAATACGCCTCGCCCAACAGCGCAAACCTGGCCAGCGGCGAAGTGCTGTTGGCGACCCGGGATTGCTCCAAGGCTTGCTTGGACGGATTCACGTCGCCGTAGTGAAACTGGTTGTAGCTGAAGCGGAAAATATCCCCGTCCTCTGTAGGCGTCAGGATGTACTCCTTGACCCGGCGCTGGCCGGGTTCGCCCGGTTTGGCCGTGGCAACGAACTCCACCGGGGTGTCCTCCAGCCATTCGCGCAGCTCGGGCTCGGTGCGTTCCAGTGACTGCAAAAACTCATAGCCGTCCACCAGCCCGGTGTGCCCGCCACCGCAGGTTGCCTGGCGATGGCAATGCAGCGCCAGGTAGCGTGGCGGCGGGCCATACACCGGCGCTTCGGTGTGCGGGCCGATGCCGTTCATGCTCTGGGAATACGGCAGGTCTTCGTAGCCCGGCTTGCGGGTGATGGCGAACGCCATCTGGCCGTTGAACTGCGGAATCACCGGGCCAAACTCGTGCAGTGTTCCTACAACGTCGTGGGCAAATTCCCCGGGCATGAGCACCGTCCAGCCACGGGACGACAGTTCTTCGTGGCGATGGCCGAGGGAAACGTAAGGGGTGGACGCAACAATCCCTTGATCTGACATGGTGAGATTCCTGGCGGTTTATCCGGCGTTGACGGTTGAGGTGTAGGCGGCAATCAATTCGCGACAGGCATCGCCGGGACGGTAGTGCTGATCGTCGATGCTCTGCACCGGTGTGATTTCGGCGGCAGTGCCTGTGAGAAAACACTCGTCGAAGTCGCCCAATTGCGTAGGCAGAATCGTCGTCTCGAAGACTTGGTAATCCAGGGCCTTGGCCAGTTCGATGACGGTCTGGCGGGTGATGCCGTCGAGGAAACAATCCGGCACCGGGGTGTACAAATTCCGACCCTTGGCGAAGAACACATTGGCGCTGGTGGCTTCGGCGACGTGGCCACGCCAGTCGAGCATCAGCGCGTCGTGGTAACCGCTGTTTTCCGCGTCGTGCTTGCTCAGCGTGGCGATCTGGTAATGCCCGGACGCCTTGGCTTCGAAGGGGCTGCTGCTCGGTGGCGGGCGGCGCCAGGTCGCGGTCTTCAAGCGAATGCCGGCCATGCGCGCCGCCGGGTCGAAATAGCTCGGCCACTGCCAGCAGGCGATCGCCACATGCACGCTGTTGAAGCGCGCCGAGGTGGAAATCATCTCGCTGCCACGCCAGGCCACCGGGCGCAGATAGCCGTCAGCAACCTGGTTGCGTTGCAGCAGTTCATGACTGGCCGCCTCCAGCACGTGAGGCTCGAACGGAATCGCAAAATCCATCAACTGCGCCGAGCGATACAGCCGCTCGGTGTGTTCGCGCAGCTTGAAGACCTTGCCGTTGTACACGCGCTCGCCTTCATACACGGTGCTCGCGTAATGCAGGCCGTGGGTCAGCACATGCAGGCGCGCCTGGGACCACTCGACGAACTCGCCATCGAGCCAGATAAAACCTTCGCGTTGATCAAACGGGATACCGCTCATGTCCCTGCTCTCCTATGAATTGTCCTACGCCGTTTGCAGCAACACCGGTATCAATTCCGGCGCTGGCGCCAGCACCCGCTCAGGTTCGGTCTGAAAGAAAAATGCACGCTCGCCAAAGGCCGGGCGCAACTCGTCGAACCAGGTCGCTTGCGGGTCGAAGCGCGCATAAAAAGTGCGCAACACCCATGACGGGTCCCTGGCCTGGAGGAACTGCAGCACAAAGACTTTTTCCCCGGCGACGGTCTCGATGCCGTTGATCAACACCTTGCCGTAGAAGGTGCTCATGGACGGCCCGCGCACCGTGCGCGCCAGCCCCGAGACCGTGCGGTACGCCGCCTGGAAGATCTCGAACGCCCGCGCCAACGGCATCGCGAAGTAATGACTGGGGCCGGTGTCACGCTCGACGAACATGTAGTACGGCACCGCGCCCAGGCGCACGCCCTCGGTCCACAGCGCCGCCCAGTCCGCCGGGTTTTCGTTGATGTGGCGGATTACCGGCGCCTGCATGCGCAGGGTCGCGCCGGTGGAGCGAATGCGCTCGACCGCTTGCCGGGCGATGGCCTGGCGCAGCTCCACCGGGTGGTTGTAGTGGCCCATGATCGACAGGTTTTTCCCGGCCGCGACGACCCGCCGAAACAGCTCGAGCAACTCGGGCGCGTCCTTGTCGCTGACAAAACGCTGCGGCCAATACGCCACGGACTTGGTGCCGATGCGGATGCTGTTCAGGTGTGGCAGTTCCAGCAGCGGCTCGATATAACTGGCCAGCGAGCGGGTGTTCATGATCAGCGGGTCGCCGCCGGTGATCAGCACGTCGGTCACCTGCGGGTTTACTCGCAGGTAATTCACCAACTCTTGGGATTCCCGGGCGTTGAACTTCAGTTCTTCCTCGCCGATGAACTGCGCCCAGCGGAAACAGAAGGTGCAGTACGCATGACAAGTCTGGCCGGCACCGGGGAAAAACAGCACGGTCTCGCGGTATTTGTGCTGGATGCCCGGTAGGACTTTTCCGTCGAGGGTGGCGTTGTTGTGCGTCAGTTGCCCGGCCGGATGGGGGTTCATGCGCAGCCAAATGGCCTCGATCCGGCGCTTGATGGCGGCGCTGTCGTCCCGCTCGATCAACTGCTTGAGCGAGGCGTATTCGTCCGGCAACAGCATGTCCTTGTGGGGAAAGGTCATGCGGAAAATCGGATCGTCGGGAATGTTGTTCCAGTCGATCAGCGTCCCCAGTACGTACTCGTTGGTGCGAAACGGCATGACCCGGGCCACCACATCCATGGCTTCCTGCAGCGCCGGCGTCAGCCGAAGCCAGTACGGCGTATCGCGGATGGTCCGTGAGTTATAGGGTTTGTATCTTTCGTGCTCCGACATTCCCTGCATGGCAGCGCTCCTGATGATGGCTGGCGGATATCAATGGCTGGCCGGCGCTACGCGCTCTATGTCCATCCAGGCCCGAACGCTGTCGCGATCCCACTGGCGGCGGACATAAGCCACGAGCCGCGCCGGCACCGAGTCACCGTTGGCCACCAGGCGGTTGAGCATGATGGCCAGGTCGGTGTCGGCAATGCTCCAGTCTCCGAACAGGTGCTCTGCGCCCTGCTCCAGCAGGCTTTCGGCGACGAAGAACAGGCGCTCGACGGCGGCCTTGGCGTCATCACTCAGGGGCGTGTCTTTCTTGCCGAAATACACCAGGTCAAACGGACGCTCCCTGCGCACCACCAGCAGGTCGCTGCGCAACCAGGCCTGCAGTTGGCGGGCACGGGCGCGTTGCTTGAGGTCCTGGGGATAGAGTTTTTTGTGACCCGGGGAGAGTTCCTCCAAGTATTCGGCGATGGCGGAGGATTCCGACAATGCGAAGTCCTCATGAAGTAAGGTGGGAATCTTGCAGGTCAGGGAAATATCACGATAATTGCCTTGATAGTTCTCTCTGCTTTTCAAGTCCACCGTTACACACTCGAAAGAAAGTTGCTTTTCCTTGAGCGCCACAAAAGCCGACATCGCAAAAGCGCTGACAAAATCGGCTCCGACATACAACTTGAGATTTCGATGTCCCATAGAACACTCCATTGCAATGGCCGCATTGATTAACCTGCATTGGAAGTGATCGTAGTAAGTTGATTCGGGGGCCGATAGATACAGAAATCGTTAGTTTCAACGGATACAGAAAGTTGATTTTGCGAGGTAATTTTTCAGCCACGCAGCCGAACCTGTGGGAGCGGGCTTGCTCGCGAAAGCGGTGTATCAGTCAACGTCATCGGTGCATGACGGACCGCATTCGCGAGCAAGCCCGCTCCCACATGAGGGGCGGATCGCAGGGGGTGTTTACAGGGAAGTGGTGATCAGGCCGTAGCTGTCGGCGAAGTTCGACAGCAGTGCCATCTGCGGCATGTTGCTCATGTTGAGCATGGCAAGCGGCGTGCTGGCGCTGGTGTTGACGAAGCCGTGGGTGGTCCAGGCCGGGACCAGCAACACGTCACCAGGGCCGACATTGACCTCGTCGGCATCGCCCAGGGTCAACAGGCCCGTGCCGGACTGGATGACGAACAGATGCCACCAGGAATGGGCATGGCCCTTGAGCTCAACGCCAGGGTTGAGCCACTGCATGGCGATCGCCATGCCTGGCGTCACTTCGCAGCCATTGATGCTTTTATCATGGGCCAGCGCGACGATATCGACTTCGCTGGACGCCAATGTCTGCGGCAACTGCGCAAGTTCGGCGCCCTTCCATACTTTCGGACTTATCGATTGGTGGTGCAAGCTTTGACGAAAGTCCTTATAGGAAAAAAACGCACCTTGAAAGTTATCCATCTGCACGTTCCTTTTAATATCGACTTCGGAAATAAAACAGCGCTGAACCTTATGTTAACGGTTCAGCGCTGTAAAGATAGTTACTGCTTATAAAACCGAAGGACGCAACGCGGCAATCATATCGACTTCAATGGCCGCGTTTTTCGGCAACTGATAAACACCGACCGTGGTGCGGGTATGTTTGCCGGCATCACCCAGCACATGACTGAACACATCGGAAGCACCGTTGGCCACTTCGCTGAGGTCGACAAAGTCTGCGGTGGATTTCACGTACACCGTGATGCGAATCAACGACTTGATCTTGTCCAGGGAGCCAATGGCGTCGACGATCAGCGCCAGGCCGCGCATCGCACTGATGCTGGCGGCCGCCTGCGCATCGGCCATGCTCAGGTCAAGCCCGACCCGTCCCGGGTAGTGGATCTTGCCGTTCATGCGCGGCACCAGACCGCTGACATAGAGTTCATCGTGATGGCGAATCAGCGGTGCGTAATGGCCGCCCGCGGTGTTCTCGCCGTAGATGTCATAACCGAACTCCTGGGCCAGGGCGATGAAGCGTTCATCGCAGGTCATGTGTTGAATCATTGGCACATCCTCTTGATCAATACTGCAAAAAATCATCGATCCCTTCATTCAACCTACAGCCCGGGCCGGTGGCGCCAGGCTGGTGATCCCGATCCTTGATTCGATGGCTTCGGCCAGGCGCAGCAGGTCATTGCTGAGCTGCCCGTAGTGTTCGTTGAACAGCACGATGTGGCCGATAAAGGAGAAGTTGTCTTTCACCAGGGCGCTGACCGAATCGCCGATGCGCTTGGCGTACTGGCCTTCGACCAGTTCGATGTTCAGTGCGCGGGCCACGGCCTGGATGTCTGGCGCGTCACGCAAAATGCCACCGGCCGGTGCCCGCAGCAGGCGGATGCCGCAATAGCCCCGTGGGGTCGGCTGATGGTGCTCGATCTTGCCTTCCACGGCCCAGCGCACCCAGCGCTCCCAGGGGTTGAAGTCAATGAAAGCGCGACGCGCCAAATCCCAGATGTGCATGCCACCGGGACGCATGTTGGTTTCCACGGCCGAGGTCAGGCCGTCGACCCTTTGGAACACCTCGTTGTGCCAGGCGCCGTTGTCCTCGGACACCAGGCTGGCCATGTGGCGGCCGGCGTCCATCAGGCGCTCTTGAACGTCGTAAGCCAGGGGCGCGGGCACCACTTGTTGGATCTCGGCGCGGTAGGCGCCTTCAGTGGTGGTTTTTTCGGTGACCCAGGTGCTGCCGGCGACGCAATCCCAGCTGTATTCACGGGCGTTCTGGATCAGCTCTTCGAGGACGATCCCGCCTTCGCGGTAAGGCTTGAGTGCCAACCAGGCTTCATCGCATTCCGACGGATGATGGATCACCCGGCAGCCACGGCTGGCGCCTTCGCAGGCCGGTTTGATGAACGCTTTGCCGCCCAGTTCGACCACGCGCTGGCGCAGTTCCGGCAGGCTCTCGACCCGTGCGGAAAACACCGGGCGATAACTGTCGGGCGACGTCGCCGCTGTCGCTTCGAGACGACGAAAAACCTGCTTGTCCAAGCCCGCCCGCGCTTGGGCCGGGGTGATGCCGGGCAAGCCGAAATGGTTGGCCAGGGCCGCACCGAGCAACACCCCGCGATCGGAAAACGGCAGCACGCCGATCAGCTTCCAGCGGTCGGCGTTGAGGCAGCCGACCACCAGCTCCAGGGACTCTGCCACGTCCTTCTCGGCCAGGGAGGTGGTGCAGACGTGGTCCGCCACTTGATCGTCATAGGGCTGGATCTGCTCGACCAGCAGGATCAGCCGGGCGTTGTAGAGCGATTTGCACAGGTCGCGCAGTTTCTGGATGTCGTGAACCCGACTGCCGTTGTAACCCACCACTACTACGCATGAAGTCGTATTCATAAGGCCCCCGACTTGCAAAGTGAAAACCGAAACGGCGATGACTCAGTCATGCAGCGACGCGTTGGATCGACGGTTGAGCCAGTACCACGCGAGGATCCCGGCGGCGCCGATGACGGCCAGTACCAGCGCGTTATAGGGCGGCGGCGCGACCCGCATGATCAACACGGTCAGCCCGGCCCCGACGCCCAGGGACACTTCCTTGACGAACATGTTGTTCTGCTTGACCGAGAAGTAATCGAGGTAGCTGAAGGCGCATTCGGCGATGGACAGCAACGCCACCCAGATCAGGGCGCCGGCGAGGGTGTCGACGTGGAACGCGGCCGGTGACGACAGCACCGCAAAGCCGCCGACGATGATGGCGATGACCGCAACGACCTTGAACCGGCCGGTGCGCTCGATCAGTTTCATCACCGGCACCTGGGCGAAGACCACCACGGCGCTGTTGAGGATCAGCATCAGGCCGTACCAGGCCGGCAGTTCGCCAGTCTTGAGCAGGATCGCCTGTGGCAGGATCGAGAACACACCAAACAGCTTGATGCCCATGATGATCCCGGCGATCACCCACGGCAGTTTGTTGCGCCAGCCGCTGCCGTCCTGGCTGGCGGGGCGGGCGACGACGGGCTCGCTTGTAAAGGTCGCGCCGAGGGCGATGGGCAGGCACAGCAGGACGAAACTGGCAGCGCCGAGGAAGAACATGGTGGGGGTCAACAGGGGCGACAGCAGAATCAGCCCCGCCACCAGGCTGCCCATGTTCATGGCGACGCGGTTGTAGGCGGCGCCCTCCTTGGTTTGCGCCGCTTCGCTCTTGATCAGGTAACCGGCAATGGCGATACCGTAAGCGAACAAGGCGGCGGCAAACATCACCAGGCCCTGGTTGCTGGTCAGCGCCAATAACACCAGGCCCAGCGCGGCGGCGAGCAGCGTGACGCTCAAGGAACGGCGCCCGAGCACCAGTAACGTCAGGGGAAGCAGCAGCAACAGGGCCCGATAACCCAGGGCCAGAATGCTGTTGGTGGCGGTGTCCAGCCAGACGTTGGCCTTGCCCAGCACCGCAAACAGCGAAACGGCGGTGATGATGCGGATGGTGAACAACCGCAGGTTGATTACCGGTTTGGCCACCGCGACCGTCGTCTGGACACTCATGCAACACCTCATCAACCGGGCGAAGGTTCGACCGCGCAGGGTCGCCCTTCAGAAAAGTCTGTCAGTTGATGGTAGGGAGAGGGACTTGTCTTGGTCAGAGCAAGTTCGTATAGAATCGAACGAACTTTACTGCCAGAGAGACCAGTAAAATGCAGGTTCAGCGTGCAGTGATCGCCGCCATAGAATTCCAGCCCGGTGTACCGCTGGTGCAGCAGATCGTCGATCAACTGTCCCGGGCCATCACCACCGGCGGCCTGCCCCACGGCGCCAAGCTGCCGCCGATTCGCGAATTGTCCGACCTGATGAACGTGGGCAAATCCACGGTAGTCGATGCCCTCGACCGCTTGCGCGCCAAGGGTTTGGTGGTGTCACGCCAGGGTTCAGGGCATTACGTGCACCGCGCCGCCACGTCCTTGCCGGGGGGCACCGGCCCGGACCTGCTGCCCCAGGACACCCTCAGCGTGGTGCGCCGCGCCTTGCTGCTGGACAACGGCGCGCTGCGTCCCGGTTGCGGGTTTCTGCCCACGTCCTGGTTGCCCGCCGATGAACTGCTCAAGGCGGTGCGCGGCACCTTGCGTGCGACATCATCGCGCATGGGTGAGTACGGTGTGGCCGGCGGTTACCTGCCTCTGCGCCAGGTGTTGCGGGTGAAACTGGCAACCTTTGGCATCGAAGTGCCGGTGGACCAGATCATCACCACCGCCAACACCATGCAGGCCATCGACCTGCTGATGCGCCTGCTGATCAAACCCGGCGACACCGTGCTGCTGGACGATCCCTGCTACTTCAACATGCACGCCAACCTGGCGCTGCACGGGGCCAAGGTCATCACCATCGCCCGGCAATCGAACGGCATGGACATGGATGCCTTCGAAAAACTCATCGTCGACCACAAGCCTGTGCTGTACATGACCAACAGCACGCTGCACAACCCCACCGGGCATTCGTTCAGCCCTGCGCAGGTGTACCGCTTGCTGGAGTTGAGCCATCGCCACAACTTCCACATTCTCGAAGACGACCTGTACGCCGACATCCAGCAGCGCCGCACTCCGCGCCTGGCGGCCAGCGGGTTGGACAATGTCACTTACCTGTCCGGCTTCTCGAAAACCCTGACCGCCAACAGCCGGGTCAGTTATGCCGTGCTGTCGCCGCAACTGGCGGCGCGGCTGGTCGCACTGAAAATGGCCTGCGGCGGCGTGACCTCGGAACTGGCCGAGCACATTACCTGCACCATGCTCAGCGACGGCAGCTACGCCAAGCATGCGCGGCGCACGGTGGACCGCTTGTATGAATCCAACAGCCGCGTGGCGGGCTGGCTGGAAGAGGCCGGGTGCTCGATGTCGTCGTTGCCGGGGGAAGGCTTGTTCATCTGGACGCGACTGCCCGAAGGGCTGCACGCCGAGACGCTGGCGCGGCAAGGGCTGGAAAACAATCTGGTCCTGGCGCCGGGTACCTTGCTCAGCAAAGCGGCGGATGCCAGCCACTTCATGCGGTTCAATGTGGCGCACAGCGATACCGTGCAGGTGCGCGAGCGCTTCTTCCGCTTGCTCGACACACAGGGTAAATAACTGCCCGACACGCGCCCTGTGGGAGCGGGCTTGCTCGCGAAAAGGCCGTCACATTCAGCATCAATGTCGCCTGACAGACCGCTTTCGCGAGCAAGCCCGCTCCCACAGGGTCTTGTGGCGCTCCTGACATCGCCTGCCAGCAGGGCGCACAAGCGCCACCCATCACGATTGCCGGCGCTTTTTTTGCGTCTGCACACTCGTTATGGCAGCTGTGTGTGGGAGACCACTACCTATGAGTTACGCCCTCGACCGGTGAAGCACGGCTTAGGTCGCACGAAGAACACCCAACAAAAAACCCCACCCCTTCTCTCAAAAGGGCGGGGTTTTTCTTTGTTGCATCCGACGCTTAAGGCGCGTACGTCAGCAGCAGCTCGGTCGGCACTTTGAAGTCCAGGGACATCATCACGCTCAACGCGGTAATGGTGAAGATCGAGAACACGAACAGCTTGCGTGCCCAGACCGTGTCATCCACTGCCTTGTAGCCGGTCCAGGCCATGTACAGCCAGTACATGCCCATGGCCGCGGCGACGGCGAGGTAGCTCATGCCGGCGTAGCCGCTGAAGGTCAGCATCAAGGTCGCCACGAGGAAGGCCAGGATGTAGATCAGGATGTGCTTCTTGGCCACTTCGATTCCGCGCTTGACGGGCAGCACCGGAATCGATGCGGCCAGGTAGTCGTTGAAGCGGAAGATCGCGATGGCGTAGGAATGCGGCATCTGCCACAGGCTGAACATCACCAGCAGGGTCAGCGCGGCCATGTCGAAGGTGTTGCTCACCGCGACGTAGCCGATCACCGGCGGCATGGCGCCCGACAGACTGCCCACCAGCGTGCCGTGAACCGACTTGCGCTTGAGGTACAGGCTGTAGAAGCCGACGTAGATGATGAAGCCGATCACGGCGAACAGGGCGGCCAACGGGTTGGCCACCTTGTACAGCAACGCAACGCCGGCGACACCCAGGACGGTCGCATAGGCCAGGGCCAGTTTCAGGGAGATGAGGCCCTGGACCAGCACCCGGTTCTTGGTGCGTTCCATCTTCAGGTCGATGTCGCGGTCGATGCAGTTGTTGAACACGCAACCGGAGGCAACCACCAGGGACGTGCCGATCATGGCGGCCAGGAAGATGGCCAGATCGACATGCCCTTTGGAGGCCAGGAAAAATCCGCCTGCCACAGAAAGCACGTTACCGAAAATGATCCCCGGTTTGGTGATTTGGATAAAGTGCTTAAAGGACATCCGGACTTACCTCACTTCGCCATCATGAACGTGTGGATGCTGAACATGATCCACAGCGACAGGCCAACCAGCAGGACGATCACGATCGCGGCGAACACAAACGCAATCACGTTGTTACGCTGCGCGGCCGAACGGTCCAGGTGCAGGAAGTACACCAGGTGCACCAGCACCTGGATGATCGCGAACGCCAGGACGATCCACAGGGTGATCGACTTGGGCAGCGACGGGTACATCACCAGACCGAACGGGATGATGGTCAGGATCACCGACAGGATGAAGCCGATGGCGTAGGACTTGACGCTGCCGTGACCGGCGTCGTCGTGGCCGTGGGTATGTGGTGCGTTAGCCATTTACATAGTCCCCATCAGGTATACAACGGTGAATACGCAGATCCACACGACGTCCAGGAAGTGCCAGAACAGGCTCAGGCAGCTCAGGCGAGTCTTGTTGGTCGCCGTCAGGCCGTGCTTGTTGACCTGGTACATCATGATCGCCATCCAGATCAGACCGCTGGTCACGTGCAGACCGTGGGTGCCGACCAGGGTGAAGAAGCCGGACAGGAAGCCGGAACGGTTAGGGCCGTAGCCCTCGGAGATCAGCATGTGGAACTCGTTGATCTCCATGCCGATGAAGCCGGCACCGAACAGGAAGGTCATGGCCAGCCAGCCCAGGACCTGCTTCTTGTTGCCACGGAAGAACGCCAGCATGGCGAAGCCGTAGGTGATCGAACTGAACAACAGCAGAGCGGTTTCGCCCAGCACGTAAGGCAGTTCGAAGATGTCGTGGCCCGACGGGCCACCGGCTACGTTGTTAACCAGTACCGCGTACACCGCGAAGATCGACGCAAACAAAATGCAGTCGGTCATCAGGTAGAGCCAGAAGCCGTATACGGTCATCTCGCCCGAATCGTGGTGGTGGTCATCGTGCCCATGGTCACCATGGGCGTGTCCAACATTGGTCACTAAATTCGACATGGTTTAAGCCTTTTCCAACGACGTTTCAACACGGGTGGCGGTGGCCGGGATTTTCCCTGCCGCTACCAGACGCTTGTGCTGCTCGGCTTCGATGCGCTCGATCACGTCGACCGGCACCATATAGCCTTGATCATCACGGGCCGCGTGGATCGCGAAGTAGATCACGGTGCCAGCGAGGCTAGCGATCGCCAGCCACCAGATGTGCCAGATCATCGCGAAACCGAACACGGTCAACAGAGCGCCCATAACCACACCGGTGGCGGTGTTGTTTGGCATGTGGATCGGTTCGTACTTGGCCGGAACCTTGTACGCGGTACCGTTTTCCTTGGCTTCGGTGAACGGGTCGATGCAATCGGCCTTTGGCAGCACAGCGAAGTTGTAGAACGGAGGTGGCGACGAGGTCGACCATTCCAGGGTGTGTGCATTCCACGGGTCACCGTGGTCGCAGCGGTTTTCAGCCTTGTTGCGATCACGCACGCTGACGTACAGCTGGATCAACTGGCAGGCGATACCGAAAGCGATCATCACCGCACCGAACATGGCCACGTACAGGTACGGCACCCACTCAGGGTTGGTGGTGGCGTTCAGACGACGGGTCATGCCCATGAAGCCCAGTGCGTAGAGCGGCATGAACGCGACGAAGAAGCCCGAGATCCAGAACCAGAACGCTGCCTTGCCCCAACCTTCGTGCAGCTTGAAGCCGAACGCTTTAGGGAAGTAGAAGCCGAAGCCTGCGATGTAGCCGAATACCGCGCCGCCGATGATCACGTTGTGGAAGTGCGCGATCACGAACAGGCTGTTGTGCAGTACGAAGTCAGCACCCGGGATGGCCAGCAGTACGCCGGTCATGCCGCCGATGGCGAAGGTCACCATGAAGCCCAGGGTCCACAGCACTTGGCTGGTAAAACGCAGACGGCCCTGGTAGATGGTGAACAGCCAGTTGAACAGTTTCACACCCGTCGGGATGGAAATCAGCATCGTCGCCAGACCGAAGAAGGCGTTGACGCTGGCACCCGAACCCATGGTGAAGAAGTGGTGCAGCCACACCATGAAGCCCAGTACCGAGATCGCGCCCGAGGCGTAGATCATCGAGTGGTGGCCGAACAGTTTCTTGCCGGTGAACGCCGAGATGACTTCCGAGAAAATGCCGAACGCCGGCAGGATCAGGATGTACACCTCAGGGTGACCCCAGGCCCAGAACAGGTTGACGTACATCATTGGATTGCCACCAAGTTCGTTGGTGAAAATGTGGAAATCCATGTAACGGTCAAGCGTCAGCAGTGCCAGGGTAGCGGTCAGGATCGGGAACGAAGCCACGATCAGCACGTTGGCCCAGGTGCAGGTCCAGGTGAAGATCGGCATGTCCATCAGCTTCATGCCAGGGGTACGCATTTTCAGCACGGTGGCCAGGAAGTTGACCCCCGTCAGCGTCGTACCCAACCCGGATAGCTGTAGCGCCCAGATGTAGTAGTCCATCCCCACGCCAGGGCTGTATTGCAGGCCCGACAGCGGCGGATAGGCAACCCAACCGGTCTTGGCGAATTCGCCGACGCCCAGGGACAGGTTGATCAGCACCACGCCCGACACCAGCAGCCAGAAGCTCAGGGAGTTCAGGAACGGGAAGGCAACGTCACGCGCGCCGATCTGCAGCGGCACTGCGAGGTTCATCAGGCCGGTGAAGAATGGCATCGCCATGAAGATGATCATGATCACACCGTGGGCGGTGAAGATCTGGTCATAGTGTTCAGGTGGCAGGTAGCCAGGCGAACCCTCGGTGGCCATGGCCAACTGGGTACGCATCATGATGGCGTCGGCAAAGCCGCGCAGCAGCATGACCATGGCGACGATGATGTACATCACGCCGATTTTCTTGTGGTCGACCGAGGTCAGCCACTCGGTCCACAGGTAGGTCCACTTCTTGAAGTAAGTGATACCCGCGAACAGTGCCAGACCGCCGAGCGCGATCATGGCGATGGTCACCATCACGATCGGCTCGTGGAACGGGATCGCTTCCCAACTTAATTTACCAAACATCGTTTACTCCTCTGCCCCGGCAGCTGAATGCGAGTTCATGTCCGTAGCGGCCACTTCTTTCTCTTTCTTCTCGTGGTTCACTTTCGGACCTGGTTTCATGCCTTCGTACTTGTCGACGATGATCTGGAACAGGTTCGGCGTAACCGAGGAGTAGAGCTCGACTGGGTTGTTCTGGCTCTGCTTGGAAAGGGCTGCGTATTCAGCTTGTTCAAGCTGTTTAGGTGCCTTTTTGACTTCGCTGACCCAGGCGTCGAATTCTTCCTGAGTCGTGGCGATTGCCTTGAATTTCATACCGGTGAAACCGGCACCGCTGTAGTTGGCCGAGATGCCTTCCATTTCAGCGTTGCGGTCGGCGATCAGGTGCAGCTTGGTCTGCATGCCCGCCATCGCGTAGATCTGACCGCCCAGGCCCGGGATGAAGAACGAGTTCATCACAGCGTCGGAGGTGATCTTGAAGTTGATCGGCGTGTGCGCCGGGAACACGATCTTGTTGACCGTGGCGATGCCTTGTTCCGGGTAGATGAACAGCCACTTCCAGTCCAGCGCGACCACTTCGATGGTCACAGGCTTCACGTCAGAGACGATCGGACGGTACGGGTCCAGCTCGTGGGTCGACTTGTAGGTGATGTAACCCAGGGCAATGATGATCAGAATCGGAACAGTCCACACCGCGATCTCGATCTTGGTGGAGTGGTTCCATTTCGGGGTGTAAGTGGCGTTGGTGTTCGACGCGCGATATTTCCACGCGAACAGGAAGGTCATCACGATCACAGGGATCACGACCAACAGCATCAGCAGCGTTGCGGTGATGATCAGGTTTCGCTGTTCCAGGCCGACCTGGCCCGTGGGATTGAGCAAGGTCATGTTGCAGCCTCCCAGCAACAACGTGCCGAGCAGCGGCACTAGGCCTAGTAATCTGGGGTACCTGTTTTTACTCATCTCACGACCTCTAAAGCAGCTTGCGCAATGCAGTTGGGTTTTGATCGCCAACACTTCACCCTGCCAAGGGTTGGCATTTTTCTTGGATTGAATAAGGGCTTGCCCGTCGAGCGTCAGACGCGTTTCGACAAATCCTGGGCCAGCGTTGAGTTCTTATTCGAATACGTGGTCAAAGGCCTTGTTACAGACCAATTCCATTTGGTGCGGATAGTGGAGGCACCGACACCTGGGAGTCGCATGAAGCCACCCGGCCTCTCGACCCCCGGTCCCTGCTCACGCACCTTCAAGGAGCGAGCAGCGTCGGGGGATTCAGTGCGGGCGATTGTAGATATGTAGCGTTTTTTAAACCATGTCTCATCCCGAAATAATTTATATCCCGAGCCGCAACAATGCTTCGCAGAACTCGCAAAAGTGGCGCATGTTATCGAAATAGATTCTCAACAAAAACACCAAAAATAGTAGGTGTACCGCCGGCATTTCAGACAGTATCAGGGGCCCTGCAATCGCAACCTGTGTCGCCGAAGCCCCCATGCCGCAAGGGCTCTGGCAAATCGCCAGAGCCTGTTAAAACTGCCTGCTCCCGCCCGGTGACGGAAAAATGGCCACCGGTAGAAACAGACAATTTCATTGCCTGAAGCTGTGCCAATCCGGCGCTTTGAAAGTCGGTGCGACACTAAAGATGTGACAACATGTCGCACACGTGTCGCACCCTTGCCTGCCCCTGCTACGGTGTTTTCAACCGCCCCCTGATATGCAAAAAACGCCCCGGGCCTCTCTGTGAGGATCGGGGCGTTTTTTACCTGTTGCGGCGTCGTGACAGAGGACTTCAGCGCAGCGCCTTGCGGTTGCGCATGGTCAGCAACGGCACCAGCACCACCACCAGCACGAAGGCCACCAGCGCCCATTGCGCCAGGGACAATCCAAGGATCGGCGGGTACGGCGTGGAGCAGAAACCGTCGACCTGGAAACCCAGCGGGAAGATCTTGGCCAGCGGCAAGTCGTCAACGATCGGCTGCAGCACATCGATGCCACAACTGACCGCCGGATAGAACTGGGTGAACACGTGATGCCCGGCCACACCGGCACCTGCCAGGGCGCTGATCACCACCAGGATTTCAAAGACAGTGATGCTGCGACGACTGCGCGTGGCCGCACCGATGAAGGCGAAGATGGCGATCAGCAGCAAGGCGTAACGCTGAAGGATACAGAGCGGGCACGGTGCCTCGCCGAGGACGATTTGCATGTACAGCGCACCACCGATCAATGCCAGGCAGATGATGCCCAGCAACACCAGATAACGCCGTTCACGCCCCAACCGCAGTGTTTCCTCGCTCATCGCGTTTCCCTTCAAGGTATCGAATGCCCGCCAGTCTACACGTCTGTTGCGTGACGGGGGATGCCGGGCAATAGACGACAGGCGGGTTAAGCGGGGATTAACTTTTGGGCCGTTATCGGGAATTGAAACCGCGGCGCGGCATTCGCGAGCAAGCCCGCTCCCACATTTGGACCGTGTCGTGCACCGACGCGGTCCAGTGTGGGAGCGGGCTTGCTCGCGAATCTGGCGACTCGGTCTGCCGAGCCGCCAATCGGTTACTCCAGCGCCGAAGCCGGGCCGAAGAACTCGTAGCGGCTCTGCTTCTCAGGCACACCCAGCGCCTTGAGGTGACGCTTGATCGCGGCCATGAAGCCTTTCGGCCCCAGGAAGTAAACATCCACGTCACGCTCGGCCGGCAGCCACTCGCCCAACTGCTCCTGACTCAACAGGCCGACCTTGTGCGCCGCCGGGCTCACACCATCGTCTTCGGCGTAGCAGTAGAACTGCTGCAGTTGCGGGTGACGCTCGGCCAGGCCGTCGATCCAGTCGCGGAACGCGTGGACCTTGCCGTTGCGCGCGCAGTGGATGAAGTGCACCGGACGCTGGGTTTGCAGCGCCGCTTCGAGCATCGCCAGGGTCGGGGTGATGCCGACGCCGCCGCTGATCAGCACCAGCGGTTTTTCACTGGCGGTCAGGGTGAACTCGCCCGATGGCGGGAACAGCTGGATGCTCGAACCCACGTGCAGTTGGTCGTGCAGGAAGTTGGAGGCGCGGCCACCGGCTTCACGCTTGACGCTGATGCGGTACTGGCCTTTGTTGGCCAGGGCCGACAAGGAGTAGTTGCGACGGATTTCTTCGCCGTCGAGGATCAGTTTCATGCCGATGTACTGACCAGGCTCTGCCGCCAGAATCGGGCCTTTGTCCGCGGGTTCGAAGTAGAACGAGGTGATTTCCGCGCTTTCCTCTACCTTGGCCGCCACGATGAATTCCCGCGCGCCGCGCCAGCCGCCAGGGGCCTGTTCTTTTTGGTCGTAGATGGTGGTTTCGGCACCGATCAGGATGTCCGCCAGCTGACCGTAAGCCGCACCCCAGGCCGCGATGACTTCAGGGGTGGCGATTTCTTCGCCCAGCACTTCAGCGATGGCGCGCAGCAGGCAGGTGCCGACGATCGGGTAGTGTTCCGGCAGGATCTGCAGGGCCACGTGCTTGTTGATGATCTTGGCCACCAGGTCGCCCAACTGGTCGAGTTGGTCGATGTGGCGTGCGTACATCAGTACGCCGTTGGCCAGGGCGCGTGGCTGGTCGCCAGACGCCTGGTGCGCCTGGTTGAACAGGGGACGGACTTCCGGGTACTCGGACAGCATCATGCGGTAGAAGTGGGTGATCAGGGCTTCACCACCGCTTTCCAACAGCGGGACGGTGGATTTGACGATGGCACGGTCTTGGACGCTAAGCATTAGAGTGACTCCTGAACAACGAGGGTTTGGAAAGGTTGCTTCAGGTATATCAGCTTCCGTGCCAACTTTATTTTCCTTATATTTCAATGACTTAATATCATGGTAGTCATATCGACCCAGACTGCTTTATAGTCATACCGACTACACGGAGTCACTATGACTGCAAAATCTCTGCTCACTGCCTTATTGCCCCTGGTCTCGGACCTGTCCCGCGAACTGCCCGAAGGCGAGCGTTATCGACGCCTGCTGGAAGCCATGCGCGCCCTGCTGCCCTGCGATGCCGCCGCCCTGCTGCGTATCGATGGCGACTGGCTGGTGCCGCTGGCCGTCGATGGCCTGAGTACCGACACCCTCGGCCGGCGCTTCAAGATCGACGAGCACCCGCGCTTCGAAGCCTTGCTCAGCAGCTCGGGCCCGACCCGGTTTGCCGCTGACAGTGACCTGCCCGACCCCTATGACGGCCTGGTCGATGGCCTCGATGATCATCTGGAAGTCCACGATTGCATGGGTTGCCCGCTGTTCGTCGATGAACGTCCCTGGGGATTGCTGACCCTTGACGCGCTGGACCCCGAGCGATTCGAACCGATCGAGCTCGACGCCCTGGGAGCCTTCGCCAGCCTCGCCGCCGCCACGGTCAACGCTGCCGAGCGCATCCAACGCCTGAACAATCGTGTCGAAGACGAACACCAGCGCGCCGAGGTGTACCGCCAGGCCAGCGGCCAGCAGAACCGCGAGATGATCGGCCAGAGCAAGTCACTCAAAAAACTGGTGGAAGAAATCGACCTGGTGGGCGGCAGCGACCTGACCGTGCTGATTACCGGCGAAACCGGGGTCGGCAAGGAACTGGTGGCCCAGGCCATCCATGCCGCTTCGCCCCGGGCCGACAAGCCGATCATCAGCCTCAACTGCGCCGCCCTGCCCGACACCCTGGTGGAGAGCGAGCTGTTCGGCCATGTGCGTGGCGCCTTCACCGGGGCGATGAATGATCGACGCGGCAAGTTTGAACTGGCCAACGGCGGCACGCTGTTTCTCGATGAAGTCGGCGAGCTGTCGCTGACAGTGCAAGCCAAATTACTGCGTGTTCTGCAAAGTGGCCAGTTGCAACGCCTGGGTTCCGACAAAGAGCATCAGGTGGACGTGCGGCTGATCGCGGCGACCAACCGCGACCTGGCCGAAGAGGTGCGCAGCGGTCGCTATCGCGCCGACTTCTACCACCGTCTGAGCGTCTACCCGCTGAGGGTGCCGGCCCTGCGTGATCGCGGTCGGGATGTGTTGTTGCTCAGCGGTTACTTCCTGGAGCAGAACCGCTCGCGCATGGGCCTCAACAGCCTGCGCCTGAACAGTGATGCCCAGGTGGCCCTGTTGGCCTACGACTGGCCGGGCAACGTGCGGGAGCTGGAGCATTTGATCGGCCGCAGCGCCTTGAAGGCCTTGGGCAACTGCAAGGAGCGGCCGAAGATTCTCAGCCTGAGTGCCGCCGACCTGGATTTGCCCAACGGCAGCCTGGAGGTCGTCGCCGAGCAACCGGCGCCTACCGCCACGGCACTGGTGACCGGGGATCTGCGCGCGGCCACCGAGAATTATCAGCGGCAGTTGATTGGCGCGTGCCTGGAGCGGCATCACCATAACTGGGCGAGCGCAGCGCGGGAGCTGGGGCTGGACCGGGCGAATCTGGGGCGGATGGCCAAAAGGCTCGGGATGAAGTCGTGACTGCTCTCTGTGGCAAGAGCCTTACTTGTGGCGAGGGGATTTATCCCCTCATCACAGTTCATCATTTAGCCCGCGATGGGTATTTAACCTAAAGCCTGTCCCCGACAAGTCGATAACCCGGCATCGATAGCTGTTGGCGATCCTCGCGGTCGCCCGCCACCTTTTTCCAAAGAAGGTTTTTATGTCTTCCACCAAAGCCCGCGCAGACTCACTTTCGCTGCTGCTGTTCACCTTGCGCAGCGGCAAGTTGATGGCGATCAACCTGCTCAAGGTCAGTGAAATCATCCCCTGCCCGCCGCTGACCAAGCTGCCGGAGTCGCATCCCCACGTCAAAGGCATCGCCACCTTGCGCGGCGCCTCGCTGTCGGTGATCGACCTGAGCCGCGCCATCGGCGAGCGTCCGCTGGAAGACCCGAACGGTGGCTGCCTGATCGTCACCGATGTCAGCCGCTCCAAGCAGGGCCTGCATGTGCAGGCGGTGAGCAAGATCGTGCATTGCCTGACCACCGATATCCGTCCGCCGCCCTTCGGCTCCGGCGGCGTGCGCTCGTACATCACCGGCGTGACCTCGGTGGACGGCACGCTGGTGCAGGTGCTGGACATCGAGAAAGTCATCCACGGCATCGCCCCGGTGCAGATCGACATGGCGCCGACCGAACTGAGCATGGAAGACGCTGAAATCCTCGGCAACGCACGGATCCTGGTGGTCGATGACAGTCAGGTGGCGCTGCAACAATCGGTGCACACCCTTCGCAATCTTGGCCTGCAATGCCACACCGCGCGCAGCGCCAAGGAAGCCATCGATTGCCTGCTGGACCTGCAAGGCACCGCCAATCAGATCAACCTGATCGTCTCCGACATCGAAATGTCCGAGATGGACGGCTACGCCTTCACCCGCACCCTGCGTGAAACACCGGACTTCGCGCACCTCTACGTGCTGCTGCACACCTCGCTGGACAGCGCGATGAACAGCGAAAAAGCCCGACTGGCCGGGGCCAATGCGGTGCTGACCAAATTCTCGTCACCGGAACTGACCCAGTGCCTGATCACCGCCGCCAAGGCTGTGGCCGAACAAGGTTACTGAGTCTTGGCCGAGGACTATTGCTGGCTGATGCGGCGCGACCTCACCGAGGTTGTGCCCGCCGCCCAATGGCCAACCGGCCTTCGATTGACTCACTACAACCCCGAACTCGCCGCTGCCGTGCATCAGTTGATGGAACTGGGGTATCGCGACGGCGGCGGTCGTGTGCCCGCGCTGGACGTTTGGCAACTGGGGTTTGAGACGGACGCCGAATACGATCCCCAATTGTGTTTCGTCGTGCTGGATGCCGAAGGCGTGGTCGCGGTGTGCCAGTGCTGGACCAGTGCCTACATCAAGGATCTGGTGGTGCATGCCCGGGCTCGGCGAGTCGGGATCGGACGCGCGCTGCTGCTTCACGCCTTCGCCGTGTTCCGCCAGCGGCGGGAGCGGTTCGTGGATCTGCGGGTGCTGGAGGATAATCGGCGGGCGCGACGGTTGTATGAAGGGGTCGGGATGTATGAGGTTCGCCGGGAAGAGGTGCCCGCCTGATACCCCGCCTTCGCGAGCAAGCCCGCTCCCACAGAATGTGCGCGAGGCTTGCCCGCGAAGAGTCCTTCACTGACACCATCAATCCTTCAGGCATACTTGATTCATTAACCCCTGAACGGATGCCTGATCTATGAAAGCCACAACCCTGACCCTCCTCTGTCTCACCGCCCTCACCCCCCTGGCCCACGCCTCCAGCCCCGACGCCTGGGCGGCCTACGACAAAACCGTCCTGGCCAGTTGCACCAAGGCCAGCGGCCTGAAGAACGCCAAACCGGTCGGCAACGCCGCGCAGTTCGATGACCGCGTCGGTTACACCGCTGTCCTGCTGCAGGGCCAGTACCCGCAAAAACACATGAAAGGCGCGCAAGGCACCGAGTTGTGCCTGTACAACAAACAAGGCAAAACAGCCTACGTGACCGAATGGGACTCCATTCGCCCGGGCGCCAAGGCGCAGTGAGTGGCGCATAACTTGCTTTGACAGGGCCTTCGCGGCGGCATTCTGTCGCCGCTCAATGCCTTTGTATGCGACCGACCACTCAATGAATACGACGTTTTCCTGCGTAGGCTGTGGCAAGTGCTGCCACGATCACCATGTTTCCCTGACCCTGTCCGAAGCGCGCATGTGGGCCGCCGACGGCGGTCAGGTGATCGTGCTGGTGGAAGGCTTCCTGAGCGATGGCCTGGGCTTGCCGGCAGAGCAACGTGAACACGCCACACGTCGTTCCGCGGTGGTGCGCAGCGCCGAGGCCGAAGCCTTCGTCGCCATCACCTTTGCTGCCTACAACGCCGGCGCCTGCCGAAACCTGGACCAGGACAACCGCTGCCGCATCTACGATCGCCGGCCGCTGGTGTGCCGTATCTACCCGATGGAAATCAATCCGCACATTGCGCTGAATACGGTGGTGAAGGAATGTCCGCCAGAGTCCTGGGAAACGGGGCCGAAGCTGATTGTCGGCGGGGAGTTGGTGGACCGGGAGCTGGCGCAGTTGATCGAGCGTTCCCGTCAGGCGGATCGCGATGACATCCTGATGAAGGATGCGATTTGCGCCTTGCTGGGGATTCGCACAACGGCGCTCAAGGGTGACGGGTTTACCGCGTACCTGCCGGACATGAACGAGTTCGCCAAGATCATCGATGAACTGCATGGCCAGACGTTGCCGCAGTGGAGCAGCGAATGGCAGTTTCATCTGTCGAGCGAGGAGGTCGCAGGCCAGGTGCTGGCGACGGGGGCGCTGGTGGCGACGGATGCGCCGAACTATGCGTTTATTTCACTGCGGGCGGCATGAATCAGGGATTGGTGTTGTTTGTAGCGGCCTCTTCGCGAGCAAGCCCGCTCCCACATTGGAACGCATTCTCCTGTGGGAGCGGGCTTGCTCGCGAAGGCGATAGACCAGACAGAAAAAGACTGCCTGCCTAGCGCTTACCCATCGACCGCCGAGTCCCCGGTGGCGCCATGCCTGGGGTCTTGGTGTGGCCGTTCTTGGCGCCGTTCTTGTACCAGGGCTGGTTGGAGCCCTTCGCCCCTGCCAGTTCACCCGGTTTGAACGGGAACTTGAAGGCCGGGATCGCGGGTTTGGTTTCGCCTTCGGTGCCGTCTGGCAGCTCGGCCTGCTCGTCGCTCAGGGTGTCGTCGACGGGCGGTTGTTTCGGGGAAGTCATGAAAGCTCCGGGTGATGCGCAAAATGTCGGGCCCGGTCAGCGAGCCGCGAAAGGCGGTCAGTATAACGGAAGGGCAGCGGCAAGTTAAAAAGCGATCGAGGGGCTTTTAGGCTTGCGACTTGTAGCTTGAAACTTGTAGCTTGCTAAGCATTCTCTCCGCCCGACGAGCCCGCCTCCATGAAAAAAACCGTCCTCGCCTTCAGCCGTGTCACGCCTGAGATGGTCGAACGCCTGCAACAAGACTTCGACGTCATCGTGCCGAATCCGAAAAACGGCGACATCAATGCCCAGTTCAACGAGGCTCTGCCCAACGCCCACGGCCTGATCGGCGTCGGCCGCAAACTGGGTCGCGCGCAACTGGAAAATGCCGCGAAGCTGGAAGTGGTGTCCAGCGTGTCGGTGGGTTACGACAACTATGACGTGGCCTACCTCAGCGAACGCGGAATCATGCTGACCAATACCCCGGACGTACTGACCGAGAGCACCGCCGACCTGGCATTCGCCCTGCTGATGGGCAGCGCCCGACGGGTGGCCGAGCTCGATGCCTGGACCAAGGCCGGTCAATGGCAAGCCACGGTCGGTGCGCCGTTGTTCGGCTGCGATGTGCACGGCAAGACACTGGGCATCGTCGGCATGGGTAACATCGGCGCGGCCATTGCCCGTCGGGGTCGCCTGGGCTTCAACATGCCGGTGATCTACAGCGGCAACAGCCGCAAGGTCGAGCTGGAGCAGGAGCTCGGCGCGCAGTTCCGCACCCTGGACCAACTGCTGGCCGAAGCCGATTTCGTCTGCCTGGTGGTGCCGCTCAGCGAGAAAACCAGACACCTGATCAGCCACCGTGAACTGGCGCTGATGAAACCGAGCGCGATCCTGGTGAACATCGCCCGCGGTCCGGTAGTCGATGAGCCGGCGCTGATCGAAGCCCTGCAGAACAACCGCATTCGTGGCGCCGGGCTGGATGTCTACGAAAAAGAACCGCTGGCCGAGTCGCCACTGTTCCAGCTGAAAAACGCCGTGACCCTGCCGCACATCGGCTCGGCCACCCATGAAACCCGCGAAGCCATGGCCAACCGCGCCTTGAGCAACCTGCGCAGCGCCTTGCTGGGCGAGCGGCCGCAGGATCTGGTCAATCCGCAGGTGTGGAAAGGCTGATTGCAGGACTGACGCCCTCGCGAGCAAGCTCGCTCCTACAGGATTGAGACCCCGACCTGTAGGAGCGAGCTTGCTCGCGATGCTTTTAGGGGTGCCGTTCCGAATACACACATTTCCAGCGGCGAACAACGACATAACTGGCAACTCAGTGCCGGGCTACTCCGCAGTAAAGGCCGATAAACTCCGACGAAATAACAGTACTGACTGTGCATTCGGAGCGTATTTGCATGAACAACTTCACCACCGCCGGCGTCATCAGGCGGAGCAAGATACTGATCGTCCTGATGGCCTCGCTGTTCGGACTGATGACCCTCATCAACAACTTCACCGACTACGCGGCCTACTCCGACTACATCGGGCGAATCATCAGCATGAGCGACACCACCGGCAATGATTCCAGGCGGTACCGGGCCATCACCTCCACCCTCTTCCACCACCGTTTTTACTGGGCCATCATCACCCTGGAGATCATCTTCACCTTCAGTTTCCTGGTGGGCACTTATCAGCTGTACCGCAAACTTTGCGCACCGCGCAGTGAATTCCATGAGGCAAAAAAGTTCGCCATCATCGGTTTCAGCACTGCACTTTTCGTCTACCAGACCTTGTACGTGATCATTCTCAACGAGTGGTTCGACATGGAATATTCCGCCCAACGCAATGCGTTTGAATGGGCCAGAAGCAATATCGAATACATGTTTCTCGGCCTGATCTATTTGCTGGTGGCGAAAGACAATTGACTCACGCCAACTTGCTCGCTGCTGCACTGACAACCGGCTTGGGTTTGCGGAACACCAGCACGTTGCCCAACATCACCATCACCAGCCCCACCAGCGCCGGGGCGGTCCACTGATAACCTTCGGCAAACGCCGAGACATTCAGCGCCACCACCGGAAACAACACGGTGCAATACGCAGCGCGTTCCGGCCCCATGCGCCCGACCAGGGTCAGGTAGGCGGTGAAGCCGATCACCGAACCTGGAATGACCAGGTACAGCAGCGAACCGATGTAGCGGGCGTTCCATTCCATGTCGAACGGAATGCCCTTGACCAGGCACCACACCGACAGCATCGCCGCACCGTAAGCCATGCCCCAGGCATTGGTGGTCAGTGGCTTGAGCCCCGCCTTCTGCTGCAGGCTCGACAACATGTTCCCCGCCGAGAAACACAAGGTGCCACACAGGGCCAGACCCAGGCCGAGCAAGGTTTGCGGGCTGGCGGTGTGGCCGACCAGTTCCGGCCAGAACAACAGGCCCAGGCCAAGCAAGCCCAGCGCGCCGCCCATCAGCACATTGCGGGCGATTTTCTGGCCGAAGAATACCCGCGCATTGAGGGCGTTCCACAAGGTTGCCGTGGAAAACACCACCGCCACCAGGCCGCTGGGAATCCACTGGCTGGCGGTGAGGAAACACATGAAGTTGACGCAGAACAGGCACAGCCCCTGGGCCAGGCAGATCAGGTGCCCGCGCCGGTTCATCACTTGCAGCCGGCGGCTGAGCAACAGCATCACGAACAACACCAACGCGGCGAGGCCGAAGCGATAGACGATCGACACCGGAATGGCCACCACGCCCAGTTGCCATTTCAGGGCGATCCAGGTGGTGCCCCAGATCAGCACGGTCAGCAGATACAAAGAAAGGTTCATGGCACAGGCTCCTCGATAGGCGTCCAGTGTCCTGCCAGGCGCCTTCGAGCACTTGCATAAACTTGCGCTTTTGTCGCGCGGCGGGCTGGCAGGGGAACGTCTACGGAGTAGGATGCAAGGCGTCAGAGAGAGTCGATCATGGCCGCACTGGAAACCCTGCAAGTCTTTCAAGCCCTCAACCGCTCGCCCAATGCTCGCCTGGAGCACAGCGCCGAGCTCGGTGACGGCTTGTCTGCGGCGTTGTGGAGCAACCACCACGACGCCCAGGACTACGAAGCGCCGAGCCATCACACCCTGTCCTGCTACATCGCAGGCGGCACCGGCACCTTCCGCCGCGACCAGCCCGGCACCAAGGGCGGTCCGGACAAGCTGTGCATATTGCCGGCCGATCACCAGTCCGGCTGGGTGATCAACGGCAACATCCGCCTGGCCCACCTGTATTTCAGCCGCGAACAATTTGCCCTCGGCTGCGTCACCTTGCTCGATCGCGAGCCCAGGCAATTGCAGTTGCGCGAGCAGACCTTTCTCGACGATCCGCAGCAGGCGCAGCGTTTTCGCCAGTTGATCGCCCTCAACTGGAACGAACCGGCCGAGCGCCTGCTTACCAGCAGCCTGGCCCACGAGATGCTCAGCCATGCGCTGCTCAACCAGGTCAGCAGTCGTCCGAATTTGCGCCTCAAGGGTGGGCTGGCGGCGCATCAACGGCGGTTGTTGGTGGAGTACATCGACAGTCATTTGGCCGATGCCATCAGCCTGGGGCAACTCGCTGCACTGTGCGCGCTGTCGGAATACCACTTTGCGCGAATGTTTCGCGAGAGCTTTGGCTTGCCGCCGCATCAGTATGTGCTGGCACGGCGGCTGAGTCGGGCGCGGGACTTGTTGCGTTCGACCTCGCAGCCGTTGGGGGAGATTGCACTGGCGTGCGGGTTTGCCAGCGCCAGTCACTTTACCAATCGGTTTCGCCAGACGTTGGGCGGGACGCCTGGGGAGTATCGGCAGGCGTTTTTGCGGTAGCCGTCAGCGTTTCGTCGCCTGGCAGGCCGTCTTCGCGAGCAAGCCCGCTCCCACAGGTTTTGTGTCGTTCATATCATGGCGAACAATCTGTAGGAGCGAGGCTTGCCCGCGATAAACGATGACGGGGTGCGTGATCAGAACTCCAGGGTGCTGGAAAACATCACCTGCCGCGAATCCCCCATCGACACGAAGAACCGGCTCGCCGCCGAGGTGTAGTAGGTGCGGTCGAACAGGTTCTTCACGTTGAGCTGGAACTTGACCTTCTGCCCGTCCAGCTGGGTGTCGTAGGTGGCGAACGCATCGGCGACGGTGTAGCTCGGCAGGTCGAAATCATTCACCGCGTTACCCGCGCGCTCCCCGACATATCGCGCACCCGCGCCGACCCGCAACTGATCGCCACCGATGATCCGGCCGAAGTCGTATACGGCCGACAGCGAGCCACTGTTCCTGGCCACGTTTTGCAATTTGTTGCCTTTGTAATCCGGGTCTTCGGTGACCTCGGCGTCAGTGTAGGCGTAACTGCCGATCATGCTCCAGCGGTCGCTGAGCTGGCCGCTGACATCCACCTCCAGGCCTCGGGAACGCACTTCGCCGGCGGCACTGTAGATCGTCACTGGGCCTTCGGAGTTGGCGATCAGTACGTTGCGTTTCTTGATGTCGAACAGGGCAACGTTGCCCGTCACGCGGCCCGGCAAATCGAGCTTGGCCCCCAGTTCCCAGGACTTGGCTTCTTCGGGCGCGACACTGCCGTCGAGCACGGCGGTGCTGCCGCTCAGGGGCGCGATGGTCGAGTTCGGCTTGAACGATTCGGTGTAGCTGCCATAGAACGACAACGCGTCGGTGTAGCGGTACACCAGGCCCGCGCGCGGCACCCATTGCTGGCCGTTGCTGTCGGTATTGGCGTGGAACGGCACGCCTTTGCCGGCGTATTGGTCGTACTCCTGGAAGCGAGCGCCGGCCACCAGAATCCACTGATCGGTGAGGTGGATCGAGTCCTGCAGGAACGCCGAGTCGCTGCGCAGCAGGTCAGTCTGGGCACTGTCGGCCGGGCTGACGGTGGTGCCTTCGACTTCGCGGCCATACACCGGATTGAGGTAGCTGAAGGTGGTCAGGCTTTTCTGCCGGATCAGGTCGGCGCGGTAGATCTTGCGGTACTCATCGTCGATGCCGAACACCAGGTCGTGCTGCATGCCCAGTACATTCAAGTTGCCTTCGAGGCTGACGGTGGTGAAGCGGTCGGTGCTGATCGCGTTCTGCGTACCGTCCATGCTGCGGGTCAGCGTGCCTTTGTTGGTGTCGATGGCCGTCACGCGGACCTGGCTGGCGTCGTAGGTTTCGCGGTTCCAGCTGTAGCCGAAGTGGGCTTTCCAGTTGTCGTTGAGGTCGTGATCGGCCTCGAAGTGATACAGGTCCGAGCGCCCTTGCATGTTGTTGAAGGGTTCGTCGAGCCGTCGGTCACGGGAGATGTCCAGCGGGTGATTGTCCCGCGGGTCGATGATGGTGCCGCGGTCGAACGGGGTCAGGAACTCGCGGTGTTCGTAGGCGAACAACAGCTTGGTGCTTTCGCCGAACCAGGCCAGGGACGGCGCGACCAGGGTCTCGCGGTGCACGCCGTAGTTGCGCCAGTAATCTTCATCTTCGTGGTCCAGTACCATGCGATAGGCCAGCCCGGAAGTGCCCAGGGCGCCGGTGCTGTCGAAGCTGCCGCCGCTGCCGTTCTTGCCTTCGCCATAGGTCGAGTCGCGCAGGGTCAGGGCGTTGTACTGCTCCAGTTCAGGCCGCTTACTGACCATGTTCACGACGCCGCCCGGGTCCTGGATCCCGTAGAGCAGAGAGGCCGGGCCCTTGAGCACTTCGACCCGGTCCACGGTGGCATTGAGGCCACGACCCTGCACGATCGGCATGCCATCGCGCATGATCGAGCCGTTGCGGTTGTCGCCGAAGCCGCGGGTCATGACCGAGTCCTGGGTGCTGCCCAAGGTGTTGCCCTGAGTGATGCCGCTGACGTTGGCCAGGGCGTCATCGAGATTGCGCGGCGCCTGGTCGCGAATGACCTGGGCGGCGACCACGTTGATGGTCTGCGGGATTTCCTGAATCGGCGCCGAAGTGCGCGCTACCGAGCTGACGGGCGGCGGCTGGTAGCTTTCGGACTGATCCATCGCCGCGGTGATGCTGGTTGCTCCCAGGTTCAGGGCGCCTGCGGTGGGTGGCGGCTCCAGCACCATGGTGTGGCCATCGGTGCGGCGGAAGGTGAAGCCAGAGCCACTGAGCAACCGCTGCAGCGCCTGTTCGGCGCTCATCGGGCCGTTGATGGCTGGCGCGTTGAGACCATAAGGCGCCTCATCGGTGTAGACGACGCTGATGCCGGTGACCCGGGTGAAATCGCTCAGGGCCTGGGGCAGCGGTTTGGCGGCCATGGCAAAGTTGAACGGCTCACGCTGTTGGCTGCTGCCCGTATCTGCGGCAATCGCCGCGTCCAGCGGCAGCAACGCCAACGCCGAGATGCTCAACGCGCTGACACCCAACCATTGTTTGACCGAACCCGATTTTGCCCTGGACTTCATGACTCATGACCTGTGTATAACCGCAACGGATGCGAATGAATCGCAGTTTCAGTCACTACACGGATGGGCTTGAGGTTTACCTCAGCAGAAAGTTGAAAATATTTTTTTTGAGAATGGAGAAAACCCGCTAACCCTGTAGAAGCGAGGCTTGCCCGCGATGGCGCCGGTTGCCTCACCGCACAATAATCAGCTGCCCCAACACCTGGTGCTGCTCAAAGCCCAATACGCCCTGCAACGAACTCAACACCGCCTGAGGATTGCTGCTCGGAAAGCTCCCACTGACCCGCCGTTTGCCCAACTCGTCATTGAGCAACACGATCCGGCCCGGGTAATAACGCCCCAGATCCTGCACCACCTCGGCCAGCGGCGCCTTGTAGTAGTTGAGCCAACCCTGGCGCCACGCCAATTGCGCTTCACTGTCCACCGCATGCAGCGGTTGCGCCGCGCCGTCGCCATAGGCCACTTGCTGGCCGGCGGTGAGGATTTGCTGCGGCGCGCCCTTGTCTGCCGTCACGCCCACGCGACCGGACAACACCGTGACCTGCGCGCCATGGGGTTGCAGGCGCACTTCGAATTGCGTGCCCAGCACCCGCGCCTGGCCTTTTTCGGCGTCGACCAAAAACGGCTCGCCGGTGTGGGTCACGCTGAAGAAACCGGCCCCGCGCCGTAACTGCACATGCCGCTCGCCACCGCTGAAATCCACGGCGATGGCACTGTCGGCGTCGAGGGTGACTTGCGATTGATCGGCCAGGGTGACGGTGCGGATCTGCCCCGGGGCCGAGACGTAATCGGCGCCCAGATCATCGAGCCAGCGCAACGGCTGCCAACCGCTGCCGAGGCTGATCATCAGCAACAGGCACGCGGCCATCGCCAGCGCCCCGGACCAGCGCCGAACGCTGCTGCGACGCGATGGATTCATGGCATTGAGATAACGCTGCAAGGCCAGGGCGTCTTCGTCTGCCAGGGCGCGCGCCGGCACTTCGCTCAACTCCCACAGCACTTGCGCGCGGGCGTAGGCTTCGCCATGGGCCGGATCGGCCTGCAACCATTGACTGAAGGTGGCTTGATCGCCGCTGCCGGGCTGGTCATGCAACAGGCTCAGCCAGGCCAGCGCGGCCTGCTCCTGAGCGGGCGTCGGGGTGACGCGTTCAACGTTGTTCACGGTGCTTTCCCTGGCATGCGCGGTGGCGGTTCCCGCAGGCTGGCCTTGCAGGCCTCGAGCGCGCGCATCATATGTTTTTCCACGGCACTTTGGGACAGGCCCATGGCCTTGGCGATTTCAGCGTATTTGCGTCCGTGGATGCGGTTGAGCAAAAAGATTTGCCGGGTGCGCTCGGGCAAGGCGCGCAGCGCCGCCTCGACATGGCGCAAATCGTTGCCCGCCTCCAGCGCCGCCTGCGGTTCACTGCCCACGCCGTCCGAGGGCTCCACCATCAGCCCTTCGCTGGCCCGAGCCCGCGTGCCTTCGCTGCGCAAATGATCGATGGCGATGTTGCCGGCGCAGCGCAACAGATAGGTGCTGAGCTCTTCGACCTGCACCAGCGGCCGCCGCCAGAACCGCAGGAACAGGTCCTGGACCAGGTCCGCCGCCGTCGCCCGGCAACCGACACGACGGTTGACCAGCGCTTCCATTTGCGAGCGCTGGGAAAGGAACACTTGCAGGAAATGCGCACGGTCGCCGCGCGAATCATTGCGTTCGCCGGGCTCCATTTCACAGGGTTCGGTAGGATGGTTGATCATCGATTCACAGCACCGCATACGCGGCAATCGGGCTGGCCAACAGACTCAACGCAGCCAGCGACAAGGCCATCCGCCGGCGATAGGGCATCAGCATCACCAGCAGCAACGCACTGAGCATCAGCACCGCGCACCACTGCACCAGCCCGAAAGCCCATCCCGCGACCGACACCGCCGCCCACAGCGACCCGCCCAGCAGCGACCATCCCGCCCACTTCAACGGTCGACGCACGGCAGTCGACGCCTTGCGCCCGAGCAACTCGGCATGGTGACGATCCATGGATAAACACAGCGCAGTAAAACCGCCGTAACAGAGCAGGCAGGCCAGCAACATTCAGTGGGCCTCCTGTTCAAGGGGGATCGACCGTTGTCGGTTTCGGCCGGTGATTTCAGGCTGGCCGGCGCGTTGCATTTTCCACGCGGCCCAGCCGAGGAACAGGCCGCTGCCCAGGCACGCCAGATCGAAGCCGGCCATGGCCCAATCGCCTGTCGCCAAGCTGTTGCCCAGGTGATGAAGCGTGGTCACGGCATTGAGCAACGGTACTGAAGCAAACAGCAGCGCGGCCAGCGCCAACTGCTCCACCCATGCCCCGCGCCCGCGGCGCCATGCGGCGTGCAGCAGGCTCAGGCCCCAGGCAATGAAGAAGCTGTTGATCTCCCATTGCGCCCGTTCAGCCATGTCCACCGGCAATACGCGATTGGCCCAGAAGAATGCCGCGACCGCGATGACCAGCCCCGACATGCTGGCGATGTTCAGCACTTCAACCAGCGTCAATTCAAAGGGCAGTACACCGCTTTTGGCATGCTTGAGTTGACGCTTGCCGAGCCAGATCACAAGCCCGGTGCCGATCATCGCGGTACTGGCCAGCCCACAGAAAAAGTACAGCCAGCGCAATACCGGGTCAGCGAAACGGCCCATGTGCAAACCGTAAAAACTGCCGGCAACGGCCATTGGCACTGATTGTTCCGGGGTCTGGGCGAGCAGTTGCCCGGTGACGCCGCTGAAGGTCACGGCGCGGCCAAATTCGTGGACCACACGGTCGGTGCCATTGTGCGTCAGCACCACCGAGGCGTTCGTATCGCCAGGGTTGTTGACCGTCACCTGCCCGGCGTTGCCGCCCGCCCAGTGTTCACGCGCCTTTTCCAGCATTGGGGCCAGTGGCAACAACGGTGCCGGGGTGCCCGCGACTTTAGCGGTGTTGGCTGCCGGAAACACGTCACTGAAAAAAGCCTGCACATCGCCTTTGTAGGCCGCGAGGATGCTCGCCGGCATCACCATGGTCATGAAAATCACCAGGCTGCTGTAGGTGATCATCAGGTGAAACGGCAACACCAGCACACCCACCGCGTTGTGCCCGTCCAGCCAGGAGCGCTGGCCCTTGCGCGGGCGGAAGGTGAAGAAGTCCTTGAAGATTTTCTTGTGGGTGATGATCCCGCTGATCAGCGCGACGAACATCACCATGGCGGCGATGGTCGACAGCCAGCGGCCCCACGGATAAGGCATTTGCAGTTGGAAGTGAAAACGGTAGAAGAACTCGCCGCCCTGGGTGTCGCGGCCCTGCACTTCGGCGCCCGTCAGTGGGTCGAGGCTTTTTTCCGTGAACTGGCCGCGCTCACCGGGCTTGGCCGGCGCCGGCTGCCAGCGTACCGACAGGGCGGGCTCGCGGGCACCGGGCAGATCGATGATCCAGCGCGAGGCATTGGCCGCGTGCTGCTCGAGATACTGCTGGGCCAGGGTCAGGCTGGTTTCGGTGGACACCGGACGCGCCGGGATTTCCGGCTGCATCCAGTGGCTGATCTCGTCCTTGAAGTAGGCGAGCGTGCCGGTCAGGAAAATCGCGAACAGCAGCCAGCCGAAGATCAAGCCTGCCCAGGTGTGCAACCAGGCCATGGCCTGGCGGAAACCCTCTTTCATGCCCGGCCCCCCCAGTACATCAGGCCTGCTGCTGCGGCCAGCACCAGAGAGGGCGCAATCAATCCCAACCAGGCTCGCCAGGCCGTACGACAGCCGAAGCACCAGAGCACCGCCAGCAGGTAGACCAGGAACGAACCGGTCATGCCGGTCACTGCTGCATCGGCGCGGGCCATCGGCACCCACAACGTCAGGCACACACTGGCCAGCGCTGTCAGGACATAGCCGCCGAGCACGGCAGCCAGCACCCGCGATAAAACCGCCAGTCGATAGGAAACGGGGAGTGTGCTGTGTTTGGCTGTCATGAGGCGACCTTGAAACCGGGCGAGCCGCCGTGATCGTCACAGGCTCAGCAAAGCGCAATATTAATGATAAATATTCTCATACGCAAAGCCGTATCCAAGTGCCGCAACGATCCCTCGCCAAAAAAAAAACGGGCCTGCAATGCAGGCCCATTTTCATGGGGAGGTTAAATCAGGCTTCAGCCATTCTGGGCAGCCTGTTCGTTTTCGAGAAATTCTTCTTCCAGCAACTTGTCGGCGTGTGGCCGGCGCTCGAAGGGCACCACGGCGGCGCGGGGTTTGCCGCGCAGTTTGCCGAACAGGTGTTCCAGCGCGTGCTCGAGTTTCTCGGCAGCTCCGTCGATCGCCAGTTCCAGGCTGGCGGCTTTATGGGTGACAGAAATCGGTTGGTGGCCCTTTGGCCTCGCTTCCAGTTGGCAGCGCAAATCGTGGGGACCGGGCTTGTCGCCGTTCTCGTCCCGCAGGTGAACCTCGATGCGGGTCAGGTCCTCCTCGTAGCGTTCGAGCGTGCTCTCAATGGTGGTTCGTACCCACTCCTCCAGTCGGATGCTGCTTTGAATATGGTTATCGCTATTGACTTGGATTTGCATAGTTCATCCCTTATTTCAGCTAGCTCGCGAGAGGCCGGTCAGCTAAGCCCTTGGGCGTCATCACCGTGACCTCTTGCTTACACAATCGGTCTGTACGCTGAACAATTCAACCCCTGAAAAAAGATAAATATGTAACCGCAAAAAAAGCCGGACAACCGGTAAAAGCGCTGTTAAGGTCGGGAGTTGGGTCGCCCCGCTTCCCTGACACAAATTCTCACATCTGCTGGTCCGCCAGCGGGTGCAAAGCGCGAAACATCCCCGCCTCTTCCACTAGCCAGTCATGCACCGCACGCACCCCCGGATGGCTCAGCGCACCCGGTGCATAGAGCAGCATGTAGCGCTTGTGATTGGGCACCGCCAGGCCAAACGGCACGATCAGCGCCCCGCGTTCCAGTTCGTCGTTCAGCAATGTTCGCCGCGCAATGGCCACGCCCATGCCAGCAATGGCCGCTTCGATGGTCAGGTGATTGCGATTGAAGGTGTGCCCGCGCCGCACATCGGCCCCTTCGAAACCAATGGCGTTGAGATAGAACTCCCACTCCGCGTATTCGTAACTGCCGCGCCAGGCGGTGATGTCGTGCAGCAACGGAAAATGCATCAGGTCCGCCGGGCCATGCAGCGGCGGCCGTCCACGCAAAAGTCCCGGCGCGCACACCGGAAAAATCTGCTCATCGAGCAAGGCTGTGGATAACAGCCCGGGATAGCTGCCGTCGTTGAGGTCGATGGCCAGGTCGAAGTCGCCCTCATGCAAGGGCACGCTGCTGTCCTCGGCCACCAGCCGCAGCTGAATGTCGGGAAAGCGCTGTTGCAGGCGCGGCAGACGCGGCGTCAGCCATTTGCTCAGGAATGACGGAATCGAGCGCACCCGCAGGGTCCCGCTGATCATGCCCGCGTCGAGCCTGCGCAATTCCGCATCGATGCTGCCGTAGGCTTCGTTCACCGTAATGGCCAAACGCTGGCCTTCGGCACTCAGTTCCACTCCCCTGGCCCGTCGATGGAACAGGCGAAAGCCCAGCCGCTCCTCCAGTTGACGGATCTGCTGGCTGACCGCCCCCGGCGTGATGTGCAGTTCCTCGGCGCAGCGGGTGAATGACAAGTGCCGTGCAGCGCAGGAAAACACCTGCAGCCACACGTAGGTCTGGGCATGCAATTGACGGCTCATCGTTTAGTCCTGCTAAAGGCTGTCTTAGGAAGTTTCGTTGGTCACGTAGGACCTTGCTTGGCAGTATCGCTGAAAGTGCGCTTGTCCTACAAAAATGGCAGCGATCCATCCTCCATTGCGGGAATAGGCTTTAGCATGGCTATCAGTGTTTTCGATCTCTTTAAAGTCGGCATCGGTCCGTCCAGTTCTCATACCGTGGGTCCGATGCGTGCCGCCGCGACGTTCGCCCAGGCGCTGGTCGATCAGGCGTTGCTGCTGGACGTGCGTAGAGTCGAAATCCGGCTCTATGGCTCCCTGTCGGCCACCGGCGTCGGTCACGCCACCGACCGCGCCTGTGTCATGGGCCTGATGGGCGAATGGCCGGACCGCATCGATCCCACCACCATCGACAGCCGCATCCACACGCTGCGTGAATCCCGCCAATTGTCCCTGGCCGGCCAGGCCACCATCGCCTTCGACTGGGCGCGGGATCTGCTGCTGCTCGACGAGAACCTGCCCTTCCACCCTAACGCCATGTCGCTGACGGCCTTCGGCGAAACCGGCGAGCTGTTCGAGCAAACCTACTATTCGGTGGGTGGTGGTTTCATCATCGAAGCGGCCGAAGCGGAAACCGGCGTGGCCCCCGCTGGCGACGTGGTGTTGCCCTACGACTTTTCCAGCGCCGTCGAACTGCTTGAGCTGTGCAACCGGCACGGCCTGCGGGTTTCCGAATTGATGATGGCCAACGAACGGGCCTGGCGCAGCGACGACGAAATCCGTCAGGGCCTGCTGCACATCTGGTCGGTGATGCGCGAGTGCGTCGAGCAAGGCATGCGCCACGAGGGCATCCTCCCCGGCGGCCTGAATGTGCCGCGGCGGGCAGCGAAACTGCATCGCAACCTGTTGGAAATCGGCAAGCCGAACGTCATCACCTCGACCCTGTCCGCCATGGAATGGGTCAACCTGTTTGCCCTGGCGGTGAACGAGGAAAACGCCGCCGGCGGGCGCATGGTCACGGCACCGACCAATGGCGCGGCGGGGATCATCCCGGCGGTGCTGCATTACTACATGAAATTCAATCCGGATGCGTCGGACGATGATGTGGTCGCGTTCTTTCTGGGCGCGGCGGCGGTCGGCATCCTGTGCAAGAAAAACGCGTCGATCTCCGGGGCCGAAGTGGGCTGCCAGGGCGAAGTCGGTTCGGCCTGCGCCATGGCGGCGGCGGGTCTGGCAGAGATACTCGGTGCCACCCCGGAGCAGCTGGAGAATGCCGCCGAGATCGGCCTGGAACACAACCTCGGCCTGACCTGCGACCCGGTGGGCGGACTGGTGCAGGTGCCGTGCATCGAACGCAATGCGATTGCCGCGGTGAAAGCGATCAATGCCACGCAGATGGCCCTGCGTGGTGACGGCAAGCACTTCATCTCCCTGGACCGGGTGATCCGCACCATGCGCGATACCGGGGCGGATATGCATGACAAATACAAGGAAACGTCACGGGGCGGCCTGGCGGTGAACTGGGTGGAATGCTGAGGCTGACTGCACCGTTACCGGTCTTCCTGCCCTGAATCGGCCCATGTGGGAGCGGGCTTGCTCGCGAAGGGGTCGTGT
>NZ_LYVP01000053.1 GCF_001984065.1 Pseudomonas sp. KK4
GGCTACGGGGTTGTTTGAGGCGGTGCGGTAAGCCCCAAGGTCTTGTGTTGTTTGTCAGATAGCTTTCGCGAGCAAGCCCGCTCCCACAAGGATCACCGCGATCAATGTGGGAGCGGGCTTGCTCGCGAATACTGGCGACCCGGTCTACCGGCCCATCTGCAAACTCTGCATCCGCTCGATGTACGCCTGAATCTCCCGCACAGCCATTTCGGCGCTGGCAAACGGCCCCTCCAGGGTGTTTTCCCGGGTGCTGAAATACAACTCCCCATTCACCCGACACAACCGGTCGCTGCGAAAGTGCGTGGCGGGGGCGTTGTCCTGGGCGCGCATGCCGTACATGGCTATCTCCTGTAAAAAGATTCCTGTGGGTCGATCCAATAATCTTATGCATGAACCACTTGCGCTGCCCGACAATCGGATCGACGGCACATCGCCAATTTAATGGTGCGACCTGCACAGTTCCGTTCGCGGCCAGACGCCAACTGTCCCTGTGTGCCACCGCGCGGTGCGCCTAGAATGACGATACCTGTCATTGGGCTTTGGGGTTCGCATGCACATTTCATCCGGTCGCTGGGTTTACGGTCTGTTCCTGGCCCTGCTGACCGCGCTGCTCTGGGGCATCCTGCCGATCAAGCTCAAACAGGTGCTGCTGGTGATGGACCCGGTGACGGTGACCTGGTTTCGCCTGATGGTCTCCGGCGGCTGCCTGTTCATTTACCTGGCCGCGACCAGACGCCTGCCCAGCCGCAAAGTCCTTGGCCCGCGAGGCGGCTGGCTGGTGTTGATGGCGGTGCTCGGGCTGGTGGGCAACTACGTGCTGTACCTGATGGGCCTGAACCTGCTAAGCCCCGGCACCGCGCAACTGGTGGTGCAGATGGGCCCGATCATGTTGCTGATCGCCAGCCTGTTCGTGTTCAAGGAGCGGTTCAGCCTGGGGCAGGGGATTGGCTTGCTGGTGTTGCTGGTCGGGTTCGCGCTGTTCTTCAATCAGCGCCTGGCGGAGCTGTTGACGTCCTTGACCGATTACACCGCCGGCGTGTTGCTGGTGCTGTTGGCGTCCACGGTCTGGACCTTTTATGCCCTCGGGCAGAAACAATTGCTGACGGTGTGGAATTCGTTGCAGGTGATGATGGTGATCTACCTGTTCTGCGCGATGTTGCTCACGCCCTGGGTGCATCCGCTCGAAGCGCTGCAACTGAACCCGCTGCAAGGCTGGCTGCTGTTGGCGTGCTGCATGAACACCCTGATTGCCTACGGCGCCTTTGCCGAAGCCCTGGCCCACTGGGAAGCTTCGCGGGTCAGCGCGACCCTGGCGATCACGCCGTTGGTGACCTTGGGTGCGGTGGCGCTGGCGGCCTGGTGGTGGCCTGAGTATGTGCATGCCGAGACGATCAACGGTCTGGGGTATGGCGGGGCGGTGCTGGTGGTACTGGGATCGGCGCTGGTGGCATTGGGGCCGTCGCTGATGGCCGGGCTCAGGGCCCGGCGGATGCGGGTGGCGGCCGGTTAGACCGCGTTATCCCTCTTCGCGAGCAAGCCCGCTCCCACATTGATCGCAGTGATCCTTGTGGGAGCGGGCTTGCTCGCGAAGACGGACTGCCAGGCGCTACAACACTCAGCCCTTGGCCCCTGCCTCAATCATGTTTTCCGGCCGCACCCACGCATCGAACTCCTCATCGGTCAGATACCCCAGCTGCAACGCCGCCTCCCGCAGGGTCAGCCCTTCGCTGTACGCCTTCTTGGCGATTTCCGCCGATTTGTCATAACCGATGTGCGGGTTGAGCGCCGTCACCAGCATCAAGCCGCGCTCCAGGTGTTCAGCCATTTTTCCTGCGTCCGGCTCCAGGCCGGCGATGCAGTGCTGCTGGAAGTTGCTGCAGCCATCGCCCAGCAGGCGGATCGATTGCAGCAGGTTGTGGATGATCACCGGTTTGAACACGTTCAATTGCAGGTGACCCTGGCTGGCGGCGAAGCCGATGGTCACGTCGTTGCCCAGCACCTGGCAGGCCAGCATCGACAGCGCTTCGCACTGGGTCGGGTTGACCTTGCCGGGCATGATCGAGCTGCCGGGTTCGTTGGCCGGCAGTTTCACCTCGGCGAAACCGGCACGGGGGCCGGAGCCCAGCAGGCGCAAGTCGTTGGCGATTTTCATCAGGGCCACGGCGAGGGTTTTCAGCGCGCCGGACAGGCTGGTCAGCGGCTCATGCCCGGCCAGCGCGGCAAACTTGTTCGGTGCGGTGACGAAGGGCAGGCCGGAAAGCGCCGCCAGCTCTGCAGCGATGGCTTCACCAAAACCGTGTGGGGAGTTAAGCCCGGTGCCGACGGCGGTGCCGCCCTGGGCCAGTTCACAGACCGATGGCAGCGTGGCGCGGATCGCCCGTTCGGCGTAATCCAATTGCGCGATGAACCCCGACAGCTCCTGGCCGAAGGTGATCGGCGTGGCATCCATCATGTGGGTGCGCCCGGTCTTCACCAGTTTCATGTGCCGCGCCGCCAGCTCGGCCAGCCCGCCGGACAGCTCGGCAATCGCCGGCAGCAGGTGCTGTTGCACCGCCTGGGCGGCGGCAATGTGCATCGCGGTGGGGAAGCAGTCGTTGGAGCTCTGGGAGCGGTTGACGTGATCGTTGGGGTGTACCGGGGTCTTGCCGCCGCGGGGGTTGCCCGCCAGTTCGTTGGCGCGGCCGGCAATCACCTCGTTGACGTTCATGTTGCTCTGGGTGCCGCTGCCGGTCTGCCAGACCACCAGCGGGAACTGATCGTCGTGCTGGCCATCGAGCACCTCATCGGCCGCCTGCTCGATCAGCCGGGCGATGTCGGCGGGCAGGTCGCCATTGCGGTCATTGACCCGGGCCGCCGCTTTCTTGATCAGGGCCAGGCCGTGCAGCACCGCCAGCGGCATGCGTTCCTCGCCAATGGCGAAGTTGACCAGCGAGCGTTGTGTCTGAGCGCCCCAATAGGCTTCTTCCGGGACTTCAACCTGGCCAAGGCTGTCGGTTTCGATACGGCTCATCGGTCACACTCCTCAAGGTCTGATTGCGCAGTTTAGGCCGTCATCGACGGCCGGGGTTCCATCAGTGTCGATTCCGTCCATTGAACCCCTCTAATTCAGGCGCGACAAGGCTTGGGGTTGAGCGAAACACTTTTTCAGGCGCAGAATGGTCGTCCTTGGGGTTTTACCTCGCCTGCTAGAAAAGGAAACTCGATGACTCGTCTTCGTGCCATCTGTACCGCGGTTGCATTGGTTTGTGCCAGCGGCCAGGTTTTTGCCGATACCGCCAGCCACAACGCCAGTGCCGAGGCTTTCCTGACCCTGGCGCATGCTGACAAATTGGGCACTCCGGTGTACATGCAGGTCCAGCAAATGTTCGCCCAGCGCTTCGAGCAAACCAAAGCCCCGGAATCGAAAAAAGCCGTACTGGAAACCTACCAGGCCAAGGCCAACGCCGCCCTGGACCAGGCCATCGGCTGGAACAAGCTGAAACCGGACATGGTCAAGCTCTACACCACCAACTTCACCGAATCCGAGCTCAAGGACCTGGTGGCGTTCTACCAGTCGCCACTGGGCAAGAAAGTCCTGGAAAAAATGCCGCAGCTGACCCAGCAATCGGCGCAGATGACCCAGGCCAAGCTGGAAAGCGCGGTGCCCGTGGTCAACAAACTGCTGGCTGACATGACCGCCGAGCTGTCGCCGAAAGACGCAGCGGCGCCAGCCAAGAAAAAGCCTTGATCGGAGCCTGCGATGACCATGCAACAACGCATTGAATCGACGCTGGGCCTCTTGCAGCCCGAGCACCTGCAAGTGCTGGATGAAAGCCATATGCACAGCCGTGGGTTGCAGACCCACTTCAAGGCCGTGGTGGTCAGCCAGCAGTTCGAAGGGCTTAACCGGGTCAAGCGTCACCAGAAGGTCTACGGCACGCTCGGCGAGCTGATGGGCGAGTTCCATGCGTTGGCGCTGCACACCTACACCCCGCAGGAATGGGCGCAGATCGACGCGGCACCCGCCTCGCCGACCTGTGCCGGTGGCAGCAAACACTGATTTGTGGGCTGTTGTGGCGAGGGAGCTTGCTCGCGCTGGAGTGTGAAGCGCTCCCAATTGGCAGTTGCGTGATGTCGAAAAAATGAAGTTGCGAGCCTCGCGACTGCTTCGCAGTCGAAAGGGAGCAAGCTCCCTCGCCACAGAGGCATCTTGCAGTCCTAAATCACACTGTTTTTGTTAGAATGCCCAACGCGCCGCTCACCCGGCGCGTTTTTTTTCGCATCCGGTTCACCCCTTACGAGGGTAGCCACCTGGAGATTTACCCATGACACAACAGATTGTCGTGGCGGCACTGTATAAGTTCGTCACCCTGGAAGATTACGTCGCCCTGCGCGAGCCCCTGCTGCAGGCGATGGTCGACAACGGCATCAAAGGTACCCTGCTGATCGCCGAAGAAGGCATCAACGGCACGGTGTCGGGCAGCCGTGAAGGCATCGACGGGCTGCTGGCCTGGCTCAAGAATGACCCGCGCATGGACGACATCGACCACAAAGAGTCGTACTGCGACGAGCAGCCGTTCTACCGCACCAAGGTCAAGCTCAAGAAAGAAATCGTCACCCTGGGCGTCGAAGGCGTGGACCCGAACAAGAAGGTCGGCACCTACGTCGAGCCTCAGGACTGGAATGCGCTGATCAGCGATCCGGAAGTGCTCTTGATCGATACCCGCAATGACTACGAAGTGTCCATCGGCACTTTCGAAGGCGCGATCGATCCGAAAACCACCAGTTTTCGCGAATTCCCTGACTACATCAAAGCCAACTTCGACCCGGCCGTGCACAAGAAGGTCGCGATGTTCTGCACCGGCGGCATTCGTTGCGAAAAAGCGTCGAGCTACATGCTCAGCGAAGGCTTCGATGAGGTCTATCACCTCAAGGGCGGCATCCTCAAGTACCTCGAGGAAGTGCCCCAGAAAGAAACCAAGTGGCAGGGCGACTGCTTCGTGTTCGATAACCGCGTGACGGTCCGCCACGACCTGACCGAGGGCGACTACGATCAATGTCATGCCTGTCGCACGCCGGTCAGCGTCGAAGATCGCGCGTCCGAGCACTACGTGGCCGGCATCAGCTGCCCGCATTGCTGGGACACGCTGAGCGAGAAAACCCGCCGCAGCGCCATCGACCGGCAAAAACAGATCGAATTGGCCAAGGCGCGCAACTTGCCTCACCCGATCGGCTACAACTATAAGCAAGCACCTTCCGAGGCCTGAACCATGTCTGCATGTCGCCTGCTCTACGTGATGGACCCGATGTGTTCTTGGTGCTGGGGCTTTGCTCCGGTGGCCAACGCGTTGGTCGAGCAGGCGGCGGCAGACGGCGTGGACGTGCACCTGGTGGTGGGCGGTTTGCGTACCGGCAGTGGCGCGGCGCTGGAGCCGACAACCCGGCGCTATATTCTTGAGCACTGGCAGGCGGTCACCGAAGCCACCGGCCAGCCGTTCAAGGTTGAAGGGGCCTTGCCCGAAGGCTTCGTCTACGACACCGAACCGGCCTGTCGGGCCTTGGTCACGGCTCGCAGCCTGGCACCGGATTGCGCCTGGAAACTGCTGGGGCTGATCCAACAGGCGTTTTACGCCCAGGGCCGCGATGTCACCCGTGCCAGCGTGCTGGTGGAGCTGGCGGAACAGGCCGGGCTGCCGCGCATCGAGTTCGCTGCTGCGTTCGACCGCGCCGACATGCACGCCGCCACAGCCGCCGATTTCACCTGGGTCCAGGACCTGGGCATCGCCGGTTTCCCTACCTTGCTGGCTGAGCGCAACGGCCAATTGGCGCTGCTGACCAATGGCTATCAACCGCTCGGTGAACTGTCCCCGTTGCTCGGCCGCTGGCTGGAGCGTGCCGCCTGTGCATGACCTGCCCGACGACGTTCCAACAGCTAAACGCATTGATCGATTGAGCTGGGCGGAAATCCGTCGCCTGGCGCTCCATCACAAAAAATCCCTGTGGATCGCCAACGGCGTGGCCGTGCTGGCGACCCTGTGCAGCGTGCCGATCCCCTTGCTGCTGCCGTTGCTGGTGGACGAAGTGCTGCTGGGCCATGGCGATGCGGCGTTGAAAGTCATGAACCTGGCACTGCCCGAGGTCTGGCAGAAAGCCGCGGGCTACATCGGCCTGATGCTGGTGGTGACCCTGGTGCTGCGCTGCTCGGCCCTGCTGTTCAACGTGGTGCAGGCGCGGTTGTTCGCCGCGCTGGCCAAGGACATCGTGTACCGCATTCGCATCCGCCTGATCGAACGCCTCAAGCGCATCTCCCTGGGCGAATACGAAAGCCTGGGCAGCGGAACCGTCACCACGCACCTGGTCACCGACCTCGATACCCTGGACAAATTCGTCGGCGAAACCCTCAGCCGTTTCCTCGTGGCGATGCTGACCCTGGTCGGCACGGCCGGGATCCTGATGTGGATGCACTGGAAGCTGGCGCTGTTGATCCTGCTGTTCAACCCGCTGGTGATCTACGCCACGGTGCAGTTGGGCAAACGGGTCAAACACCTCAAGAAACTCGAGAACGACAGCACCTCGCGCTTCACCCAGGCCCTGACCGAAACCCTGGACGCGATCCAGGAAGTGCGTGCCGGTAACCGCCAGGGCTTTTTCCTCGGCCGACTGGGGTTGCGTGCCAAAGAAGTGCGCGATTACGCGGTCAGCTCCCAGTGGAAAACCGATGCCTCGAACCGGGCCAGCGGTTTGCTGTTCCAGTTCGGCATCGATATTTTCCGCGCCGCGGCCATGCTCACCGTGCTGTTTTCCGACCTGTCCATCGGCCAGATGCTCGCGGTGTTCAGCTACCTGTGGTTCATGATCGGCCCGGTGGAACAGCTGCTGAACCTGCAATACGCCTATTACGCCGCCGGCGGTGCGCTGTCGCGAATCAACGAGCTGCTGGCCCGCGCCGACGAGCCGGAGTATCCCAACGGCGTCGACCCGTTCAAGGGCCGCGACACCGTGGGTATCGAGGTGCAGGGCCTGAGCTTCGGCTATGGCGACGAACTGGTGTTGAACCAGATGAACCTGTCCATCGCCCCGGGTGAAAAGGTCGCGATCGTCGGTGCCAGCGGCGGCGGCAAAAGTACCCTGGTGCAATTGCTGCTTGGACTGTATACGCCGCTGTCCGGGACCATCCGCTTCGGCGGTTCGACCCAGCAGGAGATCGGCTTGGACACCGTGCGGGAAAACGTCGCGGTGGTTCTGCAGCATCCGGCGTTGTTCAACGACACTGTGCGCGCCAACCTGACCATGGGCCGTGAACGCAGCGACGAGGCGTGCTGGCAGGCGCTGGAAATCGCCCAGTTGCACGCCACGATCCATGAGTTGCCCAATGGCCTGGACAGCATTGTCGGGCGCTCCGGCGTGCGTCTGTCCGGCGGCCAGCGTCAGCGTCTGGCGATTGCGCGCATGGTGTTGGCCGAGCCGAAAGTGGTGATCCTCGACGAGGCCACTTCCGCGCTGGATGCCGCCACCGAATACAACCTGCACCAGGCCCTGGCGCGGTTCCTCAGCCACCGCACCACGCTGATCATCGCCCACCGCTTGTCGGCGGTGAAACAGGCCGACCGCGTGCTGGTGTTCGACGGCGGGCAAATTGCCGAAGACGGCGACCATCAGCAACTGATCGCCGAGGGTGGTCTGTACGCCAAGCTCTACGGGCATTTGCAGCAGCACTGACCCTTCAACCTATTTCCAGATCACCTTCAACGCATCAGGGTTGCCGTCATGGGCGAACTGCTTCATGACGACCGCGCAGGAGTCGCAGGGCGCCATGGTGGTGGCCATGGTGATCGATGCCAGTTGCTTTGGGTCCGGATACTTGGCCCGAATGACGCTGATCAGCTTGCTCTCGGTGTCCAGCGAAGTGGGGCGTGAGGTCAGCGCTGGCGTGTAATGCTCGATGTTATCGATGGTGTGCGGAATGGCTTGCAGCTTGCCATCGGGGCTGACTGCCAGGGCTTGCTCGGGGAAGCGTGCACCACTGTCGATGTTGACATAGCGGGTGCCCGCCACAGTCACCTCTTTGCGGTCCGCCCGTTTTTCAAACAGCGGCAGGTACCCGGTATCGCCCTGGTTGCCGGACACGCTGACATAGACTTCGCGCACGCCTTGTTGGGTCTCGATCTCGGCAAATGCAATGTTTCGCGGGTCCCGAAGCGCTCGGTGGCGTTTCTTGCTGATGATTTTCTGCAACTGGCGCATGGTGTCATCGATCTTCAAGGCTTTGGCACCGGCCTGGGTCGAGTCGAGGGTGACGACGGTTTTCTTGAACAGCGTGTTGAACACCTCGGCGGTGGTCTGACGAACCCTGTCCGGTGCATGCCTGGACAGCGTCCAGGTCGCGGCGCCATCGGTAGAAGTCCTGACGATCATCCGTGTGGAGTGATCGAACAGCACCGCTTCGGCCGGGCTGGTATCGACTTTGATCGATGTGAGCGTGTCCGGTGGATTGACGTGTCCGCCGATGGGGATGGCGATATCGTCCATGGTCTTGATCGCCCGTTCCACCGCGTCGATGCCGTGAATCCTGGCCATGTTGTTGGCATTCAACGACCCGATGTAGACCGTCAGCAATTGCGCCTTCAAGTCGGCCGGCAAAGTGGACGCAGGTTTGAACACCAGTGCGTCCCGCACGCTTTGACCTTTTGCCACTTCAGCAACATAAAAATCCCCGGCCGTGAGGCGGGCGAAAACATACTGCATCGAGTCGTCGACCGATTGGCAAATCACGGCGCCGACCTGGAAGGTATCGTCCAGGCCCTGTTCCGGAACGTCGATTTTGACCCGCCCATAAATGCCCTTGCGAAACTCCATGACGCCCGTCAGGTTGGCGTGATGCTTGAGGGAGGCCGTTTTCATCGGTGCACGCCCGGCGGCAGGCGTGTAGATCATGTCGCCGAACCACAGCGCCCAGCCTTTCGTTTCGTCGAACCGGTTGGCCGGCAGGGGCGGGGCGGCCGGTATCCGGGTGACATGGCTCGTGGCACACACCCCGTTGCCATCGCGGCGCACCCGGCAGGGCACGGCCTTGAACCTGTCCGTCAGGTCGATCCTGTCGGCACGGCGCAACAGGTCGCCATCGAGTTGATACGCCACATCGTCGATCAACAGCGTGGTGCGGCCATCGACTTCCAGCATTTCGCGCACCGTGGCGTTTTCCGCCAGCCGGACGGTCACGCCGACCTCGGTGGTTTCCAGGGCCTGGTACGTCGAGCGCCCCAGCGCCAGTCGATCCTTGATGGCCGTCAGCGAGGGACCGAAGGGCCTGGAAGAGAGGGGATCGATCAGTCGGTAATCGGCCATGCCCGTGGAAGAGAGGTTGCGCACCGGCACATCGTCGACGCCCCTGACGCTGGCCAATCCGTCACCCTTGGCCAGCGGTCGCCAGTGGCCGGTGTTGTGCAGCTGCGGCAGGCTGTGCACGAAGCTGTAGTGTCCGGCCCGGCCCGCCAGAACCTTGATGCCGAATACGCCGGACTTGCCCAACCTCAGCGTTTTCGAGCCGAGTGCCCTGAGCAGTGAGGGAACACCGTCGAGGGGATTGAGGGTCATCGCGCTGGACAGCAACAGTTGTTTGGTCAGGGCTGCAAACGCGGGCAGCCTGGCGCGCAGCGTCAGGCGGCTGGCATTGCTGAACAGTTTCGCCGACCCTGCGGCGAATTTTCCTACAGGTTGGGCGAAGGCCATCAGATCCGTGAGCAGGCCGAACACGCCACCGATCAACCGGGTTCTGTCGCCGGACTCCAGGTCCTCGATGCTGTTCCAGAACGGAATGAACAGTTTGCCGATGGCCAGGGCTTTTTCTCCCCGGGCCTCTTCGCGTTCGATGTCGGTCTGCCCCCAGGCCTGGGCCCTCAGCGCATTTTCATCGATGAACAGCAATTCCCTGGCGATGAATTCAACCAGCGTGGTGGTGCGCGAGGAGGTCAGCGTATCGGGGGTTTCTCTGCGGGCTCGTGTTGCTGTCAGCGGCCTTCCGAGCAATTCGATGATCGCCTCGCACGTGGCACCGGCCTTTGGAACGCCACCCTTTTCATGGGCGTTCCAGTCAAAGGGCAGGGTTTTGCTGCGCAGGACATCCACGGCCACGGGCGGGCCCTTGAAGATTTTCCAGTGCTCGGTCTTGCGTGCTGCGCCGATCAGCCGGGTGTCAAAGTCGGGGAGCGATCGGATGATTCCCGCCCGAGGCAGCAACTCGAGCCAGGAAGTTTTGCCCTCATGGCTGGCGCCGATAATGAAGCCCATGCGCGTGCGCAACGGCAGGTGCATTTGCGGGGTTTCGTTTTGAGCTTCCTGTCCCTGGGTGGCTTTCCTCAGGGTGTAGACCTTCACCTCGCCAGACTCCAGCGCCTGGCGTTCGATCATCGGCAGTGACGCCAATTGGCTCTGGAGCAGGGTCTGGTAGGCGTTCCTTAACGAGCAAAGGTAGCCGCCGAACTGCTCGTTGAAGAGGCCTTCCAGGTCCGGCAGCACCTCGCCTTCAATGCGTTGATAGAAGGGGTGGTTGGAGGCGGTGCCTTCGATCCGGATTTCCCGCCGCTCGTTGATCCTGTAGGACACCCGGGTCACGGTTTTTCCATCCGGCTAAGTCACGAACCATTTTTCCCGGTCGTTGAATTTCCCGCTGGCGTAGACCTCAAGGAATGAGTGGATTGTGTAGGCGTGGTCCTTCAGGGCCGGTACGTCGCGGGCGTTGGCGGCAGGGTTATCGAACCGGGCCAGCTTTCGACCGTCGTTGATGAAGATACCGACGGGGAATAGTTCTTCGATCTCGCGCCTGGCCAGATCCAGGCGCTGCGGTGGCGGCACATCGAGTTCGGCAATGGTCTTTGTCAGTGCGTCGCTGTGCTTGTCCAGTGCCGATGCGGCTGTTTCGATATCGGCCTGGGTGTAGGCGTCATGCTGTTTTTCAGGGATGAAACCTTGGGTTGCCGCCCATTCCAGACTCGGGAGCAATCTTGCCAGGGCGATGTTATCGAGTTGTTCCGCCGTGGCGCCTTCGGCCCGTTGCAGCGCAAGGTTGACCAACTGCTGGAACCTGTACCGGCACAAGGAACCGGGATCGTCGGCGCGGGCCAGGTTCACGCCGGTGAGGAAATTCACCCAGACAACCGAGGCCCTGTAGGGCAGGTCGGGCGGTATATCGTGGATCTGAAATTCGACGGGCAACTGGCCCAGGAACAATCGCGCAATCAGGATGGCCTCTTTTTCCGAGGCTGCCCGTTTTGTTTCGATCAGATGGCTCTCGAATGCTTGGCGGATTGACCGATAGCTCTTGCCCCAATGCGCAGAGGACTGAACATCAAAACCCCGGGGACTGTCCGCGACCGGCGACTTGAGCCAGAGCCGCAGGGCACTGGCCAGCACTTTGAGGCGAATATGGGCGCAGGTCTGTTCGCCGTGGTTGCCGCCGTACCAGTTCAGGGTCGACAGGAGTGCGGTGGTGATTTTTTCCGCCTCGGCGCTCAACAGGATTTTTTGCAGGTAAACGCTGGGTGTGGCCCGAAGTTGTTCGGTCGAGAGCGTCGATAGCGTGTCACCGGCCAGATGACTGAACAGCGAGGTGTTCTCATTTGGCAGCGATTTTTGCAGGGTGTCGATGATGTCCCTGCTGATTATTCGTGCACGCAGCTTCTCTTTATCCAGGTCGGATAACGGTGGGTGGGACTGAAGTATCTGCTGCTCCTGTTTTGTCTTGTGGCGTTTCACATCGAGAATGTTGAAATCGTCTTCAAGGCGCAGGCAGTGGCTGGCGAGTCGTTCTTCGAGTTGGTCCAGGGCGGTTTGCCGGGCCTTGGTGTCTGCGGGGTCCCACGGCGCCAGTCCATAAAAGGTCGCCATCCTGACGGCCTGGACCGGGCTGTCGGGATCTTCCTGGCCCAGAGGGGAGGCCGGGTCGGGCGTGATGAGCGTGCAGGACAAATCAGTGAGCGAGTTCACTTTATTGCGTAGAACGTAAAGCAACTGTGCGTAGTCCAAGCGTTGACCCTCGTGGACTTGAGCGGGGGTAGGTGAGGGCGCGTTCGTGGCCGGTATCGGCATGATGGGTTCTCTCTGGTCTGGTGACGGGCGATCCCTGAAGTTGCACAGGGGGAGTGCCGGCGATTACAGCGACCAGCGAGCGGGGCGGTGCGGTACATGTTTGTGCGGGGCGTGCGTGGAAGTTTTTTGTGCGTGACTTGCCGGGACTTGTAACGCACCCTAGGCTAGCTGTAGCGATCACGTTGGATGATGATCTGGCAGTGCTAAAACAAGGGACCTCATGAATCAAACGCGGACTCTCGGAACGCCACGGTTGTTGGGCATCGTTTGGCCATTTATTGCCGTCGTGCTGTTCCAGGCCTTGCTGGGCGGCGTCAGCCTGTATGTACTGTCGGCCGTTCGTGGCTATGTAGCGGGTGAAAGCCTGTGGTCCAAGGGCCAGAAAGACGCCATCTATTACCTCAATCTGTACGCCGACAGTGGCGACGAGGCGATTTTCAATAAATACCAGAGCGCCATTGCCGTGCCCCAGGGCGGTCACGAGCTGCGCGTGGCACTGGATCACCAGCCGCCGGATATCGAAGCGGCGCGAGAGGCGATCCTCAAGGGCGGCAACCATCCCGATGACGTCTCCAGCCTGATCTGGCTGTACCTCAATTTCCGTCATTTCAGTTATCTGGAACGGGCCATCGACCTGTGGACCGTGGGCGATTCCTATCTGGTCAAACTCGATGACGTGGCCCAGGACATGCACCGGCACATCGCGGCCATCCCCGCTTCCCGCATCGACATCCAGCGCTGGAAGGAACAGATCTTTGCGATCAACGATGAGGTAACGCCGGCGGCGAAAGCCTTCAGCGATGCCTTGGGCGAGGGCTCGCGGGTCATTCTGCGGTTGCTGCTGGTGACCAACCTGGCCACCGCCCTGGGCCTGATTGCACTGGCCCTGATGCGCACCCACAAGCTGCTCAAGCAGCGCCACGCCTTCGCCGAAGCCCTGCAGCTGGAGAAGGACCGGGCGCAGATCACCCTGCAATCGATCGGCGACGGGGTGATCACCACCGACGTGGCAGGCGCGATTGCCTATATGAACCCGGCCGCCGAAGCCTTGACCCACTGGAAGGCGGAACAGGCCACCGGCCTGCCGTTGGCGGCGCTGTTCAATCTGCTGGACGAGAACGCCCAGGCCGACGGTTTTACCTTGATCGAACGCATCCTGAGCGGGCAGCTCAGCGGCGGCAGCGAACATTCCAAACTCATTCAACGCCTGGACGGCAGTACGGTGTCGGTGACCCTGGTCGGCGCGCCGATCCGCAACGCCGGCAAGGTCAGCGGTACGGTGCTGGTGCTGCACGACATGACCCAGGAGCGGCAATACATCGCCAACCTGTCCTGGCAGGCGACCCATGATGCCCTGACCGGTCTGGCCAACCGCCGTGAATTCGAATACCGATTGGAACAGGCGCTGCACAACCTGACGCGCCAGCCGGGGCGGCATGCCTTGATGTTCCTCGATCTGGATCAGTTCAAACTGGTCAACGACACCTGCGGCCATGCAGCCGGCGACGAGCTGCTGCGGCACATCTGCGCGTTGTTGCAATCGGGCCTGCGCGAGGGCGATACCCTGGCGCGCCTGGGCGGCGACGAGTTCGGCATCCTGTTGGAAAACTGCGCGCCGGAAGCCGCGGAGAAAATTGCCGAGGGGTTGCGCCAAACCGTACAAAATCTGCATTTCGTGTGGAAAGGTCGGCCTTTCGTGACCACGGTCAGTATCGGCCTGGTGCATGTCGCGCACAATCCGACCACCCTCGAAGCCTCGCTGCGGGCGGCGGACATGGCCTGCTACATGGCCAAGGAAAAGGGCCGTAACCGGGTTCAGGTCTATCACCCCGACGATTCCGAATTGTCCCTGCGCTTCGGCGAAATGGCCTGGGTGCAGCGCCTGCACATGGCGCTGGAAGAGGACCGCTTCTGCCTCTATGCCCAGGAAATCGCGCCCCTGGGCAACGCTGCCAAAGGCGGTGGGCACATCGAAATCCTGCTGCGCCTGCACGACGAAGCCGGGCGCATGATCCTCCCTGACAGTTTCATCCCGGCCGCCGAGCGTTATGGCTTGATGACGTCCCTGGATCGCTGGGTGGTGCAGAACGTGTTCAAGATCATTGCCCAATGCCGCGCCGAGAAGCACAAGGGGCCGCTGGCGATGTGTGCGATCAATCTGTCAGGCACAACCATTGGTGACGAGGCGTTTCTCGACTTCCTCCGTGAACAATTTGTGTTGTATTCGATCCCGCCTGAAATGATTTGTTTTGAAATCACCGAGACCAGCGCAATTTCCAATCTGGGCAGCGCAATCAGATTTATTAACGAACTCAAAGGTTTAGGTTGCCACTTCTCGCTCGACGATTTTTGCGCCGGGATGTCTTCATTCGCTTATCTGAAACATTTGCCTGTAGACTTCTTGAAGATCGATGGGAGTTTCGTAAAGGATATGCTGGACGACCCGATTAACCGCGCCATGGTCGAGGTGATCAATCACATCGGTCATGTCATGGGTAAGCGCACGATTGCCGAGTTTGTGGAGACACCCCAGATCGAGCAGGCATTGCTGGAGATCGGGGTCGATTACGCTCAAGGGTATGTCATCGAACGCCCGCAAATGTTTACCTGCGACAGTTTGCAAAGTCGTCCCGCCAGGCCTCAGCCTTTGTTGTTCAAGGCCCCTGGCACATTCCGTTGAAGTCTCTTGCCGGTCCAACAATCACAATCAAAAGGAGCTCGACAGTGATCGACACATTCAACCGAACCGGCCCCCTCATGGAAGCTGCAAGTTATCCGGCATGGGCCCAGCGCCTGATCCAGGATTGCAGCGAGAGCAAGCGCCGGGTTGTCGAACACGAACTGTATCAGCGCATGCGTGACAACAAGCTCAGCGCAAAGACCATGCGTCAGTACCTGATCGGTGGCTGGCCGGTGGTGGAACAGTTCGCGTTATACATGGCACAAAACCTGACCAAGACCCGCTTCGCCCGTCATCCGGGCGAAGACATGGCCCGTCGCTGGCTGATGCGCAACATCCGCGTGGAACTCAACCATGCCGATTATTGGGTGCACTGGAGCCGGGCCCACGGTGTCAGCCTTGAAGATCTCCAGGCGCAACAGGTGGCCCCGGAACTTCACGCGCTGAGCCACTGGTGCTGGCACACCAGCTCTTCGGACTCGCTGATCGTGGCCATTGCCGCCACCAACTACGCCATCGAAGGCGCGACCGGCGAATGGTCGGCCGTGGTCTGTTCCAATGGCGTGTACGCGGCGTCCTTCCCCGAGGAAGACCGCAAGCGGGCGATGAAGTGGCTGAAGATGCATGCGCAATACGATGACGCGCATCCATGGGAAGCGCTGGAAATCATCTGCACCCTGGCGGGCATGAACCCGAGCAAGGCCCTGCAGGTGGAATTGCGTCAGGCCGTGTGCAAGAGCTATGACTACATGTACCTGTTCCTGGAACGCTGCATGCAGTTGGAACACACGGAGAGATCGTCCGTGAGCCGCGAGCGACTGGCGCTGGCCGAGGGCTGATCTAAACATCACGCTGTAAAAAAATGTGGGAGCGGGCTTGCTCGCGAAAGCGGTGTATCAGTCAACCTGATCGGTGACTGACACTCCCTCTTCGCGAGCAAGCCCGCTCCCACATTTGTTTTGTGGTGTGGCTGAAATCTCAGCCCGCCATCGTCAACCGGTTGCGCCCCTCGCGCTTGGCAACGTACAGCGCATTATCGGCACGTCGCACCAGGCTCTCGGCCGATTCGCCGGGCAGCAGGGTGGAGCAGCCCAGGCTGATGGTCAGTACGATCGAGCGGCCCTCGGCGACATACTCTTGGTTCTGCACCGCAAACCTCAACCGCTCACCGACCATCGCCGCCGCTTCCCGAGGCGTATTGGACAGCAGCACCAGAAACTCTTCCCCGCCGTAGCGAAACACCATGTCCACGTTGCGCAACTGATGCTTGATGGTGGCAGCGACTGCCTTGAGCACATCATCACCGACGCTGTGGCCATGGGTGTCGTTGATCAGTTTGAAGTGATCGATGTCCAGCATCAGCAGCGACAAAGGTTGCAGATGGCGCCGGGAGACTTCGATTTCCCGCTGCAGGGTCTGGTCCATGGCGATGCGGTTGCCGGTGTCCGTCAACGGATCGCGCAGCGCTTTCTGAGTCGCGGCGCGGTATAGCAGCGTGTTACGCATCGGATAGAGCAACGCGGCCAGCAGCGATTCCAGGCTGCCTTGTTCCTGTTCGGTGAAACGCTGATTACGGCGAAACACCAGTTCACCCAGGTGTTCGCCTTCATGGCTGAGACTGTAGGTGATCGAATGGCGCCCGCGCTGGCCGAACTCAAGACGCAGGTCACTGCTCTTGTGTTCGAAGGTCAAGGCATCGAGCGGAACCAGGCGCTGAATTTCCCGGTAGAACAACCCGAGAATGCGTTGTGGTTCCAGACTGGTTTGCAGCTGCAGGCTCAGTTGCTGGCGCAGCTGCGCAAGGCTGACGGGTCTTTCCAGAATCGGTTGCTGCTGACCAAACCCCAGGCGTTGCAATTTGGCGCTATCGAAGTCAATTGCGTTGGTCTGGGAAGGTGATTTCATATGGCGTCGCCCTTGAGCAGTAAGTCTGTCTTACAAGCTGGGTGAGAGCGGCTTTGGGCTGCGCGTCGATACTGGTCCATCAGTCCCGTAGGACATTTCGTACAAGTTTAATCCGCTTCGTACGACTTTAGGAGTCTATCAACGCCCGCCCGGTTCCCGTCGCTTTCAAACGGCGTGTCAGATAACCGCGGAGCGAAAGTCGTGCCATTTGCCCGGTTCGAATAAAAATCTTTATAAATCAAAGGTTTGATTTTTAAGAGGGGAGAGGGGTGAAATCGAGCGACAGTGATTTGACAGAAAAACGAGGTGTAAGGCGTGCCGCGACGGGAAATCGTCGCGGCACAATTGCGACGTACGGCATTACTGGGCGTTGAAAGCCTGGCCATTGATGCCGGTGCTGTCCGGACCCATGAGGTACAGGTAGACCGGCATGATCTCTTCGGGCGTCGGGTTATTCAGCGGGTTTTCTCCAGGATAAGCCTGGGCACGCATGCTGGTGCGGGTAGCGCCCGGGTTGATGCTGTTGGAGCGCACCGGCGCCACGGTGTCGACTTCGTCGGCCAGGGTTTGCATCAGGCCTTCGGTGGCGAACTTGGACACGCCGTAAGCGCCCCAGTACGCGCGGCCCTTGCGGCCGACGCTGCTGGAGGTGAACACCACCGACGCATCCTGCGACAGCTTGAGCAGCGGCAACAGGGTGCTGGTGAGCATGAACATGGCGTTGACGTTGACCTGCATCACCCGCATGAAATTCTCGCCGGACAACTGCTCGATCGGCGTGCGCGGACCGATGATCGAGGCGTTGTGCAGCAAGCCGTCGAGATGGCCGAATTCGGTTTCGATCATCGCCGCCAACTCATCGTATTGATGGGGCAGGGCGGTTTCCAGGTTGAACGGGATCACCGCAGGCTGCGGATGGCCGGCCGCTTCGATGTCGTCGTAGACCTGGGTCAGGTTGGCTTCGGTCTTGCCCAGCAGCAGCACGGTCGCGCCGTGGGCGGCATAGGTTTTCGCAGCGGCGGCGCCGATGCCACGGCCGGCACCGGTGACCAGGATGACCCGGCCCTTGAGTAAGTCGGGACGGGCGGAATAATCGAACATAAAAACCTCAACAAATCGGATATGGACGGATGGCCGATGCGCTGCCCCCCTGTAGGAGCGAGGCTTGCCCGCGATAGCAATCTCAGTGGCGCCATCGCCGGCAAGCCGTGCGCCTGCAGAAAGCGGATCGGATCAGCAGCTGCAGAGCGCGCTATCGAGCACCTTGCGCAGCTCCAGCGGATGATCGACCACCACATCCGCGCCCCAATGCCGCGGATTGTCATCCGGATGGATATAGCCGAAGGTCACCGCTGCCGTCCGGGTCCCGGCATCGCGGCCGGATTCGATATCGCGCAGGTCATCACCGACGAACAATACGCTGGCCGGGTCCAGGTCGAGCATCTTGCACGCCAGGATCAACGGCTCCGGGTCCGGTTTGCTGTTCTTCACATGATCAGGGCAGATCAGCAGCGCCGAACGCTCGGCCAGGCCCAGCTGCTGCATGATCGGCTCGGCAAAACGCAGTGGCTTGTTGGTGACCACGCCCCAGATCAGGTTGGCCTTCTCGATGTCCGCCAGCAGTTCGCCCATGCCGTCGAACAGTTTGCTGTGCACGGCACAACCGACCAGGTAGCGCTCCAGGAACTCCTGGCGCAGTTCCTCGAAACCTGGGGACTCCGGGTCCATGGAGAAGGTCACGGCGACCATCGCCCGGGCGCCGCCGGAAATCTCGTCGCGAATGTGCTTGTCGTTGATCGGCGGCAAACCACGGTCGGCACGCATCGCCTGACAGATCGCAATGAAGTCCGGCGCGGTGTCGAGCAGGGTGCCGTCCATGTCGAAAAGAACTGCTCTGATTCGCATCGGCTTACTCCTCGCGCAGGGTCTGGATCATGTAGTTGACGTCCACGTCGGCCGCGAGCTTGTAGTGCTTGGTCAACGGGTTGTAGGTCAGGCCGATGATGTCCTTGACGGTCAGGCCGGCCATGCGGCTCCAGGCACCGAGCTCGGAAGGACGGATGAATTTCTTGAAGTCATGGGTACCGCGAGGCAGCAGCTTCATGATGTATTCAGCGCCGACAATGGCGAACAGGTAAGCCTTCGGGTTGCGGTTGATGGTGGAGAAGAACACCTGGCCGCCGGGCTTGACCATGCGGAAGCAGGCGCGGATCACCGAGGACGGGTCCGGCACGTGCTCGAGCATTTCCAGGCAGGTGACCACATCGAATTGCTCGGGCATTTCTTCGGCCAGGGCTTCGGCGGTGATCTGCCGGTATTCGACGCTGACGCCGGACTCCAGCTGATGCAATTGAGCGACCGCCAGTGGCGCTTCGCCCATGTCGATGCCCATCACGGTGGCGCCGCGCTGGGCCATGGCTTCGCTGAGGATGCCGCCGCCGCAACCGACGTCGAGGACTTTCTTGCCCGCCAGGTTGACGCGCTCGTCAATCCAGTTGACCCGCAGCGGGTTGATGTCGTGCAGCGGTTTGAATTCGCTCTCGCGGTCCCACCAGCGATGGGCCAGGGCTTCGAATTTGGCGATTTCGGCGTAGTCGACGTTGCTCATGGTTTAAGTCCTCGAAAAGCTTGAAAAGTCCTGATGCGCCCGCGTCGGGCGCATCGTTATTCGGTACGGCCGCTGATGCGCAGGCCCCAGGCCTTGGCGCTGGCGACCAGTTGCGGTTCATCCAGGCGCGTCAGGCGACAGTCGTCGAGCAGTTGCTTGCCGGCGACCCAAACATGTTTCACGCAGTCCCGGCCCGTGGCGTAGATAAGCTGCGAGACCGGGTCGTAGACCGGTTGCTGGGCCAGGCCAGAGAGGTCGAATGCAACGATGTCGGCAGCCTTGCCGACCTCCAGCGAACCCACCTCGGCCTCGATCCCCAGGGCGCGGGCGCCGTTGAGGGTGGCCATGCGCAGGGCGCGATGAGCGTCCAGGGCGGTAGCCGAGCCCGCGACGGCCTTGGCCAGCAGGGCGGCGGTGCGGGTTTCGCCCAGCAGGTCCAGGTCGTTGTTGCTGGCGGCGCCATCGGTGCCCACGGCGACGTTGACCCCGGCCTGCCACAGGCGCTCCACCGGGCAGAAACCGCTGGCCAGCTTGAGGTTCGATTCCGGGCAATGAATGACGTTGGTGTTGCTTTCCACCAGCAGCGCCAGGTCGTCCTCGCTGATCTGGGTCATGTGAACGGCCTGGAAACGCGGGCCCAGCAGGCCCAGTCGCGCAAGACGGGCCAGCGGGCGTTCGCCGCGCTGCTCCACCGCTTGCTGCACTTCGAAGGCGGTTTCATGGACGTGCATGTGGATCGAAGCGTCCAGCTCTTCGGCGATCACCCGGATTTTTTCCAGGTTTTCGTCGCCCACGGTGTAGGGTGCATGGGGGCCGAAGGTGATTTTGATGCGTTCGTGGTGCTTCAGATCGCCGAACAGCTCGACGCCCTGACGAATGGCCTCGTCCGCCGTGCTGGCGCCGGGGATCGGGAAGTCCAGGATCGGAATCGCGATTTGCGCACGGATACCGCTGTTGTGCACGCGCTCGCTGGCAACCTTCGGGAAGAAATACATGTCAGAGAAACAGGTGATGCCGCCCTTGAGCTGCTCGGCGATGGCCAGGTCGGTGCCATCACGGACGAATGCCTCGTCGACCCATTTGGCTTCGGCGGGCCAGATGTGGTTTTCCAGCCAGGTCATCAGCGGCAGGTCGTCGGCCAGGCCGCGGAACAGTGTCATCGCCGCGTGGCCGTGGGCATTGATCAGGCCGGGGCTGAGCAGCATGTCCGGCAGTTCGCGGACTTCGCTTGCCTCAAGCTTGAGGGCGGCGGAACGCGGGCCGATGAACACGATGCGGCCGTCGCGGATGCCCAGGCCATGATCCTTGAGCACCACACCAGCGGGTTCGACGGGTACCAGCCAGGTCGGCAGCAATAACAGGTCGAGCGCAGCGGCAGTGTTCGGCATCGAGGGTCGGTTCCAGTGCTTTTATGAAGGATGGCGAAGTATACCCGAGCGTCTTCGCGGGGGGATCGCTATAATCGGCGGCTTTTGTTCATGAGTGCGGGGTGTGGGATGCGCGATCGACTGTTGGCTGCGGAGAAGGTGAAGGCCATCGATTGGCGTGATGGCGCCCTGTATCTGCTGGATCAGCGTGTTTTGCCGTTCGAGGAAACCTGGATCGGCTACACCAGCGCGGCCGGTGTGGCCGAGGCCATTCGCTCGATGGTGGTGCGCGGTGCGCCGGCCATCGGCATCAGTGCCGCCTATGGCATCGTGCTGGCGGCCCGGGCCCGGATCGCTGAAGGCGGCGACTGGTACGCGGCCCTGGAAGAGGATTTCGCGCTGCTCGCCGATTCCCGCCCGACCGCGGTCAACCTGTTCTGGGCACTGGGTCGCATGCACGATCGGCTCGATCGGCTGAAAGAGAACGCCGATCCGCTGGTGGCGCTGGAAGCCGAGGCCATCGCCATTCACGAGAGTGATCGCGAGGCCAACCTGACCATGGCGCAGTTGGGTGTGGACCTGATCCGCAAGCACCAGGGCAATGCCCAGACGATCCTGACCCACTGCAACACCGGCGCCTTGGCCACCGGCGGTTTCGGTACGGCACTGGGGGTGATTCGCGGGGCGTTCATCGAGGGCATGGTCGAGCGGGTGTATGCCGACGAAACCCGTCCGTGGCTGCAGGGCTCACGCCTGACGGCCTGGGAACTGGCCAACGAAGGCATCCCGGTTACGCTCAATGCCGACTCCGCCGCGGCACACATCATGAAAACCAAAGGCATCACCTGGGTGATCGTCGGCGCAGACCGGATCACCGCAAACGGCGACGTGGCGAACAAGATCGGCACCTATCAACTGGCGGTCAACGCCATGCACCACGGCGTGCGCTTCATGGTGGTGGCGCCGAGCTCGACCATCGACATGCACCTGGCCAGCGGCGACGACATCCCGATCGAAGAGCGTGACGGGCGCGAGTTGCTGGAAGTCGGCGGCAAGCGGGTCGGGGCGGATGTCGAGGCGTTCAATCCTGTGTTCGACGTGACACCGGCGGATCTGATCGATGCGATCGTGACTGAAAAAGGCATCGTCGAACGCCCGGATACGGCGAAGATGGCGCAGTTGATGTGTCGCAAGCGTCTGCATTGACGGTTTTTGTTGTCTGAAAAATCGCTTTCGCGAGCAAGCCCGCTCCCACATTGAATCGGTGTCGTGCACAAAATCGAGTACGGCTCGGTCAGTGTGGGAGCGGGCTTGCTCGCGAAGTGGCCCTTGTAATCACTGAACAACCATCATTTTGCCCATATTTCTCCATTGTCTGGGGCTCTAAGCCCCTCAGATCCCCCTCAAGCCTGTCATCGGTCAACTAACTACGCACCATGCGCATCTGGGGGATAGGTGCGTGGCGGCCTTTGTGATAACATCCGGCGGTTTCCAGGGTTGCCCGATGGGGCGGCCTTTACTGCGCAGATCCATGGCATAACTCGTTGATTTGTCGTAAGTCGGTGCATGGCAATCAGCCTGCAACGGCGAGCTTCGTTCGTCCCATATGGATGTGACGGAGTTTCACCAGAAAAAGGAATCAGGCTTCTCATGGGCGAACTGGCCAAAGAAATCCTCCCGGTCAATATCGAAGACGAGCTGAAGCAGTCCTACCTCGACTACGCGATGAGCGTAATTGTCGGTCGGGCACTGCCGGATGCGCGCGATGGCTTGAAGCCCGTGCACCGGCGTGTGCTGTTCGCGATGAGCGAGCTGGGTAACGACTTCAACAAGCCGTACAAGAAATCTGCCCGTGTTGTCGGTGACGTGATCGGTAAGTATCACCCGCACGGTGATACCGCGGTGTACGACACCATCGTTCGGATGGCGCAGCCGTTCTCGCTGCGTTACCTGCTGGTAGACGGTCAGGGCAACTTCGGTTCGGTGGACGGCGACAACGCCGCGGCCATGCGATACACCGAAGTGCGCATGACCAAGCTGGCGCACGAGCTGCTGGCTGACCTGCACAAGGAAACCGTGGACTGGGTGCCGAACTACGACGGCACCGAAATGATCCCGGCGGTCATGCCGACCCGTATTCCCAACCTGTTGGTCAACGGCTCCAGCGGTATCGCCGTGGGCATGGCGACCAACATTCCGCCGCACAACCTCGGTGAAGTCATCGACGGTTGCCTGGCGCTCATCGACAACCCCGAGCTGACCGTCGACGAGCTGATGCAATACATCCCCGGTCCGGACTTCCCGACCGCTGCGATCATCAACGGTCGCGCCGGCATCATCGAAGCCTACCGCACCGGTCGCGGCCGCATTTACATGCGCGCCCGCTCGATCATCGAAGACATCGACAAGGTCGGTGGCCGTCAGCAGATCGTCATCACCGAACTCCCTTACCAGCTCAACAAGGCCCGTCTGATCGAGAAGATCGCCGAGCTGGTCAAAGAGAAGAAGCTCGAAGGCATCACCGAACTGCGCGACGAGTCCGACAAGGACGGCATGCGCGTCGTGATCGAGCTGCGTCGCGGCGAAGTGCCTGAGGTGATCCTCAACAACCTCTATGCACAGACCCAGCTGCAAGCGGTGTTCGGTATCAACATCGTCGCGCTGATCGACGGCCGTCCGCGGATCCTCAACCTCAAGGACCTGCTGGAAGCCTTCGTACGTCACCGTCGCGAAGTCGTCACCCGCCGTACCGTGTTCGAACTGCGCAAGGCGCGCGAGCGTGGTCACATCCTTGAAGGTCAAGCGGTTGCCCTGTCGAACATCGACCCGGTCATCGCCCTGATCAAAGCCTCGCCAACCCCGTCGGAAGCCAAGGAAGCGCTGGTCAGCACCCCTTGGGAATCCTCGGCGGTCGTCGCGATGGTCGAGCGTGCCGGCGCCGATTCGTGCCGTCCGGAAAACCTCGATCCGCAATACGGCCTGCGTGACGGCAAGTACTTCCTGTCGCCAGAACAGGCGCAAGCCATTCTGGAACTGCGCCTGCACCGCCTGACCGGTCTGGAACACGAAAAGCTGCTGGCCGAGTATCAGGAGATCCTCAACCAGATCGGCGAGCTGATCCGCATCCTCAACAGCGCCACGCGCCTGATGGAAGTGATCCGCGAAGAGCTGGAAGTGATCCGCGCCGAATACGGCGATGTGCGTCGCACCGAGATTCTCGATGCCCGTCTGGACCTGACCCTGGGCGACATGATCCCGGAAGAAGAGCGCGTCGTGACCATCTCCCACGGCGGCTATGCCAAGACCCAGCCGCTGGCTGCGTACCAGGCCCAGCGTCGTGGCGGTAAAGGCAAGTCGGCCACCGGCGTCAAGGATGAGGACTACATCGCTCACCTGCTGGTCGCCAACAGCCACACCACGCTGTTGCTGTTCTCCAGCAAGGGCAAGGTGTACTGGCTGAAAACCTACGAAATTCCTGAAGCGTCCCGTGCCGCTCGCGGCCGTCCGCTGGTCAACCTGCTGCCGCTGGATGACGGTGAATACATCACCACCATGCTGCCGGTCGAGGAGTACACCGAAGGTCACTTCATCTTCATGGCCACCGCCAACGGCACCGTGAAGAAGACCCCGCTGGAATCCTTCAGCCGTCAGCGCAGCGTCGGTCTGATCGCGCTGGAACTGGACGAGGGCGATGTATTGATCAGCGCAGCCATCACCGATGGCGAGCGTGAAGTCATGCTGTTCTCCGATGGCGGCAAGGTCACTCGCTTCAAAGAGTCTGACGTTCGCGCCATGGGCCGGACCGCCCGCGGTGTGCGCGGCATGCGTCTGCCGGAAGGCCAGAAGCTGATTTCCATGCTGATCCCGGAAGAAGGCAGCCAGATCCTCACTGCTTCCGAGCGTGGCTACGGCAAGCGCACGGCGATCACCGAGTTCCCTGAGTACAAGCGTGGCGGCCAGGGCGTTATCGCCATGGTCAGCAACGAGCGTAACGGCCGTCTGGTCGGCGCGGTCCAGGTGCTCGACGGCGAGGAGATCATGCTGATTTCCGACCAGGGCACCCTGGTCCGTACCCGTGTCGACGAAGTCTCCAGCCTGGGTCGTAACACCCAGGGCGTGACCCTGATCAAACTGGCCAAGGATGAAACCCTGGTCGGCCTCGAGCGGGTTCAGGAGCCTTCGGAAGTCGAGGGTGACGAGCTTGAAGGCGAAGAGGGCGAAGAGGGCTTCGAAGGGCATGTCGGCATCGACGATGCCGCTGAAGACCAGCAACTCGACGCCGCCGCAGACGAAGAACCACAGGAATAAGCGGGGAAACAGGGGGCGGATGAAAATTCGCCCCCTTGTTGTTTGTACCGTTGGAAGATTTCGACACCCACGACAATCACAGGTGGGAGCGGGCTTGCTCGCGAAGACGGTCTGACATTCAGCACGGATGTCGCCTGCAATACCGCTTTCGCGAGCAAGCCCGCTCCCACATTGGTTTCGTGGTGATTGATGTTGTGATTAATGCGTGACCACCAAATCAGAGCGAGATTGGATGTGAGCAAGAGAGCCTATAACTTCTGCGCCGGTCCTGCGGCGCTTCCCGAAGCTGTCCTGCAGCGCGCCCAGGGTGAACTCCTTGACTGGCACGGCAAGGGCCTGTCGGTCATGGAAATGAGCCATCGCAGCGATGAGTTCGTGTCCATCGCCACCAAGGCCGAGCAGGACCTGCGGGATCTGCTGAATATCCCCTCGAACTACAAAGTGCTGTTCCTGCAGGGCGGCGCCAGCCAGCAATTCGCTCAGATTCCGCTGAACCTGCTGCCCGAAAGCGGCAGCGCCGACTACATCGACACCGGTATCTGGTCGCAGAAAGCCATCGAAGAGGCCTCGCGCTACGGCCACGTGAACGTTGCCGCCACCGCCAAGCCTTACGACTATTTCGCCATTCCCGGCCAGAACGAGTGGAAGCTGTCCAAGGACGCGGCCTACGTTCACTACGCGCCGAACGAAACCATCGGCGGCCTGGAATTCCAGTGGATCCCGGAAACCGCTGACGTCCCGCTGGTCGCCGACATGTCCTCGGACATCCTGTCGCGTCCTGTCGATGTCTCGCGTTTCGGCATGATCTACGCCGGCGCCCAGAAAAACATCGGCCCGAGCGGCATCGTGGTGAACATCATTCGCGAAGACTTGCTGGGCAAGGCCCGCTCGTTCTGCCCGACCATGCTCAACTACAAGGTCGCGGCCGACAACGGCTCGATGTACAACACCCCGCCGACCCTGGCCTGGTACCTGTCCGGCCTGGTGTTCGAATGGCTTAAAGAGCAGGGCGGCGTCGAGGCCATCGGCAAGCTCAACGATGTGAAGCAGCGCACGCTGTATGACTTCATCGATGCCAGCGGCCTCTACACCAACCCGATCAACAAATCGGACCGCTCGTGGATGAACGTGCCATTCCGCCTGGCAGACGACCGTCTGGACAAGCCGTTCCTGGCCGGCGCCGACGAGCGCGGCCTGCTGAACCTCAAGGGCCACCGTTCCGTGGGCGGCATGCGCGCCTCCATCTATAACGCCGTCGACATCAACGCGATCAACGCGCTGGTGGCGTACATGGCAGAGTTCGAGAAGGAACACGGCTAATGTCTGAGCAAGAACTCAAGGCACTGCGCCTGCGCATTGACGCCCTGGACGAGAAGGTCCTGGAGCTGATCAGTGAGCGTGCGCGCTGCGCCCAGGAAGTCGCGCGAGTAAAGATGGCCTCGCTGGCCGAAGGCGAAGTGCCGGTGTTCTATCGTCCCGAGCGCGAAGCTCAGGTGCTCAAGCGCGTGATGGAGCGCAACCAGGGGCCGTTGGGCAACGAAGAGATGGCGCGGTTGTTCCGCGAAATCATGTCCTCGTGCCTGGCCCTTGAGCAGCCGTTGAAAGTGGCTTACCTCGGCCCTGAAGGCACCTTCACTCAAGCGGCGGCCATGAAGCACTTCGGTCACGCCGTGATCAGCAAGCCGATGGCGGCGATCGACGAAGTGTTCCGTGAAGTGGCGGCCGGTGCGGTGAACTTTGGCGTGGTGCCGGTGGAAAACTCCACCGAAGGCGCGGTCAACCACACCCTCGACAGCTTCCTCGAGCACGACATGGTGATCTGCGGCGAAGTCGAGCTGCGCATTCACCACCACCTGTTGGTCGGTGAAAACACCAAGACCGACAGCATCAGCCGCATCTATTCCCACGCCCAGTCCCTGGCCCAGTGCCGCAAGTGGCTGGACGCCCATTACCCGAATGTCGAGCGTGTGGCGGTGTCCAGCAACGCCGAAGCGGCCAAGCGGGTCAAGGGTGAGTGGAACTCGGCGGCGATCGCCGGCGACATGGCGGCCGGCCTGTACGGGCTGACCCGTCTGGCCGAAAAGATCGAGGACCGTCCGGACAACTCCACGCGGTTCCTGATGATCGGCAACCAGGAAGTGCCACCGACCGGCGACGACAAGACTTCGATCATCGTCTCCATGAGCAACAAGCCCGGTGCGCTTCACGAGTTGCTGGTGCCGTTCCACGACAACGGCATCGACCTGACGCGCATCGAGACCCGTCCGTCGCGCAGTGGCAAATGGACCTACGTGTTCTTCATCGACTTTGTCGGCCACCACCGCGATCCGCTGGTAAAAGGTGTGCTGGAAAAGATCAGTCAGGAAGCAGTGGCACTCAAAGTGCTGGGTTCCTACCCGAAAGCAGTTCTCTAAGGGGCGGTAGCAAATGAGTGGCAATTTCCTCGCTCTGGCACAGCCGGGCGTGCAACAACTTTCGCCTTACGTTCCGGGCAAGCCCGTGGACGAACTGGCCCGCGAGCTGGATCTCGATCCGGCCAGCATCGTCAAACTGGCGAGCAACGAAAACCCGTTGGGCGCCAGTCCCAAGGCTCTTGCGGCCATCCGCGATGCGCTGGCCGAACTGACCCGCTATCCGGACGGCAACGGCTTTGAGCTGAAATCGCTGCTGGCTGAACAGTGCCGCGTCGAGATCAACCAGGTGACCCTGGGCAACGGTTCCAACGACATCCTCGAGCTAGTCGCGCGCGCCTACCTGGCGCCAGGCCTGAACGCGGTGTTCAGCGAGCACGCCTTTGCGGTCTACCCGATCGCCACCCAGGCTGTCGGCGCCCAGGCCAAGGTCGTACCGGCCAAGGAGTGGGGGCACGACCTGCCGGCCATGCTGGCGGCGATCGATGCCAACACCCGCGTAGTGTTCATCGCCAACCCGAACAACCCGACCGGGACCTGGTTCGATGCCCAGGCGCTGGATGACTTCCTGCAGGATGTGCCAGAGCACGTGCTGGTGGTGCTGGACGAGGCCTACATCGAGTACGCCGAAGGCAGCGATCTGCCGGACGGCCTGGATTTCCTCGCGGCGTACCCGAACCTGCTGGTGTCCCGCACCTTCTCCAAGGCCTATGGCCTGGCGGCGCTGCGTGTCGGCTACGGTCTGTCCACCCCGGTGGTCGCCGATGTGCTGAACCGCGTGCGTCAGCCGTTCAACGTCAACAGCCTGGCCCTGGCTGCGGCCTGTGCGGCATTGAAGGATGAAGCGTACCTGGCTGAAAGCCGTCGCCTCAACGAGGCCGGCATGGAGCAACTGCAAGCCGGTTTCCGCGAGCTGGGGCTGAGCTGGATTGCGTCCAAGGGCAACTTCATCTGCGTCGATATCGGTCGCGAAGCAGCTCCGGTGTTCCAGGGCTTGCTGCGCGAGGGCGTGATCGTGCGTCCGGTGGCCAACTACGGCATGCCCAACCACCTGCGCATCACCATTGGCTTGCCAGCGGAAAACAGCCGCTTCCTCGAGGCGCTGACCAAGGTTCTGGCTCGTGGTTGATGTCACTGCACTGCAATCTGCGCAACCTATGATCGGCCGCCTGGTGGTGGTCGGTCTGGGCTTGATCGGCGGTTCGTTTGCCAAGGGCTTGCGCGAAAGTGGCCTGTGCCGCGAAGTGGTGGGCGTCGATCTCGATCCGCAGTCGCGCAAGCTCGCGGTGGAATTGGGTGTGGTGGATCGCTGCGAAGACGACCTGGTGGCGGCATGCCAGGGCGCGGACGTGATTCAACTGGCGGTGCCGATCCTGGCCATGGAAAAACTGCTGGCGCGCCTGGCAGGCATGGACCTGGGCGGGGCGATCCTGACCGACGTCGGCAGTGCCAAGGGCAATGTCGTGCGCGCCGCGACCGAAGCCTTTGGCGGCATGCCGGCGCGTTTCGTGCCGGGCCATCCGATTGCCGGCTCCGAGCAGAGCGGGGTGGAAGCCTCCAATGCCGAGTTGTTCCGTCGGCATAAAGTGATACTGACACCGCTGGAGCAGACCGATCCGGCCGCCCTGGCGGTGGTTGATCGCCTGTGGCGCGAATTGGGCGCCGATGTCGAGCACATGCAGGTCGAGCGTCACGATGAAGTGCTGGCCGCCACCAGCCATCTGCCGCACCTGCTGGCGTTCGGCCTGGTCGATTCGCTGGCCAAGCGCAATGAAAATTTAGAGATCTTCCGTTACGCTGCGGGCGGTTTCCGCGATTTCACGAGAATCGCCGGAAGCGACCCGGTCATGTGGCACGACATCTTCCTCGCCAACCGCGAAGCTGTCCTGCGCACACTCGATACATTTCGCAGCGACCTCGACGCCTTGCGCGACGCGGTCGATGCAGGGGATGGGCACCAATTGTTGGGCGTTTTCACTCGCGCCCGGGTTGCCCGCGAGCATTTCAGTAAAATCCTGGCCCGCAGGGCCTATGTGGACGCTATGAATTCCAACGATCTGATTTTCCTGGCTCAACCTGGTGGCCGCCTGTCCGGTCGGATTCGCGTACCGGGTGACAAATCGATTTCCCACCGCTCGATCATGCTCGGCTCCCTGGCCGAAGGCGTCACCGAAGTGGAAGGTTTCCTCGAAGGCGAAGATGCCCTGGCCACGCTTCAGGCATTCCGTGACATGGGTGTCGTGATCGAAGGTCCGCACCACGGTCGCGTCACCATTCACGGCGTCGGCCTGCATGGCCTGAAGCCTGCGCCGGGTCCGATCTACCTCGGCAACTCCGGCACTTCGATGCGCCTGCTGTCCGGCCTCCTGGCCGCGCAGGACTTCGACAGCACCCTGACCGGTGACGCGTCGCTGTCCAAGCGCCCGATGAACCGCGTGGCCAATCCGCTGCGGGAAATGGGCGCCGTGATCGAAACCGCGGCCGACGGTCGTCCGCCGATGACCATTCGTGGTGGCCACAAGCTCAAGGGCCTGACCTACACCATGCCGATGGCCAGTGCCCAGGTGAAGTCCTGCCTGCTGCTGGCCGGTCTGTACGCCGATGGCAAGACCACCGTCACCGAGCCTGCGCCGACCCGTGACCACACCGAGCGCATGCTGCGTGGCTTCGGCTACCCGGTGACCGTGGACGGTGCCACGGCATCGGTCGAGTCCGGCAACAAGCTGACCGCGACCCACATCGAAGTGCCGGGCGATATCTCGTCTTCGGCGTTCTTCCTGGTGGCCGCGTCGATCGCCGAAGGCTCTGAGCTGGTGCTCGAGCACGTCGGCATCAACCCGACTCGCACCGGTGTCATCGACATCCTGCGTCTGATGGGCGCTGACATCACCCTGGAAAACCAGCGTGAAGTCGGCGGCGAACCCGTAGCGGACCTGCGCGTACGTGCAGCTAAACTCAAGGGTATCGAGATTCCGGAAGAACTGGTTCCGCTGGCGATCGACGAATTCCCGGTGCTGTTCGTGGCGGCGGCCTGCGCTGAAGGGCGCACGGTGCTGACCGGCGCCGAAGAGTTGCGAGTCAAGGAGTCGGACCGTATCCAGGTCATGGCCGATGGCTTGCTGGCACTGGGCGTCAAATGCGAACCGACCCCGGACGGCATCATCATCGACGGTGGCCAGATCGGCGGCGGCGAAGTGCACGGTCACGGCGACCACCGGATTGCCATGGCCTTCAGCGTGGCCTCGTTGCGCGCTTCGGCGCCAATCCGCATCCATGATTGCGCCAACGTCGCGACGTCGTTCCCCAACTTCCTCGCGCTGTGCGCGCAAGTCGGCATCCGCGTTGCCCAAGAGGCTCAGTCGTGAAGAACATTGCACCGGTCATCACCATTGATGGGCCAAGCGGCTCCGGCAAAGGCACCGTCGCCGGGATTCTGGCAAAGCGTCTGGGCTGGAACCTGCTGGATTCCGGTGCGCTTTACCGTTTGCTGGCCTTTGCCGCGCATAACCATGGCGTCGACCTGACGAACGAAGAGCTCCTGAAAAAACTTGCCGCTCATCTGGATGTGCAGTTCATCGCGGCGACCGACGGTCAGCTGCAACGCATCATTCTGGAAGGCGACGAAGTCAGCGATGTGATCCGTACCGAAAGCGTCGGCTCCGGTGCCTCCCAGGTGGCTGCATTGCCCGCCGTACGCGAGGCGCTGCTGCAGCGTCAGCGTGCGTTCCAGGAAGCGCCGGGCCTGGTGGCCGATGGCCGGGACATGGGGACGGTGGTGTTTCCGGACGCGCCGCTGAAGATTTTCCTCACTGCCAGTGCCGAGGAGCGTGCGCGCCGTCGATACTTGCAGTTGAAGGGCAAAGTCGATGGTGTTAGTCTGTCGAGTCTGCTAGATGAGATACGTGCACGCGATGAGCGTGACACCCAGCGAGCGGTAGCCCCGCTCAAACCGGCGGCTGACGCCATACAGCTGGATTCCACGGAATTATCCATCGATCAGGTGCTGGAACGCATCATGAGCGAGATCGCCATTCGCGATATCGCCGGGTGACCAAGAGGGCCGCAGGGGACCAGTCATAGTCCTGTGGCGCTTCTTTTAAATGAAACTAACCCACATCGTCTGGGATGTGGAGATGGGCGTATTCTTCGCCCTCATCAACAGGAATTAAAATGAGCGAAAGCTTTGCGGAACTCTTTGAAGAAAGCCTGAAAACCCTGAACCTTCAGGCAGGCTCCATCATCACCGGTGTTATCGTTGATATCGATTACCAGGCTCGCTGGGTAACCGTTCACGCTGGCCTGAAGTCTGAAGCACTCATCCCGCTTGAGCAGTTCTACAACGACGCTGGCGATCTGACCATCAACGTCGGTGACGAAGTTCACGTTGCGCTGGACTCGGTTGAAGACGGCTTTGGTGAAACCAAGCTGTCCCGTGAAAAAGCCAAGCGCGCTGAATGCTGGATTGTTCTGGAAGCTGCCTTCGCAGCCGAGGAAGTGGTCAAGGGCGTTATCAACGGTAAGGTTAAAGGCGGCTTCACTGTCGACGTTAACGGCATCCGTGCGTTCCTGCCAGGTTCCCTGGTTGACGTCCGTCCAGTGCGCGACACCACGCACCTGGAAGGCAAAGAGCTGGAATTCAAGGTCATCAAGCTGGACCAGAAGCGCAACAACGTTGTCGTTTCCCGTCGCAGCGTCCTCGAAGCCGAGAACTCCGCCGAGCGTGAAGCTCTGCTGGAATCCCTGCAGGAAGGCCAGCAAGTCAAAGGTATCGTCAAGAACCTCACCGATTACGGCGCATTCGTCGATCTGGGTGGCGTCGATGGCCTGCTGCACATCACCGACATGGCTTGGAAGCGCATCAAGCACCCATCGGAAATCGTCAACGTTGGCGACGAGATCGATGTCAAGGTTCTGAAGTACGATCGCGAACGCAATCGTGTTTCCCTGGGCCTGAAGCAACTGGGCGAAGATCCATGGGTTGCTATCAAAGCCCGTTACCCAGAAAGCACTCGCGTTACCGCTCGTGTAACCAACCTGACCGACTACGGCTGCTTCGCTGAGCTGGAAGAAGGCGTTGAAGGTCTGGTACACGTTTCCGAAATGGACTGGACCAACAAGAACATCCACCCTTCGAAAGTCGTACAAGTCGGCGACGAAGTGGAAGTTATGGTTCTGGACATCGACGAAGAGCGTCGTCGTATCTCCCTGGGCATCAAGCAGTGCAAGTCGAACCCATGGGAAGACTTCTCTGGCCAGTTCAACAAGGGCGATAAAATCTCCGGCACCATCAAGTCGATCACCGATTTCGGTATTTTCATTGGTCTGGACGGCGGCATCGACGGCCTGGTTCACCTGTCCGACATCTCCTGGAACGAAGTGGGCGAAGAAGCCGTACGCCGTTTCAAGAAGGGCGACGAACTGGACACCGTTATCCTGTCGGTTGACCCAGAGCGCGAGCGCATCTCCCTGGGCATCAAGCAACTGGAAAGCGACCCGTTCTCCGAGTACGTCTCGGTTAACGACAAAGGCGCCATCGTTAAAGGCACTGTGAAAGAAGTTGACGCCAAAGGCGCCATCATCGTTCTGGCCGACGATATCGAAGCAACTCTGAAAGCCTCCGAAATCAGCCGTGACCGCGTTGAAGACGCTCGTAACGTTCTGAAAGAAGGCGAAGAAGTAGAAGCCAAGATCATCAGCGTTGACCGCAAGAGCCGTGTAATCCAGCTGTCGATCAAATCGAAAGACGTGGAAGACGAAAAAGAAGCCATCCAGAGCCTGCGCGACAAGCCAGTAGCTTCGGATGCTCCAGTAGCCACCACCCTGGGTGACCTGCTGCGTGCACAAATGGAAAAGCAGAACTAAGTTCTGACTTTCTATAAAAAAGGGCGACTTCGGTCGCCCTTTTTTGTGTCCGAAATTTGGACTGGCGTTTGGTCGATTAAAATACTTCGCAATGAATCGTTGCGCCTTTGCTATTGAAATAGCTTCCGTTCTGAGAGTGAGGGTTGGGCATGGAGTTGCTAGAGCTTGAATAGAAAAGGGTATCGGACCTCTCACTAAATGGTGCTGGCTGAAATCAAAGAGGGCGGATTTACATGGCCTAAAAACATTATCAACTGAGCAAGTGATTGGTGGGGCAGTTATCGCGTGTGTACTTTGGTTTGCTGTAAGTGCAATTGTCTGCGTCTACATGGTTTCTGAGAATACAGCGCCAGATGTTAATTCGATTAGACTTAAGGCTCCATCGCCAAATGAGCAGCCAGTATCAATGTAAGATACATTGCCTAGGCTTATGACGCTGGGCACCGTAGAGTGGCCAACATAAAGATTCGATAGTCCTTTGATGGTAGATGTATCGCTACGTTCAATTTTTTTTCGTGAGTAGAGCGCTATTGTTAAAGCATTTTGTTGATTTTCTTGACCAAAGTTGCCGTTGATTGAGTTCTTGGCTTCCTGCCAAGTGTCAGTGTCAAGTAAGATTGGTGCTTCGGCATGAACAATGCCTACTCTACGGCTATCTAAAAGCTCGATTTCGATCATGATCGGAAGTTGATGCAGAGTGTGGGTTATGTCCAGTTGAACGTAGGGGGGTAGGTCATATATCCATGCACCACCATTCCTTATATGCCTTGGTATATCTCCCGTGCCAGAGATGCATTCAATGAGCATTTGCTCATGATTTCCTCGCACTGCATGAAACCAAGGCTCTTGAAGCCATACGGTAACTTGTGCTGAGTTTGGCCCTCGATCAATAAGATCGCCTACAGAAAAAATTCGATCTCGGGTCGTATCAAATTTAACTTGGCTGATTAGTGATCTTAGTAGTTCAAAGTGTCCATGTATGTCGCCCACGACAAAGTCTCGGCCGTTTTGGTTTGGGGGATATGTCTTAACGGCATTAGCGGGAAAGTGTTTTTGCATTGAGACTTTGTACAAGTAGCGGATAATCGTCGAGCATATCACTTTATGGTATAGCGATAAACAAGGTAGTTTGGCATTGGTATCCGAAGAGGGGGCTGTAGTCCTTGTTTTCTGGATGCAGATCCTAGCTTACGTTAGCGGAGTGATCGTTTCATTTGAGTGGGCGTTTTTGGCGTGGGTAATCAAGGGAAGGTGCACCAACTATGATATGCACCGTCTCGACCGTCAGGCGCGGATATGATGATGAGGTTCTGGGGGGATTTGCCGCCTTAAAACTTGACTCATCAGGTCTGGATGGGTGTTTCTTTAGCCGTGAAACGAATGTGCCCAAAGCGATGTCTCTTTTAGGGGATCAATCGATTAAATGCAGCTAGTCTTGGGCATTTCCGAACGACGTTCAGGCGGTTGTCTGGCATAAGGAAGTAAATGAACAAGCTCATTTTGGCGATGGCAATGGCAATGCTGGCACTGGTGGGCTGCACCACTAATGCGAAGACGCATGCAGTGCGGGGGGTCAGTGGAATCGAAATCGATTGTTCGGGGTTGGGTTCAGGTTGGGAGAAATGCCGCAAGCGAGCGGATAGGGAGTGTAAGGCTTCGGGGTACAAAGTTGTCGCAAGGTCTGATGATGCGAAGGAAGAGGGCGATTTCCCTTTCGGGTTCAATCCAGCTGGCTATCTGACGCGCACCATGTTGGTAATCTGCAGGTGAATGCGTAGGTGTGGAGTGTGGATTTTGAAGCCTCAGGCCCAAGCCGTGCGTGGCTTACAGAAAGGCGCCGAAACTCGTGCTTTTCAAATTCATGCAGGCATGCTAAAACCGTGGGAGCGATTTTCCTAGCTGCTTGAAAAAGAAGGGAAAAATATGACGAAGTCGGAGTTGATCGAACGAATTGTCACCCATCAAGGGCTGCTCTCATCAAAGGATGTAGAGTTGGCCATCAAGACCATGCTTGAGCAAATGTCCCAATGTCTAGCCACAGGTGATCGTATCGAGATCCGAGGTTTTGGCAGCTTCTCTCTGCACTACCGCGCGCCGCGAGTAGGGCGTAATCCAAAAACCGGTCAGTCTGTCAGTCTTGATGGAAAGTTCGTTCCGCATTTCAAGCCAGGTAAAGAGTTGCGTGATCGCGTGAACGAGGAAGAAGAGGGGCTTTGACAGTCGCCGCCATTTAAGGAACTTACTATGCGTAACATCAAACGCGTATTGCTTGTGATCATTATGCTGTTACTGATTTTCGTGATTTTGGCATTCATGCTTGAGAATCAGCAATCGGTCACGCTGCTGTTCCTGGGGTGGGAGGGGCCGGAGCTTCCGATATCATTCGTTTTAGTGGCCGCGCTCTTGGCTGGTATGGTGATCAGTCCTGTATTAGGTTTGTTTTTTGGGCGCATATACCGGTTTTCTCGCCGACGGCTTACCTGATTAAAGGCCTCTTCGTGGTTGCTCATAAGAGCAGGTATTAGCTGTTGCTGATGCTTGGCTGCACAAAATGAGAAGTGATTCTCGGTACGTCAAGTAAACTTCGCTTCCATAAATAAGCGCTAATTCTAAGACTTTCTCGTTTATCATTCGCTCGTTTTAAACTCATCGATGCTGCATGATGGAAATCCCACGCTTATAGGATTGATAGCGTAGCGTAATCGAATGTTCGTGGTTTTTGTGCAAAATTGAGATAGTAAATCCTATGGAGCTCCATACGTGTAGCCCTGTTAACCGCCTGAGCCTCCCGGACATAGGTGTAGCCAAGTAGATGCGGTCACTACGAAAAGCTGGGGCGGTGGCCTGTTGCTGGCACGAGTCTGATGGCGCTTTGGTCGTTGGCAGGCATGAATCAAATCCGGGGTATCTATAGCTTGTGGTTGCATGTGAAGGAAGGGGCG
>NZ_LYVP01000054.1 GCF_001984065.1 Pseudomonas sp. KK4
GTGGTGGTGAGTATGCGGCAGTGGGGGGAGCGATTTTTGTTTGGGGTGGGGGAGACGCGGTCGGTGTTGTTGGATAACGAGTCCGGCGAGGCGCTCATGCCGATTGAGGTTCGGTCGGCGAGTGGGCGCACGCTTGGGCCGGGGGATTGTCATAGGGTGAGGGTTGTTGATGGCGGGTTGTGAGTGCGTTTCTCCACCAGCAAGCGCGCTGTCGCCAAACCAATGCCGGAACTGCCACCGGTGACGAGTGCAATTTTCCCTCCAGGTTTTTTCATGCTGCATTCCCCAAAAATTTGAGCCTGGTAATCGACGCGGTGGCGACTGAATGTTGTAGCCGCCATCGGCATCGATGATCGTGCCGGTGATGTAGGACGCGGCAGGGCTGGCAAGAAAGAGGATCGGTGCGACGACTTCTTCCAGTCGGCCAAATCGAGGGGAGCACAAGCGCTCGACCAAGGGTGTCAGAGCGTCCCGCAGATGCGCGTTAAGGTCGGTTTTCATGAACCCGGCGTGTATGACGTTGACCGTGATGTTGCGCTCGGCCGGTCGTCCAGTGGGGCTTGCACGCCTTTCTATAGATGGGAGGAGCAACAGTTGCTCGGGCGGGGAGGGTAGGCCGCCAGGACCTTAAGATCCTGGCGTAGTGGTGAAGTGGGGCAAAGCTTCAGTGGCTGGGCAACTACTCGCTGAACTTTCGCCACTGAAGTTGCATTGCTCAGCGTCCGTTGTGCCGCAGCGGCCATTTCTCACAGGCGTCAACGGCTGAGCGGCTTTCTCTTCGAGCTTGGCTTGCTATTGGCAGAAACATGCAGGTACGACAGCACGCTTTCAGTTAGCTCGGCAGAGAGCCTGACTGCTTCCTTGTTTCGCGTCATGACGGCGGCAACCAAGCCCTCGATCAATGCCAAAACAGCCGAGTTTGAGCTGATGAGTACTGGATGGTTCGCCGCAGCAAACAGTGCGTGATGCGCGATGTTGGCCAAAGGCGATGCTGGCGAGTCGGTGATGGCTAGTACCGAGGCTCCCCGTTCTTTGGCAAATCTCGCTAATTGCAGTGTGTCTTGGGAGTAACGGGGCAGTGAGATCGCCAGAAGGACGTCGGCGGGCGTGATGGATGCCAATCGATAGGCTGCGTTCTCGTTGCCACCTTCCATGCTGATGGCCTGCGCATCGGCAATGAAGGGCATCAGATTGGAGGCGGCAAGTCCTGCCATGTAGGCGCTGTTTCCAAAACCGAGGATGTAGATTTTACGCGCCTGAATCAGGGCGCTGACAAACGCTTCGAACACCACTGCGGGATTGTTGGTGTTGGTGGTGCTCAGGTTGCTGGTTGCAATTTGAAGTTGTTCAGTCAGGCCGAATTCGCCCGAGGGCCGATGGGCCATCTCGTTGCGCAATTTGTCGACAGGCGAAACCATGTCCTGCAGGGTCGCAACCAGTTCGACCTTCAATTGCGTGTAGCCCTTCAAGCCTATGGCGCGCGCAAGGCGATTGACCGCTGCCGGTGAAGTCAGAGACTCCTGGGCCAGTTCTTCGATGGTCAGCGTCGCGGCCTTGAGTGGATGACGCAGGATAAAGTCAGCCACCTTGCGCAGTGAAGGTTGTAAATCCGGTGCGGCCTCGGCGAGGTTGCGCATGATGGGCGCTGTATAAACGGTGGCATTGCGAGGAAGTTGGAGCATAAGTTGGGCCGGCCTGTCGATCAGTTGCCCCAGTGTATCTGAAGCGAGCGAAATCACGGGAGTGCCGCCTCAATCGGTCAAGAGGCGACCATGACGAATGGGGTCGCTGCCTGTGACCTTGGCTAGCCAAAGAGCGGGTTGAGCAAACCGTAGTCGCTCACGCGCATAGAGCACGCCGTTGGTGGTGGCGCAAACGCGTGTATGGCGGTCCGTGATTGGATCAAAGACTTCAAAGAGCGCGTCCCCTTTGGTTACCCGCGCACCCAATGGTTTCAGGAATGAAACGACCCCGGCGTGGGGTGCATAGGCATACTGCGCCCCTGCAAATGGCGTGGCTTCACAGTGAGAGGGAGGTACTTTTGGCCAGTCGCCGCTGATCATCTTCAGATCGCCCAGGTACGCCAGGATGGCTTCTGCGTGAGCTTCGGCCGTAACGTGACCGGTATCCGCCATACCACCCAGTTCTATGGTCGTCGCCATGCAAGCCAGCGGAATGGGGGCGTCTGGAAATTGCCTGGCCAACTGCAGCCAAGGGGTGGAGCATGCTTCGTCAAAGGAATCGCCGCCGGCCGCTTCGGCCAGTAACGCCGCGCCGGCGCCGAGTCGGTGTGCCAACGGCTCAAGTGAGTGCCAAAGCTGCGGCAGGCTATAAAGCAGAAGAATGGACTCAAAGTCGCAATGCAGATCCAGCACCACATCCGCATCACAGGCGTGAGTCAACAAAAGGCGTTGCAACCCTTCTAGCGCTGAGTTCGCTTGAGGCAGCTCGTTCAGCACTTCGTGCATGGCTGCTCTGATGACCTGGACATTATCCCTGGCCTTGCCATTCAATCGTCCGGTCACCCGGGCCGCCACCGCTTCCCCGAGTGACGGGAAATCCCGATTGAAATTCTTGCCGCTGGCAAAGTCGAATCGCCCCTGATGAGTGGCTTGAAACATCTGTGACAACCCGATGGGATTGGCTACCGGAACCAGTTCAATAGTTGCGTTCAGCCGGCCTTCTTGCTCCAGCTCGCGCAAGCGCTTTTTCAGCTCGACCGCTACGCGCATGCCCGGTAATTCATCCGCGTGCAGCGACGCCTGAATGTAGGCTTTGCGAGGGCCGCTACCAAAACGAAAAACCGACAGACGTCGTTCGATACCCGGGCTGCCCCAGGGTAGCAAGTGCTCAATGTGTTGCATGCAGAACTCCTGAAGACGGCCAAGCAGGAGTCGCTGAATCACGACTCCTGCGCAAGTGATCAGCCGCCGTAGATGTCGTAGCTGAAGTACTTGTTCTGAATCTTCTGATAGGTACCGTCTGCGCGAACGGCGTCGATGGCGGCGTTCAGTTTTTCAGCGGTTGCCGAATCGCCTTTGCGTACCGCAATACCCGCGCCGTTACCGAAGTATTTGTTATCGGTGAAGTCCGGGCCTACCAATGCGAAACCCTTGCCTGCGTCGGTTTTGATGAAGCCTTCATCGATGTTGACGATGTCGGCAAGGGTGGCGTCCAGGCGACCGGAGGCCAGGTCCAGGAACGCTTCACCCTGGGAGCCGTAGCGCACGACTTCAATCCCCGCTGCGGCGAATTTGTCACTGGCATAGCGATCGTAGGTAGACGCGCGCTGAACGCCCACTCGCTTGCCTTTGAGGTCTACAAGCGGGTCGTTGATAACGGTACCGGCCTTCATCGCCAGTTTGCCGGGGGTGTGATAGTACCTTTTGCTGAAATCGACCGATTTGAGCCGATCGGGTGTGATCGACATGGAGGACAGGATTGCGTCGATCTTGCGTACCTTGAGGGACGGAATCAATCCGTCGAACTGCTGCTCGGTCCATACACATTTGACCGCCATTTTCTCGCACAGCGCATTGCCGATGTCGTAGTCGAAACCGGTGATCGCGCCGTCTGCCGTCTTGGACGCAAAGGGGGGATAGGCCGCTTCGATACCGATGCGCAGCGTCTGTTCTTCGGCCATCGCGAATGCGCTCATGGCGGTCAACGCCACGGCGCCCAGAAGTGTGATTGTTTTCATTGTACGACTCCTTATAGCGGGTATCAGGGTGAGTAGAACGGGTCGACGAGCACGTATGGCGCTTGACTTGAATCGGGAGCCACCAGATGGTTATGAAACAATTATTTTCATAAAATGTAAAATAAGAAAATACAAGAATCACTCTGCTTTGTAAAAAAACGGATCTGGATAGATGTATAAGTTATTGAATTATAAGAATTAAACTTATTCTATTGGCATGAAATAGGTTTTTTAAGCTCCGATCAAAGCCCTTGATCATCAAAAAAATGCGGCGTATAAGATTTCACATGTCATTAGTCTGAAAGAAATATTTTCAGATCGGCGCTGTCAGGATCGGCTATGAAGCCAGTGATGTTCTCCCCACAAAAAGAGCAAATGCGGATGAGCAATGTGAGAAAGGGCAGGGTGTTGGTCGCGTTGGCTATCGCTTCTTCAGCGACGTCGGTGCTCGCGGATGGCCATTTACTGGCGGTGGGGGGCATGCTGAGGGCCAGCAATTTGCCCGTGTATCACAAATTCGTGGATCTGGCGGGCGGGTCTGGTGCGGCAAAGATTGTGATTTTCCCCACTGCCAGTGGCAGCCTGGGTTCAAGCAAACGCTTTCAAGCCGAGCTGGTGGCGTTGGGTGTGCCGGCTTCTCACGTCACGATTGCGTCGATCGACAGTAAAAATTACGCACAAACCATGAATGATCCCGAAGCCGTCAGGCCGATCACTGAGGCAAGTGCCGTGTGGTTTGTGGGGGGCGATCAAGCGCGAATTGCCAAAGCGTTGTTTAACGCTGATGGCAGTGACTCGCTGGCGATGCAGGCCGTGCGCAACGTGTATGAGCACGGCGGAGTCATCGGTGGCACGAGCGCAGGGGCGAGTATTCTCGGCGCACAGATGCCGACGGCTTACGGGGTTGTCATGGACACGCTGGACTTCGGTGTAGCGAAGTCTGCCGGGCAGCGTGGTGCGGCATTGCTCAAGGGGTCTGGCTTGTTCAAGGCCGGGATAATCGATCAGCATCTGGATCAGCTCGAAGAAACCAGTACCGGGCGAACCGCGCGCATGGCCAGTTATCTGGTCGACGACCCGCGCGGCAAGGGTTTCGGGTTGGATACCAACACCGCCATGTGGGTGAAGCCTGACGGTCAGATCGAGGTCATTGGCGAGGGGTATTTGACGGTGATGGATGCCAGCCATGCGACCAAGCGGTTCGGCGTCTACGGCACTCAATTGCATAACGTGCAGCTCGCGATGCTGGGCAATGGCGATCAATACAACCTTTCGACAAATGCAGTCTTACCGGCTGAAGGCAAGGAGGTCATCAAGCCGGGCGATGAGTATCTGGTGGGTAACCAACTGATCACCGACCTATCGGCAGTGGCGGCGATGCGCCGGGCAGTGCTGTATGGTCTGGCGGACAACACCGCAACCCGTCAGTCGGGGTTGATGACTCGCTACAATCCTGCCAATGGATACCATTACGGGTACCGGTTTGATTTCACCAAGGCCCCAGGTTTTGTTGCACACAGCAAGACTTACGACTCATTGACCAACTACACCGCACAGGGCGTGAGTCTGGATGTCACCCCGGTTGATGCGAGATTGAGACCTGCGCAAAAAAACCTGCCCACCGACATCACGGCCGATCGAGCATCCGATGCGGTGCGGGCGGTGGTTTTCCGCGGGCTGATGACCTGTAACGAGGCCAATGCCTTTGAGCCGGCCCGTGCCATTACCCGAGGGGAACTGGCCAACACATTGCAGATGACGTTGGCCGGTGAGATGAAGGTCGACAAACGACCTGTCTTCACTGACCTGCCACCGGACTCCCTTTTGTTTGATCAAGCCGAGATTGTTGTTTCCAATGGCTGGATGAAAAGTGGACCGGCGTTCGAGGCTAACAAACCAGTCACTCGGGAGGAGTGGGTTGAAGCTGCCAAGGTTTTGGTTGCGCAAGGTCGTGTCACAACGGTGGTACCTGACTCGAGTAAGGCTTCGACCGTACGCCGTGCGGAAGTGGCCGAGCTGATTGCCCGGGCTTACGATCTTGGGGACAAATCTTGAAGTCGGCTGTTATTGGGCTACGCAGTCCATGCGCGCTGACTGAATGAGTTGACTCAGACGTCTCGCTGCCAGTGACCCCAACAGAAGGTCGCATGCCAAAAAAGACGAGATGATTTGCAATTTTTCATCTCGTCCAGCTGTTCCGGAATGCCTCGTTGAACAGCATTTCCTGTCCTGGGTTTTCGCAATGGCCAGATACCCTTTGTTCGAAATCAGGGGCGACTCACACCCACGCAGTCAGCTAATTAAACGCCGAATTATTCACCGCTTTTAGGCAAACAAAAATTTCGTCTTTCATAAGAGATATCTTGCTGGAATAAAGGGCTAAGCTTGGCTTAGCCCCGGTAAAATCCGCAATGTTGCAGTCTTCTGCGCCTCAGTTTTTCTCGGCACTGACCTGGCCGGTATACTTGGGCAGATTAATTTCCACATCAGCTTTTTGTTGCAGGCCTAGTTCCATAAGGCGGCCGATATGGTGTTGGGCGGCAGGGCGTCGAACAGAGTTGAGAAAAGCGGGCCACTCCTTCCCGACGTCTTCGTTTGAAGGGAGGGAAGCTACATTCACCAGTTCCTTGATCTCGCCCAGAGATTGCTTGTCGAAAGTGGCGATGCGGCGGGCGAGAGCATCGACGAAGCCGTTCAGCTCGTTTTCGGGAAAGCTGCGGTTTACGTAACCATAACGCTCGGCCAGTTTGCCATCGATGTCGTTACCGCTTAGCAGGACCTCTAATGCACGGCCTCGGCCGATAAGGCGTGGCAGGCGCGCCATTGGGCCTCCGCCTGGGACAAAGCCGGCGCCAATTTCAAATTGGGACAGCACTGCCTTGTCGCTGGCAAAACGCATATCGCTTGCCAGGGCCAGTTCGCTGCCCACGCCGGAGGCGCGGCCGTTGATCATCGCGATGGAAACCACTGGGGACTTACTCAGGCGTACCAACATGTCCGGAAGGGGCGGCAGGCCGGTCTTCCCGTTGGGCATTTCCAGGGTCCGCTCCAGGGGCTCCGCGAAGTCGTAGTGGGTCAGGAAAAAACCAGGCACCTTACTTTCAAAGACCACCACCTTGAGTTTGGGGTCGCTTTCGATCGCGCTGATCACCTTCTCGAACTGGAAGGTAGAGTCCGGGCCATAGATGTTGAAAGGCGGGTTGTTGATCTGCACTCGCCAGTATTCGGGGCTGACCTTATCAATGAGAAACTGGTTGGGGGAGGAACTGGCGGATTTGGGGGGGCTGGCAGTGTCGGCGGCAAGGGCCTGACCAGCCATGGTGGTGCCGCCCAGCAGCATAGTAAAGGCGAGAGTGGCGCTTACGATACGTCGTGATTTCATAATGGCGGAACTCCAATTTTATGGAATGAACAACGATGAATTGACCTGAGTTTTGTTCAGGTCCACGAGCACCCGTTGATGCTCGAATTAGCAGTACCGTTTTGGCAAATATAGGCGCGATGTGGTCATGTTAATGCTCAACTTTGTGATGCCCCCTTCTGCCGGCCAGCCAACATTTCCGGTTTTTTATGGAAAATTGAACTTGGCTGTACTTCTGGAGAACCATGGGGCCACTATATTTATGATGATCATCAAGATAAACGGGCGATTTGAAATATCAGTTAATACATGGCGTAACTAATCAGCTAAAAATTCAGGAGGGATGGGCTATTGAATCCGACGTGGCTGTTGGGGAATTGCTTAAGCGCTGCTGTTCTGCTCAGTGCTGATGTCGCAATTGATAAAAAGATGCCTGGGGTGTGTCTACGAGTGTAGTGCGGTTCACGGGGCTTGCTCGACAGGCTGCTTTTGATCTTCAAGGCTAGGCGGCTATGCAGTGCATATGAACGGGGACCCAGGGGGGAACTGCTCCGGTGCACGCCTTTGGATGGGCCATGCTCGTCTGTACACAAAATAGCGGTGTAATGCTGTATGAGCGGCTGGTGCCTTGCTTGTTAAAGGCACCAGCGTCCAACTTGCGCTCGCCGTGATCGGCAAAGAGCGGCACAAAGCATTCCTTGGTGAGCGTCCGCTTATGGCCGATTGTGCCTGCCGCGAAGGACCGCAACCGACCCAAGCTGACGGTCGGTTTGGCTCAGATTCAGATTCAGATTCATATTGAGCAAGCCGGTCGCTCACCCAACCTCTCTACCAACCTTACGAGATAACCGTCGGGATCCTGGACGATGAATTCGCGCTGGCCTACCTCTACATTGTCAGCCCGATACCAAGTGTCTTTGCATTCTCGATAGAGTGGACATCCAGCCTGATCAAGTTTTTGGATGATGGGTGCGACAGCCTCAACATCGATCTGTAGGTTGATGCCTCTTCCAAACGGCTTGGTCAACGGCGCAGTCAGCCATTGACCCGCATCCGAATCAACCTGCTCAAGCATTACTTGAGCACCATTCAAATCAAGGTATGCAAATCCATCTTCCGGGCGTTGATAAGCTACTTTGAACCCCAGACGAGAAACCCAAAAAGCCAGGCTGCTATCCAGGTTGGTGACCATTAACTCCGGAACCAGTTTGTTACGTTCGACCATGAGATGACTTCCATTTCAAAAGGCTCGTTTTGCGGGCAAGCAGGTTCTGCACTGATGGCTTCGATGCCACGACAGGATCGTGGCGAGCGCGATGATGCACGCTCGGGTGGGGATTATCGAGTCGCATTGACTGACAGTTCCTGGCCGATTGCTGAGGATCACCAAAGCCGCAACCGGCCAATCGCTACCTACCGAAAAAACAACGCCTCAATCCATATCCCGGATCTCAATCACTCAACTGCGCCAATACCGCATTGACCATGTTGTTGAACGTAACCGGTGAATCGATCGCCCGGGCAGCAACCTTTGCTTCGCCATCGGCGCTGGTGGCACGCCTGGCTTGATCGGCGGTGGAGGACAATTTTACGATGACGACCTCGCGCTTCGGGTTGATATAGATTTTTTGTCCAAAGCGACCACTGGCCTCCACCGATCCTTGGCCATCATTTCGCTGATACCAATAGTTGCGGTAGGCATAACCAGGCCGGCCTGGCGCGAGGTTGCCTTGAGCGAAAATCGTTGGGTCGCCCGGCTGGAAAGTACTGCGCACGGCCTGGTTGAAACTGTCGCTGCTCGGCTTTCGGGCAAGCTCTCGGCGTACCAGTTCGGCGAAGCGGGCCGTATCGCGAAGGTTGCTGCTGATCCCGCCGCTGGCCATCTCGGTGCCCAGTTCGTCGATCTGGACATAGGCATCTTCCTGGGCAAAACGCGACCAGATGCGTTGCTGGACCAGTTGCGCCCAATTCAATCCGGATATACGTCGCAGGGCCCAGGCCATCGCCTCGGGCGAACCGTTCTGGTAAAAAAATCTGCCTTCACCCGGGGCCATTTGCGCGATTTTCAGAAAGGCATAGATATCGCCGGGCATCGTTGCGTTACGCGGGATCAACCCGGTCGCGGCGAACAGGCCGAGGTCAGGTGGCACCGCTTCGGGGTATGCCACGGCTACCTGCATATCAAGGTTGGCCTGCACCGTGGCCTCGCCGAACGGCGTACCGCTCAGCTCAGGGACATAACTGGCCAGTTTTGCCTGCGGGTCGAGGGTGCCTTCGGCGATGAACTGTGCCGCTAAAAGGCCGGTGACCGATTTGGTCATTGATGCCCAGATGTGTGGCTGGCCGGGTTCGAATCCTTCAAGGTAACGCTCAAAAATAACCTTGCCGCGTTGTAGCACGATCAGCCCGTCGGTCGAGGTGTCTTGCAGGTAGCGGGCGAGTGTCAGGTCCTCTTCGCCGGCCTTGAAAGTGACCCGGTCCAGATCGCGCATTGCAGCGTCGATCAACGACAGGGGGCGCGCAGCACGACCGATGTTGCGCGTCGCGGACACTTCACGGGCGTGCCGTGTTGACCAGCGCAGGAAGGTCGGTTGGAAGGCGTTGACTTTGTTCACACGAAACTCCGGTGCGGGTGGAAATCCTTGCATGACGCCCTTATCGGTCGAGCCATTCGCCGCGAGGGCGGGACAGGTTGCGCTGCAGAGCAGCAGCGCTACTCCCAGCACGAGATTGGCTGTGGACTTTTCAGAGGCGGGCCGGGCGGGACATTTGTGCATTGTTGTTATCCTTTACGCTTAGAAGGTGGCACCCACACCGATCGAAACGAAATCGCGATCGCCACGCGTGCCGTAGTTGCCATCGATGTAATCGGTGTAAGACAGGCTCATCGAATACTTGCTCATGAACGTAGCGTCCAGGCCGAGGCTGACGGAGCGCGAACCTTCGTTGAAGGCCGAGCCGTCGCCTGGCGAGTAACCCTTTACGTCATGCGACCAGGACAGGTTGGGTCGCAGGTCCAGACCCTGCATCACGCCTGAGTAACTCCAGGTCGCCCGCATCCGATACCCCCAGGAGAACGGTGTGACGAAGCCTTCATCGTTGCAATATTCGGGGCTGTTCGAGATGGACAGGCAGACGTTGTTGTCGATCAGCTCGCCGCTGTTATAGGCACCGGAGCGGCCATAGCGTGGCCCGTTTTTCCCCTTCAGGCCGCCGACATAAGTGGCGCCGAGCTCACCGACCAACAGCACCTGATTCGCCCCCATGACCTGGCCGAAAGAGTGCATCGCCGAGACCTGCGCCTGAGTGACTTCCTTGCGCCGATACCCATTGAACAGTGTCGAGTCGGTCGTTGGTCGCTGCCCGGGTTCGGACAACGGGCTGCGACCGTTGGCGTTGAGCAGCGACTGCAGCACATCAGTGCCATTGAGTTGCACGGGCATGTTCGGGCGGTAGCTCAACTCGCCCTGAAGCGCCGTGCCGGTGCGCAGGGTGGTGGAGAATGTCGCGCCGTACAGGCGGATATCCTCAGGGTATTGTGCGAGATACTGGGACGTGCCCATGCGCAATGCACCTGCCAGGGTCTGGCCTGAGCTGGAAGCCAGAAAGGCGCCGCAGCCGGCCGATGGCACCCCAAGGTTGCTGCACAGTTGGGGAGCGAAACGGGTATTGCTGTAATACGGGCTGCTGACCGTTCCCAGGTAAGGCGAACGGCTGTGATAGTTGGCGGCGTAAACACCGAACTCGGCATCCAGCGGCGCGACGTACCAGCGAACAGACAAGCCCCACTGGCCGCTGTTGCGAGCATCCTGATCGCCCGCTCGAGGAATGCGTACCCCTTCCTCGTTCATGACCACGCCGAATGGCCCAAGGCCTCGATTTGCCACCGAGAGGTTGACCTGCCGACCGCCGACGTCAAGGCTCTGGCAACCCTCGGGTATGAAGTCATTGCCCGAAAAGAATGTGCCACAGTTGTCCAGTTGCGTCTGTTCCCAGTCCAATTGATAGAAGGCGTCAAAGGACAGTGCCTCGTTGATGTTCTGTGTCACGTACAGCAAGTTGACCGGCACCAGCGCGTCCTTGACCTCCGAACCTGGCCGGCGCAGCGCGGCCTGGTTGAAGGGGTTGACGACGTTCAATCCGCCCTGGATAAAAATGCTCTCGCCCCAGTTCACCACTTGTTTACCCAAGCGTGCCGAACCCGGCTCACCGTTTATGTCGTAGAAGTAATAGGCGAATGCATCGAGCAGTTGGGAGCCGGCCGTCTTTGCCGATGTTTTGCGATTGTTGTCTTCGATGTTCTTGAAGCGTTGGCTGTGATCGCGTTGCGCCGTGTCGTACCAGTAGCTTCCGCGCACGAACATGCCCAGGTTGTCGAGTTTGAGTTCCAGGTCATGGGTACCTTTGAATATCGTCGAGAACACATCCCCGGATCGATAATTGCGTCGCCCGTCATTGCCGTTGGCGGCGGCCACCTGCAGCTTGTCCGGATTGGCTGTGCTGATACCAACACCTAATGCCAGGGCCGAATCGAACTGGCCTTCAACCTCACCCAGTTCAAATTGCATGGCATCAACGGGGGTGACCAGAAGACTGCACGACAGTAGTAGCAGTGATGACCGAAGACGGTCGGGACAGATAGCGTTCACTCTTAACCTCTTATTGTGCTTATTAGAGAGTGAGGGGATGGGACAACTGAACGAACATCCCGGCTGTTGAGTGCCGTTGGCTTGTTGGTTGTCGGTCGCGAGGGATAATAGGTAGGCGGCGGATCAGCTCACAAATAGCGTCTTTGGATTGTTGCCATAACACTTTGGCATGGCTGACGCAGGTGTTTGAGACGGCACGTTGAGCCAGCTAAAACCGCTATACCCGGCATCAAGAACTGATATTACGTTTGCCGTTGCGCCGCTGTTTAGGATCGTCCCGGTCTTAACTGTCGACGAGAACAACACAGTGAACCTTGGAAAAATAATCAGTCGAAGTGCCAAGTACTGGCCTGAGCGAATGGCCGTCATCGATGTCAACACGCGAGTGACCTTCGCTCAGCTCGAACAGCGTACAAACCAGCTTGCCTCGGCGTTACTGGGCCAGGGCGTCAGCATTGGCGAACACGTCGCCATCCTTGCCGAGAACCGGGTTGAACTGGTCGAGGCCGAAGTCGCGTTCTACAAGGCCGGCCTGGTGAAGGTTCCCGTCAACGCGCGCCTGTCACTGGACGAGGTCATCCAGATCATCAACGACTCTTGCAGCGTCGCGCTGATCACCACGCCAGCATTTGCCCAAGCCTTGACTGCCCGCCGGGCTCAGGTCCCCGCGCTGCGTCTGATCGTGGCGCTGGGAGAGGAGGGCGGCGATGTCGCCTACTCGGCACTGCTGAACCAGGGCGACCAGCAGCCGATCAGTTGCGACCCGCCGGACGACGCCCTGGCCGTGTTGCATTACACCTCCGGCAGTTCCGGTGTGCTGAAGGCCGCCATGCTCAGCGTCGGTAATCGCAAGGCGCTGATCCGCAAGAGCATCGCCAGCCCCACCCGGCGTGCCGCGCCGAGCGATGTCATGGCCCACGTCGGCCCGATCACCCATGCCAGCGGCATGCAGTTGATGCCGTTGCTGGCGGTCGGCGCCTGCAACCTGCTGCTGGAACGCTACGACGATCAGCTGCTGCTCCAAAGCATCGAGCGTGAACGCGTCACCCGGTTATTCCTGGTGCCCGCGATGATCAACCGACTGGTGAATTTCCCGGGCGTGGAGCGCTACGACCTCAGCAGCCTGAGTCTGGTCATGTATGGCGCTGCACCGATGGCGCCTTCTCTGGTCAAGCGCGCCATTGAAGTGTTCGGGCCGATCCTGGCACAAGGATATGGTGCCGGCGAAACCTGTTCGCTGGTCACGGTACTGACCGAGCAGGACCACCTGTGCGAAAACGGCGACTATCGACGCCTCGCCTCCTGCGGGCGCTGTTACTTCGAGACCGACCTGCGGGTGGTCAACGAGGACTTCCAGGATGTGAAGCCGGGCGAAATCGGGGAAATCGTGGTCAAGGGACCGGACATCATGCAGGGCTACTGGCGCGCGCCAGAGCTCACCGCCGAGGTCATGCGCGATGGTTACTACCTCAGTGGCGACCTGGCGACGGTCGACGACCAGGGCTATGTGTTCATCGTCGACCGCAAGAAGGAAATGATCATTTCCGGAGGCTTCAACATTTACCCGACGGAAGTCGAGCAGGTGCTCTACAACTTGCCGCAAGTCTTCGAGGCGGCGGTCGTTGGCGTGCCGGACGAGCAGTGGGGCGAGTCGGTGCGAGCCGTTATCGTACTCAAGCCAGGCACCGCACTGAGTGAGGTCGAGGTCATCGATCACTGCGCGCGAAACCTGGCCGGCTTCAAGAAACCCCGTGCTGTGGATTTCGTCAGCGAACTACCGAAGAACCCCAACGGCAAAGTGGTTCGCCGTCTTATTCGCGATGCCTACTGGCAAAACTGCGACCGCCGCATCTGACGAGGAGATCACCATGTATCAGCCAAGTGAAAAAGCCAGCCAAATCATCGAGGCCATCGGTGGCTTCATTCGCGACGAAATTCTGCCCCTTGAACAGCGCGAAGGCCTGAGTTGGGCCAAGCCCCATCCTCGCGATGTGCTGCAACAGGTCTGGCAGCGCTCCTGCGACCAGGGTTTTTACAACATCATGCTGCCCGAGGCGATCGGGGGTGCGGGGCTGAACGTTTCAGACCTGTGTGCAGTGAAAGAGTCCACGGTGCTCAGCGGTTCCATGCTGGCTCCGCACATCCTCGGTGAGCTGTCCGGTCCGCCGCGCGTGGGGCATCTGTTCAAGGTCGCGAGCCCTTGGCAAATCGAGACTTTTCTGCAACCGGTGTGCCGTGCCGAGAAGGCTGTGTGCTTCGCGCTGACCGAGAGTGAAGCCGGTTCCGATGCAACGGCAATCAGGACGACTGCACGCCGCGACGGCGAAGATTATGTGCTCAACGGCAGCAAGCGTTTCATCTCGGGTGCGCCCTATGCCGATATCGCCGTGCTGCTCGCCGTGACCGGACCTGGCGGTGGCGCCCAGGGGATTTCGGCGTTCTTCGTCGATCTGAAGGCACCAGGGGTGCGCATAGAGAGCGATTATGCGGTGATGTCCGGCGGTGGCGCCCATGGCGACATCTTCCTGGACGAAGTACGGTTGCCCGCGGCCCAGCGCATTGGCGAAGAAGGACAGGGATTCAAGCTGGCAATGGGGCGGATCACCCTTAATCGCTTGCTGCATTGCCCGACCTTGCTAGGCTTGGCGGGCCTGGCGCTGAACCTGTCGATCGACTACGCCCGTACACGCAAGCAGTTCGGTCAGCCGATCGCCATGTTCCAGTCGATCAACCACATGATCGCCGACATGGCGACCGAGTTGCATGCGGCGCGCAGCATGGTGTATGCGACAGCGGCGGTGAATGATGCCGGTGGGGATATTCGCACTCAGGCGTCCATGTGCAAGCTATTCGTGTCCGAGACCGCTTTCCGTATCGCAGACCGCGCGGTGCAGATTCACGGTGGAGCGGGGTTGCTGCGTGGCCATCCGGTGGAGTGGATTTTCCGCGCGACCCGTATGATGCGCATCCTCACCGGCACCAGTGAAATTCAGCGCAACACCATTGCCAAGGGTGTCCTGATGCCTGACTAGCAGTGCCTGCCGTACGTCCGGCCGCACCTGGCCGGACGCTCTGACAAGAACAATAACGAGAGACAACCATGACTCACACTGACAACACCGCACGCCTGGGCACGGCCTGGATGGTTGCGGTACTGCTGGCACTGCTGATGCTGGTCAACTTCCTCGACAAGGTCGTCATTGGCCTGGTTGCAGTACCGATGTCCAAGGAGCTTGGCCTGTCACCGACCGAGTTCGGGCTGGTCGGTGGCGCACTGCACTGGTTCTTCGCGATTTCCGCAGTGATCGGCGGCTTCGTCGCCAATCGCCGCCCCACGCGCACCCTGCTGTTGGGCATGGGCGCGTTCTGGGCGCTCATTCAGTTGCCGATGCTGTTCGTCACGTCCATGTGGGCAATCGTGGCCTGCCGTGTGCTGTTGGGCATCGGCGAAGGGCCGGCGTCGCCGGTGGCCACCCACGCCTTGTACAAATGGTTTCCCAACGACCGTCGCAACCTGCCGGTCGCATTGCTGCATACCGGCAGTGCCTTTGGCCTGCTGGTCGCGGGCGCGATGATCCCGTGGATCAGCGTGCATTACGGATGGCGCATGAACTTCATCGTCCTCGCTGCAATCGGCGCGGTCTGGTGCGTGTTGTGGTGGTTGCTGGGACGCGAAGGCACGCTCGATCGGATTCGCCCCGGTCAGCTCGCGCAGGACGAAGAGCGCGTGCCTTATAAACGATTGCTCACCGACAGCACGGTACTGAGCAATTACCTCTGTCATTTCGCTGCCAATTGGTCGTTGGCACTGACGCTGACCTGGGTGCCGAGCTATCTGGAGAATGGCCTGGGTATCGATCCGATCATGACCGGCCGAGTGTTTGTACTGTTCGTCATCGTCACCACGCCGCTGAGCCTGTTCATGGCCTGGTTATCGCAGCGCTTGATGCGTGGCGGCATGGCGACGCGCTGGTCACGCGGTGCGTTCGTTTCGTTCTGCCTGATTGCCAGTGGTCTTCTGAGCGCCGCGCTTTTCCTGCCGGGGCTGTCGAGCATCGAGCGGATCGTCTGCCTGACATTCAGCGGCGGCCTGGCACTGGTGATGTATTCGGTGGGGCCGGCCATGCTCGCCGAGTTCACGCCGGGCAGCCAACGCGCAGGCATCCTGGCGATTGGCAACGGCATCGCCTCGCTCGCCGGTTTGTCGGCGCCTGTGGTCACCGGAATACTGGTGCAGGGCGCGGGCGCCGAGCACCCGGCCGGCTACGGGGAGGGGTTCCTGGTCTGCGGCGCGGTGTTGGTGGTCGCGGGGCTGATCGGGTTGTTCCGGATGGATCCTCAGAAAACCCGGGAGCGGCTGCATCAGGTGGTCGGGCTCGCAGAGCCTCGGGTCAGTTGAAAGCGCCGGGCGCTGCGCAATTGAGGCGCGGCGCCCTCAGTGATGGGCCAGGCTCGATTCCTCCTCGGGCGTGCGCTCGATCAAGCTGCCTTTCCAGCGGGCGTCGACCACCGCCTCGATGAGCAGACCGCGCACCAGATCGCGCATGCACGTTGCCGCAAACGACAGCGGCTTATGCTGCGAGTAGGCCAGGGAAATGGTTCGGGTGATCCGGGGTTCCACGATCAGCCGTGCCGATATCGGTTCCAGCAGCTCCGTCAGCGGCGGCCAATTGCTGATGGTCGCCGCCAGCCCGGCGCGCACCAGGCTGCTGATGCCCGGGGCAGACTGCTGTTCGTAGCTGGAATCGAGCGTCACCCCGGTTTCCATCGCCGCTTGCTCGATACGCCGGCGCAGATGCAGGGCGCGCGGCGGCATCACCAGCCGGGTCGCCGCGGCTTCAGCCAGAGTGATGGGCGAGTTGTCAGCGTCTTGAGCCGGTGTGCCGACCCAATACAGGTCTTCGGTAAAGACCGGTTCGGCAATGACGTGTTCCAGTTCTTCAGCATTGGGCACTACCCCGAAATCCACTTTGCCCATTTCGATCGCCTGGCCGCCTTCGCGACTCAGGCCATCCCATATCGTTAGCTTGATCCCCGGAAACTTGGCCTGTGCCTGGGTGATGATGGTGGGCAGCAGTAGCGCGGACGCTGTCGCGGGTATGGAAATCGACACATGACCCATCGGATTGCCCTGGCTCGATTTGAGTTCGTCCTTCACCGAGTCGAGCTTCTGAATCACCGATCGCGCCACTTCGTACAACTGTCGGCCGGCATCGGTCAATTCAATGCCATCGTGCTGGCGGGCCAGTAACTGCATGTCCAGTTCGCTTTCCAATAAACCGATCTGGCGGCTCAAGGCGGGCTGGGCGATGAACGCCCGGCGTGCGGCATTGGAGAAGCTTCCCGCTTCTGCAATGGCGATCAAGTAACGCAGCTGTTTCAAGGTCATGGGCAAATCTCTGGCTATGCCGAACTGCTATGGCAACTATCTGAAGACGCTATTTGTCGGGGCCCAAGGCCCTACTTAGTATCCATTGATACTCAACAAGAGGCTATCGGACCCCCCATAAAGTTTGATCTTTGGACCCGCCCCGTCAGGCATTTCAAATGCGCACGGGGTGGAGCACGCATTTGTTCACTCTCTGATAAACACAATAAGAGGTTAAGAGTGATGACAACCCGCACCCGAGGTTTTTTTCGGTCGTCGATGACCCGCTTTTCCTGCTGCCTGCTGCTGGCAATCTCATGGACGACGGCAGCGCTGGCCACAGGCGAGTTGCCCCCTGACCTGACGCCCATAGGCGCCCAACGAGGTGCTTCCCCTGACGGTCGAATCCCGGCCTGGCAGGGCGGGCTCACGGCAGCGCAGCAACGATTGGAAAGTAACGGCACGCCGATCGACCCCTTCGCCGACGAGCGACCGCTGTACGAAATCACTGCGCGCAATTACAAGCAGTATGAGGACCAGCTGTCGGCCGGGCAGATCGCTTTGCTCAAGCGATTTCCCGAGACGATGAAACTGCCGGTCTATCCCACCCATCGCAGTGTCGCCGTCCCTGCGCCGCTTGCCGCGTCGGCCGCTCGCAATGCTCAATTCGCGCAACTGGCGGATCAGGGCAATGGCCTGCGCGGCTTCACCGGAGCGGTTGCTTTCCCTGTTCCGCGCAACGGCCTGGAGGTCATCTGGAATCATCTGACGCGCAACCGCAACGCCAGTTACAGCCTTGTCTCCGACAGCGTCACGCCGTTGGGCAACGGACGCTTCACGCTGATGAGCGCACGCCAGGAATTCGCCCGCCCGGATGGGCTGCCGGACGCAGGGGCCGACAATATCCTTTATTACTTTACCTACCGCATGACCGCGCCGTCGCGGCTGGCCGGAGACGCGATGGTGGTGCATGAAACGCTCGACCAGGTCGCCGAGCCGCGACTGTCCTGGGTCTACAGTTCCAGCCAGCGACGGGTCAGGCGTGCTCCGGGTATCGACTATGACACGACCGGACCCGGGACGGCGGGCCTGCGCACGGCCGACAGTCGTGACATGTTCAATGGCGCGCCGGATCGTTACGACTGGCATCTGGCAGGCAAGAAATTGCTGCACGTGCCCTATAACAGCTATCGCCTGGCTTCACCCCACCTGCGCTACAGTGAGCTGATTCGCCCGGGGCATGTCGACCCCGCACCTACCCGCTACGAATTGCACCGGGTGTGGGAGGTCGTCGCGACCCTGAAACCCGGCGCCCAACACATCTACGCCAAACGTCATTACTTCATCGACGAAGACACCTGGGCGATTCTTGAGGCTGACGTTTACGATCAACGAGGAACATTGTGGCGCACGTCCGAGGCGCACAGTTTTTACCACCCCGGCGGTGAAGCTGCGGTCAATGCCATGGAGGTCACCTATGATTTGAAGAGCGGCCGTTATCACGTTTCAGGCTTGATCAATGAGCAGCGCAAACCTTATGTCTTCAATCTGCCGACCAGCCTTTCGTACTTTTCACCGGGCGCATTGCGCAGCTTCGGTGTGCGCTGATGGGGATGCAGCAAAAACGCCGTACCTTGACTGAAACCCTGTTGGGCGCCGGTGAGTCGCCTGATCCGCGATTCACGCTGGCCAATGAGCGCACCTTTCTCGCCTGGATTCGCACCTCACTGGCGCTGCTTGGGGGAGGGATCGCCGTCGAAGCACTCGCCGGGGAGGTCTTCGAACCCCGGCTGCGCATGGTCATGGCGATCAGTTTGATGGTACTGAGCCAGGTGGTGAGCATCGGCGCATGCGTGCGCTGGCTGAAGGTGGAGCGAGCGTTGCGTCAGCGCCAGCCGCTGCCTCTGCCGACGCTCGCGCCGCTGCTGGCATTGGGATGTCTGACGGCGGTCGTGCTGATCGCCAGTGTGCTTTGGCCCCGTTGGCATGGGTGATCCGGGGTTGCAGGCCGAGCGCACCGAATTGGCATGGCGAAGGACGTTGTTGGCGTTGCTGGTGGTGCTGGTTCTGGCAGGCCGGGCCGGTGATCTGATGTCGGTGGGGGTGGGCGGCGGCGTCGCGCTGATTTTGCTTGCAAGGCAAGGCCGCCGCTATCGTCAGGGATTGGCGATGCTCCAGTCGGAACGGGCAGCGCCAGCCTCGCGGGCGATCCTGGCATTAGGCGCATCGGTGTGTTTGCTCGCGCTCATCGGCATCGTCGGGTTGGTGAGCGGCGCCTGACGCGCCGCCCACGCGGGCTCAAGGTGTGACGATATTGAAACGCGCGTCCGCTTCCTCCAGCCCACCCATCACGCGCAGGAATTTAACCCGCTCACCCTCGATCGTGATATCGCCCAGCGTTGCTTCTTTGAGAAAACCCGTCTGCTTGAGTGCGATGCGATCCAGTGTCGATTTCTTCATGCTGATTTGCACGTCGGCCTGGTCATGCCGTGCAAGGTCGCGGTGGGTGAGTACGCCATTGCGCAGGGTCAAGGCGTAATCCTCGTTCAGATCGGTGAAACGCCAGTTGATGGTCAGGTCGTTGTCGGCAGCTTTCAGTGCATCGACGCGAACGCCGAGGTAATCGAAAAACATCGTCGGTGTCAGCGCCCGCACCATGTCATCGGCATTGCCGCCGCTGCCAGTGGCGGCCGCTACGCCATCGCGCAGTTCCTGGGCGCCGCTCAGGTAGGCATTGCGCCAGGTGGCGTTCTCGCTCTGATAGCCCAGTTGTTCCAGTGCATCGGCCTGCAATTGGCGCGCAGCGGCGTTGTCGGGCTCGGCGAATACCAGATGGTTGGTCAGTTGCGCCACCCAGCGATAGTCCCCTTCGTCGAAGGCTTTGCGCGCGTGGCTCAGGACCTGGTCGGCACCGCCCATGGCTGCGACGTAACGCTTGCCAGCCGCCTGGGGCGGCAACGGATTGAGGTTCGCCGGGTTGCCATCATAGAAACCCATGTAACGTTGGTACACGGCGCGCACATTGTGGCTCAACGAGCCATAGTAATCGCGGCTGTACCACTTGCTGGCCAGGCGCGGCGGCAACGAGCTCAGGGTCTCGGCGATTTCCATTGGCGTCTGGCCCTGATTGATCAGGCGCAGGCTCTGGCTATCGATGAATGCATACATGTCGCGCTGGTCAGCCAGATAATCGCGTATCTGCGCGCTACCCCATGTGGGCCAGTGATGCTGGGCAAAGACCACCTCGGCCTGATTGCCGTAGCGCACCAGGGATTCGTCGAGGTAATGCGCCCAGACCTTCGGGTCGCGAACCAGTGCACCGCGCAAGGTCATTACGTTGTGCTGGACGTGAGTTGCGTTTTCAGCCATGCACAGCGCCTTGAACCGTGGGAAATAAATGTTCATCTCTGCCGGCGCCTCGGTGCCAGGCGTGAGCTGGAATTCGACTTCAATTCCGTCCAGGGTCAGGCGTTCCAGCGGCTTGCTGATTTCCCGGGTGGGGGCGATCAGGCTGACCGTCGCGTTTGCCGGTACGCCCTTGCCCAGCCCGGCGTCGACCTGGCCGCGCTCACCGCGCGGCAGCCCGGCTCCGTACATGTATTGGGCACGGCGTTTCATCGCCGGTCCGGCCAACACGTTCTCGCCGATGGCATGCTCGAAAAAGCCTTGGGGCGCGATGACCTGAACCTTGCCGGCCTTCACGTCCGCTTCGTCGATCACCCCACGCACCCCGCCGAAATGGTCGACGTGCGGGTGCGTATAAATCACCGTCGTCACCGGTTTGCGCGGACGGTGTTTGAAGTACAGTTCCAGGCCGGCTCTGGCGGTTTCCACCGCCAGCAGCGGGTCGAGCACGATGAGTCCGTTATCGCCCTCGACAATGGTCATGTTCGCCAGGTCCATGCCACGAATCTGATAGATACCCTCGGTGACCTTGAACAGACCGGCAAGCGTATTGAGCTGCGCGATGCGCCACAGACTCGGGTTGACGGTCGCAGGCGCCTCGTTGCGGTTCAGAAACGCATATTGCTTCAAGTCCCAGACTGTTTTGCCCCCCGCATTACTGACGACATCCTCGTACCGCTCGATCAGGCCCCGCTCAGCGGCCTCGAAATCTGTGCGATCGGCGAAAGGCAACCGCTGCAGCCATTGCTGGTTGTTTTGCAGGGTGATGGTTGTCGCATCCTTGGCAGGCGTGGCGGCGAGACTCGTCAGCGGGACCAGCAGGGCGAGGGTGAGCAAAGGCTGTGAAAAACGCATGGAGCAGTCCTTGTTATTGTTCGGGCGATCCACTGTAGGGAGCGGTTCGGGTCGCAGCCAATACCAGAACGGCATGCCAGCCATCGCATTGGGTAATGGCTCAACCCGGTCCAATGGCCAGGATCTGCGCCTCGAGCCAGGTCAACGCCGGGTCGTGCTGGCGATGGGTCAGGCGTACCAGCTCAAGATCGAAGGGCGGTAGCGCGAACGGCAGTTCATACAGCTTAAGGGGCAGCAGCCGGGCGAACTGCTGCGCCAGGAGCGTCGGCAACACGACACAGAGTTCGGTCGCGGCCACCAGGTGCGCGGCTTGCAGGTAATTGGGCGTGGTGTAGACGATCTGTCGCACAAGGTTCTGCTCCGCCAGCCATTGGTCGACCATGCCTCGGGTCTGGCCACCATGGACCCAGACATGGCGCAACTGCAGGAAACGCTGCAGGTCCAGGCCGTCACTCAGTCGCGGATGCTCCTGACACACTGCGACTCGCAGTGTTTCGCTGCGCCAGAGCTGGCGAGTGAAGCGTGCCGGTACGTGATCGAAACGGCCCAGCACCATGTCCAGTTCGCCTCTGTCCAGCGCCTCGGCGGGCAGGCTGGCACTCAGGTGGGCAACGTCGATACGCAGGTGCGGCGCCTGGGTCTGCAGGCTTGCCAGCAAGGCGGGCATGCACAGTTGTTCGACGAAGTCGGTCAGGGCAATTCTCAATTGACGATGGCTGCGCTGTGGGTCGAACGCGTCACCGGTGGACAGGGTTTGCTCGATTTGTTGCAAGGCGGCGCGAATGGGCCCTTCCAGCGCGAGCGCCCGCGGGGTCGGGCACATGCGCCGACCGACGCGCACAAGCAGGGGGTCGCCCAGCATATCGCGCAGGCGCGCCAAGGCGTTGCTCACCGTGGGCTGGGTCAGCGCCAGGCGTTGCGCTGCGCGCGAGACATTCTGCTCACGCAGCAACATGTCGAAAACCCGCAGCAGGTTCAGATCAAAGTTTGATGTATTCATCCTCAGAATATATGGCATATGAAAATGAAATTTCAAAAATACTTGAAGCCTGCTTAGGGTGACGGCTGTTCATTTTTCCCAATGCAGGAGCACCGCGTGTGAGCACCCCTTTCGATATCCAGCAGGTCGCCGTGATCGGCGCCGGCACCATGGGCCGGGGCATTGTCATCAGTCTGGCCAGCGCCGGGTTGCCGGTGCTGTGGCTGGACAGCAATACCCAGACACTCAACGCGGGCCTGTCGATGATCGAGCAAACCTGGTCGCAGCAGGTGGGTAAGCAACGCATCACGTCGCTCGAGGCGCACGCCAATCTCGAGCGAGTACGCCCGGTTCAAAATTACGCGGCGCTGGCAGAGGCGGACCTGGTGATCGAGGCGGTGTACGAAAGCCTGGCGCTCAAGCAGGAAATCTTCCGCGCGCTGGATGCGCACCTCAAGCCCACGGCGATTCTGGCGAGCAACACCTCGGCGCTGGACATCGACGCGATTGCGGCGGTCACCGGGCGTTCACGGCAGGTGTTGGGTCTGCATTACTTCAGCCCCGCTCACATCATGAAACTGTTGGAGATCGTTCGTGGCAAGGACACCGACAGCCAAGTGCTCGAAGCGGCCCGCAGGCTCGCCCAGCGAACCGGCAAAGTAGCGGTGGTGGCGGGCAATTGCCCCGGTTTCATCGGCAATCGCATGCTGCGCAGCTACGTGGCCGAGGCGCGAAAATTACTCCTGGAAGGCGCATTGCCTCATCAGGTGGACGAGGTGTTGCAGCAATTTGGTTTCGCCATGGGCCCGTTCCGCATGTATGACGTGGTCGGCATCGATCTGGAGTGGCGCGCGCGTCAGTTGGCCGGGCAGGGCATGGACGCCCCCTTGGTGCAAGTCGATAACGCCTTGTGCGAACTCGGGCGGCTGGGTCAGAAAACCGGTGCCGGGTACTACCGCTATGCTCCCGGCAGCCGCCTGGCCGAGCATGACCCACTGGTGGACGAATGGGTGCTCAAGGTGTCTCAGGGGCTGGGCTACCGCCGCCGCGAAATCGATGCGCGAGAAATTCTGGATCGCTGCCTTTTGGCGCTGGTCAATGAAGGCGCGAAAATCCTCGAAGAAGGCATTGCGGCCAGCAGCCATGACATCGATCAGGTATGGCTCAACGGTTATGGCTTTGCGATTGAAACCGGCGGACCGATGCGCTGGGCGGATGAGCAGGGCATGAATTCCCTGCTGACCCGACTGGAACGTCTGCAAGGTCTTTTCGGCGAGCATTGGCGTCCCGCCGGCTTGATCTCCCGATTGATGGCCAACGGTAAACACTTTGCCGATGTCGGGGAGGGCCGCGTATGAACTACCAGGCACCGCTGCGCGATATGCGCTTCGTATTGCATGAAATGTTCGATGTCACCGGGCACTGCCAACACCTGGGTCTGGACCTGGACCGCGATACCCTTGACGGCATCCTGGAAGAGGCGGGGCGTTTCACCGCAGAGGTGATCGCCCCACTCAACCGCAACAGTGACGAACAAGGCTGCCAGTTGCTCGGTACTGAAGTCCGCACGCCGGATGGCTTTCGCCAGGCCTATCGCCAATACGTCGACAACGGTTGGGCGAGCATGACGGGGCCGATGGCCTACGGCGGACAAGGCTTGCCGCAAATGGCGTCGGCCTGTGTCCACGAGATGTTGATGGCGGCGTCATTGTCGTTCCGGATCTATTCAGGGTTGACCGAAGGCGCGGTCCTGGCCGTGCACCGCCATGGCAGCGAAGCGCTCAGGCAAACCTGGCTGGGCAAGATGGTCAGTGGCGAATGGACCGGCACCATGTGCCTCACCGAGCCGCAGGCCGGCACGGACCTGGCGTTGCTGCGCACCCGCGCGCAGCCCCACGCCGACGGCAGCTATCTGATCACCGGCAGCAAGATTTTCATCAGCGGTGGTGAGCAGGACCTGACTGACAACATCATTCACCTGGTGCTGGCACGCTTGCCCGATGCCCCGGCAGGTGTAAAAGGCATCAGCCTGTTTCTGGTACCAAAAATCCTGACCGATGGCCGACGCAATGCGCTCAGCTGTGGCGCGCTGGAACACAAGATGGGCATCAAGGGCGCTTCGACCTGCGTCATGAATTTCGACAGTGCCCAGGGCTGGCTGGTCGGCGAGCCGAATCAGGGCCTGTCCTGCATGTTCACCATGATGAACGATGCGCGTTTCCAGGTTGGGTTGCAGGGACTGGGGATCGCACAAGCCGCTTTCCAGGGCGGCCTGGCCTACGCCCGTGAACGCCTGCAGTCGCGCTCGCTGACCGGTGCAGTGGCGCCAGAGCAGGCTGCTGACCCGATCATTGTTCATCCGGATGTGCGCCGCATGCTGCTCACGCAGAAGTCCCTCACCGAGGGCTGCCGGATGCTGGGCGCCTACACCGCGCGGCAACTCGATCTCGAGCACGGTGCGCCAGCACCCGATGAGCGTCGCGCAGCCATGCGCCGCGCTGCGCTTCTGATCCCGATCGTCAAAGGCTTCTTCACCGATGTGGGCCAAGAGGTCGCCAGCCTGGGCGTGCAACTGTATGGCGGGCATGGCTACATCCGCGAATGGGGTATGGAACAGTTGATGCGCGACAGCCGCATCACCCAGCTCTATGAAGGCACCAATGGCATCCAGGCGCTGGACTTGGTCCGGCGCAAGCTGATGGGCGATGGCGGTGCCGAAATGCACGCGCTGATCGATGAGCTGGCTCGGCACGTCGAGGCTGCCGGGCATCAGCCCCAGCTGCAGGACATGGCGGGCGCAGTGAGTCAGCGCCTTGAGGAATGGCGGGCATTGGGCAAGACCATCATTGAGGCTTGCCAGCGGGACCCGCAGGAAATCGGTGCAGTCTCGGTGGATTTCCTCGCGTATTCGGCTTACGTCCTGCTGGCCGGGCTCTGGCTGCAGGCAGCGGTTCGAGCGGGTGAAACCCTGACTGACGGGACAGCTGAAGGCGCCTTTTATCAAGCCAAGCTGCAGACCGCCGACTTCTACTGGCGACGCGTATTACCCCGTGCAAGTGCACACCGCGAAGCATTGTTGGGTGGCGCGAACTGCTTGATGGCGATGCCCGCCAGCGACTTCAGTTGCTGAAACCGTATGACAACAATCAGGAGTCGCTGACATGCAGCCTTTCAGCTTTGCCACGGCGGCGCAGATTCTCTGCGAAACCGGCGCCGCGCAGCGCCTTGCCAATCTGTGCAGGGAACGCGGCGCGCGCCGTGTATTGATAGTCACCGACCCCGGTATTGCTCGCCTGGGGATGCTTGATAACGTGCTGCCTGGCTTCACCCTCGCAAAAGTTGCCGTGGCGATCTTCAGTGACGTGTCGGCGGATCCGAGCGAGGCCTGCGTGCTCGCCGCCGTTGAGCGGGCTCGGCATGTCGGCGCCGACCTGATCGTCGGCTTTGGTGGCGGCAGTTCGATGGACGTGGCCAAACTGGTCGCGCTGCTCGCGCATCCGCAGTGCACTCAGGCGATCACCGAGTGCTATGGCGTTGACCAGGCCAAGGGGCAGCGCTTGCCGCTGATTCAGGTGCCGACGACCGCCGGGACCGGCTCGGAGGTGACACCCATCGCGATCGTCACCACCGGTGAAACCACCAAGATGGGCGTCGTCTCGCCGCTGTTGCTGCCTGATCTCGCCGTACTCGACGCCGTCTGTACGTTAGGCCTGCCGCCCGCCGTGACGGCGGCCACGGGCATCGATGCCATGGTGCATGCGATCGAGGCCTACACCAGCAAGCTCAAGCGCAATCCTCTGTCCAGCCTCTTGGCGCGAGAGGCGTTGCGGCTTTTGGCCTCCAACCTCGACCAGGCGGTGTACAACGGCAACAACCTGGCCGCGCGCCAGGCGATGTTGCTGGGTGCCTGCCTGGCCGGCCAGGCATTTGCCAACGCGCCGGTGGCGGCGGTGCATGCGCTGGCGTATCCGCTGGGCGGGCACTTTCACATTCCGCATGGGCTGGCCAATTCGCTGGTGCTGCCTCACGTGCTGCGCTTCAACCTGCCGGTAGCGATGGCGGACTACGCGGAACTGGCTGTGCCTTTGCTGGGAGAAAGGCTGCAGGCCGGTGATCACCCGTCTCGCGCCGATCAATTTGTCGCTGAATTGGCGCAGTTGGGATCTCGTTGCGACTTACCGACCACGCTGCGTGCTGTTGGCGTTCCCAGAGAAAGTCTGGCCCAACTGGCCAATGACGCCATGCAACAGCAGCGCCTGCTCGTGAACAACCCGCGCACACTCACCGAAGCCGACGCGTTGGCCATCTATGAAGCGGCGTACTGATGACTGACCTCAGGCAGCGTGCCGGCTATCGGCACTTCACAACCCTCAGCACCCGTTGGCACGACAACGACGTGTATGGACACGTCAACAATGTCGTCTTTTACGGTTTCTTCGACAGTGCCGTGAACAGCGTGCTGATCAAGCAAGGCGGGCTGGATATCCATGCCGGTCCGGTTATCGGCCTGGTGGTGAGTTCGGGCTGCGATTACCACGCGCCGATTGCGTTCCCGGAGCCCGTCGAGGTGGCGCTTGCGGTGAGCAGACTGGGTAACAGCTCCGTGCATTATCAGCTTGCGGTCTTCCGTGAAGGCCAGGCATTGGCCTGCGCGACCGGACGTTTCGTGCATGTGTTTGTTGACCGTCTTCAACGCCGCCCGGCGCCGATTCCCGAACGGCTGCGCCTGGCACTGGGCGAGTTGGTCAGCGACTGCCTGCCCTCTTCGAACAAGGAACTTGAACCATGAAAGATGCCGTGATTGTTTCCACCGCTCGCACGCCAATCGCCAAGGCGATGCGTGGCGCATTCAATGACCTCAAGACGCCCAGTATGACGGCCATTGCCATTCGAGCCGCCGTTGAGCGGGCCGGCATCGAGCCGGGTCAGATCGAAGACCTGGTGCTGGGTACGGCCATGCAGAGCGGCACCGCGGCAATCAACCCGGCGCGTCTGTCGGCCTTGGCCGCAGGCTTGCCCACGTCGGTGAGCGGGCAGACGATCGACCGCCAGTGCGCATCGGGCCTGATGGCCATTGCCATCGCCGCCAAGCAGATCATCGTCGACGGCATGCTGGTGACCGTTGGTGCCGGGCAAGAGCAGATCAGCCTGGTGCAGAATGCTCACAATCAACTGGCGAGCGAGGCGTTCGACGCCACCGTGCTGCGTATGAGCGAGCATGCCTACATGCCGATGCTGCAAACCGCCGAATGCGTGGCGCGCCGGTACGGCATCAGTCGGCAAGCGCAGGACGCCTATGCGCTTGAGTCTCAGCAACGCACGGCGGCGGCGCAGGCAGCCGGTTTGTTCGCCGACGAAATTGTTCCGGTCACGGCACGCAAGCGAGTCGTTGACAAGGCGAGCGGGGCGGTGAGCTATCAGGATGTCACGCTGACCCAGGATGAAGGCAACAGGCCGGCCACCCTGCTCGCCGATCTGCAAGGGCTCAAGCCAATCGTGGAGGGCGGTAGTGTCACGGCCGGCAATGCCAGTCAGTTGTCAGATGGCGCCAGTGCCTGCGTTTTACTCGAGGGCGGCGTGGCGGCGCGATCGGGCATTGCACCCTTGGGCCTGTATCGAGGGATCGCAGTCGCCGGGCTGGCGCCGCAAGAGATGGGGATCGGCCCCGTATTGGCAGTGCCCAAGCTGCTCCGTCAACATGGGTTGAAGGTGGACGATATCGGCTTGTGGGAATTGAACGAAGCCTTTGCCTGCCAAGTGCTGTATTGCGCACAACAGTTGGGGATCGATCCGGCGAAACTGAACGTCAATGGCGGCGCTATTTCCATTGGGCATCCCTACGGCATGAGCGGCGCGCGAATGGTTGGGCACGCGTTGCTGGAAGGAAAGCGGCGGGGGGTGAAGTTCGTGGTGATAACGATGTGCGTGGGTGGCGGGATGGGGGCGGCGGGATTGTTTGAGGTGTTGTAACCCAAACCCGAACAGGGGCTGGCGGCTTGCAGGCTGTCGTTCAGCAAAACGCCGAGAGTCAGCAGAAAGCCGATCCATGGATCGGCTTTTCTGTGTGCCTTGGGAAAGCTGTTTAAGTCAGCGGCAACTGCAGATTGGTCACAGTGTGGTGATCTGTCCGTTGCGATCCAGTTCAAACACTTTGTTGCCCTGCAGTTTCTCCTTCAGCCAGCGTCCAGCCTTGCCCAATGGCCGTTGGCGCGCCCATAAAAGGTCGACGCCAATTTGCCAGTCGGTATGCGGGTAGGCCGAGAGGGGGAGTTCTACCAGTTCGCCCCTGGCCAGCTCGCGCTGGATGAGTTGACGGGGCAGGGTGGCCCAACCGAGTGCAGCGCGGACCATTTCCAGCAACGCGAGGTAGTTCTCCGCTTGCCACAATTGGGTCGAGCGCAGGTATTCGCTGCTGGGCAGTTTGTTGGCGTGCGCGCTGAATGCCAGGCGCCGATGCACGTGCAGGTCATCGAACGTAACGGTGTCGAGTCGTGCCAGCGGATGATCGGGATGGCAGACGTGCAGCATGATCAATTTGCCCAGTTGCTGGAACGCCAGTTCCTTCGGATAGCCCGGTTGAGAAAACGCCACGCCAAGCTCCGCCTCTGCATTGCCGACCAGTTCACTGACGTCACCGTGCACCGGGTGGCGGATGATCAGGTCGACGAAGGGAAACGCCTGTTCGAAGGCCTTGAGCACCGGCATGATCGGCCCGTAGGGCGTTTCAATGGCCAAGGTCAGGCTGGGTTCGACGTTATCCGACAGGCATTGGGCGTGTGCCTCGAAGGTCATGCAGCGCGCGAGCACGGCGTCGGCCTGGATCAGCAGTTTGTGGCCGCTGGCGGTGAGGACTGGGCTGCGGTTGGTGCGGTCGAACAGATCAACGCCCAAATCGGTTTCGAGATTGGCAATCGCTGCGCTGATGGTCGATTGCGTCTTGCCCAACTGACGTCCAGCGGCGGAGAACGATCCGCTTTTGACCACTTGGGTAAACATCTGCAGTTGATCGAGTGAGAAGCGCAATCGGTTTACTCCTGGTCGAACGTGGTGAATTAAACATCAAGAAGAGGGTTTGAGTGTGCCGTTTGTACGCCATCGAAAAAAGCGATGGTTGCTAATTTGTTTCATCGTTAAAAACGCTCGAATATCGCCCTGCGTCAATCGATCACCGGGGCCGGTGCATGCTTGCGACCGCCCCTGAGAACGCCGCGATCCCAATACGCCGCACCTTCAGGAGCTTGTGACATGAATACACAACGCATTCATCCGGTGGACGAGGTTCTGCCCCTGCGGCAACTGTTCACTTTTGGCTTGCAGCATGTGCTGGTGATGTACGCAGGGGCGGTGGCTGTGCCACTGATTCTGGGCAGCGCGATGGGGTTGTCCTCTGCGCAGATCATTTTGCTGATCAACGCCAACCTGCTGACGTCCGGCGCGGCGACACTGATTCAGACCATCGGGTTTTGGAAATTTGGTGCGCGCTTGCCGCTGATCCAGGGCTGCTCGTTCATCGCCCTTGCGCCGATGCTCATGATCGGCAAGGAGTTCGGGCTCAGTCAGATATTCGGGGCGGTGATTGCCGCAGGCTTCATTACCATTGCGCTGGCACCGGTATTCAGCCGTCTACTGCGATTCTTTCCGCCAGTGGTGATTGGCAGTCTGATCACCATCATCGGTATCTCGCTGATGCCGGCTGCCGCAATCTGGCTGGGCGGCGGCAACCCTGACGCGGCAGATTTCGGCAGCCCCGCCAATCTGCTGCTGGGCCTGGCCACGGTCAGTGTCACGCTGGTGATCTACGCCAAATTCAAAGGCTTGATCGGCAACCTCAGCGTACTCATCGGATTGTTCGTCGGTAGCCTGATTGCCGCAGCCTGCGGTATGACCCATTTCAGTCGAGTGAGCGAGGCGGCGTGGTTTGAACTGAGTGCCCCGATGGCGTTCGGCGCGCCGGAATTTTCGCTGGTGCCGATTTTGATCATGACCCTGGCGATGCTGGTGATCATGGCCGAAACCACTGGCAATTGCCTGGCCATCGGCAAATTGACCGGCAAGCCAACCACCCAGCAAACCCTTGGCAATGCGTTCCGAGCAGATGGTTTGTCGACCATGATCGGTGGCTTGTTCAACAGTTTCCCCTACAACGCCTTCACTCAGAACACCGGTTTGATTGCGCTCTCAAACGTCAAGAGCCGCTTCGTCGTGGCCGCTGCCGGGGCAATCATGGTGCTGATGGGGTTGTTCCCCAAACTGGGGGCATTGATCGCGGCGGTGCCCACTCCGGTGCTGGGTGGTTGCGCGATCGTGATGTTCGGCATGACCACGGTGGCAGGGATTCAGGAACTCTCGCGCGTGCAGTTCGAAGGCACCCGCAACGGCATCATCGTCGCAGTGTCGGTCAGTGTCGGGGTGTTGCCGATGTCTTTTCCTGCGTTGTTCGAGCACGTCGGCCCTACGCTGAAACTGGTGCTGGACAGCGGGATTTTTCTCGGTGCGATCACCGCCATTGTGCTGAACGTGCTGCTCAACAATGAAAAAAAATCGACCGACAGCGCCGGCGTCTCAGCGGCTGAATGGGTCGATTGATCTTTTGTTTTTCCACTGCCCAGGAGTTACCCATGCATCAATTCACTCAGCTTGTTCCGGCCGGCGTCAGCGATCTGGATCTGGCGTTGCTGCGTCAGACCATCGCCTTGTCGCAGGCATCAAAACAGCGCGGCCGTCATCCGTTCGCGGCGCTGGTGGCTGACCGCAGCGGCAAGGTGATTGTCGAAGCGGGCAACAATTCGATGCCACCGCAGGGCGATCCCACGCAACACGCCGAACTGGTCGCTGCGGCTGCCGCTGCCAGGATTCTGTCTGCGCAGGAGCTGGAACAGTGCACGCTGTATACCAGTGCCGAACCCTGCTGCATGTGCGCCGGCGCGGTGTATTGGACTGGGATCGGGCGAGTGGTTTATGCCTTGTCTGAGCACTCGTTACTGGGGCTGACGGGGGATCATCCCGAAAACCCCACATTTTCGTTGCCGTGTCGCGAAGTATTTGCCAAGGGCCAGCGCAAGGTCAGCGTATTGGGACCGATGCTGGAAGCCGAGGCTTGCGAACCGCACAAAGGATTCTGGTCGTAAAGGGGGGCGAACCGAAGCTCGAGTGTTCCCTGGCGCTGCTTCCTGTCCAGGAAGGCAGCGCACAAAACTGATGGGCTCAACGTAATGCCCCATTCAAGCGTTATCCGCCTCGGGCGCCCGCAAGGCTTTACTGTAGTAACCGGACGGGTCGAAACAGCAAACGTGCTTCTTGCCGCAGGCGAGCATCTCGCAGGCATCAGCCATTCGTTTTTCGCGGGTCTTGAGTTGTTTGGCTGAAGTCATCCAGTGTATCCAGTCTACCCGTGCGATGGTCGTCGTATCGTTCCAGACTTTAGCCGCCGCAGGACTGGCTGCCAGAGCCTTCTGAAAATCTGCCGGAACGTCAGGCTCGGGTTCCTTCTTCACAGAGGCCAACTCCAGCTTGACGATGTCCCCAACAGCCGCGCCTGCGGCTTCGAGCAACTCCCTGCTGACCGGCAGCCAATGGCTCAGCTGACCATCCGGCTCAAGGGTTGCCTGGAAGTGGTGCCCATTGATTGTGCCTTCAACGGTCGTCCTTCCTCGCCTTGGAAGCGGTTCACTGGCGTCTGCTGGCAATACCAGGAACGCCCAGGGCGTGTCATTACCAGGCTTTGCCGGACGAAGAAGCTTTGCCTCGAATCGGGATTTCACATCGATTGTTGTCATTGCAACTGCTCCAACCAATACGCGTGACGACTCACCTGCCTGAGGAATACTAATTGTTTATCTACTACAGTCGATAGCTTGATATGCGATCTCTTCGCCACGACTTTAGCGGGAACCTATGCCCAACTCTGCACCCTCCATTCAACGTTCGCCGGCCAGTCGTTCAAGTGTCGCGTTGACACGCGCTTCTCTTTTCAAATTCCTGTGGCTGCTGGTTGGCGTCTTTTGCCTGGCCAGTTACCTACTGGTTTATCTGGCAAATGATTTAGACCGCATAGAGCAAAAAGAGAGCGAGTTTTATACGAAGAAGGCCATTGAGTCCCTGGAAAAATCTGTTCTTTCGACAGTCAAGGATTACGCATTCTGGGGCGATGCCTACAGGCACCTGCATACGACCGTGGACACCGATTGGGCCTACGTTCGTCAAAACGTCGGACCGACGCTTTACTCGGATTTCGGTTTCCAGGGGATGTTTGTCGTCAATGATGCCGATCGCACCGTTTATGCCGTGATCAACGGTCAACTCCAATCCGTTGACGCCGCGCAGTGGCTCCAGCAGTCGCTGAGAGCGATTCTCGATAAGGCGCGTGCAGGGGCGCAGACGGAGACGCCCATGTCCACCTTCATCAATGTCGGGGGCGTTCCGGCGCTGGTAGCGGCAGCTGCGATTACCCCCGGAACGGATCCGACCGTGTCGCGCGATGACCGATCACCCTCGGTATTGATTTTCGTGGACGTGCTGGAGAGTGCCAGGCTCCAGGCGCTGGGCGACGAATTCGGCGTTGATGACCTGCGCGTCGCCACCGTGGACGAGTTGGGTGGCCCGTCGGTGTATGCGCTGGGGCAGGATGGCAGCGCCAGCAGCGTGCATTGGAATCCACCCAGGCCAAGCCAACGTTTGATGGGGCTGGGGTTGCCATTGATCGGCATCGCCGCTCTGTTGGTTTGCTTGATGACCTGGGTCATCCTGCGCCGCACGACGTCGGCTGCCAAAGCGCTCGACGCCAGTTACGCGTCGCTGCAACACAGCCAGACCGCCCTCGCTACCAGCGAAGCGCGCTTTCGCGATGTGGTCGAAGCCAGTTCGGACTGGGTATGGGAAATAGACCCTGGCTGGCGATTCACCTTCCTGTCCGATCGATTTGAAGAGGTGACGGGGCTGCACCGGGCACGTTGGATCGGGGCGGCGATGGACGACCTGCTGCGCACTGAATTAGGCACTGTGTCCCAATGGCTCAGCATTCCGAAACGTCGCCCGGAAATCAGCGTCCAGTGCCGTTATGTCGATACCAAAGGGCAGGAACGAATCACGCGTCTCGCCGCGCGGAAAATGGAAGGGGGAGGCTTTCGCGGCACCGCAACGGACGTTACCGACGAAGTCGAAGCCCGTCGGCGTATCGAATTTCTTTCGCAGCATGATGCCTTGACCGGGTTGCCTAACCGCACGCGTCTGCAGGAGTTTCTGGACGGTAAACTCAAAGCGTCGCCGACGATAGAGCAACCGCTGGTGATGCTCAGCCTGGACCTGGATCGATTCAAGCCCGTGAACGATCTGCTTGGACATGCTGCAGGTGACCTGGTCCTTAACCAAGTCTCCAATCGCCTGGCAGAGTGCATTCGTCATGGGGACCTGGTTGCCCGGGTAGGCGGAGATGAATTTGTACTCATCCTGACTGATGTGAATTCCCAGGAAGAAGTCGAGGCGCTTTGCCGACGGCTGATCGAGTCCATCGAGCGGCCTATTGAGGTCGATGAACAGGAAGTGTTCGTCAGTACCAGCATCGGTATCGCGATGGCACCCAACGACGCTTGCGAGGCTGCCGAACTGCTTCGCTACGCGGATATCGCCTTGTACGAATCCAAGGCTGCAGGCCGCAATACCTGGCGCTTTTACGCAGGCGACATGAACGCAAAAATAATCGAACGTCGACGTTTGGAAAGCGACCTGCGTTTTGCGATCAAGCACGGTGAATTGCGATTGCATTTCCAGCCGCGGTTTCGCATTGCCGACGGCCAGATGGTCGGTGCCGAAGCACTGGTTCGTTGGCAACACCCGGAGCGAGGGTTGATTCAGCCCGACACCTTTATCTCGATTGCTGAGGAAACCGGCCTGATTCTGGCCCTGAGCAACTGGGTGATGGATACCGCCTGCCGTCAAGCCGTACGGTGGCCGGACCCTCTATTCCTGTCCATCAACCTCTCGCCCAGCGAATTCAAGCGAGGCAACCTGATCGAGCGCGTGCAGAAAACACTCCACGACACAGGTCTGGATCCGGCTCGAATGGAGTTGGAAATCACAGAGAGCGTCATGCTCGAAGACGCCGCGGGCGCGCTGGAGGTGATGCACAGGCTCAAACGCCTCGGCGTGCGCATAGCCATGGATGACTTTGGTACAGGCTATTCATCCTTAAGCTACCTGCGCACCTTTCCCTTCGATGGCCTGAAAATAGACCGCAGTTTCATCAGTCGCCTGGCTGAAAGCGACAACGACAAATCGATCATCCAGGCGATCGTAGGCCTGGGCAAAGCCTTGTCACTGACCGTCACCGCAGAGGGCATCGAAACCGCCGAACATTTGCAATTGCTCAAAGCGGTGGCGTGTGACGAGGGGCAGGGCTACTTTTTGAGCGAGCCTCTGGATTTCGAAGCGTTTGGTATTTTGGTCAAGGCAAGGGATACGAAAGGTTCAAAAAGCAGGGTTTAGGTTGGTGTCAGCGTGCATCGACGGAGTGACCCCGCCAGACACAGAAAAGCCCGGCTGATCAGGCCGGGCTTTTCTTTGGGTGTTGCGTGGTGCGGGAGCTTTCAGGCAACGGTGTTGCCTTGCAGGCGGTCGGAGCCATCGGCAGCGACGGTGTTGCCTTGCAGGCGGTCGGAGCCA
>NZ_LYVP01000055.1 GCF_001984065.1 Pseudomonas sp. KK4
GGCCAGCGTTATCGTTGACGTCCATCGCGAGCAAGCCCGCTCCCACAGGGATTGTGTTTATCCGAGTGAGCCACCGTTATGGTTGGCGCGCATCGCGAACAAGCATGGCGGCTACGGGAGATTGGCTTACCCTCAGTCATCCGTGAACTAGGTGGTCGCCTCGAAAGCCTCTGAGGTTCTGCGACAGTGCATTGATCTGAAGCCCTAAGGCACGAGAATCGCAAGTGATCTTACGGCACGCCGAACTCGGTTGGGTTGAGTGGCACGGTGGTTGCCAGCTCAGCAAAGGCATTCACTGAGCTGGCATCCTCCTCCAGGGAATCCTAAGCGGTAGCGAATTCAGATGCAGGCTTCTTTTGCCTGATAGTCATGATCATTGCCGCAGCAAAAAAGCACAGCACACCCGCTGTGAAAAACGCTGGCAGGTAGCTCAGTAGATTGACTCGGGACCATCCTGCGCCGTAAGCAGCGACCGCAGCACCAATCTGGTGGCCTGCGAATACCCATCCAAACACCAGGCCTGCACGCTCTGGCCCGAACGTGTTGACGGCCAGGCGAACGGTAGGTGGGACGGTTGCGATCCAGTCGAGTCCGTAGAACATCGCGAAGACCGACAACCCGAAGATCGTGAAGTCTGAATACGGTAGTGCGATCAGCGAAAGGCCGCGCAGTCCGTAGTACCAAAACAGCAGGGGCCGGCTGTCGTAACGGTCTGAGAGCCATCCCGACAGCACAGTGCCGATCAGGTCGAACACGCCCATGGCTGCAAGCAGACCCGAGGCTTGAATCTGATTGATACCGAAGTCGCCGCACAATGGAATCAGGTGCACCTGAACCAAACCAGCGGTACTGGCGCCACAGATAAAAAAGGTGGTGAACAAAATCCAGAACACACGCGTTTTGGATGCATCGCGCAGCGTATGCAGAGTCGCCATGAACACTGACTCACCGCTTGCGACTGGCGCGACGATTGGATCAGTGCTCGTGTTGCCGTAAGGGCGCAGACCTAGATCGCTCGGGCGGTCACGCATGAACATGAGCACTGCGAACGCAGCCAAGGCAAGCAGCACAGATAGCACAACGAGCGCCCAACGCCAGCCATAATGTTCGGTGATGCTTGCGAGCAGTGGCATGAAAACAAGCTGGCCTGTGGCGTTACTCGCGGTCAATACACCCATCACAAGACCCCTGCGGTGTTCGAACCAGCGGGACGCAACGACAGCACCCAGTACCAGGGCGGTCATGCCGGCGCCCACGCCAACGCCCACTCCCCATAACGCCACTAACTGCCAGACTTTCGTCATGTTGAGCGACACGAGGAGGCAAGTCATGATCAAGATGATTGCTGCGACTGTGACATTGCGCGGTCCGTATTTGCTCATCAATGCAGCAGCGAACGGAGCCGTCAGACCGAACAAGACAAATCGAATCGATAGTGCCGATGAGATCTGCGTGGTGTTCCAACCAAATTCCATCTGCATGGGTACGATGAAAATGCCAGGCGCACCTACCGCCGCGGCACTGACCAAGGCAGCCAAAAATGTCACGGCGACCATGGCCCAGGCATAGTGGGATCCTCGTCGGGTGAGGAGATTGGAGAGCCATTCTGAAAGCATAGGGTCCACTTTTCTAAAGTAAATATTTCGCTACCGCACAATGGGGAGGGTCGATGCACTAGATCTGGGTGAAGCCGCCATCCACGTACATTTCCGAGCCCGTGGTGAAGCTACTGTCGTCGCTAAGAAGAAAAACGGCCGCTTTAGCGATTTCTTCAGACCGGGCAAGTCGACCGAGGGGGATGTTCGATGCCATCCGGCTCTTGATCTGAGCAATCTGCTCGGCCGGTACGCCCGGCGAATTGAATGCGGCAGTATCAGTGGGGCCGGGACTAATCGCGTTGACGCGGATGGCGCGCGATTTGAGGTCATTTGCCCACGACCGTGCAAATGATCGAATCGCCGCCTTTGACGCGGCGTAGAGGCTTCTGGACGGGTTGCCCTTTGACGCAGCGACGGATGCCATCAGCAGAATGGAAGCGCCATCGGACAACAACGGCAAGGCGCCCTGGACGGTGAGCAAGGTGCCGCGAACGTTCACATCAAAGATGCGGTTGTATTGCTCGATCTCAATCGCACCCAACGGTGCACTGGCTTGAATGGCCGCATTGGCAAACACCATGTCCAGCCGACCTTTCTCTTCGGCGATGACCCGAAACAACCGATCAAGATCTTCAAGGTTACCGATGTCACCCTGGACACCTGTGACATTGCTACCGATCAGGCGGACTGCCTCGTCCAGATGAGCCTGACGACGACCCGTGATGAATACGTGCGCGCCTTCTTCCACCAGCAAGCGTGCTGTCGCCAGACCAATGCCGGAACTGCCACCGGTGACGAGTGCAATTTTCCCTTCAAGCTTTTTCATGCTGCATTCCCCCAAAATTGAGTCTGGTAATCGACGCGGTGGCGACTAAACGTTGTAGCCGCCATCGGCATCGATGATCGTGCCGGTGATGTAGGACGCGGCAGGGCTGGCAAGAAAGAGGATCGGTGCGACGACTTCTTCCAGTCGGCCAAATCGAGGGGAGCACAAGCGCTCGACCAAGGGTGTCAGAGCGTCCCGCAGATGCGCGTTAAGGTCGGTTTTCATGAACCCGGCGTGTACGACGTTGACGGTGATGTCGCGCTCGGCCAGGTCTCGGGCGACGCCTCTGGAATAGCCATCGATGGCTGCACGCAATGCCGCGAGATCGGCGATGCCCGACATGCCAGGTCGGTTGCCCAGATTGGAACCGATCATCACGATGCGGCCCTGATCGCTGAGTACTTTGGACGCCGCGCGCACAGTGGCCATGAACCCCGAAAGCGTAACGGCCCAGAAGCGATCGAACGCTTCGGCATCGCGGGCGGGATCATCGACTCTGCCCAACTGATCGATCGAGGCGTTGTTGATGAGGATGTCGATACGGCCGAATTTGGCCATGACCCGATCAATGAGCGATTGCGCGGCGTCGACGTCCGCCTGGTCCGCTTGAAATGCTTCGCCTCGCACGCCTTGAGCGGTCACGTACTCGATCACGTTGAGTGCCTGCTCTTCGGCGTACACGTAGCTGATGGCGACGTCTGCGCCTTGCTCGGCGAGGGCTTTTGCGGTCGCTGCGCCTAAGCCGCGCGACCCGCCAGTGACCAAGGCGACTTTGCCGGTGAATAATTTTGTCATGCTGAATCCCGTAATGGCTGAAGACATTCGTTGATGAGTCTTGAGCCAAAAGTAACCGGGGGAGGGGCGGGCGATAATTGCCCGTGGCGCGATAAAACCTATCGATAGGCGGAATAAATCAGCATGACGTGAACACGGCCGGTCAGGTCAGGCCAGCATGTGCCTGGCGACCTCGTCGGGCAGATCGAACTGTGGCCAATGCTCTGCATCCAGTGTCGTCAGCGTCGCGTGGGGATAATGGGCAGCGATATCTTTGGCGACGGCAGTATTGAGGTATTTGTCCAAACCACCCCAGATCAGTTTGACTGGCTTATTGAATTTACCCAGCTCGGGCAGGCGCCGATCATTGTGCGCAAGGTTGGCGTAGGCATTTCCAGTCATGGCCAAAAAGGCGGGCATGGCACTTGGCTGCTGAGTGAAGTTGTGCGCAATGATGGGTTGCAACACGGTTTCGAAACGGGTCCTCATTGCCGGCGTCATGTTGGCCAGTAGCAAGCCCTGCTGGAAGTTGAAGAGGTAGGCCGCTTGCTTGGGGTCCGTCATCATGGCGTGGGCCAACAGTTTGGTTTTCGGGTTGCAGCACAGCTCAATGAAGTCGGGAAACGCCAGCACTGAAGCGTTTGCGTAATAACAATTGAGCAGAACCAGCGAGTTCACACGATCTTGATTGTCCAGTGCGAAGTTGACCGCTGCCGGGCCCCCTGCGTCGTGCCCGACTGGAATGATCGACTGCAACTTCAGATCATCGACGACAGCTTCGAAGTCAGCCAATTGCTGTTCAAAGTCATACTGCAAGTCCGTTGGCTTGTCGGACGCACCGAAGCCAAGAAAATCGAAAGCAATGACGCGTCGGCCTGCGGCGCTCAGGCGGGGGGCCAGATCTTCGTAGATACGGCAGTTATCGGGAAAGCCGTGCAGCAGGACAAACGCAGGCCCTTTGCCGGGATAGTCACGAACGTAGATTCGATGGCCGTCCCTCAGTACGAATTTTTCAGTGAAGCCTGCTGCGGGTTTTGGGGAACTGGGCGAAGACTCAGCCGTGGTTGCCCAGGCCGAGCCCTGATTGATAGTCGCTATCCCGGCGGCAAGAAGCATGGAGTGCTTGAGCACATCACGACGCGACAACTCACTGCGTTTGAGGCTATTCATCTTTATTCCCCGTTCTGTCCCGTGCAAGTCAGCCACTGTGCTGCGGATTTCCATTTCCATGGATTTGCAGCAGCACTCTGCGAATTGCTCAAGGACGTATGACGAGCAATGCCCATAGTGATTTATTGAAGGCGGTCACTATGAATGTGTCAAGGCAGCGCGTCGTCATCGGGTCCCATAACACAGCCTCATCCCGCCAGCTTCACGCCTTGAACAAGTCTTTGTGCAACGTGACGAACGCTTGCACAGTCATCGGTGCTTCTCCGGTCACGTCGCGAATAATCGTGTCCTCGCCTTCAAACACACCATGCTGGTAATCCAGGGCGACTTCACCCAAGTGTTGAACGACGAAAGCAGGCAAGCCGGCTTCAAGCAGTTCGTCTTTGTATTCTTCGAGGCTGATTGGCTGGTAGGTGATTGTGCGCCCAAGCACCTGGCCGATAGCGTCGGCGACACCTTGCTGATTCAACTCGGTGGGGCCATGCAGCGTATAGGTTTGGCCTGCATGTGGTTGCGGATTTTCCAGAATGGCGGCAATCAGACGGGCCTGATCCTCAGCCGCGATGGGGGCATGGCGACCTTCACCAAATGGCAAGCGGATCTCGCCTTTTTCCAGGATGTGCGAGCGGAAATGCGGGTAGATCAGCCACTGTGCAAAGTAGGTTGGACGCAGGTGGGTCATGGCCAGTCCTGACCAATCGAAGACGCGTTCTGCCGTCCAGTGATCGAGCGCTGCATTGCTCTTGGCTTCGCGTCGTGCGGAGATCTGCGACATGTTGACGACGGCTTCGACGCCCGCTTCTTTCGCTGCCTGGGCGAACCGTGCGGTCGCGTCAATCAGACCTGGGGTAATCGGGTAGACGAAGTAAGCGGTGCGGATACCTTCAAGCGCGCTGCGCACGGCATTGAGGTCCAGCAGATCACCGAGCACGACTTCGGCGCCCATGGCGCGAAGCGCTGCGCAGCGCTCATCTTCCTTATGCACCAGGGCCCTGACCGGCACACCTTTGGCGGTGAGGATTTCGACAGTTTTACGACCGGTGTAACCAGTAGCGCCTGTTACGAGAATGGTGGCTTGCGTCATGTGGGTAGCCTCAGGTTGTGGTGCAGAAGGTTAAATATTACGCTCGTCATAAATATAGATGTTAAGTAACATCTAAGTCAAACGCCATTGATCAGGATTTTCGAGCATGCGCAAGTCACGGCAGGAAACCAGCGAAACCCGGCAGCGGATCGTTGAGGCGGCCAGCGCCGAGTTTCGCAAGAACGGTATTGGCGGGACGGGTCTTTCGGGCTTGATGACGGCGGCGGGTCTGACGCACGGCGGTTTTTACCGCCACTTCCAATCCAAGGATCAGGTGGTGGCAGAGGCGTGTGGCGCAGCGATTGACGGGTTGGTGTCAGAGCTGGAGGAGGTCGCTGACAACGGAGGATTTGATGCGATCGTGGGTCATTACCTGTCGGCTCATCATCGGGACGCACTAGAGCAAAGTTGTCCCTACGCGGCGCTTGGAAGTGAGCTGGTGCGAAGCAATGACCAGGTAAAAGCAATCGCGACCCAGGGGCTGGAAAGGGTCATCGGTGTGTTGGCTGCCCAATCTGAATCCGGGAACAGCGAGTCAGAACGTGCTCGAGCGCTCGTTGCGATGTGCACAATGATGGGGGCGCTGACCTTGTCGAGAATGGCCTCGCACCCAGCGCTGTCGGCTGAAATTCTCGAGACCGCGGTCATCCATCTGACCCGATCCGAACGGCCGGATGCTTAGGAGCCTGCCGAGTTGGCGACCGCTTTGAGATTCTCTCGGGTTGCCGCAATGATCTCATCGGCAAGCTCAGGGTTCGTGGTTTTGGTCGCCCGCGCCATGGCGACACTGCCGACCATGCTGCACATGAAAAACAACGCTTCGCGACGTGCGGTTTCATCCGTGAAATCCCCGGCGAGTACTTCCTGGAGGATGGCGACCATGTCCTCGAAACCCTGGGTGAAGGTATTTTTGACAGCCTCGTCCTGGCTTTTGATTTCGCAGGTGTACGCAGCCATCGGACAACCTTCTGCGACGGCTTCAACGTGCTCGGGGGAAACATAGGCGTCAATCAGCGTTTCCATGTCATTCGCAGCCGACCCCATCATGGCGCGCCATGAATCGCGACCGTTGGACATTGCCTGGCGGCACGCTGCCTCCACCAGCAGGTTCTTGGATTTGAAATGACCGTAAAAACCACCTTGGGTCAGTGCCGCCTCTTCACTGATTTGCGCAACGCCGGTGGCGGCGAAGCCCTGCTTCTGGAACAGGCTGGAAGCCGCGGCGATGAGCGCTTCCCGGTTATAGGTGTTTTGCTCTTTTGAAACCTTCACGCATTCACTCCCGCACGACACTTGTCCATTTATTGTGATCGCCTTCAATAGGATGGATAATTTTGAGGGCGATCACTATGATAGGTGTGCGGCATGGACATTTAAACCCCTCAGCCAGGTACCCCAGCATGAAAGCGATCCAGATCAACGCGTACGGCGATCCCCTTGAAGGTCTTGAGCTGGTGGACATCGCAGAGCCGCCGCCACCTGGGCGCGGGGAGGTGTTGATCGGTGTTGAGTTCGCCCCGGTCAACCACAACGATTTGCTGTTGTTCGGCGGTCATTTTCCGGTCCATCCGCCGCTGCCGAGTGTCGTCGGCAACGAAGGTGTGGGGATCGTTTTAAGTGTTGGGGCGGGCGTAGATAACGTGAAGGTCGGGGACCGCGTAACGCCGCCGCTCTACAGTTTTACCTGGCGCGAGCGGATGGTCATCCCCGCCGCAGATCTCTTCGCTTTACCCATCGACGCGAATATTCAGCAGCTCGCCATGTTGCGCATCAACCCGCCCACAGCGGCATTGCTGCTCAGTGAATTCGTTGACCTGAAACCCGGCGATTGGGTGGTGCAGAATTGCGCGAACTCCGGCGTGGGCAGGGCGGTAATAGCCATCGCCAAGGGGCGCGGGTTGCGCACGGTCAATTTTGTGCGGCGACAGGCGCAAGTCGCTGAGGTGGAAGCGGCGGGTGGCGACATCGTGTTGGTGGATGAAAATGATGCGACTGAGCGCGTGCAAGAGATGGTCGGTGACGGTGCGGTGCGCTTGGCGCTCTGCGGTATCAGCGGTGTGGCGACTGCGCGATTGGTCAGCGCGTTATCGTCCGGGGGATCGTTGGTCAACTACGCACAAATGAGCGGTGACATGTCGGCGCCGGGGGATCTCAGGCCGCTCATGAGAAAGAGCATTACGCTGCACAACTTTTATCAAAACAAACCTGCGTTCAGGGTGAAAGTGCCGGAAATATTGCGTGAAGCTGTCGAGCTGATCAGATCCGGAAGTCTGCATGTACCGGTGGCGAAGGTGTATCCGCTGGCCGCGTTCAAGGACGCCATCGTCCACACTCAAAAAGGCGGCAAGGTGTTGTTGGAGATAAACGGGGCTCACTGACAGTTGGTTAAGGAGGCGCCGATGTTCAGCGCCCCCGCGCAGTCAGATCAGAACGTGATCCCGAACGCGGAAAACGCTCGGTCCATGCGGTCGTCCAGCAGCTCCTTGGTTTCTTTCCAGGCCGGAACTTCATCCAGCAGGCGTTGCTGCCAGGCCATGATGTTCGGGAATTCATCGTACGGCGTTTTGGTTCTGGCCATTTGCGAGAACGGTGCGGCGATATCGAAGTCCGCCAGCGTCACTTGATCACCGACGATGAATTTTTTGCCTTCGAGGTGTTTGTCGAGCATGGCGGCGTTGCTGCGGATGTTTGTGAAGATGAACTCGACCAGGGTCGGGTCCTCCGCCACACCCATCACGCGCTTGCCGATGCGTTCGTTGAACAGGTAGGACGAAAATACGCGCCAGTGTTCAGCGGACCAGAACATCCATTGCAAGGTTTCATACCGGTCGGTGCCTTTGGGCAGCAGCGGCGAGTCGAACTTCTCCGCCAAGTAGAGGTTGATGGCCGAGGCTTCAGAGATGACGACATCGCCATCGACCAATACCGGTACACGACCGACCGGGCTGATCGCCAGGAATTCTGGCGCTTGGCTTTCGCCTTTCAATAAGTCGACCGGGATATGTTCGAACTCAATGCCCATGTGTTTTGCAGCGGTCCATACGCGGCGAAAACTGCCGGAACCACTATCGCCGTAGATGTTGATGGTCATGACTGACTCCCTGGTACTGAATGTTGAGGATGTTTCGAAGAGCCAGACTAATTGAGCGTTTCAAAAGTGATAATTCGCTGGGCGGCGATAAAATTTATCGTCGACCGGAATATATGCAGGGCAGTGATGACGGCGGGTGAGGGGCGGTGTGGACAGATTTTCGGCGTTAGAAATATTCGTCAGGGTGGTCGAGATCGGTAGTTTTTCGCGCACGGCGACCGAGTTGTCGATCAGCCAGTCGACGGTGAGCAAGCAGATTACCGATCTGGAGAAGCAACTACAGGCCAAACTGTTTTCACGCACCACCCGGCGACTGTTTCTGACTGAAGCCGGTGAACGGTTTTATGAGCAGGCCAAGCTGATTCTTGAGCAGTACGCCATGGCCTTGGGCGATGCACTCAATACCCGGCAGACACCTTCAGGCACTTTGAGGATTGCCACGCCGATTCTGCTCGGACGTAAACAGTTGACCCCGCTACTGCCACGTTTTTTTGAACGCTACCCGGACATCGTGGTGGAGCATTACCTGAGTGATTCAGCTACGGATTTGATTCGTGACGGTGTCGATGTGTCGATCCGCGTTGGCGAAATGAAGGACAGTTCACACCAGGCACGAAAACTCGGCGCTCTGCAACCCGTCACCGTTGCCTCGCCGGCGTTCCTGGAGAAATACCCTGCGATTTTTCATCCGGGTGACTTAGGTTCAGTGCCTTGTTTGATTTACCTGCGCCATCCGACACCGTTCCAGTGGACATTTATCGGTGCCAACGGCCATAAGGTCTCAGTTGATGTCGACGGGCCTTATCGGGTGAATGTGTTCGAAGCGCTTTGCGAGGCTGCGATCGCTGGGCTTGGAGTATTGAGCGCGCCATTGTCCGCGATCGGTGCGGATATTGAGGCCGGACGCCTGGTCAGGTTGCTGGCGGAATACGACGCCGCGTTCGTCCCCATCTACGCGGTGATGCCATCGTCGTCCTGGATCCCACAAAAAACACGGGTCATGGTGGATTTCCTGGTGGAGGAATTCCAGCGCAATCCGTGGCTCAGGGGGTCGGATTAACGCGCCGATCCGGCGGGAAAAGCCTGCATGGCGACCTGAACAATTTCCATGAGTTGCTCGCAAGTGGCACCGTCTCTCGCGTGCACGGCCAAACCTCTGGCCACTACGTTGAAGTACCCGGCCAGTGCTTTGACGTCGGTATCGGCGGGGAGGTCGCCGTCTTCGACGCCGCGCTGAATTCTCGCCTCCATCATCTGCCGCGCCATGGCTCTGTGCTGCGTCATCATTTCGCGAACAGAATGCAGCGCCGCAGGCACGTGCACGCAGGCCACGGAAATCATGCAGCCGGAGGGCAAGTCGTCGCGGGTGAACTCGGTCGCGGTCGCCTCCATCAATCGTTTGAACGCGGTCCGGGTATCCGTCGGGTCGCTCAAGATTCCGATGAACCACTCACCTGAAGCTTCAAGGTAGGCGTTTGTCGCCTCCGCATACAGTTGCTCTTTGCTGCCAAACGAGTTGTAGAAACTGGACGGACTGATCCCCATGGCCGCAACCAGACTCTCGAAAGACGTGCCTTCATAACCCGACTCCCAGAACAATTTCATTGCCTGATGCACAGCGGTCGCCCGGTCAAAATTCGAGGGGCGGCCGCGACTGCGTTTCTTGGCTTCGGATAATTTTGGCTCATTCACTCCAATATTCCTTGACTAGGGGATTTCTGTCGCCATAGTATTGCATATCGGAGCAACCACTCCAAAAACATTTGTTCCCCGGTTCAACCCATTGATGACGAGGCGACCTGTATGAAAATTGGGATGTTGGGCTCAGGCACTGTGGCGTTATCCGTTGCCCGGCACGCTATTGAACAGGGTCATGAGGTCTTGCTTAGCAACCGCAGCGGCGCGAGCAAATTGGCCGACGCACTTTCCAAGTTGGGACCTAGGGCATCTGTGGTCAGCATCGCGCAAGCCGCCGCTGCGCCGGTGGTGTTGCTGGCGACGCCTTGGACGACCATCCAGACAGTGCTCAGCGGATTGCCTGCATGGAACAACCGAATCCTGATCGACGCCACAAACCCGTTCTTGGAGACCACGCCAAAGTGGGTGTTTGACGATCTTGGGGAGCGTGGCGCGAGTGAAATTGTTGCTGAACTGGCGCCGGGTGCGCGGGTAGTCAAGGCGTTCAACAATCTTGAGATGACCAACTTCAATGCTGGCCCCGTGCACAACCAAGGCCGAAGGGTGTTGTTCGTGTCTGGCGATGACAGCGAAGCCAAGGCTTTCGTGACCGAGTTCATTCAGAAAATTGGCTTTCGCACCGTCGATCTCGGTGGACTCAAGGACGGTGGAAAAATGCAGCAGGCTGGCGGCCCTCTGGCCGGGCATGACTTCCTGCTTGCTCAATAAGCCTTCTTTTAAAACAAACTATTCTTCTGGAGTACAAAACCATGATTGACGAAAACGGCCCCCACTATTTTGTCGCCTTTCACACACCTGGCCCGAATTGGGCTCCGGGTGTGAAATACAACGAACAACCTGAGTTTATGGATCATGTGAACTACATGATCGAATTGCACCAGAAGGATCTGATCGTGCTCAGCGGCCCGTTCATGGAAAAGGCAGGGGGACTCAATGGCGTGTTGGCAGACGGCGGTATGTCGATTTTCAAAGCCGTAGACTTTGCTCAAGCCATCAAGATCGCCACGGACGATCCTACGGTGAAGTCCGGCCTTCTGAACGTCGACGTGAAGATGATGTGGGTACCGTTCCATACCTGATCGGCTGGAACTGCACTTGATTCCCCTTTCCTCTGGAGTACCAAACCATGATTGACGAAAACGGCCCACACTATTTTGTCGCCTTCCAAACCCCTGGCCCGAACTGGGTCCAAGGCGTGAAGTACAACGAGCAGCCCGGGTTCATGGACCATGTTGGCTATATGATCGAAATGCAGGAGAAAGGCCTGACCGTGCTCAGCGGTCCGTTCATGGAAAAAGCCGGTGGCCTCAACGGTGTGCTGGCAGACGGCGGCATGACCATCTTCAAGGCTGCTGACCTCGAAGAAGCCATCAAGATTGGCACTGACGATCCAACGGTCAAATCTGGACTGTTGAATGTTGAAGTGAAAATGATGTGGGTGCCGTTCCATACCTGATACGCCCAGGAAGACTCATAGGGTCTTCCTTGGGTGCAGTTTTCATCCTTTGAGCGGTGCCTTACAGCCCGCTCTTTTTCAGGAAAGGCGGGCCAGCCACTGATGATTGACTGCAGGAACTGTTCAGATATGGCACCCGTCCGCCAGAAAACCGCACTGCACGCGGACGTCATCGCAATGAAAGACACAAAGCTGCCTGTCAGAGCCCTTGTTCAACTGCCTGCTCAAGCGACGGACCACTGGGTTGCCAATTCAAAAGCTTGCGTGCGTTGATGGCGCGTACACGTGCGTTTGTTGCCAGCGCAATTCGAGCGAAACCACCTAGTTCAGACATCGCATCATTAATGTCCCAACTTAAGGTTCTACCTTCGAAACCGAGCGACTTGCTCACTGCGCGGGCGATTGATTCAAAGGTGCTTTCACCATTCTCAGCATAGAAAAATGCGCCGGATGGCGCGCGGTCCAAGGCTGAAAGGTAAAGATCCACAAGGTCGTTTATGTTGACGTTGGACCAGATCGTTTTGCCGCTGCCGATGTAAACGCCGGCACCCAGTTCTTTGGATTTGGCGACGATCTTAGGCAATTGATCGCTCTCGGTTTTCATGCCCAGGCCGTTGCCGTAAACCGTCGACGGGCTGATCACAAAAGCGCGCAGACCTTGGTTGACGCCGGCACTTCTGACCATCCGGTCGATTTCGATTCGAGGGACGCGGTGCAGCATGGGTATGAAAGGCTGATCATCTGCGTAAATGGCCTGACTGGGTTCACCTCCCATCGCGTCGTCACAGACGGTACTGGCTCCACTGGTATGGATGAGAGTTTTTCCGGTACCGGCCAACGCAGTGATCAGCGCTCGAATGGAGAAGTAATGATCTGAGTTCGCAGCATTAATAGTGGCGTCGGCAACGCGCGCGACCTCTTGTAGCAAATCGGCGTCATCGAGCGTTCCGATCTGCGCAGCAATACCTCGCGTCTCCAACCATTGAGCTTGTTCAGGCGTCCTTACCAAACCTATAACCTCATGTCCGTTTTCTACCAAGCGGTGGCTGATGGAACCACCCAGGTAACCCGATGCTCCGGTGACAAATACTTTCATCTTCAATCCTCTGTGGTGACGGTCCAAATCACTGCGCTCAGGCGTGACAGCGTTGCGCAGCGCGTGTCGAAGAATGGTGCGGTATTCGCTATTTGGAGACTATCGGGTGTGTTCGAATATCACCTATCCGAGATCAAAATGAGCGATCGCTTTCAAGAGTTAATGGTATTCGTGAGAGCGGCTGAGACAGCCAGCTTCTCAGCGGCAGGCCGGGAGCTTGGGTTATCTCAGCCCTCTGTCTCGCGGATAATTTCTGAACTCGAATCAAGATTGAATACGCGGTTGTTGCTCCGTAGCACCCGGCGCATTGTGCCAACAGAGGCCGGACAGGCTTTTTTGCAAAAAGCTCGGCAAATTCTGTTTGATCTGGAGGAGGCCGATCATGTCGCGAAGGGGATGGACAGCCTCAAAGGTGTATTGCGAGTAGCGCTGCCCTCCATCCTGGCGGGAAGGATCGTCATTCCCCAGTTGCCGAAATTCCTGGCCATTCACCCTGAGCTGAAACTGGAGCTTCTGACGTTGGACAGAATGCATGATCTAGTCGCTGAAGGCGCTGATATGGCGATCCGTTTTGGCGAATTGGAAGACTCGTCATTTGGTTTCAAGCGACTCGCGATTGAGCACAGGTTGTTGGTTGCCTCGCCAATGTTTTTAGCTGCCACGGGCGCTCCTCGGCACCCGGCGGATCTGGCGAATTTTCACTGCATTGCAGGCCCCGGCGGATCAGCAAGTCCGGGCTGGAATTTCAGCCGTGATGGCGTATCGACGGTGGTGAAGATGTCACCGCGTATCCGTGTCGCTTCGGCGGAGGCGGCCCTCGCCAGTGCTTGTTCTGGGCTAGGAGTCACGATCGCGTCCGCTTGGATATGCAAGGCAGAGTTGGAATCTGGACAGCTGGTTTCGGTCTTGCCGGACTGGTTGCTGGATTCAATTGAGGTCAATGCCGTTTACCCAGCGGGACGGGTGCCTTCGCAAAAAGTCCGGCTGTTCACTGAGTTCCTTTCAGAGGTGATGCTGTCGCTTTGAGTGGCAATACGTTGGGTTGAACTGGAAAGTCGCGTAGGTCTTACTGGATGTTGCTCTTTTCAATCGCGTGAATGCGATATTCCGCTCCCCAACAGAAAAAAGCATTGCTGATTTTTTCATTGAGCTGGTAGATTCCTCTTATTGATAACGATCGCTATCAATGCCGCTCGTGGTGCAACTGTAGGCATCGACACCTCCCCACCAGTTCCTGGCTCAGGGTTTGGCCGTCGCCAACGCGTTCTGGTCACGCCACAACGATTGATTCACCGCTTGGGCTCTGAACTCTATAAGAGTGCCTTATGAACAATTTGATAGAGCTGTATGGCGCTAACACGGGCAATAGCATCCGGGCCGCAATCGCACTGGAAGAGGCCGGTATTGCCTATACAGCGAGAAAAGTGGATCTATGGGCACATAAGCAGCGTGATATGCCGTACAAGGCACTCAACCCCGCCGGTAAAGTACCGACACTGGTCGATCACACGCAGACGCCTCCACTGATCATCAACCAGTCGAACGCGATCATCCAATACGCCGATGCCAAAGCTCCAGGTCAGCTTGCGCCACTTTTGCCTGGCCCAGAAACTGTCAGGGTTTTTGATCGCTACTTCTTTTTCGTGACTGACGTTATCGCTCCTAGCCACGCCGCATTCTTCTTACGGCAAGCGGGATTGGACGATGCCGCCGCTGTGATAGACAAGCGCGTCATCGAGCAGCTCATTTTCGCGGAAAGTTTCCTCACAGAGGAATTCATGGCTGGAGGTTTTTTCTCCATGGCGGATATTTCTGCATTCACGATTGCTTCATCTGTTCGCAACCGATTGGACTGGCAGAGCCATCCACGGCTGTCAGACTGGTTTCACGCCATCGAAGCTCGGCCTGCCGTCCAGCGGGGCTTGAACGCCTTTCTATAGATGGGAGGAGCAAAGTTGCTCGGGCCAGAAGGTAAGCTGCCAGGACCTCAAGATCCTGGCGTATTGGTTTAATGGGGCAAAGCTTCAGTGATTGGGCAACAACATCATCACGGTAGAAAACGTTTTGCTCGCAAGCTGGCGATCATTTCGAGCAACGCGACTTCGGTGTGCATTGGCTCGGTGAATCCCGCCCGGCGAATCTTGCCCATGTCTGAAAGCAGATCCTGTTGAAGGTTGAATACAAAATCGCCGAACCCCCAATTCACCAACTGGCCGTAGGGTACAGGTTGAAGGTTGTGTTTTTCTGTAAGGCGTTGCCAGGCCTCGGCTTGGTCGGCCATGTGCGTACTCATCGACATCGGTTGCGGCTCGTCTATCGGCATGCCAAGGGCATCACCCAGCTTCTTCCACAGGTGGTTCCAGCGAAACGGTTCGCCGACCAGATTGAAGGCTTCATTACGTGCGTTATCGGCAGTAGCAGCCCACAGGCTTGCGCGTCCAAGCCAGTGCGCGTCAGTTAATTGAGCGTAAACGCCACGATAGGTATGGGGCGAACCGGGGAATTTCAGCGGCACGCCGGCTTCGCGGCATAGTGCAGCGTAAGCACCGATGACCATGGCGATATTGAAAGGATTGCCAGCGATATCGCCCAATACGGCATCCGGCCGCAGGATCGACCATTCCAACTCGCCGGCTAGTTGGCGTTCACGCAGGACGTCTTCCTGGGCGAAATAAAAATTCGCCGCCAGATGCCGAGAAGCGTCCTCGTAGAATGGCGTAGGAACCGGCCCGCCCAAGTGACCACCGTAGACCTTTGCTCCTTGGTACAACACCACCCGCTCGACTTTGGCACCCGCGGATTTCAAACCGTCGAGCACATTGCGCAACATCGCCGAATTGGTCTGTGCCTCGATGAGGGCATTTCTGTCGGGCTGATAGGCAGCGAAAAATACATGGGTGATATCGTCGACGCCTGCCAGTGCGGCCAACGTGGCTGCGGCATCAGTAAGGTCGCAGTCGATGGAGTCGACAGCGGGGCTCAAGCTGCGGCGTAGCGCGCGGACAGTCCATTGTGGATCTGCTACCAATGTCTCGACCACAGCGTTACCAATGATGCCGCTGGCTCCCACGACCAATGCATGTAGTTGACGGCTCATGCTCGACCCTTCTTGGATATGGGGGCACAAACACAACGGGGTTCAATCCGGGCGACTGAAAGGTTATTGCTAGGGTTGAACGACAGCACCATGAGGATTCCTGGACAGGGTATGAAGGGCATCACGCGATGAGCAGCCATGCTGCGTCATTCATGATTCCTTCGGTATCCACTGGCCACGAACATCAGATATCCGAAGATCAAATGAATGATTGCTTTCAGGAATGGACTAGTGATTGTCCCGTCCCATGGCTTTTAGAGCACATGTTCGACTGATCGCTACTGGCCGATTCTGTGGAAAAAGTCCGTCATGGTTTCCACGACAAAAAGTACGCGCTTGAGATTGACATCGTTGCGTTGAACAGAAGACTGCGGGCTCAGATTTCGCGTAGTGGCGCGTAAAAACATGCGTTTTCAGCGGTGAGTGTCCGGGCAGTCTGGAAAGAAGCGACTTTTTCAACAGAATCGGCCAAAAGTCGTCATTCCCTTGCGAGCATTACCTTCATTTCACAAAGGCGCTTTCTTATTCTCGGCACCAGAGCTGACTTGTTTATGGATGAAGTAACCCACAACACGCCATTGCTTTTCATCTTCACGAAAAACCACTTTCTCATTGACCGGACCGGTCGCGAATGTTGCCACGCATTCGGCCACCGCGTAATTCCCGGCGGGCCCGCCGGGCATGTGCTGGGTAAACCCAATCGTCGTAGGTTCACGCTTCTCCAGCGATCCCAGCCCCAGGCGAGCGGCTTTGATTTCGTTACTCCAGATAATTTCGGAGGTCGTGGCCTTTAACACTGGGCTGACTGCAGCCCAAGTCTGATCGGACTTCCCATCATCGAGCAGTCGGAGAAATTCCGCAGTCGCATCAAGCACCTGATGCTGCTGTTGCTGTGTGCCAGGATCTGAGGCCGTAACCTTAGGCGTACTGTTGTTAGAGCTGACATCGCAGCCAGAAAGCAGCATCAAGATAAGTAACGCTGTGAATTGCTTCATGCAAACCTCCACTGTCTGAGCGTCCGTGGAGAGAGTAAAGATGAGCATTCAGCAGGCGCCACCAAGCTTCACAAAAATGTTCGCAAGCGGTAAGCAGTAATCGAGGAATGAAGGTGCGGTCGAAGCTAGGGTTATTGAACAGCTGATGCGCGTTTTGCGTTAGCGGTCTCTAAGCGACGTGATTTCATTCTGCTCGCGCTATACACGACAACGACAACGCTGGCCCACCAGAATAAACACAATCGCTGTGGGAGCGGGCTTGCTCGCGATGGACGTCAACGATAACGCTGGCCATCTGACCAAACGCGTCACCCGCCCCCTCCACAAGCACAGCCCTCCCTCACAGCTATTGAGAACAACCTATTACGGCGGATCAATCTGATCCAACACCCGATTGGCCGTAATCTCCGCCAACATGATGCTGTTGGAAATCCCCAACAACGCATTCCGATCCCCACCCTCCAAATGATCCACCAACTGATGAACCATCACATCGACGGAGGCCAGGGTTTCGACCAGGTACACCATCAGGTCTTCGGTGGTGGTCGCCGGGTTGACGGTGAATAGAGAGCTGGGGGTGCGCGGTGTGGCCTTAATGTCGGCTGACGATGGGAAGTGGTAGTTGAGGGCACGCTCGGCGGCGTCGTTTAGCTTTTTGGAATCGGGTTCGTAGGGGGATGCCGGATCGGTTTCCGGGGGGTTGGGTGTGACTTTGAACATAAGCTAGGTTTCCAGATTGAGCGCCACCCTCCTGCGACTAAACGGGAGGGAGGCAGCTGTACGCAGGTTAGTCGACCGGGGAATCTAGCAAAGCCGGCGCGCCCGAAGGCGCCCTGCGCACAGCCACCATCGAGTGCAGACATCGAACTGCCTGACTGATGAGCTTGTGCAACTCTCTAAATATCCAACCGGGCGACTAAACCCGATCACTGACCATTCAGTGACGCGAATCAAGTTACCCAGCGGCCCCAAGGCGCACAAGCCGGCGGATTCTGGCGTAAGCGTAGGCAATGGTGCAAGGATTTGTGGCTTTCGTCTGGTAACTGTAGGAGGCGTTAAACAAACGCCTCCGGCGTTGTTTAACGCATGAGCACCAACTTGGGTCAATGGACAGCCATGGGCTCTCCCGATTACCTCAGGTCTCCCCCTAAACTCGGCGTGCCAAAGCCTACCAGTGATGCATTGGACTGGCTGAAGTAGCCCGCCCAGAACGCGTTCAACGCATCCATGGTTTTACCTGAGCGATAGTTTTGTTTGATGTCATCGGTGATCAGACCAGCACCCGTGACGTAGACGCGAGCGCCGGAAAGATCAGCGAACAGGTGATGGGCCTGGGCCTTTTTCAGCTCGTCGGCGACCACCAGGTTCTTGATCTGATTTTTCGCGTAGAAGCTGGTGTAGTCGCTGTTTTCCAGCATGTCGCTGATCAAGAGCACCACATGATCGGGGGCCTTTTCGGCTGTTTTGATGTCGTCGCCGATCTTGCGCAAAGCGTTCATGATTTCGCTTCTCGGAATGTCCTGCCGGGCGTCACGCAGACTCTTGACGAACAGCTTGCCGAAACCGATTTCGAAGTCTTGCGGCTGACGGGCCAGGCACTGGTCCAGGGTGCGTAGCTTGCGTGCGCTGGCGTCGTCGCGAGCTTGCTCTGGGACATTTTTGTCGAGCTTGCCGGCATAGATCAAACGTAGGTATTCGCCCGGCAGAAACGCCGAAAAGCTGTAGAGCTTGATGCTATCGCCGGGTTGCACGAAACGGGTGATCTGCCCCCATGCCTGCTTCTGGATATCTTCCGGAACGGGTACGGTCTGGTCGACCACGACGATCAGTTCGCGGCCTGGGGAGGCTGGCTTCAGATCGGGCAGTTGTGCGGTTTCGTAGCAACTTTGCAGGTCGTTGCGCTCGTTGGCCATGGCGATATGAGGCATCACCAGGGCTGCGATGATCAATGCCTTCAGGGCTTTCATGCGCTGACTCCGGCGACCTTGAAGATGCCAAGCTGCTTAAGCAACAACTGTTGTTCACGGACACTCTTGAGAGTGGCTTCGTCTTGCTTGAGCGCTTTTGCCAAGGTTGGCAATTGCTCATCAGTGACGCTCGTGAGGTCGTGGAAGGCATTTGCGTCAATATCTGCCAGCACCGCCACGGGTGCCGCGGCCACAGGTTCGGACACTGCCGCAATGGCTGCTTGCAACGCCGGGACAGGTTGTGCGGCGGGGATCGGCGCTGCCACTTCAACTGCTGGCGCTGGCATCGTGTTGATGCGCTCCTGGCCATGTTTCAGTGCCTTCTCTGCAGTACGACGCACCATCACATACGCGTTGAAGTCACGCTTTTGAATGGCTGAGCCTTTCATCGCGTTGAGGTGTTCGGCGTTGTTGGTCATGCGGGTGGCAAGCTTGTGCTGCAACATGCTCAGCTTATGGTCGGCATGGCCGGAGATCTTGTTGCGCTCGCGCTCCATCCAGCGAACCATTTCGTCCGCGCTGTTGAATTTATGGGTGTAGTTGTAGGCGCGGCGCGAGTGGACACCGGCAAAACCAAAAATGCTTGCGAGCCAGCAGGTGATGCACTGGATGGCGATATAAATGACCGAGAGGATCAGGTAGGTGGTCAGCGATGCGTCCCGGATCGCTTGCATCTTGTCGTCGATGGTTTTGTTGTCCGCCGAGTCGTTGACCGCTTTGGATTCGTCCGGCAGCTCAAACGGGCTGGCTTTGGTGGAGGCGGCACTATGGGCGCTTTCAGCGCGCAGCGAGTTGACCATCTCATCCTGAATGCTGTCGAGCGTCTTGGCGCGAACCACAAAAGCGGCGACCGACATGATCATGATAATGCCGACGAAGGCGCCGATCAGCAGGTACTTGGGCGTAACGTCGACCGAGGTGGCGATGCGCGACAGGATGCGGTTGTAGTCCTTGTCGTTGCTGTCGCTGAAACTGTCTTCGATGTTGATCGAATCGATTTGCTTGAGATGGTTGGAGCGCGAATCGGATGCGTCGCCACGCCACCAGGCGCGGGCTTTCTTGATCAGGCTGTTGTGGTGGATAGCGTGGCCGGCCGCCTCGGCGAAACCGCAGGAAATGACCGCCAGCAGGATTGCCACGCCGATGGCCTGGTAGCGCTTGTCACTGGCCGACGCGTCGAGGCTCAACCAGCCCGACAGTACGTAACCAAAGCCGATGGCTTCAACGACCAACAGGACGGCGGCCAGGACAAACACCCAGGCCGGGCGCGGCTTGCGACCGGCTTCGCCGATTTTCTTCAGGTAATCCTGACACTGGCGAAAGAACTCCGGGCTCTTGTCCACCTGACCGTATGCTTCGTAATAGTCATTGCAAAGATCGTATTCGGAGTTGGTCCAGCCATCCGGGCGAACGGTGGGCTCTTTACTGGCTGAGCGCGATACCGTGCCAATCAGCGGTACACCGTGCCAGATGCGCATGGTGAAGTAGCCGACCTTCTCCCAGTAAAATTTCAATAGGCACAACAGAACGAAAACAGCGGTGATGCTGATGATCGCCATCTCGTTTGCGGCAATAAAAGCCTTGAAAGCTGCCATCGCGGATTCTTGCACGTTCGATATCTCCGTTTATCTACTATTGGGTGCTGACGGGGGCGTATGCGACGGTGTAACTCTGCTCACCGACGGGGTAGAACAACGCACCGCGTTCGGCGGTTGCATTGCCTTTGCTGAATACAACGTCCATGCAGGCGACCGGTGCCTTGGGTTCGCTGATGAATACGCGGTACAACACTTCTTTCTCGCCTTCGTAGGTGTTGGCGACGGCATTCATTTTCGGCAGCGGCTTACGGTTGCCATCGCCATACCCTTTCACCACTTGAATGAAGGGCTGTTTACCGACTTCGGCGCCTTCGCGAAGGATGGAAACCGGGGAAATCGTCACCAGGTTGCCATTGACCGTGTTGGCCCATACCCGGTTGTTGTAGCCCGGCAGGTAGTCGCGGGTTTTCACGCCATCGAGCGGTTTATCGGTAGCCAGGCTGATGACGTCACCGCTTTCTCGCGGCATGTCGTCCTGGCAACTGCCAACGGGAATGTCGTTGGCATTAGCCGCGCTAACGAAGCTGAATCCGCCGGTTTTCGGCGTTATGTTTTGGCCCAGATTCCAATGCATGCTGGCGGTTGGCACACCGCCAAAGTCCACGGCCGGTTTCGCACCGTTGCTGTTTTGAGTGCTGATGGTCTGTGCTGGAGTGACGGCAGGAGACGTTGGCGAGGTCGCCTTTGCCACGACCGCTGGGGCGGCAGGCTTGCTCACCGGTTTGGCAGTGGATGCGCCGTGGGCCAGGTATTTGGCGTTGGACTGCTCGGCTTTGGCGCGCCTGACCAGCAGCTCCTGGGAGGTCAGTTCTGCGATTTCTACCCGGCGGTTTTCAGTACGGCCTTCGAAGGTACTGTTGTCGGCCAATGGCCGCGAAGCGCCGGCACCCTGGTAGAAAATCGACGTCGACGGAATGCCTGCGGCCATCAAGACTTTGCCGACGGTGCGCGCACGGCGCTCGGACAGTTTCTGATTGGTTGTGCTGCTGCCCGTGGCATCGGTATGGCCTACCACCAGTAAACGTCGGGTGTTCGCTATTTTCGGATCGACATTGGCGTAAGCGGCGGCCACTTTGGCGACGCTGCGCTGGCCGCTGACAGTGAGTTGCTCAGAGCCGGTATCGAACATTCCTGAGTCTTCGATTTGCGTCACCAGGCCGGCATCCACCGGCGCGGCATTGGGTGTGGCTGACGCAGTCTGAAGTTGTTCTGAATGGATGTTCAGGTGTTCTTCCTTGGCGATGCGATCGAGCTCTTGCATCCGGCTTTGCCAGACCGAGCCTGCGTAGCAGCCAACTGCTGTGCCCGCCGCAGCCCCTATCAATGCGCCTTTGTTGCCATTTAAGGCATAACCCGCCGCACCGCCGACAACCAACCCGGCACCGCACAAGATTGCCGTGCCGTAGTCTTTGCCCAGTTGATCGAATTGGGCAGTAGAGCACCCGGAAGCCAGCAGCAATGCACTGGCAAGCGTCGTGAAACGAAATGCGTTGGTCATCTCAAGTCCATTTCAATGCTGTTCTACAAAACGTCGTTTCACCGCAATGCTGATAAAAGCTCAGTATCCAGGCAAAACCGAATGCGTTCGGGAAGTGCGTATTGGGGGCAAGGCAAAGCGCTGACCGTGGTTAAGGGTTGTCAGCGCACGAGCGCGGTTGGGAAGGAGGTAACTGAACAAGCCCCGGCGCGATACTTTTAATTCACGCGCAGGTTTTGGCAGGCCGGGTCGCACAATAATGGCCAAGGCGAAATGGGTAATCTTGCTCAAACGAAGTCCTTTTCCAGGGAATGCACTGCCGTGTCCTGAATGATGGCTAAAAGGCATCATTTTTTTGATACTAAATGCAACAAGGAGGGAAGTCACGAAAATGTTTGGTCTGGGAAGTCCTGTATAATGTCCCGTAAAGCGGGTTGTTGAGGGGAAAGTCCTCGCGATGGGTTCAACGATAACGCGGGGCGTCTGGGTGACCGTGCTGTCTGGGCATTCTTCGCGAGCGAGCTCGCTCCTACAGTGGATGGGCTGGGTTTGGAGCATTCACAAGTAATGTTCAACGCCTCACCACTCCCCCCACACTATCGGGTAGCCACCATCGCAGCGGCTTCAGCTATCCCTTTCGAGCAAACACCTTCCATGTCCTTCGTTCCTTCTTTTTTTGATTTCCTGATCACTCACCTTCAGCAGGATGAGCGGCGACGCATGCTGTCCTCCATCGCCGTCACAGCCGCACCGTAACATTGGCTGAGCCTGGAAGCTTCAGCGTTACTGGACATCCATCGCGATCGTTTCGGTCTGGGCCAGCCACTGAGCGATCGGCACAATGTCCCTCGCTGGCTGATCGCTGCTGAGAGGAAGAAGGTGGACCTGTGGATCGAAGACCACCGGGGTGAACTGCCACCCCATGCCGTTGAGTTCAAAGTCGTCCACAACAATAAAAATGCGTACCAGAAGGTGTGGGAAATTCGTTGCGATCTGCAAAAGGTGATCCCTAATACCGACTGGAATGAACGGCGAGTTGAATCCGCCAGTCCCACTATTCAATCGATAGAGGCAATGCGCTATCATGTGCCCGCCCCTGGAGGGGTAATCTTTTGACATTCTGCAAGGAATACGCCCGTGAAAGACTTCGTCATCAGCGTCAATAACATCGTTCTCTACGTCTCCCTGGCCGTGATCTGGCTCATCGCGTTGATCTCCCTGTTCACCAGCGGCTTCTTGCCAGCCCTGGGGATTTTTGTGGTCGGCACCCTGGTTTGGTGCATCGTTTCCGGCTTCTGGTTCGTCCAGTCGGCTACCTACGAAGAGCTGCGCAAGCTCAACGCCAACAAAGGCTGAAGTGCCAGGGCGGCGCGCAAGTGTGCCGTCCTGCCAAAGGCGCTTGGCTTCGTACCAAGCGCGTTTGCCCGCTACGGGCTCGCATAATTCCCCCCCGTGCTTTCTGAAACCCGAGAATGCCTTGCCCTGAGCATGATCGCGCTTGCCAATCCAGCTGGGCGCTCTGCACTTGAGACTGCGCGGCACCGACCGCGATGTGTTCACAAAGGGCCGCCACAGTATGTTTTTGCTGGCCAGCCTGAATTCCCAATTCCCCATAAACCCCTATACAAACTTGTGCGTTCTTAAATGGATTTTCGAAGCACTTTCCTGCGGGCAAAAAAAGACTCGCCTGAAAGGCGAGTCAAAAAACGAAGGACCGGCTGCTATGCATTAATTACTCAATGTAACAAGTGAAAATCAATCCAGGCACTCTATCATTCCCAGCTCCAGCAATAAGATGGCGCCAGCAAACCATCCCATCTGGAGAATCCCGTGAAAAAAACCATCATTGCCGCTCTGCTCGCTGCTGCTGCCAACTACGCCAACGCCGGCACGGTACTGGTTGTACTGTCGGATCAGGATCGACTGGACCTGAAAGACGGCAAGGTCATGCAGACCGGTTTCTTCCTGAACGAATTGATGCAACCGGTGCAGACCTTCATCGCGGCGGGTCAAACCGTGGTATTTGCCACCCCGAGCGGCAAGGCGCCGACTGCGGATCAGAAGTCCAATGATGTGAGCTTCTGGGGCGGCGATGAGAAGGCCCGTCAGGAAAGCCTTGCCCTGCTGGACACGCTGAAGCTGACCTCCAAGAGCGGCTCGCCGGCAATCAGCTTCGCCCAGGTTCAGAAAATCGGCTACGACAAGTTCGATGCCGTGTTCGTGCCTGGCGGCCATATCCCGATGCAGGATCTGCTCAAGGACAAGCAACTGGGCCAACTGCTGACCAACTTCCATGAAAAAGGCAAGATCACCGGCTTCACCTGCCATGGCACCATCGCCATGTTGTCGGCGATCCCGGACGCGCACGGTTTTGTCTCCGCACTGGAGTCGGGCAAACAGCCGGCAGCGCCAGCCAACTGGATTTACAAGGGCTACAAAGTCACCGCCTTCACCGACGCGGAAGAGGAACAGGCCAAAGGCTTCCTCGGCGGCGGCCATATGAAACTGTTTCCGCAGGATGGCCTGACGGCAGCCGGCGCCAACTTCTCCGAAGCCAAGCCCTGGAGCGAGAACGTGATCCAGGACCGTGAAGTCATTTCCGGCCAGAACCCACAGTCGGCCAAGGCCGTCGCCGTGGCCATCCTGGCGAAAATGAAGTAAGCCCGGGAAAGCCGGATCGTAGGTGCTGTGGGTCGATTGCTGACTGTCCCATCATCAGCGTTGGGTCGACCCACATCATGCAGCTGCCCATCATCCGTCCCGTTTAGCGACTCATCACCTCATCCAGTGCCTGCTCAAGGGTGCTGACCGTGCGCTCGATGTTGTGCAGCTTTTCGAGTCCGAACAGACCGATGCGGAACGTCTGGAAGTCCGCCGGCTCGTCGCATTGCAACGGCACCCCGGCGGCAATCTGCAGGCCATGGCTGGCAAATTTCTTGCCGTTCTTGATGTCGGCGTCGTCGGTGTAGCTCACCACCACGCCCGGGGCCTGGAAGCCGGGGGCGGCCACGCTTTTGAAGCCTTTGTGGGTCAACATTGCGCGCACCCGATCGCCCAGCGCCTGCTGTTCATTGCGGACCTTTTCAAAGCCATAGGCTTGCGTCTCTTTCATCACGTCGTTGAATCGCGCGAGGGCATCGCTGGGCATGGTCGCATGGTAGGCATGGCCGCCCTGTTCGTAGGCCTGCATGATCTGCAGCCACTTTTTCAGGTCGCAGGCGAAGCTGCTGCTTTGCGTCTGTTCGATGCGCCCCAGGGCCAGCGAACTGAACATCACCAGGGCGCAGCAAGGCGAGGCGCTCCAGCCTTTCTGCGGTGCGCTGATCAGCAGGTCGACTGCGCATTTGTGCATGTCCACCCACAGCGTGCCGGAGGCGATGCAGTCCAGCACGAACAGGCCACCCACCGCATGCACGGCGTCGCCGACGGCCCGCAGGTACTCGTCGGGCAGGATAATCCCTGAAGAAGTTTCAACGTGGGGGGCGAAGACGATTTGCGGCTTATGTGTCTCAATGGCTGCCAGCACTTCATCCAGAGGCGGTGGCGCGTAGGCCGCCTGGCGACCGGTGTCGACCGGTCGGGCTTTGAGCACCGTGGTGGCCGCTGGAATCTTGCCCATCTCGAGGATCTGGCTCCAGCGATAACTGAACCAGCCGTTGCGGATCACCAGGCATTGCTGGTCGGTGGCGAACTGTCGAGCCACCGCTTCCATGCCGAATGTACCGCTGCCCGGGACCACCGCAACGGCCTGGGCGTTGTAGACCTGTTTGAGGGTGGTGGAAATGTTCTTCATCACGCCTTGAAAGGACTGCGACATGTGGTTGAGCGAGCGGTCGGTGTAGACCACTGAATACTCGACCAGCCCCTCGGGATCGATACTGGGATATAGCTTTGACATGGAGTGACTCCTTTGGCAGAGATATCAGTGCTATTGACCCTGCCCTAAGCCTTGGCAAATGACAAGATTGCTCGTGGTTGAATGGCGAGTCGTGGGGGGGGCGAACGGCGCGGATCAGAGAAATGTCCTCCCCTCCTGCAAACTTTTCGCCACCGTGGGCGTCCCTTCTTTAAGACCGCCGACCTGGCGTTTGAACCCAGACAGCTGACCCTCAGCCAAGGATGAATGATGACTTTCCTGATTTTTCTTCTGGCCTGCGGTGCCGCAGGCAGCACGGGCCTCTTCTTCAAACCGGGCCCTTGGTACGAATCGCTCGCCAAACCCAGCTTCACCCCTCCCAACTGGCTGTTCCCGGTGGCCTGGACAACGATCTATCTGTTGCTGGCCTGGGCCGGTTACCGGCTCAGCCTGATCCCCGGAACCCAAGCGGTGCTGGCGCTATGGGCGGCGCAGATTGCGCTGAATACGCTGTGGACCCCGGTGTTCTTCGGCGCGAACCGCATTTTTGCCGCGATGGTGATCCTGATACTGCTCTGGCTGGTGGTCGCTGCCCTGGTGGTGATGGCCTTGCAGTTTGACGTGATCACCGGGTTGATCCTGTTTCCTTACCTGGTGTGGCTGTGCGTGGCGGCGGCGTTGAATTTCTCCATCTGGCGGCACAACCGTTGATGCTGTAGGAGCGAGCTCGCTCGCGATGGTCGTGAACGATGACGCGGGAAACCTGATGCCCAGCGGTGTTCTCTGGTTTTTCGCGAGCGAGCTCGCTCCTACAGGGGAACGCGGTTAACTGTAGGAGCGAGCTTGCTCGCGATGGTGGTCAACGATGACGCGGGGAACCTGATGCCCAGCGGTGTTCTCCGGTTTTTCGCGAGCATGCTCGCTCCTACAGGGGAACGCGGTCGTTTGTAGGAGCGAGCTCGCTCGCGATGGTGGTCAACGATAACGCGGGAAACCTGATGCCCCGCGGTGTTCTCTGGTTTTTCGCGAGCATGCTCGCTCCTACAGGGGAATGCGATTAACTGTAGGAGCGAGCTTGCTCGCGATGGTGGTCAACGATGACGCGGGGAACCTGATGCCCAGCGGTGTTCTCCGGTTTTTCGCGAGCGAGCTCGCTCCTACAGGGGATGTCGGGTTGGTTAAATGGTTTGTGGCGTCTTCGAACTGTGCAGCCAGGCGCGGGTGAGGGTGAAGGCTCGGGCCAGGCGCGCAGCGGCGTCCATCCCGGGGCATGGGACTTCCACGCTGCCGTGCACTTGAGGTGGCAACGCCTGGAGCAGTCCGGCCAAGGGCAATTCGCCCTGCCCCGGCGCGAGGCGCCCCTCCCGCGCCTCGCGAATAATCCCCTCGCCCGTGGGCGCCAACGCCGGCGCGTCGCACCATTGCACGCCATGGATATAACGGGGGTCCAGTTGCGCCACCGCTGCGGCATCACCACCGGAGCGGAACAGGTGCAAGGCATCGATCAGCACCCCACCGTTGGCCTGCCCCGCCGCCGCAACTAGCGCGACGGCCTGTTGCAGGTCGCCGATCTGGCGCCAGCGCATGAACTCCAGATCCACCCGCAGCCCATATCCGCCGGCCAGTTCGCACAGGGCGGTGAAGTTGTCCGTGAGCCGCGACTGCTGCGGATCATCCCCCGACACCGTGATGCAACGCGCGCCCAATTGCGCCCCGGCCTCCAGCAACATCGCCAGCCCGGCGATGTCCACGCCGGGTTTGAGCTCGACGAATTCGATCTCGTTGACCACTACCCCTTCATCGTCCAGCGTGCGCTTCAACTGCCGCAACGCCTGGCTGCCCGGCGCCAGCGGGTAAGCGATGCCACCCGCCATGGCCGGGTGCAGGCGCAGCCCGACCGAGCTGAAACCCGCTCGACTCGCCTCCCTCACCAGCACCTGCGGCGCCAGCTCCAGCGCGGTGAGGTGCGCGACACCCAGGCCACTCAATAGGTGGCCCTCCCGCCGCTGAGGTCGAACACAAAACCGGTGGTAAAGCTGCATTCGGGCCCGGCGATCCAGGTCACCATGTTGGCGATCTCCTCGATTTGCAGGAAGCGCCCCATGGGGATCTTGGCCTTGCTCGCCGCGATGTGCTCCGGCGTCATCTCCGCCAGCAGCCCGGTCTCGACCATGGCCGGCGCGATGCAGTTGAGTAGCACACCGTCCTGGGCCAGTTCCTTGGCCGCGGCCTTGGTGAACGCAATGACGCCGGCCTTGGCCGCCGAATAGCCAGAGATGTACTGCACACCGTCCTTGCCGGCCATCGAGGCGACATTGACGATGCGCCCGTAGCCGCGCTCACGCATGTGCGCGATGGCGGTGCGGCAGCAATAGAACACCGCAGTCAGGTCGACGGCGATGACCTGGTCCCAGGCCGCCGTCGGGTATTCCCAGGACGGCGCCACCGGGCCATTGATCCCGGCGTTGTTGACCAGGATATCGACCTGCCCCTGCTGCACCAGCACCTCTTTGAACGCCGCCTCCACCGACGCCAGCGAGGCCACATTCACCGCCTGGCGCATCACCGGTTCAAAGCCGTTGGCGACGCTGTCCCAGCCCTCCACCGCCAGATCCCAGATGACGATCTGCGCGCCAGCGGTGTGCAAGCGCCGGGCAATCCCCAGGCCAATGCCGCGCATGCCGCCGGTGACGATGGCCGTCTGGCCTTCCAGGTAACGAGTCATCAGTGAGCTCCTTGTTGAACGGTTTGGATGTCAGGCAGGCGCTGCAGATCGCGCACCATGAACAGGTAGCACAGCGCGCCCAGTACGGTGATCGAGGACACGAACGCCAGGGCCCAGACGAACGAGCCGGTGCTGGTGACGATCACGCCGATGGTCAGCGGGGTGACGATGCCGGCCGCGTTGGCGAACAGGTTGAACACGCCGCCGCTCAGGCCCAGCAGGCCTTTGGGGGCGATGTCGGAGACAATCATCCAGGCCAGCGCCGACATGCCCTGGGCGAAATACGCCACGCACAGGATGGCGATCACCAGCGCATCGGAGTCCACGTAGTTGGCCAACACGATCACCGAGGCGGTCAAAAGCCCTGCGATTACCGGCAATTTGCGTGCGACGTTCAGCGAATAGCCACGGCGCAACAGGGCGTCCGACAGCCAGCCGCCGGCCAGGGTGCCCAGGGACGCGGCAATGAACGGCAGCACCGCCACCCAACCCACCTTGAGCCAGGGCATGTGCCGCTCGGTGACCAGATAGGTAGGGAACCAGGTCAGGAAAAACACGTTGGTCGAGTTGCAGGCGAACTGCCCCAGGCAGATCCCCAGCATGTTGCGATGCTTGAGCAATGCGGGGATCTGCGACCAGGAAAACCGCGTGGCTTTCTGGCCGCCATCGACCACCCCGCCACCCGCGGCGATGTAGTCCAGTTCCGCTTGGTTGGCCGTGGTCGACTCATGGGGCTCGTGGTATTTGCGCCACCACACCAGGCCATAGAGCACACCCATAATGCCCACCGCCACCAGCAATACGCGCCAGCCATAGGCGTGCAGCACCCAGAACAACAACGGTGTGAGAAAGGCCAGGCCAACGTATTCGGCGAAGGTGTAGATACCGGTCGCCCGCGCCCGCTCACTCTGCGGGAACCAGGTCGCGACTACGCGGCTGTTGGTAGGAAAGCACGGCGCTTCGCTGGCGCCCACCAGCAGGCGAAAACCCAGCAGCGACAGAAAGCCCTGGGCCAGGCCCTGCAGGCCAGTGAACAACGACCACAAGGTCAGCGCCAGCCAGTAGGTGAACTTGGTGCCCAAACGGTCAATGAGGATGCCGCCGGGAATCTGCGCGGCGGCGTAGGTCCAGGAAAACGCAGAGAAGATCAGCCCCATCATCACCGCGTTCAGCCCCAGGTCGGCGCTGATGCTGGGGGCGGCGATGCCCATCACGCTGCGGTCCAGGTAGTTGATCATGGTGCCGCCGGAAATCAGCGCCAGGATCATGAAGCGGGTGCGGGTCCTGGCGGCTTGCGTCGCCGGACGGGCGAGCGCCGCCGTCGCGAATCTATTGTCGGTCGTCATGGTGTTGTTCCTTGTTTTTATTGGGGTATTACGGGCAGCACCGCTGCCGATTCAACGCTCGCCAAAGCCGAACAGCCGCCGTGGCGTGTCCCACATCACGTTTCTCCTCACACTTGCATCGGGCATCAATCGTTCGGCCAGCTTAAGCAGCGGGCCGTAGTCCACCCGCGATGGCTCGCGAATGAACGGCCAGTCCGAGCCCCACACGCAGGCATCCGGGCCAAAGGCCTGGAGCAATGCACATACGTAGGTGCCGGCCTGTTCATCGAGATGATCGCGGGCGGCGAACTTCTGCATGCCGGAGATCTTCACCCAGGCCCGGCCACTGTCGGCCAGGTCCAGCAGTGCGCGGAACCCCGGCTGGTCAAGGCCTGCGCGGGCCTCGGGGCGGCCACAGTGATCGATGAGCAGCCGCGGCGCGGTCAATTCGATCAGGCCCAGCAATTCGACCAATTGATCGCCCTGCACCTGAATCTGCGCGAACAGGTCCAACTCGGCGAGCCGCCCGAACAGCCCGGCCGCGTCACTCATGACCGCCACGCCTTCCAGCGCCGGATTGAAGGCGACACCCACCACGCCCTGCTCCTTGAGCGCCGCCAGTTCAAGCAAGCTGATGTCATGGTCGACCACAGCGATGCCCTTGAAACGGCCTTCGCCATGGGCCAGTGCATGCAGCAGGCAGCGGTTGTCGGTGCGGTAGCCGCTGCTCGGCCCCACCAGCAGCGCGTGGTGCACCCCGTAGGCGTCCATGACCCGGGCGAACTGCTCCAGCGGTGCGACCTCCTGGCCGGCCGGTGCGTAGACCGTGTCGGCGCGATAGGCAAAGCGTGCGGGGTCAAACAAATGGTTATGGCAATCGATCTTGGGTTCGTCGTAAATGCTCAAGGCTGCTCCCGCCAAGCGTCTCTGCGCTTGCTCGCTGATCTTTGTTATTGTTCGCCGCGCCGGGCGATTGAGTTGCAGTGAAGATACGACCCGGCGCTCGATCGCGCTCATACCCAGATCGCTCGAACAATAACCAAAGGTTAATGACCCATGCTCAACGAAGCCCCCGAAGCCACGACGATGGTGTTCAAGCTGCGGCACATGGAAGTGTTCCGGGCGGTGATGCTGACCGGCTCGATCAGCGGGGCAGCGAAGATGCTGTACGTGTCGCAGCCAGCGGTGAGCAAACTGATCACCTACATCGAAAGTCGGCTGGCCTACCGCCTGTTCCAGCGCATCAACAATCGCCTGGTGCCCACCGCCGAAGCGGTGACCCTGTACCGGGAAGTCGAGCGGGTCTATCAGGCCGCGCTGGCGGTCAACGAGTGCGCGCGGGCCCTGGCCAACGGCCCCCATCACCAATTGCGAATCTGCTGCAGCGCATCATTGTCGACGGTGGTCATTCCAGGCGCCCTGGCCCAGCTCAAGCGGGAAATGCCGGCGCTGAACATCGAATGGCAAACCACGTTGATGGGCGATATGCCCAACCAGATCCTGTCGAAGAAAGTCGACCTGGCGATTTCCGCGCTGCCGCTGATCCACGATCACCTGCACTCGATGGCCTTCATGCGCGCACGCATGGTCTGCGTGATGCCGGCGGATCACCCGTTTGCCGGCAGGGCTGCGTTGTCGCTGCACGATCTGGTCGACCAGCCGTTGCTGCTGTTTCGCCCCGACATGCCGTTTGGCCGGTTGCTGGCCGAGGAAATCGAACGCCAGGGCCTGAACCTGGGTTCGATGCTGAACTTCACCAACGCCAACGAAGCGGTGGCGCTGGTCAAGCAAGGCATGGGCCTGACCATCATCGATGAGTTCGTGGCCCAGGACAGCGGCCTGGTGGTGGTGCCGCTGGTGGAGGCGATTCACTTCGACATCAGTTTTGTCTATTCGAAGTTCGAACCGCTGTCGGCCTCATCCGCCCGGCTGATGCAGGTGCTGCATCGCCAGGCGGTGAAACTGGGACGGGTGATTCCCGGGTTTGAATTGCCGCCGATGGCTTGAGGATCAGTCGAAGAACGGCTCGACCAACTCCCGACTGCCGACGAAGAAACTGTCCGCGACCAGGCGCAACGGTTGCAGGTCCAGGTCACTGGCTTTGTCGTTGATCAGCTGTTGGAAGTGGCGATAGACCGCGGCGTACTCGCCCTCCTCCGATACGGTCTGGCGTACACCGTCGATGCTCAACAGCGCACCGCCGTTGTCCAGGCGCAGGACGCCTTCGGTGCAGCGGATTTCGATGCTCCACAACTCGTCATGACCATGGTCGAAATCGAACTCGGCGCGCACGTCGAGTTGGCGTGCATCGGACATTTTGATCGAAGCGGCAATCGGCGACTGGCAGTTGCTCGGCACGCGCAATTGCGCAGATTCGACGAACAGCGGCAGCGCCAGCAGATGGGTGACGATGGACAGGGCGTTGATGCCCGGATCGAACACGCCCAGGCCACCGGGTTGCCAGATCCACGCCTGGCCGGGGTGCCATTTGCGCACGTCTTCCTTCCAGTCGATCTGCACGCTTTGCAGGGTGCGGCTGGCCAGCCAGTCGCGAGCGGCTTCGATGCCGGGGGCGTAGCGCGAATGCCAGGCGAACAGGCCGCTGACGCCCTGCTCTTTTGTTTGTTCCACCAGTGCCAGCGCTTCACCCAGGGTGGCGCAGGGTGGTTTTTCCACCAGCACATGCTTGCCGGCGGCCAGCGCCTGTTGAACCAGGGCGAAGCGCCCTTGGGGCGGTGTGCAGAAGGCGATGGCATCGACCTGCGGGCCGTTTTCCAGCAGCTCGCTCAGGGACTTGAAGTTTTCCACGCCGGCGCAGGGCTGGCCTTGGGTTGCCACAGCCACCAACTGGAACGCAGGGTTGGCGCTGATCGCGGGAACGTGCTGATCCTGGGCAATCTTGCCGTAACCCACCAGACCGAGACGGATCGGTTGCATCAATGACTCCTGATTGTTTGATTTGTTTTGAGAAGCGAGCTGGCGAGATTACGTTTGTCCGGTGGGGAAGTCATCTACGACCTTCGGCGCTCAAGTCGCGGCGTGCCCCATGCGCTTCATCCTCTCCACTCTCGCGGGCTGAGCCCGGTCTTGCGGCGAAACGCCCGGGCCAGGGCCGAGGCGCTTTCATAGCCGACTTCTTCGGCGATCAGCGCGATCGGCTTGCCCTCACGCAGGCGTTTCTGCGCCAGGCTGATGCGCCAGCTCACCAGATAATCCACCGGGGCCTGACCAACCACACGCTTGAAGTGTTCGGCAAAGCTGGCCCGGGACATATTGGCCAGGGTCGAGAGTTCGGCCACGCTCCAGGGTTTGCCCGGTTCTTCGTGCATCACGCTCAACGGGCGTGCCAGGCGCGAATCCGCCAGGCCCGCCATCATGCCCGGCTGTTGATTGCCGGTGCTGAGGATGTGGCGCAGCAACAGGATCACCAACAGTTCGAACAAGCGATCCATCACCGCCTGGCGACCGCAGGTGCCGTCGAACGCCTCGTTGAACAACCATTGCAGGGTGCTGGCCAGGGTGGGGATTTCGTCGAGTTTGAGCACCAGGTAATCCGGCAGCGCGGTGGCCAGGGCATTGCCCGAGCCGCCGTCGAAACTCAGGGAGGCGCACACCAGTTGCGCGCCGGAGTCTTCAGTGGCGAACAGACGGTGTCGGTAAGGCCTGGGGAAAAAAATCAGGGTCGGCTCGCTGAGGTGCAGGTCGGGCTGGTCACCCAGCTTCAGGTCGACCGCGCCGGCTTGCAACAGGTGCACGTGGCCGTACGCCTGGGTGCCGTCGATGGCAGTGATGCCACAGAAGCTGCCGCTGTGGAAGGTACCGGCGTTGACGCCGAAATGGCTGAGCAAGGTGGACAAACGATCCATGGGGAGGCTCCCGAGAGCAGGTCTGGACGATCTGTCGTATATCGTCGACGATTTGCACCCAATTATCCAGCACCAATCATTAGCATCTACTCCATACCCAGCGCGTGTCGCGCTGAATACAGGAGAATCATCATGACTCGCATTATCCCGGTTGAACACGCCACCGACGCCACCCGCCCGTTCCTGGAAGGTGTGGAAAAGAAAATCGGCTTCCTGCCCAACGTATTCCGTGTGCTGGCCCATGCTCCGGCGGTGCTGGCCTCTTACATGCAAAACTCGGCGGCACTGGGCAAGACGTCCCTGAGCGCTACCGAGAAGGAATCGGTCTTCCTCGCCACGTCCGAGGTTAACGGTTGCGACTATTGCGTGGCGGCGCACACGCTGTTCGCCGGCAAGGCCGGGCTGTCCAGCCAGGAAATCCGCAGCGCCCGTGAAGGCAAACTCGACGCCTTCGCCTTGCTTGCCCGTCAGATCACCGAAAGCCGTGGCCACTTGACCAGCGACCAAATCGCCGCTGCCCGCGCTGCCGGGATCAACGATGCAAAAATCGTTGAGGTGGTTGCCCATGTGGCGTCGCAGACGCTGACCAACTACCTGAACAACGTTGCCCTGACCGAGATCGACTTTCCAGCTGTTTGAAACATAGCCTCCTGTAGGAGCGAGCTCGCTCGCGATGGTGCTCAACGATGACGCGGGCATTCTGAATAAACGCGGCGTCCTCACGATCATCGCGAGCAAGCTCGCTCCTACAGTTGCCCTCACTTGGAGAATCAACATGAACACCGTCACCCTCTACACCACCGAAACCTGCCCCTACTGCCGCAGCGCCAAATCCCTGCTGGCCGGCAAAGGCATCACGATGCAAGAGATCAACGTCCAGCGCGCGCCGGGCAAGCTCGAAGAAATGGTCAAACGCAGCGGCCGCCGCACCGTGCCGCAAATCTTCATCGGCGACACCCACATCGGCGGCTTCGACGACCTGGCCAAACTCGACCGCCAGGGCGGCCTGATGCCACTGCTGGCCTGAGCCTGCCGTCCACAAAGCTCACGATCAACACAAAACCTGTGGGAGCGGGCTTGCTCGCGAAAGC
>NZ_LYVP01000056.1 GCF_001984065.1 Pseudomonas sp. KK4
CACCGCTTTCGCGAGCAAGCCCGCTCCCACAAGGATCATGGCGTGGCCATAATCTTGCGTGCGGAAATCTGACCCTCGGGTTTACAATCGACGCTCCTGATCAGGAGTAATCCCGTGCTGACTCATCTCGATTCCCAAGGTCGCGCCAACATGGTCGACGTCACCGAAAAAGCCGTGACGTTCCGTGAGGCGACGGCCCAAGCGCTGGTGCGCATGCTGCCCGAAACCCTGCAGATGATCGTCAGCGGCGGTCACCCCAAGGGTGATGTGTTCGCCGTGGCGCGCATCGCCGGCATCCAGGCAGCCAAGAAAACCAGTGATCTGATCCCGCTGTGCCACCCGCTGATGCTCACCGGCGTCAAGGTCGAGCTCAGTGCCGAAGGCGACGACAGCGTGCGCATCGTCGCGCGTTGCAAGCTGTCGGGGCAGACCGGCGTCGAGATGGAAGCGCTGACCGCCGCCAGCGTCGCGGCCCTGACGATCTACGACATGTGCAAGGCCGTGGATCGCGGCATGACCATCGAAAACGTGAAGCTGCTGGAAAAAGTCGGCGGCAAGAGCGGGCATTTCCAGGCGGATCAGGCATGAACATTACCGTGAAGTTTTTTGCCCGTTATCGCGAGGCGATGGGTGTGGACTCGGTGAAGATCGAAGGCCAGTTCGACACCGTTGACGACGTGCGGGCGCTGCTGGCGCAACGGGAAGGGGCGCACGTGTTGAGCGAGCAGAACCTGATGTGCGCGCGCAATGAAGACCTGTGCCAGCTTGACGAGCCGGTGAGCGATGGCGATGAAGTGGCGTTCTTTCCGACCGTGACCGGAGGCTGAGCCATGGCGATCCGCGTGCAGTCCACAGCGTTCGATCCGGGGGCTGAAGTCAACGCCATGCACGACGCCAACGTCGGCGTCGGTGCGGTAGTGAGCTTCGTCGGCTACGTGCGCGACTTCAACGACGGGCTCGACGTGGCGGGAATGTTCCTCGAGCACTACCCGGGCATGACCGAAAAGGCCCTCGGCAAAATCGCCGCCGAGGCCGAGCAGCGCTGGCCGTTGCTCAAGCTGGAAGTGTTGCATCGCATCGGCGCCCTTGAGCCGGGCGAGCCGATCGTTTTCGTCGGCGCCGCCAGCGCTCACCGCCAGGCCGCTTTCGACGCCTGCGCCTTCGTCATGGACTACCTGAAAACCCGCGCACCGTTCTGGAAGAAAGAAAACACCAGCGACGGCCCGCGCTGGGTCGAGGGCCGTGACAGCGACCATGCGGCGGCGGATCGCTGGAAGCAGTAGGTTTCTGCGGCGCATCCAAGGGCCTCTTCTCGAGCAAGCCCGCTCCTACAGAGTGTTGTGTCGTCCACATAACACCCTGTGGGAGCGGGCTTGCTCGCGAAGAGGCCATCCGCTCCACCTCATATCGTCCTCAATCACCGCCCGACCATCGGCCGGCACGAACGGCCTGCGCCCGATTGACGCTTTATACATAAAAGTCCAGTATGGAATTATAAGTACAAAAAAGGCTTTCCCTGTTTCTGCTTTTCTTTCTGTCTTGCCAAACCAACAACAACCCGCGAGAGAACGAATATGAAGAAGTTCCCCCTCATCACCGGTCTGGCCCTGAGCCTGTTGGCGTGCAGCAGCCTGTATGCCGCCGAGAAAACCCTGCGCATCGGTATCGAGGCCGCTTATCCGCCGTTTGCTTCCAAGACCGACAAGGGCGAGATCGTCGGTTTCGACTACGACATCGGCAACGCCCTGTGTGCCGAGATGAAGGTCAAGTGTGTGTGGGTCGAGGGCGAGTTCGACGGCCTGATTCCTTCCTTGAAGGTGAAGAAAATCGACATGGCGCTGTCGTCCATGACCATCAACGACGACCGCAAGAAGTCGGTGGATTTCACCCACAAGTACTACTTCACCTCATCGCGCCTGGTGATGAAGGAAGGCGCGGTGGTGGATGACCACTACGCCAGCCTCAAGGGCAAGACCGTCGGCGTGCAGCGCGCGACCACCACCGACCGTTACGCCACCGAGGTGTTCGAGCCGCTGGGCATCAACGTCAAGCGCTACGGCAACAACGAAGAGATCTACATGGACCTGGCGGCCGGTCGCCTGGATGCGATTTTCGCCGACACCATCCCGCTCAACGACTTCCTGTCGATGCCGCGGGGCAAGGGCTATGCCTTTGTCGGGCCTGAGCTCAAGGATCCGAAGTACGTGGGCGAGGGCGCCGGGATTGCGGTGCGCAAAGGCAACACCGAGCTGGTCAGCCAGTTGAACACGGCCATCGATGGCATTCGAGCCAATGGTGAGTACCAGAAGATTTCCGACAAGTATTTCAAGTCCGATATCTACGGCGACTGATAGTCCGTCTTCGCGAGCAAGCCCGCTCCCACACTGGATCTGCGTTGCAGGGAGATCCAAATGTGGGAGCGGGCTTGCTCGCGAAGAGGCCAGATCAGCCAATACACATTTAAAGGATCAGCCCTTCAACTCCTTCAAATGCTTGTACACCGTCGCCCGCCCCATGTTCAGCACATTGGCCACATAGTTCGACGCGCTCTTGCCCTTGAACGCTCCCTCGGCGTGCAGCGCCAGCACCAGTTCGCGTTTGTGGTCGCGGGTCAGCAGGTTCAGGCTCAGCTGCCGCTCACGCAGCCAGGCGTGGAGGAAGGTGTTGATGCGCTCCTGCCAGTCATCGCGAAACAGTGAGTCCGGTTGCGGGATCAGTTTGCTCGGCGACAGGAACAGGTCCAGTGCGGCCTTGGCATTCTCGAACAGTGAAATATTCAGATTGATGCACAGCACGCCCAGTGGATGACCTTCGCTGTCGCGCAGAACGGTGCTGACGCTACGAATGTTCTGACCATCCCAGTTGAGCTTTTCGTACGGCCCGATGTTTCGTTCGCTGACATCGTCGCTGAGCATGTCTTCGAGCGCCGAATCATCGCCAATTACCCGTTTTGACAGGTTGTTGGCGATGTAGTCGACCTTCTGCGTGCGCAAGTCATGCAGCACCACCTCGGCGTGGGGGAAGAACAGGGTGGCAATGGCGTCGGCGATCGCCCGGAAGTTATCCAGGGACAGGTGGTCCAGGGCCGGGTCTTTTGCGGGTGCATTCATAACAGGGGAACTCCGGGGTGCGACAAGGCCCCGTAAAAACGGGGCCCTGAAAGTGTGCCGCAATCGTGTCGGCACGTCACGCGGGGTCAGCTCAGCCCAGGCGGGCAGGGGAGAGCATGCCGGCGCTCAGGCCGAAGCGGGTGAGTTGCTCCGGCAGGGCTTCGCCGCGCACCAGGGCGGCACTGGCCTGGCCCATGGCTGGCGAGGTCTGGATGCCGTAGCCGCCCTGTGCCGCGACCCAGAACAGCCCCGGCACCTTGGGGTCGAACCCGGACAGCAGATCGCCGTCGCCGACGAAGCTGCGCAGGCCGGCCCAGGTGCGGGTCGGACGGCGGATGGTCAGGGTGGTGGCTTCTTCGATCTGGTAGATGCCCATGGCGATGTCCAGCTCTTCAGGCTGCACATCGTGGGGTTCCACCGGGTCGGCATTGGCGGGCGAGCCGAGGAACATCCCGGCGTCGGGTTTCATGTAGAAGGATTCGTCGAGGCTGACCAGCATCGGCCAGTGGTGGATGTCCACGCCCTCGGGGCCGGCGAAGATGAACGCTGCGCGACGCTTGGGTTGCAGGCCCAGCGGGCGGGCGCCGGCCAGTTCGCCGATCTTGTCGGCCCAGGCGCCGGCGGCGTTGATGATGATGGGGGCGCTGAAGGTGCCGGTGGACGTTTCAACCTGCCACAGACCCTGGGCATCGCGGGTCAGCCCCTGGACTTCAGTGTCGGTGCGCACTTCACCTTGGTTGCGGCGGATGCCGCGCAGATAGCCCTGGTGCAAGGCGTCGGTGTCGATGTCGCTGGCGGTCGGGTCGTAGATCGCGCCATGGACTTTTTCCCGGCGCAGGATCGGCAGGCGCACGCAGGCTTCTTCGGCGCTGAGCAGTTGCATCTGCGGCACCGTGGCTTTGGCGCTCAGGTATTGGTTGTTCAGTTCGGCGGGGTCGCCGGTGAAGTCCACGGTCATCTCACCGCGCGGGGTCAGCAGCGGGTGTTCGCAGAAACCGCTGGGCGGAGCGTCGAAAAAGTCGCGGCTGGCCAAGGTCAGTGCGCGCACCTGCGGGGTGCCGTAGGCCGCGGTGAACAGGGCCGCCGAGCGCCCGGTGGAGTGATAGGCCGGGTGGGATTCGCGCTCCAGCACGACCACGCGCCCATGCTGCGACAGCCAGAAACCGGTGGAAGCGCCGGCAATTCCGCCGCCGATGATGATGAAGTCTGCCTGGCTCATGATGGTCTCCTGATGGGACACAGTACCCAATTTTTCGATAACCCTGTGGGAGCGGGCTTGCTCGCGAAAGCGGCGTATCAGTCGACATGATTGGTGAATGTCAGAACCCATTCGCGAGCAAGCCCGCTCCCACAGTGGGTTGAGGTGTCAGTGCTGCAGTTGGTAGATGGCATTGGCCAACGCAATGTCTTCCAGGCCCAGGCCGATGGAGCGGAAGAACACGTGGCGGTCGTAGTCGGGGCGCGGCACCTTGCCGCTGAGCAGGTCGGGCAGGTCGCCGACGATGGCGCCCCTGTCCCAGCCATGCTGTTGGCCGGCAATCAGCATTTCACCGGCCGAACCCGGGGTCGTCTGACGATAATCGCAGTACACCTGCATGCCGTTGAGGCTTTGCGGCGGCACTTCGTGGGCGCGCGGGGCATTGGTGCTGATGGAGGTGATCAGTGCCGGTTTGCTCAACGCAGCGGGATCGATCACGGGGCCTGCGGACGAGGTGCACAGCATGATCACGTCGGCATCCGCGATGGCGGCCTCGCGGCTGTCGGCAATCGTCAGGCGCGGGTCGAGGCTGCGGATTTGCGCCCGTTCCTCAGGGCTGCCCTGGTTCAGGCTCGGCGAATACAGACTGATGCTCTGCCAGTCGCGCAAATCCTTGACGTAATGCACATGGGCCTGAGCCACCTTGCCGCTGCCGATGATCGCCAGGCGTGATGCCTTCAGGGGCGCCAGGGCATCGACTGCCACGGCGGTGGTCGCAGCGGTGCGCGCGGTGGTGAGCTCGCCGGCATCGCACAGCAGCAGCGGCTGACCGGTCTGCATCGACATCAGCAGGGTCCAGGCCGTCACCAGCGGTCCTTGCTCGCGCACGATGTAAGGCGACGTCTTGACCCCGTACACGCCATCTTCGGCCAGCACCCCCAGGTAGTTGATGAAGTCGCCGGCCCCTTGTGGAAACTCTACCAACTGCTGCGCCGGTTGCACCGCTTGCCCGGCGGCCAGGTCGCGGAACAGTTTGCGCAGAATCTGTGGCACGTCGACCTGAGCCAGCCATTCACGGGCCTGGGATTGGTTGATCACGTACGGGCTGCTGGACATGTTCGGCTCCGGAAAGTGAAAAAGTAAACTAATTTGTCCATTATGGACTTTTAGTTGTCTCGATCAACCGCCAGACGAAAAAAAAGCGCAGTCCGTTTCCGGCTGCGCCCCTTTCTGCAGGTCGCCCGTTATGGGCGCTTGCGCTCAACCGCCCGCAGCAGATGCGTCGGTGGTGTTTCACAGCTGATTTTCTTGCCCAGCAGCGCCTCGATGGACGGTAGCTGGTAGGAGTCGTCTTCACCGGCAAAGCTGATGGACACGCCGTCAGCGCCCGCGCGACCGGTGCGACCGATACGGTGCACGTAATCGTCCGGCACTTCCGGCAGGGTGAAGTTGATCACGTGGCTGATGCCGTCGATATGGATACCGCGACCGGCCACATCGGTGGCCACCAGCACGCGGATCTTGCCTTCGCGGAAGCCTTCCAGGGTCTTGATGCGCTTGTGCTGCGGCACGTCGCCGGACAGTTGCGCAGCGTTGATGCCGTCGCGCACCAGGCGTTCTTCGATGCGCCGCACTTCGTCCTTGCGGTTGGCGAACACGATCACCCGCTCCCAACCGTTGTCGTTGACCAGGTTGTAGAGCAGTTTGTATTTATCGGCGCCGGCCACGGCATAGATGTGCTGCTCGACGTTTTCGCTGGCCACGTTGGTGACTTCGATCTCGACGATGGCAGGGTCGGTTGTCCACTGTTTGGCCAGGTTCATCACGTCTTCGGTGAAGGTCGCGGAAAACAGCAGGGTCTGACGCTCGGCCTTCGGCGGGGTCTGGCGAATGATCTGCCGCACTTGCGGGATGAAGCCCATGTCGAGCATGCGGTCGGCTTCGTCCAGCACCATCACTTCGACCATGTCCAGGTGCACGTCGCCACGCTGGTTGAAGTCCAGCAGACGGCCAGGGGTGGCCACGAGGATGTCGCAGTGACGGGCCTCGAGGTGCTTGAGCTGCTTGTCGAAGTCCATGCCGCCGACGAACGTCATGACGTTGAGGCCGGTGTACTTGGTCAGGTCGGCGGCGTCCTTGGCGATCTGTACCACCAGCTCGCGGGTCGGCGCGATGATCAGCGCCCGCGGCTCACCCATGTAACGCTCTTTGGGCGGCGGGGTCTGCAGCAGTTGGGTGATGATCGAAATCAGGAACGCCGCGGTCTTGCCGGTACCGGTCTGGGCGCGGCCGATGGCGTCCTTGCCGGCGAGGGTGAAACCCAGCACCTGAGCCTGGATCGGCGTGCAATACGGGAAGCCCAGGTCCTGGATGGCGTGCATCAGTTCCGGGGCGAGTTTGAAATCGTGGAAGCGGGTTTTGCCTTCCTGGGGTTCGACGACGAAGTCTTCGAGTTTCCAGGGAATGACCGGGGCCTTGGGCTTCGGTTCACGGCGGGGTTTAACGGGTTTCGGGGTTTCGCTGCGCGGTTGCTCGGCGGCGGGTTGCGCAACAGGCTCGGCGGCCGGGGCGCTCTTGGGCTCGTGTTTCGGTGCCGCTACGGGGGCGGTCCGGCCAGGCTGATTAGCGTCGGTGCGGTGGCCGGGCGTGTGAGACGGAGCGCTGGGGACTGGCGCGAGTTGCTCAGTCTCGCTTTTACCGAACATTTTCTTGAGTGCTCTGAGCACGGTCATCTCATCAATTGGTTAAGGAATGTACGCCGGCCAGTGTAATGCAAGAATCGGGCGCGGCGTAGTGGGATGGATCAAAGGGCGTTTTTAAACAAAAACGAACACGATTTTTAACGCAAACGTTCGGCGAGCCAGACGCCGATGTCGCGAATTTCCTCGGGTAACACTTCGTGGCCCATTGGGTACTCCTGCCATGTCACGGTGACACCATGCTGCTTGAGGTACTCATAAGCGGTGCGCCCCATGGCGTTTTGCACCACGTCGTCGTACTGGCCGTGCAACGACAGCACCGGGATGCGTTGCTGGCTGGCGGACAGTTCGAGCTCATCGCTGAAGGTCGGGGCATAGGTGGAGAGGGCGATCACGCCACCCAACGGTCCCTGCCAATTCAGGAAGGCGGTGTGCAGAACCACTGCTCCACCCTGGGAAAAGCCCGCCAGGAAAATCCGCGAGGCGTCTATTCCAATGGTTCGCTGCGCGTCGATCAGGTTGATGATCCGGCGCGACGACTCTTCCAGTTGATCACGGTTGATCGCCCGTGCCGGGCTCATGGCCAATATGTCGTACCAGCTCGGCATCTCGTAGCCGCCGTTTATGGTCACCGCACAGGTCGGTGCCTGGGGCAAAACGAAGCGGGTGGTCAGCAAGGTTTCCTGCAGGGCTTCAGCGACCGGCAGGAAGTCGTAGCGGTCGGCACCCAGGCCGTGCAGCCAGATGACGCAGGCGTCTGCGGGCTTGACGGGTTCGAGAATCAGGGGCTCGGTCATGGCTGCTCCAAATGTGTGCGTGCGCTCTCTTTGCGTGCGAGGGGTAAGGGCGCGTCTGGTTGATCAGTTACGAAGATGTCGCAAGGTTACAAGTTTTGCTATTGACCTGTCGCTTTACCGCTTAAGCAGGCTGTGTGGTACGGGCTTTGCTATACGGAAGCGCGTAAGAAATTTCCCACGTCTGTCGGTAACACTATCAGGCCATTGTTGGCAGTGGGATAGCAAAGAATCCGGTGATGGATGTTCGCCAGCGGCCTATACGGGCTTCGCGAACGTGAAAGGGCTACAGCCCGTTCGGCCGATTGGTGAGAAGTGAGTTGTCCATTCTGTGGATTTTCTCCTACTAGACTCATGGCAAAGGTCCTACGTCGGTTGACCCCAAAACAAGCCAACACGGGTCAGCAACGCCTCAAAAGGGTGCGACAGGACTCACGCTCCGACACAACAAGAGCAAAACTGGAGGTTTGAATGAAGATGTTGAAATCCACCCTGGCTATCGTGACTGCAGCCGCAGTACTCGGTATCAGCGGGTTCGCTCAGGCGGGTGCAACCCTGGATGCAGTGCAGAAGAAAGGTTTCGTGCAGTGTGGCGTCAGCGATGGTCTGCCAGGCTTCTCGGTTCCGGACTCCACCGGCAAGATCGTCGGTATCGATGCTGACTACTGCCGCGCCGTGGCCGCTGCCGTATTCGGCGACGCGACCAAGGTCAAGTTCAGTCAGTTGAACGCCAAAGAGCGCTTCACCGCGCTGCAATCGGGCGAAATCGACATCCTGTCGCGCAACACCACCATGACCAGCTCGCGTGACGCCGGCATGGGTCTGAAATTCCCGGGCTTCATCACTTACTACGACGGCATCGGCTTCCTGGTAAACAACAAGCTGGGCGTGAAGAGCGCCAAAGAGCTCGATGGCGCGACCATCTGCATCCAGGCCGGTACCACCACCGAACTGAACGTTTCCGACTACTTCCGCGGCAACGGTCTGAAATACACCCCGATCACTTTCGACACCTCCGATGAAAGCGCCAAGTCGCTGGAATCCGGTCGTTGCGACGTGTTGACCTCCGACAAGTCCCAGCTGTTCGCCCAGCGCAGCAAGCTGGCTTCGCCGAAGGACTACGTGGTTCTGCCGGAAACCATTTCCAAGGAGCCTCTGGGCCCGGTCGTGCGTAACGGCGACGACGAGTGGCTGGCCATCGTGCGCTGGGTTGGCTACGCCATGCTCAACGCTGAAGAGGCTGGCATCACCTCCAAAAACGTCGAAGCAGAAGCCAAAGGTACCAAGAACCCGGACGTCGCTCGTCTGCTGGGTACCGACGGTGAATACGGCAAAGACCTGAAAGTGAAGAAAGACTGGGTCGTACAGATCGTCAAGCAAGTGGGCAACTACGGCGAAGTGTTCGAGAAAAACCTCGGCAAGAGCACTCCGCTGGAAATCGACCGCGGGCTGAACGCCTTGTGGAACGCTGGCGGCATTCAATACGCACCACCAGTGCGCTGATGGTTCTATCACCCGGCAGGCCAACTGCCGGGTGATGTTCTGTTCCATTCCTTGCGGGGCACTTCATGCAAAATTCTATCGGCGCACCAAAGCAGAGGCTCAGCCTCAGCGACCCAAAAGTGCGTGCGTGGCTCTTCCAGATCATCACCATTGTCGCGGTGGTCTCGATGGGCTGGTACCTGTTCGACAACACGCAGACCAACCTTCAGCACCGGGGCATTACCTCGGGCTTCGACTTTCTGGAGCGCAGTGCCGGGTTCGGCATCGCTCAACACCTGATCGACTACACCGAAGCGGACAGTTATGCCCGGGTGTTCGTCATCGGCCTGCTCAACACCCTGCTGGTGACCTTCATCGGTGTCATCCTGGCGACCCTCCTGGGCTTCATCGTCGGTGTGGCCCGACTGTCGAAGAACTGGATCATCGCCAAGCTGGCCACCGTATACGTGGAAGTCTTCCGTAACATTCCACCGCTGCTGCAGATCCTGTTCTGGTACTTCGCGGTGTTCCTGACCATGCCGGGGCCGCGCAACAGCCACAACTTCGGCGACACCTTCTTCGTCAGCAGCCGCGGCCTGAACATGCCGGCCGCGCTGATCGCCGATGGTTTCTGGCCGTTCGTGGTCAGCGTCGTGGTGGCCATCGTTGCCATCGTGCTGATGTGCCGCTGGGCCAACAAGCGCTTCGAAGCGACCGGTGTGCCCTTCCACAAGTTCTGGACCGGCCTGGCACTGTTCCTGGTGATCCCGGCATTGTGCGCGCTGATCTTCGGTGCACCGGTGCACTGGGAAATGCCCAAGCTGCAAGGCTTCAACTTCGTGGGTGGCTGGGTACTGATCCCGGAACTGCTGGCGCTGACCCTGGCCCTGACCGTGTACACCGCAGCGTTCATCGCCGAGATCGTGCGTTCGGGCATCAAGTCGGTCAGCCATGGCCAGACCGAAGCGGCTCACTCGCTTGGCCTGCGCAACGGTCCGACGCTGCGCAAGGTGATCATCCCGCAAGCCCTGCGCGTGATCATTCCACCGCTGACCAGCCAGTACCTGAACCTGGCGAAGAACTCCTCGCTGGCGGCCGGTATCGGTTACCCGGAAATGGTGTCGTTGTTCGCCGGTACGGTGCTGAACCAGACCGGACAGGCGATCGAGGTGATTGCCATCACCATGAGCGTGTACCTGGCGATCAGTATCAGCATTTCCCTGCTGATGAACTGGTACAACAAGCGCATTGCGCTGATCGAGCGGTAAGGAAAAGCGCATGAGTACTCATACTTTCAAACCCGACATGCCCCCACCGAGCAGCAGCATCGGCGTGGTGGCGTGGATGCGCGCGAACATGTTCTCCAGCTGGCTCAACACCCTGCTGACCCTGTTTGCGTTCTACCTGATTTACCTGGTGGTGCCGCCGATCCTGCATTGGGCGATCCTCGACGCCAACTGGGTCGGCACCACCCGCGCCGACTGCACCAAGGAAGGCGCCTGCTGGGTGTTCATTCAGCAGCGTTTCGGCCAGTTCATGTACGGCTACTACCCGCCGGAACTGCGCTGGCGCGTGGACCTGACCGTGTGGCTGGCGGTCATCGGCGTGGCACCGCTGTTCATCTCGCGCTTCCCGCGTAAAGCGATTTACGGCCTGAGCTTCCTGGTGCTGTACCCGATCATTGCCTGGTGCCTGCTGCACGGTGGCGTGTTCGGCCTGACCCAGGTAGCGACCAGCCAGTGGGGCGGCCTGATGCTGACCCTGGTGATCGCCACGGTCGGTATCGCCGGTGCGTTGCCGCTGGGGATCGTCCTGGCCCTGGGCCGTCGTTCGAACATGCCGGCGATTCGGGTGGTCTGCGTGACCTTCATCGAATTCTGGCGCGGCGTGCCGTTGATCACGGTGCTGTTCATGTCCTCGGTGATGCTGCCGCTGTTCCTGCCCGAAGGCATGAACTTCGACAAACTGCTGCGGGCGCTGATCGGCGTGATCCTGTTCCAGTCGGCCTACGTGGCCGAAGTGGTACGCGGCGGTCTGCAAGCGATCCCCAAAGGGCAATATGAAGCGGCCGCGGCGATGGGCCTGGGTTACTGGCGCAGCATGGGCCTGGTGATTCTGCCGCAAGCCCTGAAGCTGGTGATCCCGGGCATCGTCAACACCTTCATCGCCCTGTTCAAGGACACGAGCCTGGTGATCATCATCGGCCTGTTCGACCTGCTCAACAGCGTCAAGCAAGCCGCCGCCGACCCGAAATGGCTGGGCATGGCCACCGAAGGCTACGTGTTCGCCGCCCTGGTGTTCTGGATTTTCTGTTTTGGTATGTCGCGCTATTCCATGCATCTGGAACGCAAGCTCGACACAGGCCACAAGCGCTAAGTCGCTACTTATTTAGGAAGTTTTCTGATGAGCGAAGCAATCAAACAGCCTGTGAGCCCTGAAGGCATTATTCAGATGCAGGGCGTCAACAAGTGGTACGGCCAGTTCCACGTGTTGAAAGACATCAACCTCAACGTCAAGCAGGGCGAGCGAATCGTGTTGTGCGGGCCGTCGGGTTCGGGCAAGTCCACCACCATCCGTTGCCTCAACCGCCTGGAAGAACACCAGCAGGGCCGCATCGTGGTCGATGGCGTGGAACTGACCAACGACCTCAAGCAGATCGAAGCGATCCGCCGTGAAGTCGGCATGGTGTTCCAGCACTTCAACCTGTTCCCGCACCTGACCATCCTGCAGAACTGCACCCTGGCGCCGATGTGGGTGCGCAAGATGCCCAAGCGCAAGGCCGAGGAAATCGCCATGCACTACCTGGAGCGCGTACGCATTCCGGAGCAGGCGCACAAGTACCCGGGGCAACTGTCCGGCGGTCAGCAGCAGCGTGTGGCGATCGCCCGTGCGCTGTGCATGAAACCGAAAATCATGCTGTTCGACGAACCGACGTCGGCACTCGACCCTGAGATGGTCAAAGAGGTACTGGACACCATGATCGGCCTGGCCGAAGACGGCATGACCATGCTCTGCGTGACCCACGAAATGGGTTTTGCCCGCACCGTGGCCAACCGCGTGATCTTCATGGACAAGGGTGAAATCGTCGAACAGGCCGCGCCGAACGACTTCTTCGACAACCCGCAGAACGACCGCACCAAGTTGTTTCTGAGCCAGATCCTGCATTGATCGACGCCTGCAAATGAAATAAACCCGGACTCGGATCCGGGTTTATTTTTGCCCGCGGATTGTGCCGGTCTCTGTAGGAGTTGCCGCAGGCTGCGATCTTTTGATCATGAAAAACAAGGTCAAAAGATCGCAGCCTGCGGCAGCTCCTACAGCGTGTTAACGAGGTCAGGACACCTCGATTATTTCGTGCTCTTTGTGTTCGACATGTGTGAAACCTCTCAAGTCCGCGCCTTCGCCCAGTGCTTTCACATCGGTGAGCAGATGCGGATAGCGGTCCAGCAGTCGCATCAGCAGTACCAGCGTCTTTGGCGCGAGTACTTCGCCGCGCTCGTAGCGGGAGAACGCATTGTGTCCACCGCCGGACAACAGGAGCACGGCTTCTTTCTGTGACAGATGCAGTTTGCGGCGGATGCGCTTGAGTTCGTCGCCGATCATCCGTCTTGCGGTCATGACCAGTTCGTCACCCGCTTGCGAATGTCGTTGCGAACAACAGTCGTCCAACTCGACTTCCCCGCACATCTGGCATTCCCAGCCAGACAAATCATCCACGCGTCGTTCCATGCCATTGACGCTCATGGTTTCGCTACGGCCCTCGAAATGCCGCATTCCTTCTCTGGCGCCACAGCTGAAACATTGCTGGGTTTTCATTGAGATTTCTCCTTGAAAGAGATTACGGGTGAACCGCCTTGTGGGCGGTACGTCACCTTGATGTAAATCTCCAGACCGAACGTATTGATGTGATACACGTCTTGCCAAACGCGGTGGTCGTTGTAGGTGGTCATCGACTTGTAGAGCATCTTCGCCTGAAGTTCGAAAACCACCGCCCGCATCTCTTGGAGGCTGAGGCCTAAAACCCTTCCACCTTCTTTGGCACTACTGGTGAATGCTTTGTCTCCAAGCCGCCTGACATCCTCCTTGATCATCGCCAAGTCGTAATGGGGTGTGCTCTTTTCCATAAGAAACCCTGTCCCTGAAATTACCCTTAAAGGGTAATTTAGACCAATCGAAAATTCCGCTCCTTTGCCTGCCCACTGACCCTAGGCGGTTGTCGTCCTACACGAAGCTGACTAACATGTCGGAAATTCATCCTATGATTGGATGAAAAGGCGGATTACATGTCAGACATTTCTCCATTAGTGAAACGATCCCTGGTCGATCAGGCCCTGGACCAGTTGCGCCAGCGCATCAATCAGGGTGTTTGGGTGGTGGGGCAGCGCTTGCCCACCGAGCCAGAGCTGTCCGCCGAATTGGGCATCAGCCGCAACACCGTGCGTGAAGCAATGCGGGTGCTGGCGTTTTCCGGGCTGATCGAGATTCGTCAGGGCGACGGCAGTTACTTGCGGGCGGTGGTCGATCCGCTGGATACCCTGAAGGTGCTGTCGCGGTGTTCCCTGGAGCAGGCCCGGGAGACCCGGCACATCCTTGAAGTCGAAGCCATCGGCCTGGCGGCCTTGCGCCGAACCGAGGAAGACCTGGTGGCCTTGCGCGAGGCGCTCGGCGTCAGTGGCAGCCACTATCACGGCGATCTCGATACCTATATCGCCTGCGATCTGGTGTTCCACCGCCGCCTGGTGGACGCCGCGCACAACCCGACCCTGAGCGAGTTGTATCGCTATTTTTCCAGCGTGGTGGGTGAGCAATTGCGCCACTGCCTGAACATCACCCCCCGGCGTCAGGAGGTGTTCGACCTGCACATCGAACTGCTCGATGCCGTCGAACAACGGGACCCTGAGCGGGCCAAAGCCCTGTCGAGGCAGTTGATCAATGAACCTTGAACCCGAGAACGCCATGTCCAGCCAGCACACCCCACCGCCCAATCGCTCGGCTGAACTGCTGATCGACGCCGAAGCGGACGACGCGCACGTGCAGCAAAGCCAACCGGTGTTGCGCCGGCCGTTGCTGCTGCTGTTGGGCTTGATCCTGGTGGCGCTGAACCTGCGCCCGGCGCTGTCGAGCATGGCGCCGATGCTCAGCGAGGTGTCGAAATCCCTTGGGTTGTCGGCAGCTCTGGCCGGTTTGCTGACGACCTTGCCGGTGCTCTGCCTCGGCCTGTTTGCGCCCCTGGCGCCGGTGCTGGCGCGACGTTTCGGCGCTGAGCGAGTGGTGTTGGGCATCCTTTTGACCCTGGCCGGCGGGATCATCCTGCGCAGTTCGTTCGGCGAGATCGGCCTGTTTGCCGGCAGCGTGCTGGCCGGTGCCAGCATCGGTGTGATCGGTGTGTTGCTGCCGGGCATCGTCAAGCGTGACTTCCCGAAACAGGCCGGGACCATGACCGGCGTCTACACCATGGCCCTGTGCCTGGGCGCGGCCATGGCGGCGGGCGCCACCGTGCCCTTGAGCGAGCATTTCGACAAGAGCTGGGCAATGGGCCTGGGTTTCTGGGTGATCCCGGCATTGGCCGCCGCGCTGTTCTGGTTGCCGCAAGTCGGCCAGAAACACGGCGCCCATCACGTGGCCTACCGCGTGCGCGGTCTGTTGCGTGACCCATTGGCGTGGCAGGTGACGCTGTACATGGGCCTGCAATCGTCCCTGGCCTACATCGTGTTCGGCTGGTTGCCATCGATCCTGATCGGCCGCGGCCTGACGCCGACCCAGGCCGGCCTGGTGCTCTCCGGCTCGGTGATCGTGCAATTGATCAGCTCACTGGCTGCCCCCTGGCTGGCCACCCGTGGCAAGGATCAGCGCCCGGCGATCGTGATCGTCATGGTGATGACCCTGGGCGGTCTGTTCGGTTGCCTCTACGCGCCGATCGAAGGCCTGTGGGGCTGGGCGATTCTGCTGGGCCTGGGGCAGGGCGCCACGTTCAGCCTGGCGCTGACCCTGATCGTGCTGCGCTCGCGGGACTCCCACGTCGCGGCCAACCTGTCGAGCATGGCCCAAGGCTTTGGCTACACCCTGGCGTCCATGGGCCCGTTCGCGGTCGGCATCGTCCACGACTGGACCGGCGGCTGGAACGCCGTGGGCTGGATCTTCGCGGTGATCGGCCTCGGCGCCATCATTGCCGGCCTCGGTGCCGGGCGTTCGTTGTACGTCCAGGTGGTCAGCGAAAAAGTCTGAATCAGAAGTAAACCATGTCCAGCGTTGCCGAACCGTCGAGCTGGACATCGGCGCTCAAGTCCAGCTCGGACGTGGGGGCGATGACGGTTTCGACGGTGACCCGGCTCGACAGGTTCTGGATGAACATCGGCCCGGCGGTGCTGCCCGCGACGTCGGTGAACCCCAGGTAGCTTCGGGCGCCAATCGGAATCGGCCGGCTGTTGGACGAACTCCAGGCCACGCCGCTGGTGGTGGAGTCGGTGCGGTAGACCTGCGACAGGTCATCCACCACCGTTTGTGCCGGATCGAAGTTCAGCGAGTACAGGCCGATGTTGTTGCCGCTGCTGTCGCGATTGAGGCCGTAGTAGATCTCGCTGTTGACGATGGCCGAGCCGTCGCGGTTGTCGTGCATCACCAGGGCGAAACGCGCCGGGCCGTTGCACGCAATGGTCAAGTCGAGCGTCTTGTCGCGCAGTTGCGTGCGCTTGTCGGCGCTGAGGTCCTGACGGGAAATCTTGCCGTAATCCACCAGGCCGTTGTTGGACAGGGCCGGTGTGCAGGCGATGGGCGTGATTCTGCCTTTGACGGTCAGGTCGACCGTCGAGGCCGCCAGGGCATTGGTTGTGGCAGTGATCAACACGGTGGTCACGAGCACGGCGAAATGAGTGTTCATGGGTGAAGGTCCTTTTCGTTGGCTGGCCTGCCGTGAGCCGCCCGCACCGACAGCGGTGCGGGCGGCGACGGCATTAGAAGTAGGTCATCTCAAACGTCACGGAGCCGTCGAGGCTGACCTCGTCGTTCAGCGTGAGGCTGTCGGTACGGGCGATGTGGCTGGTGATGTCCACTTCGAACGACGCGTCTTTGGCACGCATCGGGGTGGAGTGGTCCGAGGGCGATGCGACCGCAATCAGAATGTTGGGTCTGAGGTGATGGTGGCGCCCCCAGGTTTTCCCGTCGTCCCAGGAAATGATCGACTGGGCCGGTTGCCCGTCAGCCATCGCGCTTTTCATCATCGGGATGACAAAACCCAGATTCTCTCCGGCCTCGGTTTTTCCGAATCCGTACCAATCGCGGTTGGTCGAGGTATTGGGCCGGTTGTCGATCGAGCGCAGCGCGAAAGTGGACGGCGCCTCACAGCTGATCATCAGTTGCAGGGTGTGGGTTCCGATCGGCGTGAAGGTGGTGGTGTTCAAGTCTTTCTTGGATATTTTCCCGTGATCGATGAGCCCGCCATTGGTCATGCTCGGGGTGCACGCCGATGGCGTGATGGCGCCGGTGACACTCAGGTCGGTGCTCGAGGCGGCCAGGGCAAAGGGTGCAAAGCTGATCAGGGCAATAGCGGAAAGTGCGGCGAAATAGTGTTTCATTATTGGCTTCTCTCAGATCTCAACGGTAGGCGCGGGCTTGCTCGCGATGGGCGTCAACGAAGACGCTGGCTGTCTGGTTTACTGCGGCGTCTAAACGTTTTTCGCGAGCGAGCTCGCTCCTACAGGGGAGGGGTTTTAGATGTAGATCACGTCGATCGTTGCAGAGCCGTCGATGGCGACTTCGTTGTCCAGGGTCAGGCTGTCGGTCCGCGCGATGGTGGTCATCACCGACAAATCCATCACGACGTCCCGTACAAGAATCGGGGTCTGGTGGTCGGCGGTGGTGCCCACCGATGTGATCGTGCCTTTGTAGATATTGTTGCTTCTCTTCCAGGTCGCGCCCTCGTCTGCCGAGGAAATGGACTGTGCCACCTGCGAATCCGCCAGGGTCTGTTTGATCTCGATGTTGATGAAGCCAAGTTTTTCGTCTGCGGGGGTTTTGCCGAGCCCCAGGTAAACGTCATACAGGGCTGTGTTGGGTCTGTTGTCGGTGGTCTTGAGGGCAAGGCGGGTTTCGCCATCGCAGGCAATGGTCAACTGCATGGGCGCCCTGCTGATGATCGTATCTGCGGTGGGTTGGAGTTCCTTCACGGAGATTTTTCCGAGGTCGATCTTGCCGCCGTTGGACAGGCTCGGCGTGCAGGCCACGGGCGTGATGGTGCCCGTGACACTCAGGTCGGTGCTCGATGCTGCCAGCGCGTGAGGCGTCATGCCGATCAGTGCGGTGGCGGACAGTGCTGCAAGGTACTTTTTCATTTTCTCTCTCTTCCAAGGTTGGGTTGTCCTGCGTGGCCCGGTGCAGTTCGCTCCGGGTGTGGCAGGTCGGGTCGGTGGTTACAGGTAAATGATCTCGATCGTCCCCGCGCCATCGAGGTCGATGGCGTTGCTCAGGTCCAGGCTGTTCAGCGGCGCGATGACCGCGTCCACGGTTACGCCGGTGTTGAAGTTCTGGATCATGGCCGGGCCCGCGCTGCTGCCGGCGCTGTCGGTGAAGCTCAGGTAACGGGTTTTGGCGAGGGCGATCGGGTTGGCGCTGGCGCTGCTCCAGGCGGCGTTGGCACCGGCAGAGTCGGTTCGATAGAGGCGGGCAAAGTTGTCGGCGCTGGCGCTCGCCGGGTCGAGGTTCAGCGAGAAGAAGCCGATCCGGTTATTGCGACCGTCCGTGCCGAGGCCGTATTGGCTGTCGCTGTCGTCGGTCGCCGAGCCGGCGCGGTTGTCGTGCATGATCAAGGCGAACGCCGTCGGCGCATCGCAGGCTACTCGCAGGTTCAGCGAGCGCGGTGGCAGGGGTGTGATCTTGTCGGCGCTCAGGTCATTGATCGTCAGGGTGCCGAAATCCACCACGCCACCGTTGGACAGCGCCGGTACGCAGGCCGCCGGGGCGAAGCGGGCACGCAAGGTCACCTCTTTGTTGCGGCCCGCCGCGACGGCGTCGAATACCCCGTTAGCCTCCCAGGTCACTGCGTCGCGCATTTGCATCCCTTGTTCCTGGACCCACGCCGTCAGCTCCAACTGGGCGGAGAACGTCCGACCTTGCAACGGCACGCCGGCCTGCACCGCAACCACGCCGTGGTCCGGTCGCCACATCAGCTGCGATGCGGTTTGCCCGGGCGGCTGGCCCACGGCGGCGATCAGCCCGAGCTCCACCGATTGCCCATCGAGCACCGCGTCGCGAATGCGCATCTGGTAGGTGCCACGCTCGGCGAAATGGAAGCGCTCCGCCGTGGCCGCGATGGCTCGGTAGAACAGGCTCATGTCGGTGGGCGTCGAGCAATTCAGGTTGAGGCTCATCCGACGTTCGCCCAGGTTGCGCTCCGCCGCGGAATCGGTGCGGATCGCCCGGTTCATCAGCCCGAAGTCGAGCACGGGCTGGCTCAGGTTCAACTGACAGTCGTCAGCCGATGCCCAGGCCAGCGGCGTAAATGCCAAGGGTACGAGGGCGGCCAGTAAACGTCGGGACAGGTTCATGGAAGTCATCCTCAAAGGGTTCGGCACTTGGCGGGGGCGGTTTCGTAGTAGGCGTCGACGTCGGCATCCGCCGGCAGCTCGAATCGCAGTTCGCAACGGTCCAGTCCCGGTGCCTTGATGAACAGCGCACGGGTGTCGAGCACGTTGGGCAGGAACACCAGGCCGCCTTCCTGCACCAGGGTCACGAACTCGCCGTCTTCGGTATTGACCACAGCCCCTCGGGGCAACGGTACACCGCTGGCAGTGGTGGCCTTGAGCAGGGCGCGGCGGGTCAGGGTGATGCCGAACTCGACTTTGTCCACGGCGCCGCGCCCGGCGGAAATCACCGCCAGGCCGTTGCTGATGTCGGCATTGCGCGGCAGGGTCTTGGTGTCGACTTCCACCGGGCTCTTGCCGTAGGCGGACAATTGCGGGATCACTGCCTGGCCTTGCCAGTCAGTCCACACCGGACCGCTGGGCGTGGACACCTTGATCGCGCCCATCTCGCCCACCGACAGCAGGCCGAAGGTGTCGCTGATCGGATACGGCGACAGCGTCAGGCCACCGCCATGCAGCACCGCGCCGCCCCGGGCACTGGCCTGATAACTGGAGCGATCGGCATCGGCGCGGGTGTAGTTCAGATCCAGTTGGGTGTAGCGCGGCAGCAGCGAAACGCCGGCGCTGGACTGCACTTCTTTATCCCGGGTGTCGTGTTCGACGCCGACGCGGTAGGCCAGTTGATCGTTGATCTGTTCGCTCAGGCCCACACCGCTGCGGTACTCGCCACCGGTGCTGCGCACCCAGGTACGCGCCCTGCGGTTTTCACCCAGGGGAATGCTCAGGTTCACGTAGACACTGTCGCCGGTGCGGTTGGAACCGCTCAGTTGCCACTCCGCCGTCGTCGATACCGACACGCGACCGATGTTGGTGCCCCAGGACGCCAGGGCGCGGCTGCTGTTTTTGCCATCGAAGGCATTGGACTGGCTGAAGCCGCCGCTGAAGGCGCCGAGCTGCGGGTGCGACCAGGACAGCGCGGCGCTTTGCTGGTCGCGGTAGCGGGATCTGCGGTCGTCAGTGGTGTTGTCGAATACCGCGTCTTCCAGTTCCCGGTAACCGAGGGTTCGGTAGGAACTGCCGGCGTTGAGCGCCCAGCGTTCGTTGAACCGATGCGATACGGTCAGGTCGGCCTGCAGCCCCTGGCCGGCTTGCTGGCCACTGGCATCAGCACCGGTCAGCGTGGCTTGCACCTGGGTTTCGGGGGCGGGTAGCAGGCCGACACTGGCACCGGCCGCACGGTAGTCGGCGGCGCCGGTCACACCGCCGCTGATCAGCACTTGCGGATTCAATGCACCGCTCCAGCCGCCGCTGATCACCCAGGGTTCGTCACCTTGCTCATCACCCACCCGGCGCACGGTACCCGCCGCCACGGAGAAACCCGGTGCCGGCAAACCGATGCCCAGCATTGCTGCCGGTACGGTAAAACTGCGCTGGCTGCCGTCCTCTTCCTTGATGGTGACTTCGACGTCGGAGCGTGTGTTGAGCCGACGCACATTGTTCAAGGCGAAGGGGCCTGCTGGCACCACGGTGGAATAGATCAGCGAACCGTTCTGCCGGACTTCAACCTGCGCCTGGCTGTTGGCGATGCCCTCGATGACGGCGCCTTGCCCTTCGACCTGCAAGGCCTGCTCATTGAGCACTTGCACGCCGGTGATCTGCGCGCCCGCCAGTACCGGGTTGTAGAGGTTGATCTGACCGGCCTGCAGCACCGCTTCGTGTTGGGCAAAGGTGCGTTGGGCGTAGGCGGCGATGTGCGTGGTGCGCGATACGTCGTCCTGCCAGGTCTGCACCTGACGGCTGCGCACGATCCAGTCGCCGGCATTGAAACCCAGCTCGGTGTTGGCCGAGGCGAAGCGGCTCGAGCCATCGCCGAAGCGGCTGTGCTGGCCGGTCACGTCGTAGTTGAGCAGCGCCGCGACGCCGCCGGTTTGATAGCCGGACACATCGCGCACGGCCGGTCGAATCGCGCCCGTGGGGACGATCAGCGCCAGGCCCAGGTTGGCCGGGTCCTGTTCGATGGCGGTTTGCGGCGAGCTGCCGAGAAAGTCGTAGCAACGGCCATCGTCGAGGGTGCGTTCGGGCACGATCAGGTTGGCCGCATCGAGCAGGGCGCGGTCGAAACACAACGCGCCCTGGCGATCGATGGCGACATCCACGCGTCCCCGGCGCTGGCCATTGACGGTCAGCGTCACCGGGTGCCGGCCCGCCGTGAAGCGTGGCGCCTGCAACAAGTAGGTGGCCAGGTCCGGGTCGATGCCGCGCTGGCGCAGGGTGTTGGTGTCGAATGACGCCAGCAACAAATCATCACCGTGGGCGTCGAGCACCAGCATCGCGTTGATCAGCAGCAAGGCCAGGAGGGTCCGCCGCTGCAACCGGCTAAAGAGGGCGACAGGCCGAACAGCGGGCATGGCTTCGCCATCACGGTAAAAAGATACTGTGTTCATTGGGTTCACTTGGGTTGTGCCGGCGTGCAGACCTGGTCGTGTCGGTTCATGCACGCCTGAGGCAACGGCTCAACTGTCGTTGCCCGGAATTTCGGCGCTTGGCGATCCTTCGTCGCGCGGTCGTGGGTGGTTTCAGGATTCGACCGGCGCCTCGTAATGCGGCACCGCAAAGCCGTAGACCGTGGCCGGCTGCAGACGCACGCTTGTTGCCGTGGCGCCATTGGCCGACACGTTCAGGGTTTCTCCCGGCAGCACGTAGGTGCGCGGCAGCAAGGCCGAGCCGTTACCCGGCAGCAGCGTCAGTTCCTGGGCCAGGCGCACCACGTAGGGCGATGGGTTGTGCACGCTGAGTTGGTCGTTTTTCAGGCTCCACGCCAGGCCGGTCCAGGGGGTGCGGTTGGGCGCCAGGCCTTTGGGATGCAGGATCACCGGCAGGTTCTGCCGCACCGTCACACCGACCCGTGCATGCCCGGCTTCTGCCGGTTTGCGGTCCTGGGGCATGCCTTCGAAAATCACCCGTTTCAGGCGTTGGGTCTTCAGTGGCTCGGAGGTCTGCAGGATGAACCGCACCAGTTGGCTCTTGCCGGCTTCGACCCGGGCCAGGGGCGGGGTGACGAACACCAGCGGTTCCTTGTCTTCGGCAATGTCTTCGAGGGTGACGTGCAGCAGGGCCAGGGTCGCGTCGGTGTTGGTGACCGATACCGAGGCTTCGCCGTCGGCTTCGTTGACGATCACCACCGAGGTGTCCGGGACCATGCCGTCGGCCAGCACGTGGCCGCTGAGCAGCAAGGCCAGGCCGGCACCCAGCGAGCGGGCGCATCGGGAAAGGTTCATGGTTAACGCCTGTATGAAAGTAGGAAATGTCAGCATGGCTAGAGGTATCTCAGGTCAAGGACGAGGGCGCCGTCCAACGGCACTTCCTGGTTCAGGGTCAGGAAGCTTGCGGCGTTGATCGAGGTGTTGATGTGCAGCGTGGCCGTCAGCAGACGGTGGGGTTCGGGCACCAGGGTGCCGGGGTTGGCGAAGCCCATGTAGTTGTTCGGGTAGGCAATGTTTTCCGGGAACCAGCTCTCTCCCTGGTTGCTCGACGCCAGCACCTGCGCGGGCACGCCGTCAGCCACTGCGTTGCGCAGGCCCACACTGACGGCGCCCAGGCGCTCGTCGGGGGCATGGACGTTCCATCCCAGACCGTAATAAAACCCCGGCCCCAGTGACGAGTCCGCCCGGTTGTCCATGCCCACGAGCACGAACAGCAGGGGCTCGTTGCAGCTCACGTGCAGCTCCAGTTGCCGTTCCGGCAGCGGGCTGAGCTCGTATTGGTTGAGCGTGCGCGCCGGCACCTTGCCGTGGTCGACGATGCCGTCGTCCGAGAGCAACACGTCGCAGGCGTTGGGGGTGATCTGGCCGACGACGTTCAACTCGACCTCGGAAGCGGCCAGCGCTTTGGGGCTGACGCTCAGCAGGCAGAGGATCGCGAGCAGATGTGAGGGGGCGTGTTTCATATCGGGCCTGGAGTCCTTTTCAGCACGGTGTGGGTGAGAGCGGTCAGGGGGGGCTGCCGCTCTTCGGTTTATGGGTGAAATCAGAAGTAGACGACGGAGATGGTCGCGGAGCCGTCGATGGCTACTTCGTTGGTGAGGGTGAGTTGGTTGGTGGGGGCGATCGACGGTTCGATCCGAAGGTCCACACTAAGTTGTTCGAACATGATGGGTGTGAGGGTGCCGGGTACGGCGACGGCAACGATGTTGTCGCGCCACAGGCTGCTCTCGCGATGCCACGTAGCAGCGCTGTCTATTGAACCGATGGTCTCGACCGCTACGCCATCCGCCACCGGAGACATCAACTTCAATTCCATCTCGCCGAGCTTTTCATCGGTATTGATCAGCCCCAGGCCGTAATGCACCTCGTCTCGATAGGCTGAGCCGGCGCGGTTGTCTTTTGCTTCCAGGGCCACGGTAGTCGGCCCGTCGCAGATGAGCGTCAATTGCACAATTTGTCTAGGAAGACTCGTCGGCCGGTCAGCATTCAAATCCTTCGCCGAAATCTTCCCGTAATCCACCAGTCCGCCACTGGACAGGGTCGGCTCACAGGCGCTCGGCGTGATCGTCCCCTTGACGGTCAGATCAACACTGGAAGCCGCAAAAGCGCTGGCACTGCCCGCCAACAGCATCGCGCCGAAGAGGGTATTGAGGGTCTTGTTCATGGTGTCGCTCCTTAGTTTGAATTCGTTGAAAAGCCAGGCGTGTCAGTAGGTGATCTGCACCGTGGCGTGCCCGTCGATGGGCAGTTCGTCGAGCAGGGTCAGATCGCTGGCCGGGGCAATGATGGTGAACGCGCGCAGGCGGGCGCTCAGGTGCTGCAAGGCGATGGGCGTGCGCGGATCGGCCGGGGCGGCAAACGCGGTCCAGCCGGCGTGGCCCAGGTACGACGAAGGCCCCCAACTGGAGCCGTTATCGCGCGACATGATGGTCACCACGGTGTTGCCATCGGCTTGCGGCTCGAAGATCCCGAACCCCACGCTGCCCAGCTTCTGATCGTCGTTGACCGTGCCCAGGCCGTGGTAATTGGGGTTGACGGCTGAGGTGCCGGCACGGTTGTCGAGGGTGGTCAGGGTGAAATGAGTCGGGCCTTCACAGTCGACCTGCAGTTGCAGTTCGCCGGTGGGCAGGCGGGTGGGCAAGGTCTGATCGAGATCCTTGGAGGTCAGCTTGCCGTGATCGACGATACCGCCGTCCGACAGCGACGGTGTGCAGGAACTCGGCGTGATGGTGCCGGTGACGCTCAGGTCGGTGCTGCTGGCGGCCATCGCTGCGGATGTACAGGCCAGCAGAACAGTGGTTGAGAGAGCGAGAGCGCATCTTTCCATGATGGGTCGTTCTTTGTTCATGTATTCGCTTTTCCTTGAACGAAGTGGATTGGAACTCGCCCTTTGCGAGCAGGGCGCAATCTATCGATCGAGGTAACAGGGGGGAATGCAACTAATACGAAAACGAGTGACCGTATGTGGGAAAGTGCCCGTTTAACTACAGTTTGTATTGGTTGAAGGCGACGTCTGTAGTCCCTTTATGTGGTCCATTTGATATATGAAATGTAGGGCGCTTCTTGTTGTTCTATAGGACAAAGAGCAGACCCCCGAATACATTGGTCGAGGCATTTTTGGGGGCCGGATTGGTCGTTGTGATGGCAAGTAGATGGCGCTATTTTTCGCCCATTCCAGTCATCCAACAGGATTAATCCGACAATGCAGGTAATCATTGCTGACGACCATCCCGTCGTTCGTATCGGTATGCGGATGCTCATCGACCTGAGCGGCACCTGTGAAATCGTGGGCGAAGCCGAGGGGCCCGACAGCCTGCTGAGCCTTCTATCAACGACACCGTGCGATCTGCTGATCACCGATTTCTGCATGCCCGGCAACGTGCAGGCCGATGGCTTGAAGATGCTCGACAGGGTGCGACGACTTTATCCACAGACCTCGATCATCCTGGTGACGATGCTCGCCAACGTCATGACGCTCAGGGCGGCCCTGGCCCAGGGGGTAATGGCGATCATCGCCAAGGACGGCTCGGCCAAGGAATTACCCATGGCCGTCAAGGCCGTGCGTGAAGGGCGACGCTTTGTCAGCGAGTCCTTGCGTGCATCGTTGGCGTTGGCGGATGCCGAGGCTCGGTCGGGCATTCCATCGCTGTCGGCCAAGGAGCATGAGGTGGTGAGAATGCTCGCCAGCGGCATGACCGTCAGCGAGATTGCCGACCATTTCAAACGCAGCGTATCGACCATCAGCAAACAGAAAATCATGGCCATGCAGCGGTTGGGGATATCCACGGATGTGGACCTGTTTGCGTATGCTCGGGAGAGTGGGATGGTGCACTAGGTGCGTGTGGCCGGTTTGATGCGCACTGTGGGTTTTTCCAACTTTTCAGATAACAGCCGCGGCAGGGCATATTCGTATTAGTTGTATTTCTTGGTGTTTTTCGCAGCCTTAGTATTGCGGGACCGAAAAGGAGGTCGGCAACTTAAACCAAGTGTCAAATGGAACTTAAAAAATGACCAAGACTTCAAGCTATATCGCTGCGGCCCTCTTTTTTGCCGGTGTATCGAATGTCAATGCCGCTTCCAGTGTGGACCTGAGCGTTACGGGTTCTATTACGCCTGCGGCGTGCATGCCGCTGTTGTCCAATAATGGCGTCGTTGATTACGGGAAGATTTCAGTCAAGGATCTGGGCCCTAATGCTACACCGATGCCGCCCGTGACTTTGCAAGTAAGCGTCAACTGTGATGCCGCTACTTTCTTCGCAATCAATATCAAGGACAACCGAGAAAACACTGTCGGTGGGATCAACCCCAGCCGATCATATTTCGGCCTGGGCCTGGGTGAGAACGACCACAAGATCGGCTGGTACATGTTGAAAATGAACAATGCACTGGCTGACGGTGCGGTGCTGCCCATGGTGGAGTCGGTCAACGGCCATACCTGGTTCCCTGCGTCTTCGAACACAGTCTGGCAGCCCGGCTGGATGAGGTCTGTCACCGGTCCAGGCAGCCCGGACTACGCGCCGGTTTCGATGCAGACCTTTGTGGCCGATCTTCAGGTGTCATCGACGATCTACAAGCCGAAGGAGCTGTCCGAAGAAATGCCAATCGATGGCAGCGCGACCCTGGACATCGTCTACCTCTGAGCCTGCAACACACCTGTAGGAGCGAGCTCGCTCGCGATGGACTGGAGGACGCCGCGGGGCATCAGGCACCCAGCGCCATCGTTGGCGACCATCGCGAGCAAGCTCGCTCCTACAGCGGTGCCATCATTTTTACAGTGAATGGCCATGGTCATTCCCCCACTCGCAGACTATCGTGCTGACCTACCCACGACATTCCCGGAGCCTGCCCATGAGCGATGCCCACGACGCCCTGATCACCCGCTTCTATCAGGCGTTCCAGCGTCTGGATGCCGAGGCGATGAGCGCCTGCTACACCGATGATGTGGTGTTCAGTGATCCGGCGTTCGGCGAGCTGCGCGGACGCGATGCCGGCGACATGTGGCGCATGCTCACCACCCGTGCCAAGGACTTCTCCCTGACCTTCGACAACGTGCACAGCGATGAGCGCAGCGGCGGTGCGCACTGGGTGGCGACCTACCTGTTCAGCCAGACCGGCAACGTGGTGGTCAACGACATTCAGGCGCGCTTCGTGTTTCGCGACGGCAAGATCTGCGAGCATCACGACCGCTTCGATCTGTGGGCCTGGTCGCGTCAGGCGCTGGGCTTCAAGGGGCTGCTGCTGGGTTGGACACCGCTGGTGCGCAACGCCGTGCGCGCCCAGGCGTTGAAGGGGCTGAAGGCATTTCAGGCCGGTCGCTGATAAGATCGCGGCTTGTTTTCTTCCAAGCCTTGATCGTCACGTGAGCAGCTCCAGCGAATCCTCCATCGTTGCCGTCGAACCTTTGCCAGTCAGCAAACAGTGGTTCGTCTACCTCGTGCGCGCCGCCAACGGTTCGCTTTACTGCGGCATCAGCGACGACCCAGTGCGGCGTTTCGCCAAGCACCAGAGCGGCAAGGGTGCGCGCTTCTTCCTCTCAAGCCCGGCCATGGCCCTGGTCTACACCGAAGCCTGCCGCGACAAAAGCGATGCGCTGCGCCAGGAGCGGCTGATCAAGAAACTGCGCAAGAGCGCCAAGGAATGCCTGGTGGCGTCTTATCAACCTGACTGATCGGTTCCCATCAGGCAGATCCGTAGGCTGCCAACTGATTGCGCGTTAAGCTGCAGACTCCTTTCAAGTGCGGCGGAGCCGAGCATGTCCGAGTTGATCCTGCATCATTACCCGACGTCCCCATTTGCCGAAAAAGCGCGCTTGCTGCTGGGTTTCAAGGGGCTGTCCTGGCGCTCGGTAAAAATCTCGCCGGTGATGCCCAAGCCTGATCTCACCGCGTTGACCGGTGGCTACCGCAAGACGCCGATCTTGCAGATTGGCGCGGATATCTATTGCGATACCGCGTTGATTGCCCGACGACTGGAGCAGGAAAAAGCCCTGCCGGCGTTCTTCCCCGAAGGCCAGGAAATGATCGTCGCCGCCTTCGCCGCGTGGGTCGATTCGGTGGTGTTCCAGCACGCGGTCAGCCTAGTGTTCCAACCGGAATCGGTCGCCGTGCGTTTTGGCAGTCTGCCCCCTGAAGCGATCAAGGCGTTCCTGGCTGATCGCGCCGGGTTGTTCAGCGGTGGCAGCGCGACTCGACTCTCGGCCGAGCAGGCCAGGCATCAATGGCCAACGATCATGGCGCGACTCGAACAGCAATTGCAGCGAGAGCAAGGCGACTACCTGTTTGGCGAGCCGTCGGTGGCCGACTTCTCACTGGCCCATTGCCTGTGGTTCCTCAAGGCAACGCCGGTGACTTCACCGCTTGTGGATAACTACCCGGCGGTGTCCGCCTGGTTGACGCGGGTGTTGGGTTTTGGCCATGGTGCGGCGAGCGAGATGACCTCCGAACAAGCGCTGGAAGTGGCGCGCAACGCCACGCCAGCCGCCTTGCCCGACGAGCAGTTCGAAGAGCCGAACGGGTTGGAGGTGGGCCAGCAGGTGATCATCGCCGCAACGGATTACGGAGTGGATCCAGTGGCGGGGGCGTTGTTGTTTGCCGGCCGTGAAGAATTGATTCTGCGCCGTGAGGACGAGCGTGGCGGTGTGGTGCATGTGCACTTCCCGCGGTTCGGCTTCCGCATCGAAGCGCGCTGATCCACCCGAACACACACAACCCCTGTGGCGAGGGAGCAAGCTCCCTCGCCACAGGGATGGCTGCAAGTCTGAGGAATTACTTCAACGCCGCCAGAATCCCATCCGGGTCATACCCGCGAATCAACGTTCCGTTCACCACGATGAACGGAATCCCCGCACCGCCCAGCGCCTGATACGCCTTGCGCGCCTCGGCGTCTTTCTCGATATCGAATGCCTGGTACGGAATGCCTTTCTGATCGAGAAAGCGCCGGGTCTGCTTGCAGTAGCCACACCACTCAGTGGCGTACAGCACAACCTTGGCCGTGGCCCGGGTCTGCTCGGACACCACCTGCGAGGGGTTGAACACCCGCTCGATCTTGCCCCAGTTCTGATAAACCACGACCACCAGCAGGATCAGCAGGCATTTCTTCAGCACGCCGCCCAGCATCAGTTGCGGCGCTTGAGCTGGTCGGTGAGGGAGGTCGGCAGGCCCTTGATGATCAGGGTGCCGGCTTCTTCGTCGTACTCGATCTTCGAGCCCAGCAGATGCGCTTCAAAACTGATGGACAAGCCTTCAGCGCGGCCGGTGAAGCGGCGGAACTGGTTCAAGGTACGTTTATCGGCCGGGATCTCCGGCGACAGGCCGTAGTCCTTGTTGCGGATGTGATCGTAGAAGGCCTTCGGGCGATCCTCGTCGATCAGTTCCGACAACTCTTCCAGGCCCATGGGCTCGCCGAGCTTGGCCTGGCTGCTGGCGTAATCCACCAGGGTCTTGGTTTTCTCGCGGGCGGAGTCTTCCGGCAAGTCTTCGCTTTCGACGAAATCGCTGAAGGCCTTGAGCAGGGTGCGGGTTTCCCCTGGACCGTCGACGCCTTCCTGGCAGCCGATGAAGTCGCGGAAATACTCCGAGACCTTCTTGCCGTTCTTGCCCTTGATGAAGGAAATGTATTGCTTGGATTGCTTGTTGTTCTGCCACTCCGACACGTTGATGCGCGCTGCCAGGTGCAACTGGCCGAGGTCCAGGTGACGGGACGGGGTCACGTCCAGTTCCTCGGTCACCGCCACGCCTTCGCTGTGGTGCAGCAGGGCGATGGCCAGGTAGTCGGTCATCCCTTGCTGGTAGTGGGCGAACAATACGTGGCCGCCTACGGACAGATTGGACTCTTCCATCAGCTTTTGCAGATGCTCGACCGCCACCCGGCTGAACGCGGTGAAGTCCTGGCCGCCCTCGAGGTATTCCTTCAGCCAGCCGCTGAAAGGGAAGGCGCCAGACTCCGGATGAAACAGGCCCCAGGCTTTGCCCTGTTTGGCGTTGTAGCTTTCATTGAGGTCGGCAAGCATGTTCTCGATGGCGGCGGACTCGGCCAGTTCGGAGTCGCGAGCGTGGAGAACTGCGGGTGTGCCGTCGGGTTTTTTGTCGATCAGGTGGACGATGCAATGACGGATCGGCATGGGCTTCTCGGCTGATGGAAGACGGGAGGGCGCGCTCCCCGAAAAAGCGCTCAGTGTACCGCAACCACTGCTTTTGGCGCGTGGCGAAGGGCAATTGCACGGCGACCGGCGGCGCTTATGCGTTTTTTTGCCGATTTAGAGCAATAAAGCTGACCAAATGGGTAGCTAGAGGCGGATATTTCCCCGCCTCTGTGCTAGTTTTGCCCGGTCTTGCGCGAAGTCACTGCGTTAAGCGTGCAGTCAGCAAATGTCAGGTCGAACCAAACCCTGATTTCGGCATCTATAACCCGACCCGTCGCGGTTATCGCCGAGGGTGCCAGATCCAGAAGATCGGGCTCGATGGCTGACACTGCACTCTGCAATCCATATGAATTTGATAGGGAAGGAACACTACATGGCTCTTACTAAAGACCAACTGATCGCCGACATCGCTGAAGCTATCGACGCGCCAAAAACCACCGCGCGTAACGCTCTGGACCAACTGGGCCAAATCGTTGCAGATCAGCTGGAAAACGGCGGCGAAATCACTCTGCCAGGTATCGGCAAACTGAAAGTGACTGAGCGTCCTGCCCGCACCGGCCGTAACCCTTCGACTGGCGCTGCCATCGAAATCCCTGCCAAGAAAGTGATCAAGCTGGTTGTGGCCAAAGGCCTGACCGACGCTGTGAACAAGTAAGACGCAGCGATAAAAAACCGTGCACCGGAGCGATCCGGGCACGGTTTTTTTGTGGGCGCGATTTGTCACAAACACCGTTGTACCCATGTGGGAGCGGGCTTGCTCGCTAAGGCGGTGTGTCAGTCGACTTCATTGGTGACTGATACACCGCCTTCGCGAGCAAGCCCGCTCCCACATGGTTGACCGCGTTTGGCAGTGACTCAGCTTTTGCGCACCCAACGCTCGCGCCAGGCCTGTTGCTGTTCCTTGGTCTGGAAGGTCCAGGCCACGAAGCGGCTCTGCTTCTGGCCCTGGGACATTTCCACCACCTGGCTTTCCAATGCACCGGCCTTTTTCAGCGCGGCCTGGATCGCCGGCAGGTTCGAGGCTTTGGACACCAGGGTGCTGAACCACAGCACCTGCTGCCCCACCTGCGCGCTCTCGCTGATCAACTGCGTGACGAAGCGTGCCTCGCCACCCTCGCACCACAACTCCGCCGCCTGGCCGCCGAAATTGAGCACCGGCAGTTTGCGTTTCGGGTCGGCCTTGCCCAGCGCCCGCCATTTGCGTGTGCTGCCCCGGGTGGCTTCTTCCAGGGAGGCGTGGAACGGTGGGTTGCACATCGTCAGGTCAAACCGCTCGGCGCTGTCCAGCAGGCCCAGCAGGATGTGTTTGCGGTTGGCTTGCTGGCGAACCTGAATGGCTTTGTTCAAACCATTGGACTGAATGATGGCTTTGGCCGCGGCGATGGCGGTGGCGTCAATGTCCGAACCGAGGAAGTGCCAGCGGTAGTCGCTGTAGCCGATCAGCGGATAGACGCAGTTGGCGCCCATGCCGATATCGAGCACCTTGACCGGTGCGCCCCGGGGAATTTCGCCCTCGTTGCCGCTGGCCAGCAGGTCGGCGAGAAAATGTACGTAATCGGCACGCCCCGGCACGGGAGGGCACAGGTAGTCGGCGGGAATGTCCCAATGGGCGATGCCGTAGAACGCCTTGAGCAATGCCCGGTTGAACACCCGTACCGCGTCCGGGCTGGCGAAGTCGATGCTCTCCTTGCCATACGGATTGATGATCACGAATTTGGCCAGTTCCGGTGTGCTCTTGATCAGCGCCGGGAAGTCGTAGCGACCCTGGTGGCGATTGCGCGGATGCAGGCTGGCCTTCTCTCGCGGCACCACGGCTTTGGCCGGGGTCGCGGTGTCAGGCTTCTTGCGCGCAGGTTTGGGTGTACGGGGAGCGGTCATGGCGAGTTCGATTCGGGTAAGGCTGAAAGTGGCGGGCATTGTCCCACAGACGATGGCCAGACGGGCACCTGTAGGCGCGAGGCTTGCCCGCGAAAGCCGCGATGCGGTGATCCGGCGCACCGCGTTATCGTCCTTCGCGGGCAAGCCTGGCGCCTACAGACAGCGCATTGTCTTGCACAAAAAAGGGAGGCCGTTGCGGGCCTCCCTTGTTCATTGCGATCTGCCGTTACAGGCTGGCAATCCGCGCATGTTGCTCGGCCAGTTTGGCCAAAGCCTGTTCAGCTTCAGCCAGCTTGGCGCGTTCCTTGTCGATGACTTCGGCCGGAGCCTTGTCGACGAAGCCGGCGTTGGACAGCTTGCCGCCGACCCGCTGCACTTCGCCTTGCAGGCGCTGGATTTCCTTGTCCAGACGCGCCAGTTCCGCGCCCTTGTCGATCAGGCCCGCCATTGGCACCAGCACCTCCATCTCGCCGACCAGAGCGGTGGCGGACAGCGGTGCTTCTTCGCCAGCGGCCAGCACGGTGATCGATTCCAGACGCGCCAGTTTCTTCAACAGCGCTTCGTTCTCGGTCAGGCGACGCTGGTCTTCGGCACTGACGTTTTTCAGGAACAGCGGCAGCGGTTTGCCCGGGCCGATGTTCATTTCGCCACGGATGTTGCGGGTGCCGAGCATCAGGCCCTTGAGCCATTCGATGTCGTCTTCGGCGGCCGGGTCGATGCGCTCTTCATTGGCCACTGGCCACGGTTGCAGCATGATCGTCTTGCCTTCGATACCGGCCAGCGGCGCGATGCGCTGCCAGATTTCTTCGGTGATGAACGGCATGAACGGGTGCGCCAGGCGCAGGGCCACTTCCAGTACGCGAACCAGGGTGCGACGGGTGCCGCGCTGGCGTTCGACCGGCGCGTTCTCGTCCCACAGCACAGGCTTGGACAATTCCAGGTACCAGTCGCAGTACTGGTTCCAGATGAATTCGTACAAAGCCTGTGCGGCCAGGTCGAAACGGAACTGGTCGAGCTGGCGGGTCACTTCGGCTTCGGTGCGTTGCAACTGCGAAATGATCCAGCGATCGGCCAGCGACAGCTCGTAGGCTTCGCCGTTCTGGCCGCAGTCTTCACCCTTGTCCAGCACATAGCGCGCGGCGTTCCAGATCTTGTTGCAGAAGTTGCGATAGCCTTCGACGCGGCCCATGTCGAACTTGATGTCGCGACCGGTGGACGCCAGCGAGCAGAAGGTGAAGCGCAGGGCGTCGGTGCCGTAGCTGGCGATGCCGTCGGCGAACTCTTCGCGGGTCTGTTTCTCGATCTTCTTCGCCAGTTTCGGCTGCATCATGCCGGAGGTGCGTTTGTGCACCAGATCTTCAAGCTCGATGCCGTCGATGATGTCCAGCGGGTCCAGGACGTTGCCCTTGGACTTGGACATCTTCTGGCCCTGGCCATCGCGCACCAGACCGTGCACGTAGACGGTCTTGAACGGAACCTGCGGCGTGCCGTCCTCGTTCTTGATCAGGTGCATGGTCAGCATGATCATCCGGGCGACCCAGAAGAAAATGATGTCGAAGCCCGTCACCAGTACGTCGGTGGAGTGGAATTTCTTCAGGAACTCAGTCTTTTCCGGCCAGCCGAGGGTGGAGAAAGTCCACAGGCCCGAGCTGAACCAGGTGTCGAGTACGTCGTTGTCCTGCTGCAGCGCAACGTCGGGGCCGAGGTTGTGCTTGGCGCGCACTTCGGCTTCGTCGCGGCCTACATAGACTTTGCCCGACTCGTCGTACCAGGCCGGAATCCGGTGGCCCCACCACAGCTGACGGCTGATGCACCAGTCCTGGATGTCGCGCATCCACGAGAAGTACATGTTTTCGTATTGCTTGGGCACGAACTGGATGCGGCCGTCTTCAACGGCGGCAATTGCCGGCTCCGCCAGCGGCTTGGTGGACACGTACCATTGGTCGGTCAGCCACGGCTCGATGATGGTGCCGGAACGGTCGCCTTTCGGGACTTTCAGAGCGTGATCGTTGACGCTGACCAGCAGGCCGGCGGCATCGAACGCGGCAACGACCTGCTTGCGCGCTTCGAAGCGCTCGAGGCCGGCGAACTCGGCCGGGATCTTGCCGTCGATGCTCTCGTTCAGCGTACCGTCGAGGTTGAACGCCTGGCAGGCCGCAAGCACGTTGGCGTTCTTGTCGAAGATGTTCAGCAGCGGCAGGTTGTGGCGCTTGCCGACTTCGTAGTCGTTGAAATCGTGGGCCGGGGTGATTTTCACGCAGCCGGTGCCGAATTCGGGGTCGCAGTAATCGTCGGCGATGATCGGAATGCGGCGGCCGACCAGCGGCAGCTCGACGAATTTGCCGATCAGGGCTTTGTAGCGTTCGTCGTTCGGGTTAACGGCCACGGCGGAGTCGCCGAGCATGGTTTCCGGACGCGTGGTCGCGACGATCAGGTAGTCGTTGCCTTCGGCGGTTTTCGCGCCGTCGGCCAGCGGGTATTTCAGGTTCCACAGGAAACCTTTCTCGTCGTGGTTTTCCACTTCGAGGTCGGAAATCGCCGTGTGCAGCTTGGTGTCCCAATTGACCAGGCGCTTGCCGCGGTAGATCAGGCCGTCTTCGTGCAGACGTACGAAGGCCTCTTTAACGGCTTCGGAGAGGCCGTCGTCCATGGTGAAGCGCTCGCGGCTCCAGTCCACGGACGAGCCGAGGCGGCGAATCTGACGGCTGATGTTGCCGCCGGACTGATCCTTCCACTCCCAGACTTTCTCGAGGAATTTGTCGCGGCCCAGATCGTGGCGATTCTGGCCCTGGGCTTCGAGTTGACGCTCCACCAGCATCTGCGTGGCGATACCGGCGTGGTCGGTGCCCGGTTGCCACAGGGTGTTGCGACCCTGCATGCGGCGGAAACGGATCAGGGCGTCCATGATCGCGTTGTTGAAGCCATGGCCCATGTGCAGGCTACCGGTGACGTTCGGCGGCGGGATCATGATGGTGTAGGACTCGCCCGCGCCTTGCGGGGCGAAGTAATTCTCGGACTCCCAGGTGTTGTACCAGGAAGTTTCAATGGCGTGCGGCTGGTAGGTCTTATCCATGCGCGGCGGGACCCTATTGGCATTTATTCAGGAAAAGCCGATGAGTATAGCGGGGATGTGCTGTTTGGCGTAGAGCGAGGTGTCAACGTGGGGTGTGTTTTGTCAGGGAGAGCAGCCTTCGCGGGCAAGCCTCGCTCCTACAGGGTTGTGTTGTACCGGCTCCTGTAGGAGCGAGGCTTGCCCGCGAAGGCGTTCTATCAGTCGATACGATTCAAATCGTTATTGCGCGTTTCCTTCAGGGGGAGTGTCAGTTTTTTTGTGTGCGGGCCGGTAGCGGCCTGCCGTCAGGC
>NZ_LYVP01000057.1 GCF_001984065.1 Pseudomonas sp. KK4
GAGCAACTGCGCACCGCGCTGGCGCTGGGTGCCGACCGCGCCATCCTCGTCGAATCCGCAGAAGACCTGACTTCCCTGGCTGTTGCCAAGCTGCTCAAGGCTGTTGTCGACAAGGAACAGCCTCAGCTGGTGATCCTTGGCAAACAGGCCATCGACAGCGACAACAACCAGACTGGCCAGATGCTTGCCGCATTGAGCGGCTACGGTCAGGGCACCTTCGCTTCCAACGTCGAAATCAGCGGCGACAGCGTTACCGTGACCCGTGAAATCGACGGCGGCGCGCAGACCGTTTCCCTGAAACTGCCGGCCATCGTCACCACCGACCTGCGTTTGAACGAGCCGCGCTACGCGTCCCTGCCAAACATCATGAAAGCCAAGAAGAAGCCTCTCGAAGTGCTGACTCCGGATGCTTTGGGCGTTTCCACCGCCTCCACCAACAAGACCGTGAAAGTCGAAGCGCCTGCTGCACGCAGCGCGGGTATCAAGGTCAAGTCGGTGGCTGAACTGGTCGAGAAACTGAAAAACGAAGCGAAGGTGCTTTGAGATAAGGAGCCGGATCATGACTATCTTGGTAATCGCTGAACACGACAACAAAGTGCTGGCCCCGGCCACGCTGAACACCGTGGCTGCCGCTGCCAAAATCGGCGGCGACATCCACGTTCTGGTCGCCGGCCAGGGCGCGGGCGCCGTGGCTGAAGCCGCTGCGAAAATCGCGGGCGTGGCTAAAGTACTGGTCGCTGACAACGCCGCCTACGCTCACCAACTGCCGGAAAACATCGCGCCGCTGGTAGCAGCTCTTGTTCAAGAAGCAGGGGGCAAGCGCTACAGCCACATCCTGGCTGCCGCCACTTCCAACGGCAAAAACATCCTGCCGCGCGTTGCCGCTGCACTGGACGTTGACCAGATCTCCGAGATCATCTCGGTAGAAAGCGCCGACACCTTCAAGCGTCCGATCTACGCCGGCAACGCCATCGCTACCGTTCAGTCGAACGCTGCCGTGAAAGTGATCACCGTGCGTGCCACCGGTTTCGACCCGGTTGCCGCTGAAGGCGGTTCCGCTTCGGTTGAATCCGTTGGCGCTGCACACGACGCTGGTATCTCCAGCTTCGTCGGCGAAGAACTGGCCAAGTCCGATCTTCCGGAACTGACCGCTGCCAAGATCGTCGTTTCCGGCGGCCGCGGCATGCAGAACGGCGACAACTTCAAACACCTGTACGCCCTGGCCGACAAGCTGGGCGCTGCCGTCGGTGCTTCCCGCGCTGCGGTCGACGCAGGTTTCGTACCGAACGACATGCAGGTCGGTCAGACCGGCAAGATCGTTGCACCACAGCTGTACATCGCCGTCGGTATCTCCGGCGCGATCCAGCACCTGGCCGGCATGAAAGACTCCAAAGTGATCGTTGCGATCAACAAGGACGAAGAAGCGCCGATCTTCCAGGTGGCCGATTACGGTCTGGTGACGGACCTGTTCGAGGCGGTACCTGAGTTGGCTGCGCTGGTGTGACGATCTCCTGAAGCGCCCAATGAAGTGATACCCATAGCAGCCGGCGCAGCCTGCGTCCGGCTGCTACGGGGATCGTGAGGCCTTCGCTGAAGCCGTTGACACTCAACGGTCGAAGCGACATTCCTCATGAATCAGCTCGATCAGCGCCACCAACCCCGCGGGCACATGGCGATGGCCCGCATAGTAAAGCGAGAGGCCGGGCGTCACCGGCTTCCACCCTGCCAACACCTCGACAAGGCGGCCCTCGGCCAATTCGTCCCGCACATACCACTGTGGCAACTGCGCAAGCCCGATGCCGTGCCTGACCGCTTCAAGCATCAGGATGGGCGTGTCCAGGACCAATGGCCCGTGCACATCAATCGATAGCGGCTTTTCGTTATGGACAAATGTCCAGGGCGATGCACTGCCGCTGGGCATGCGCGCCCGTATGCACACGTGATCGACCAGGCCCTGCGGGCTGAGGGGTTCAGAGCGCGACGCAAAGTAACCCGGCGCTCCCACCACAACCGTCTCTATGCCTGGCGTGACGGGTACGCGAATCATGTCCCGTGGCACCCGATCGGAGGGGCGCAACCCCGCGTCGAAGCCTTCGTCGATGATGTCGACCATTTTGCCTTCGGTGGTGATATCAACCGTCATACCCGGATGGCGCTGCAAGAACTTCAGCACAATGGGCTGCAACACCATCAGCGCCGCCCCCAACGAACTGTTGATGCGCAGGGTGCCCGTCAAGCCCGCGCTGCCGTTGAGCACGGTGTCCATCGCCTCCTGGATATGGCCCACGGCGGGACCGATATGCTCGACAAAGCGTCGCCCGGCTTCTGTCAGGGAAACGCTGCGCGTGGTTCGATGGAACAGCCGCACGCCCAGTCTCGCCTCGAGGCTGGCCACGGCGTTGCTCACAGCGGTCGTGGACATGCTCAGCTCCAGGGCCGCGGCGCGAAACCCACGCCGTTTGGCCACCGCCAGCACGACCTCCAGTTCGATAAGGCCGCTTTTATACATTGTTCCGGATTCCTTGATAATTCATCCGCATTTGATCTGATTATCACCGCCAATTCAAACCTGTAAGTTGGTCTTCCTCTCTTCACTTCCCGCAACGACAGGGGCCAACCATGTGGAACATCAGCGAGGCTTACATCGACGGCAACTTCGTTCCTGTACAGGGCACCGAAGTCATCCAGATCATCAACCCCACGACAGAAATCGTCATGGGCACGGCCAGGCTGGCGAACCGCGATGATGTCCGAGCCGCCATCCAGGCAGCCCGCCGGGCACAACCGGCGTTCGCTCGGACCCGCAAAGCCGAGCGCATCGAAATGCTCGGCCACCTCCAGGCCGCGGTGCTGGCCAGTGCCGATCAGATTCGCGACTCGGCCATCGAGGAGTACGGCGGGGTGTTCACACGGGCGCAATGGATCAGTCAGTACAGCGCTCAATGTTTTGCCAATGCCGCGCAAATCCTCGAGCACTATGCGTTGACCCGCCCCATCGGCGCGGCGACCGTCAGGATGGAACCGGTGGGCGTGTCCGCACTGATCGCGCCCTGGAACAGCGTGGCGGGCACGGTATGCAGCAAGCTGGCGTCGGCGATCGCCGCCGGTTGTACCTGCGTCATAAAACCCAGCGAACTCAGCCCCCTCCAGACCCGGGTACTGACCGAGGCCTTGCACCAGGCCGGGTTGCCCGACGGCGTGTTCAACCTGTTGCTGGGACGCGGGCAGGATGCAGGCGAGGAATTGAGTCGCCACCCAGACATCGCGAAGATCTCCTTCACCGGCTCCACAGCGACCGGCAAACGGATCGCCCGCGCCGGCGTTGAAAGCATGAAGCGTGTCAGCCTTGCGCTGACCGGCAAATCGGCCTCCATCCTTCTTGACGATGCCGACCTGGCCACTGCCATTCCAATGGCCGTCAACAGCGCCTTCATGAACAACGGCCAGGCTTGCGTGGCCGGAACGCGATTGCTGGTGCCTCGAGCGCTGCTCGAGCAGGTGATCAGCGCAATCCAGGCCCATGTCGCAACGCTGCGGGTGGGCAATCCGCACGACCCGGACACCAGCCTGGGCCCGCTGGTCAACCTCGCTCAATATGAGCGAGTTCAGCAGTACATTCATTGCGGTATCGAGCAAGGCGCCAGGCTGGTGGTCGGTGGCCCGGGCAGGCCGAGCGGGCTCGACCGGGGCTATTTCGTGCGCCCAACGGTGTTTGCCGACGTCAGCGCCGAGATGGATATCGCCCGGGACGAGATTTTCGGCCCCGTGCTGTCAATCATGGCCTATGACAGCGACGAACACGCCATCGAGCTCGCCAACGGCACCGTCTACGGTTTGCAGGCCTATGTGTTCTCAACGAGTCACGAGCGCGCCCACGCCATGGCGTCGCGACTCGAAGCCGGCACCGTGCTGATCAACCGGGTCGCACCTGAACTGCTGGCGCCGTTCGGCGGGGTGAAGCAGTCGGGCATCGGCAGAGAGTTCGGGGTCGTTGGCCTGGAGTCGTTTCTGGAGGCCAAAACGATCGTGTCCGCTTGAACGCCAGGGCAGCGCAGGTCGCCTCCCGGAATCGCTCTTTCAGTTGACGACGTTGTGCTGCTCGATGCTTGCGGGTAGATGAATGGCGAGGTAGTCGATCAGGCTTCGCACCGAGGGCAGCATGCCTTTGGGCTTGGGGTACAACAAATGAATGACATGCTCGGCGCCCGTCCAGCCTCGAAGGGCCAGTTCCAGTTGATTGCGCTGGATCGCCGGTGAAGCGATCGGCTCCGGCAGCAATGCCACGCCCAGGCCCTGGATCGCCGTCTCCAGTTGCATCCTCAGATCGTCGGAAAGCAAGCGCGGGGTGTGGGTGACAAGGCAGTTGCCCGCGCCGTTTTCCAGCACCCATCTGCCCTTCCCTTCCTGGACATCGCCGGGCCTGCAGATGGTGTCCACACCCTTGAGATCCTCCGGCGATTGCAACGGGCCGACACGGGCCAGAAAGGCCGGGCTGGCGACCAGCACACGCCGAGCCACCCCCAGTCGTCGAGCGACAAGCCCGGACGAGTCCTCGATCTGCGGTCGAGCCCGCAGCGCCAGATCGAAACCCTCCTCGATCAGATTGACCTCTCGATCCGTGGCATTGAGTTCCAGCCGCACCTTGGGATGAGTCAGCAGATAACCCGGCAGGATCGGCGACAGGTAGGTTTCAGCCATGACCTGGGGGCAACTGAGCCTGACCATGCCCGCAGGCTCCAACTGCAGGTTGGCGATACTGTCGAAGGCCAGATTGGCCCCTTCGACCACGGTCAGGCACTGCGCGTAAAAATTCGAGCCTGCTTCGGTCAGGGCGATTTGCCGAGTGGTTCGATTGAGCAGGCGCACGCCCAACCGCGATTCCAGTTCCGCCACCCTGCGACTCAAACGGGTCTTTTCCACGCCCGAAACCTTCGAGGCGGCCGTGAAACCCTTATGTCGTACCACGAGGACGAAATACTGAAGGTCGTTCAGGTCATCGATCATTAGTGCAGTCCTGCAACAGTCTTGGGTGATTTGACCATCTTATCGATGATTATTGCATCGATTACAGTTATCGCATCGAAACCGCGCCGCCTGTTGCCATACCGCGACTCCCATGGAGCCATGACCAGGGTATCGACGGGGCGGTTCCCCGGCAGCAAGCCGACTCAACCCAAGGAGAAATCCCATGAGCTACGATCGTCTCTCTGCTGAGAATGCCGCGATTGTGTTTGTCGATCACCAGACTGGCCTGTCCAATGGCATCCAGGACCAAAGCCTTCCCGAGTACATGACGGCGGTGGCCGCCCTGGCCAAGCTGACCAAGGCTTTCGACCTGCCTGCCATCATCACCACCAGTGCCGCGGACGGCCCGAACGGTCCGGTGCTGCCGATCATCACCGAGACACTGCCCGGTGCCCCGGTCATCCATCGCCCGGGCGAGATCAATGCCTGGGACAATCAGGCATTCGTCAATGCCATTGAGAAAACCGGGCGCAAGAAGTTGATCGTGGCCGGTGTGTCGACTGAGGTGTGTGTCACCTTCGTGGCGCTGTCAGCCATCAAGGCCGGCTACGAGGTCTATGCCGTCATCGACGCCTCCGGCACCTGGAGCAAACTGGTACAGGAAGTGGCTGTCGCGCGCATGGTGCAGGCGGGAGTGGTGCCGATGACCTGGGTTGCGGTCGCGGCCGAATTGCAGCGTGACTGGCGTCACACCACAGGCGAAACACTGGCCCAGATCATGGGCGTGCACTTGCCGTTCTATGGCAACGCGCTCGCCAGCTTCATGGCGGCCAACGCCTGAATGGCAAAGGGCGACGGTATTGCCGTCGCCCTTTGCCTGCCGTGCCCGGGGCCGAACATCTCAGGATTTTTCAGGACCCGGGCGCGTTCAAGCACGGTTGCAGCAATGTCATGCCTTGTCTTTGGCCAGCATCGCTTTGGGAATGAGCAGGATCAGCACACAGCTGACCAGCAGGCAACCACCCAGGACATAGGTGCCATTGTTCATGTCACCGGTCAGCGTCTCGGCGGTGGCGGTAATCATCGAACCGGTGAACCCCGAGAGGTTGCCGATGGCGTTGATCATGCCGATGCCCGCTGCCGCCGCGACACCGGACAACACGGTGCCCGGCAGTGTCCAGAAGATCGGCATCAGGCTCAGCAGCCCCGAGGCGGATACGCTGAGGAAGAAAATCGACACCGGCAGGTTATGGGCGAAGAAGGCGCTGCCAATCAGTCCCATTCCGCCGATGAACGCCGGGATTGCCGCGTGCAGTCGGCGCTCGCCGGTCTTGTTGGAGTGCCAGGCGTTGAGCGTCATGGCCACGACGGCGGTCGCGTACGGAATGGCCGTCAACAAGCCGATGTGCAAGGTATTGGAAATACCGGTGGCCTTGATGATCGTCGGCATCCAGAACGCCAGTCCGTAAAACCCGGTGTTGAAGGTCAGCAGAATCAGCACCAGCAACCACACCCGACCATTGAAGATAACGTCCCGAAGACTGGACGCCTTCGTCGTGTTATCACGGTCGAGGTTGTTCTTGAGCATGTTTTTTTCGGCGGTCGTCAACCACTTGGCGTTGTCGATCTTATCGACCAGCAACGTCACCACGACCACGGCCATGATCAGCGACGGGATGCCCTCGATGATCAGCATCCACTGCCAGCCGGCCATGCCATGCACGCCCTGCATCGCACCCATCAGCCAACCCGAGAGGATCCCGCCCAACGTCAGGCTGATCGGCATCGCCATCAGAAACCCGGCCATGACGCGGCTCTGGCGATGGGTTGGAAACCAGTAGTTGAGGTAAAGAATCACACCCGGGAAGAAACCGGCTTCGCATATCCCGAGCAGGAAGCGCAGCACGTAGAACATCGTTTCCGACTCGATGTGGAAAAACTTCGCCAGCGGCACGGTGAATGCCACGGCCATGGAGACAATGCTCCAGGAGATCATGATGCGAGCGATCCACAGGCGCGCGCCAAAGCGGTGGAGAAACAGGTTGCTGGGCACTTCGAACAGGAAATAGCCCCAGAAGAAAATGCTCGCACCGAGCGCATAGACGGTGTTGCTGAACTGCAGATCGTTGAGCATATCGAGCTTGGCGAAGCCGATGTTCACCCGATCCAGGTACGCCGCCATGTAGCAGAACAGCAGGATCGGCAGAATACGCAGGATGACCTTGCGGTAGGTACGATCCTCGGAGGTGAGCGCCGTCGAGCCCTCTCCTTCGAGAGGACGCTGAGATACAGATTCCATGTGTTGACCTCAAGGCATGTTGTCATGCCGATTGTTTTTGTTTTGGCTTGCAGCCTTGAGTTCACCGGACTGATGGGGGGGTGATCCGCACGGGAGAAAGTAGCCTGCAAGTTAGCCTGTTACCGGTAACATTTTTAATTTAGCAATTACTTTCGGCGCAGTGCAAGCGCGCCCGGTTAAAAAACTTCAGGTACTTTCGCGCGCCAGGATCTTGAATTCGACCACGTCGCTTTCCCTGGGCCGGTCCAGCCCAAGACGCGCCGCGGCGGCGCTGGCCACCAGCAATTGACCCGCACGCCGGCCAATGCCGTAGGGGTCGACCGAGACGGTGGTGATGGTCGGGGTGCAGTAACGCGAGACTTCGAAATCACCAAAACCGGCGATCGCAATGTCGGCGGGAACCCGTAGCCCCTGTCGATGACACTCCATGATCGCGCCGAAGGCCGACAGGTCACTCACGCACATCACCGCGTCGGTATCCGGCCACTTTTCCAGCAATCGCTTCACCGACTCTCCGCCATGACTCATGGTGATCGGCGATTCGCCATACTCCATCACCCGTGGCTGCCCTGCCCCGAGCGCCGCCACAGCCTGCAGGTAACCCTGCTGGCGTTGCTGACCACGGTGATCGAGGACCGACGCACCGCCGATGTAGCCGATTCGTCGATAGCCTTGCCGATGCAGGTGCTCGTACAGCGCGGCGGCGGCCGACACGTTGCAAAACCCCACGGATTGCTCGATAGGGTCGGCCGGGATGTCCCAGGTCTCGACCACGGGCACTTGGGCCTGGCGCAGCAACTTGCGGGTTTCCTCCAGGTGCGCACTGCCGGTGAGCATCACACCCACCGGACGATGGCGCAGCAGCGTGCGTACCAGCAACGCTTCCTGCTCGAGGTGGTAATCGGTGTCACCCAGCAACAGGCAAAGGCCCTGTTCGCTGACGACATCGTTCAAGCCGCGCACGGTGTCGGCAAAGTTGGAACTGGCCAGCGACGGCACCAGGGCGACGATAAATTCCGAACGCCCGGTCGACAGGGTTCCGGCAGAGGCATCAGGCAAGTAGCCCAGGCTTTCGATCGCCGCGTGGACACGCTGCTGGGTGCGCTCGGACACATCGCGACCGGCCAGGACACGGGAAACCGTCATCTTCGACACCCCGGCCAGTTTGGCGACATCGGCCATTCGTGGCGGGGTCGTGCTTTTGCCTAAATCCTCGTGACTCATGGACGTCCTGTTTGACTTGAAAAATGACCGGGCAGGTCCTGAACACACTGCCGCCAACGCTGATGGTCGCTGATTATACATGGGCGCCAACAGGCACACCTCTGCTGCTTGCAGGCTGCCTGCCGCGCCGGTGGAACATCGAAAACGGGTCTTTACAAAAAAATTGTTACCGGTAACATCGAGACATTCGAACGCTGGCCGATGCTCGTCATCGTGACGGTTTCACCGCAGTCGCCCGCTGTTCATCGCGCCGTCGATCGGCCTCCAACAAGAGATAAAAACAATGTCTGGAACCACCCCCCTGCCCCTGCGAAGCCAACAATGGTTCGACGATCCCAGCCATGCGGACATGACCGCGCTCTACGTCGAACGCTTCATGAACTACGGCATGACCCGCGAGGAGTTGCAGTCGGGTCGCCCGATCATCGGCATCGCCCAAACCGGCAGCGATCTTGCGCCGTGCAATCGTCATCACCTCGAACTGGCGCAGCGCACCAAGGCTGGCATCCGCGATGCGGGGGGCATTCCCATGGAGTTCCCGGTGCACCCGATGGCTGAACAGACCCGGCGCCCCACGGCGGCCCTGGATCGCAACCTGGCCTACCTGGGCCTGGTCGAGATTCTGCATGGCTTCCCGCTCGATGGCGTGGTGCTGACCACCGGCTGCGACAAGACCACCCCGGCCTGCCTCATGGCGGCGGCGACCGTCGACATCCCGGCGATCGTACTGTCGGGCGGCCCGATGCTCGATGGCCACCACAAGGGCCAGTTGATTGGCTCCGGCACAGTGCTGTGGCATGCGCGCAACCTGTTGGCCAGTGGTGAGATCGACTACGAAGGCTTCATGGAAATGACCACGGCCGCCTCCCCGTCGATCGGACACTGCAACACCATGGGCACCGCGCTGTCGATGAACGCCCTGGCCGAAGCACTGGGCATGTCCCTGCCCGGCTGCGCGAGCATCCCGGCGGCGTATCGTGAGCGTGGGCAAATGGCCTATGCCACCGGCAAGCGCATCGTCGACATGGTGCGCCAGGACATCCGCCCTTCGCAGATCATGACCCGCGAAGCCTTCGAGAATGCCATTGCCGTAGCCTCGGCGTTGGGCGCCTCCACCAATTGCCCGCCGCACCTGATCGCGATTGCCCGCCATAGCGGCATCGATCTGAGCCTGCAGGACTGGCAGCGTATCGGTGAAGACGTGCCACTGCTGGTCAACTGCATGCCGGCGGGCAAATACCTGGGCGAAGGGTTCCATCGCGCCGGCGGCGTGCCGGCGGTCATGCACGAACTGAAAAAAGCCGGACGGCTGCACGAACATTGCGGCACGGTGAGCGGCAAGACCATTGGCGAGATCGTCAGCAACGCGGCGGCCAGCGACACCGACGTCATCCACGCCTATGAAGACCCGTTGATTCAACGTGCCGGGTTCATCGTGTTGAGCGGCAATTTCTTCGACAGCGCGATCATGAAGATGTCGGTGGTGGGCGAAGCCTTCCGCAAGACCTACCTGTCCGAACCGGGGGCGGAAAACAGCTTCGAAGCCAGGGCCATCGTGTTCGAAGGTCCCGAGGATTATCACGCCCGCATCAATGACCCCGCGCTGGACATCGACGAGCGCTGCATTCTGGTCATCCGCGGCTGCGGCACCGTGGGTTATCCAGGCAGCGCCGAAGTGGTCAACATGGCGCCTCCCGCAGCCCTGATCAAACGCGGCATCGACTCCCTGCCCTGCCTGGGCGACGGGCGCCAAAGCGGCACCTCGGCCAGCCCGTCGATTCTCAACATGTCCCCGGAAGCCGCTGTCGGCGGCGGCATCGGCCTGCTCGAGACCAACGACCGTCTGCGCGTCGACCTCAACGCCCGGCGTGTCGATCTGCTGGTGGACGAAAGTGAAATGGCCCGGCGCCAGGCGGCGTTCAAGCCCACCGTACCGGCCTCGCAGACGCCCTGGCAGGAGATCTACCGGCAGCAGGTCGGCCAACTCTCGACCGGTGGCTGCCTGGAACCGGCGACCCTGCACCTGCGTGTCATCGCGCGCAGCGGCAATCCCCGTCATTCCCACTGATTCGTCCATTTTCCCAGGAAGGCTTCGTTCATGTCGCAAACATCCGCTTCAACGCCACTGGCGTCATCGAATATCCCGGCTCAAGACTTCGCCCAGGGCACCTGGGTCGGTCGCGTCTGGATCCCGGGGGACAACCCGGGGCCCGCCGTAATCCTGCTCAAGGACGGTCAGGTCCATGACATCAGCCCGCGAGTGGCAACCGTGTCAGCGCTGCTCGAACTCGATGACCCGGTGGCGTACCTGCGCAGCCTGCCGCTGGAACACCCGCTGATCGGTATCGATGCGCTGCTGCGCAACAGCGATGCGTGCCTGCGCGATGAGTCGCAGCCGTGGCTGCTGGCACCGATCGATCTGCAAGCGGTAAAAGCCGCCGGGGTGACCTTTGCCACCAGCATGCTCGAGCGCGTGGTCGAAGAGCAGGCCAAGGGCGACCCGGCCAAGGCCCAGAGCATCCGCGCGACGCTGGTGGAGAGTATCGGTGCCGATCTTGGGCAGATCGTGCCGGGCTCCGCACAAGCCGCGGCCCTCAAGGAAGTATTGATCAGCCAAGGCATGTGGTCACAGTACCTGGAAGTGGGCATCGGCCCCGACGCCGAGGTATTCACCAAAGCGCAACCGCTGTCGGCCGTGGGCTACGGTGCAGCCATCGGCATCCACCCCAAGTCCGGCTGGAACAACCCCGAACCGGAAGTGGTCCTGGCGGTGTCCAGCGTCGGCAAGGTGCAGGGCGCTACGCTGGGCAATGACGTCAACCTTCGAGATTTCGAAGGCCGTAGCGCCCTGCTGCTGTCCAAGGCCAAAGACAACAACGCATCGACGGCGCTGGGGCCGTTGCTGCGCCTGTTCGATGAAACGTTCGACATCGAAGATGTGCGCCGCGCCGAAGTCGCACTGAGGGTGGAAGGCGAAGACGGCTTCATCATGCACGGCAGCAGCTCCATGAACCAGATCAGTCGCGACCCGCTGGACCTGGTTGCCCAGACCCTCAACGAGAACCATCAGTACCCGGACGGCTTCGTATTGTTTCTGGGCACCCTGTTCGCCCCCAAGCAAGACCGTGACTTGCCCGGCGCAGGCTTTACCCACAAAGAAGGTGACAGGGTCGCCATCAGCAGCAGCCGCTTCGGCACCCTGATCAACCGCGTGACCACCAGCGATCGCGCGCCAGCCTGGCAAATGGGCTACCGTGCATTGCTCGAAAACTTGCACGGCCGTGGCCTGGTCAGTGCCGCGATCACGCCACGCTAACCCGACGAGAATCCTCATGAGCGCAGATACCGGACACAACTTCATCAACGGCGCACGCAGTGCCCAAGGGCACACCCGCCTGCAAAGCTTCGACGCCAACACGGGTGAGCCATTGCCGGGTTTCTTCACCGAAGCCACGCAGCAAGAAGTGGATGCCGCCGCCAAAGCGGCCGCCACTGCCTACCCGCTCTACCGCGCGATCGCTGTGGGTCAACGCGCCGCGTTCCTCGACGCCATCGCCGATGAGCTCGACGCACTGGACGAGGCGTTCATCGAGACGGTGTGCCGTGAAACGGCACTCCCGGCGGCCCGTATCCAGGGTGAGCGCGCGCGAACCAGCGGCCAGATGCGGCTGTTCGCCAAGGTGCTGCGACGCGGTGACTTCTTCGGCGCGCGCATCGACCGTGCGCTGCCCGACCGCCAGCCATTGCCACGCCCGGACTTGCGCCAGTACCACATTGGCATCGGCCCGGTGGCGGTCTTCGGTGCCAGCAATTTCCCCCTGGCATTCTCCACCGCCGGCGGCGATACCGCCGCCGCGCTCGCGGCCGGTTGCCCGGTGGTGTTCAAGGCTCACCCAGGCCACATGGCAACCGCCGAACGGGTGGCCTCGGCCATCATTCGCGCAGCCGAAAAAACCGAAATGCCCGCTGGGGTCTTCAACATGATCTACGGCGGCACGGTCGGCGCCTGGCTGGTCCAGCACCCGGCAATCAAGGCCGTAGGCTTCACCGGTTCGCTCAAGGGAGGCCGTGCCCTGTGTGACATGGCGGCGGCACGACCCGAGCCCATTCCAGTGTTCGCGGAGATGTCCAGCGTCAATCCGGTGATCGTTTTGCCTGAGGCGCTCAAGGAGCGCGGTGCAAGCGTGGCGGCTGAACTGAGCGCCTCCGTGGTGCTGGGTGCCGGGCAATTCTGCACCAAGCCAGGCCTGGTGATCGGCATACGCTCTGCCGAGTTCGATGCGTTCCTCGATGAGCTGGCCCGCCAGGTCAACGCCCAGCCTGCCCACACGATGCTCAACGCCGGTGGGCTGTGCAATTACGCCGATGGCCTGGGTCGACTGCGCGAACATGAGCAGATTCACGCTCTCGCCGGTCGCCCTCAAGAAGGTGGCCAGGCTCATCCGCAGTTGTTCGCAGCCGATGCCCAACTGCTGATCGACAATGATCCACTGCTGCAGCATGAAGTCTTTGGCCCGGTGGTCATCGTCGTCGCCGTTAACGACGCCCGGCAGCTGGAACAGGCCCTGCAAGGCCTGCAAGGGCAACTGACCGCGACTCTGATTGCGCAACCGGCCGATCTGGACGCATTCGCCGGGCTGATTCCGATGCTGGAAACGAAGGCCGGACGGCTGCTGCTCAATGGCTACCCGACAGGGGTCGAGGTGTGCGAGGCCATGGTTCACGGCGGGCCTTACCCCGCCACCTCCGATGCACGGGGCTCGTCCGTGGGTACACTGGCGATCAACCGTTTCCTGCGGCCGATCTGCTTCCAGAACTACCCGGACAACCTGCTGCCGGACGCGCTGAAAAACGCCAATCCGCTGGGGATCCAGCGGCTGGTGGACGGCATCAACACCCCTCAAGCCCTGGGTCAATAATAAAGCGGGGAGATCGAACTCTCCCCTTCCCCCACTGGCGCTCACCCGTGGCGAGGGCGCTTGGCTTGCCAGCGATGGCGGTCTGAAAGCCACCCTCAACTGTGCGATTGAACCCGCTCCCTGTGGGCGCGGGCTTGCTCGCGAAGGCGGTGGATCAGTCAATGAATAGGTTGCCTGACACCCCGCAACGGCCTGGCCTCTATCGCGAGCAAGCTCGCCTACAGAAATGCACGGGTACCCATTCAAAAATCCCAGAACGCCGCCACCCAGCGAAACGCATCCCCCTCCACCGCCACCCGCCCTACCGACGGGAACGGCAAGTGCGTGGCTACGAACAACTCGCCGCTCGCCGCCGCTTCCTGCATCAAGCGAACCCGGACCCGCACCGACTCCTCGGGATCATGCTCAAAGCCGTTGTGCCAGTCAGGATGCTCGAAGGCCACCGGAAACAGCGCGTCCCCGGCGAAGGTCAGTCGCTCGCCGCCGGAGTTCACGTACACCACGCAGTGCCCCGGTGTATGCCCGCCGGTGAGCTTGGCGACCACGCCGGGCGCCACTTCATATTCATCATCGAATGTCCGGACCCGGCTGCGATACACCTCCATGAACTCGTTGGCGGTGGCACGCAGTACATCCGGCACCGGCGACGGCATTTCGGTGTGGGTGAAGTCGGGCGACTCCCAGAACGCGACTTCGGTCGCGGTGACGTGGATGCGCACGTCGGGACGCAAGCGGTTTTTCACTTCGTCCACCAACAGGCCGCCGATATGGTCCATGTGCATGTGGGTGATCACCACGTCGGTGACCGATTCCAGATCGATGCCGGCGCCCGCCAGTCGCTTGGGGAACTGCCCGGCCCGCGGAAAGCCGGGGAACTGCCCGCCCAGCCCGGCGTCGACCAGAATCACCTGCTCGCCACTGCGTACGACCAGTACGTTGAGCGCCCAGTCGAACGCGTCCGGCCCCAGGAACATGTCCTTGAACCACGCAGCGCGGGCGGCCGGGTCGGCATTGGTGGACATGGTCGAAGTCGGCAGCGGCAGCACGCCGTCGCTGATCACCAGCACGTCGATCTCACCGACCCGCACGGCATAGCGCGAAGGCACCAGCTCTTCGAAACCCGCGTTCGTCGCAGCCTGTCGGGTGCTGCAGTTCTGTTGCGTCGTCATGGTCACTCTCCTCTCGCCTGGTTCGGCAAGGCCCCACTGTCAGCGTGAAAGTGCGGCTGTTGCCCGTGGAAAGAGTCTGCATCGCGGCGCACCACGTTCGATACCATACCCGGGTATAGAAACATTGCGCCTTAGGGTGATCATTCTCGGCAGAAGGTATGAGCGCCGGATAACTACAGAACGCTGCCAGCCCAGTCGGCAGTGGCTGTTTCAATGCAATTGAGCAGCTTGTTGGCGTCGCAGGGTTTAGGCAGGCACGCGATCACATTGGGCGCACTTGTGCCCAGGTGCGCAACCGCTTCCGGGTAGGCCGTGATGAAAATCGTAGGGATGCAGTAACCCATTGCCACCAGTCGCTCATACAACTCGACACCGCTGACGCCCGGCATCTGGACATCCGATACCAGGCAACGGGTCTGTGCCATGTCTTTGGAATAGAGGAACTGCAAAGCGCTGGAATAGGTTCGGACTTTATAGCCCATGGAGCGCAACAGGCTGTCCAGAGCCATTCGAACAGAATCGTCATCATCGAGAATGGCTATGAGCATCGAGTTACGTATGGCCTGATTCATTAGGGTTGGCTCGTGCCATCGTCTGTCATCACCACGATATACGTACTGTCGGAAGTTGGAAAACCACACCTGCGTGCAATTGAACAACACTTAAGTATTAGTGCCGCGTCCGTCCTGCCCTAAACCCATGTATGAGTGACGACTGCCACCACCCTGCCTACACTCCCGGGCATGTGCCCCACGAAAACATGCCAGGCCAGACCTCTGCCTGCCCTGCAAGCGGCTAATCTTATAAGTCTGGAAAGGTTGCCACGAGGGCACTTCGCGCCATTCTGGATCCCGGCGTAACGGCAAAGTACCCCCCTGTTGCCCCCACCCCGACGGATATCAGCATGCAAATACTCTGGGACGATGGCGAACGCACCTTCTGTCGGGAGCTGCACCCCGACAGCCGCACAGTCCTGGTGGCGCGCCCCATCAGCGAACAACCACTGCCCGCCTGCCTGGGCCGTCTGAGCCACGAGTTTGCCCTCAAGGACAAACTGGATGACGCCTGGGCGGTGCGACCGCTCGAACTGGTGCGCGAAGGCGCACTCATTCGACTGGTGCTGGCAGACCCGGGGGGCACGCCGCTGGTCAAGCTGCTGGTCGCGCCCATGGGCACCGAGACGTTCCTGCGCATTGCCATCAGCACGGCGCAGGCCCTGAGCAAACTGCACCAGCGTGGCCTGGTCCACAAAGACATCAAGCCCAGCCATATCCTGGTGAACTGCACCGACGGCCACACCCGTTTTACCGGGTTCGGCCTCACCTCACGACTGCCCCGCGAACGCCAGGCCCCTGAGACCATCGCCGGCACGCTGGCCTATATGGCCCCGGAACAGACCGGCCGGATGAATCGCTCGATCGATTCGCGCAGTGACCTCTACTCCCTGGGTGTCACGTTCTACGAGATGCTCACCGGTTCGTTGCCGTTCACCGCCAACGACCCGATCGAGTGGGTGCATTGCCATATCGCCAAACAACCGCAGCCGCCAAGCGTGCGGGTCGAAACCGTCCCCGGACTGCTCTCGCAGATCGTGATGAAGCTGTTGGCCAAGACCGCCGAGGAGCGTTATCAGACGGCCGCCAGCCTTGAACATGACATGCGCCGCTGCCTGGCAGACTGGCAGTCGCGAGGCCGCATCGAACCCTTTGCCCTGGGCGAACAAGGGACCTCGGATCGGTTGCTGATCCCCGAAAAACTCTATGGGCGTGAGCACGAGGTCAGCACGCTGATCGCCGCGTTCGACCGGATCATCGCCAGCAGCGCCCCGGAACTGGTGCTGGTCACCGGCTATTCCGGCATAGGCAAATCCTCGGTGGTCAATGAACTGCACAAGGCACTGGTGCCGCCGCGGGGCTTGTTCGCCACCGGCAAGTTCGATCAATACCGGCGCGACATCCCCTACTCCACCCTGGTGCAAGCCTTTCAGAGCCTGGTCCGCACCTTGCTGGGCAAGAACGACACACAACTGATGCAATGGCGCGACGCCCTGCAAACCGCGCTGGATGCCAACGCGCGGCTCATGACCGACCTGATTCCGGAACTCAAACTGATCATTGGCGAACCGCCTCCCGTTCCGCCCCTGGAGCCGCAACAGGCGCAACGTCGCTTTCTGTTGGTGTTCAGGCGCTTCATCGGGGTGTTTGCACGGGCCGAGCACCCGCTGGCCCTGTTTCTCGACGACCTGCAATGGCTGGATGCGGCGACACTCGACCTGCTGGAGGACCTGCTCACCAGCTCGGATGTGCGCCACCTCATGCTGGTGGGGGCCTACCGCAGCAACGAGGTGGATGACAGCCACCCGCTGACCGGCAAACTCAAGGCGATTCGCAACGCGGGGGGAAAAATCGATGAAATCATGCTCGCGCCGCTGGCCAAGGCTCACATCGAACAACTGATCGCTGACGCGATTCACGACGAACTGCCCCGCGTCGAACCCCTGGCCCAACTGGTGCTGGACAAAACCGCGGGCAATCCGTTTTTCGTGATCCAGTTCCTGCAGACCCTCGCCGACGAGAAGCTGCTGACGTTCGATCATGACGCACGCCAGTGGAGCTGGAACCCCGATCGCATCCACGCCAAGGGTTACACCGATAACATTGTCGACCTGATGGTCGGCAAGTTGACCCGCCTGCCGCTGCAAACCCAGCAGGCGCTGCAACAACTGGCATGCCTGGGCAACGTTGCCAGCAGTGCCACGCTGTCGAGCGTACTGGGCATCCCCGAAACGCAGATTCGCAGCGTGCTGTGGGAAGCCATCCGCCAGGAACTGGTGCAAACGCTGGAGGGTGCCTACGGCTTTGTCCATGACCGTATTCATGAAGCCGCCTATTCCCTGATCCCGGTCGAGTCCCGCGCCCAGGCACACCTGCGCATCGGGCGACTGCTGGCCGCGCTGACCCCGGCCGAGGCATGGGAAGACACGATCTTCCAGATCGTCGGCCAACTCAACAGCGGCGCGACCCTGCTCACCGACCGGGCCGAGCGCGAGCAACTGGCCGCGTACAACCTGACGGCCGGCCAGCGCGCCAAGGCGTCGACCGCCTACGCCTCGGCGCTCAAATACCTGGCCAGCGGCGCGCAGTTGCTGGACGAGGACAGCTGGGGGCGGCTGCATGAGCTGACCTTTGCGCTGGCGTTGAACCGCGCCGAATGTGAGCTGCTGACCGGGCAACTGACGGCCGCCGATGAGCGTTTGATCCAGCTGTCCAGCCGCGCCACGACGACCATCGAGCGGGGCAGCGTCGCGTGCCTGCAGATGGACGTCTACCTGTTGCTCGATCGCAGCGACAGCGCGGTCACCGTGTGCCTGGACTACATGCGCCATGTGGGCGTCGAATGGTCAGCCCACCCCAGCGACGAAGAAGTGCGCCTGGAGTACGAGCAGATCTGGACATCATTGGGCAACCGGACCATCGAGGAACTGATCGATTCGCCGATGATGGAGGACCCCGCCACCCTCATGACCGTCAGTGCCCTGGGCAAGCTGTTTCCGCCGGCCCTGCAGACCGATGCGAACCTGGCCTGTCTGTCGATTTGCATGGCGATCTGCCTCAGCCTGGAGATGGGCAACGCTGACGCCTCCTGCGTGCACTACGCCAATGCCTTCAGGGTCGCGGGGCGACGTTTCGGTGACTATCAGGCCGGCTTCCGCTTTGGCCAACTGGCCTGCGAACTGGTGGATCGACGCGGTCTGAAGCGCTTCGAGCCAAGCACCTACCTGTGCTTCTCCAATTTCGCCGTGCGCTGGATGAAACCCGTCGCCAAATGCCGCGCGCTGCTGCGCCGCTCCTTTGTCGCCGCCAATCGGATCGGCGACCTGCCATACGGTGCCTATGCAGGCAACAGCCAGGCGTCGGACTCGCTGTTTGCCGGTGAACCCCTGACCGAGGTGCAAAACGAAGCCGAGCGTGGCTTGAAGTACGCGAAAAAAGTGCGGTTCGGCCTGGTGGTCGACTTCATCGACACCCAGCTTGCACTGATGCGAATGCTGCGCGGCCTGACGCCGACATTCGGTTGTTTCGACGACGGGCAGTTCGACGAGCGCGCCACAGAAGCCCACCTGACCAGTACACCGGACCTGGCACTGGCCGAGTGTTGGTATTGGGTGCGCAAACTGCAGGCCCGCTACATGGCCGGGGATCCACAGGCCGCCCTGCAGGCCGCCGCCAAAGCCCGGCAACTGCTCTGGACTTCCTACCTGTTTTTCGAAGAAGCCGAGTATGCCTTCTATGACGCATTGGCCCGCGCCGCCTGGTGCGACAGCCTCCCGACCCAGGAGCATGGGCAGCACTTGAGCGTGATGGCCGACCATCACCGGCAATTGCAGGTCTGGGCAGAACAGTGCCCGGCCAATTTCGCCAGCCGCGCCGAACTCGTCCACGCCGAAATGGCCCGGGTCCGAGGCCGCGTGCTGGAGGCCGAACGGCTTTATGAGCAGGCGATCCATGCCGCGCAGGAGAGCGGTTTCGTGCATATCGAAGCGCTGGCCAACGAACTGGCGTCGCGCTTCTACGCCGCCCGCGGCCTGGACAAAATAGCCCGGGTGTATCTGCAGGATGCTCGCTATGGGTACCTGTGCTGGGGCGCTGACGGCAAGGTCCGCCAGCTTGAGGCACAGTATCCGTCGCTGCGCACCGAAGCCCGCGCGCTCGGCCCGACCACCACCATGGCCACCTCGGTCGAGCACCTGGACCTGGCCACCGTGATCAAGGTGTCACAAGCCGTGTCGGGCGAAATTGTCCTGGAAAAGCTGATCGAGATGGTGATGCGCACGGCCATCGAACAAGCGGGTGCCGAGCGTGGCCTGCTGATCCTGTCGCGCGGTGGCGAGCACCGCATCGCCGCGCAAGTGAACACGGCGGGCCACTCGACCCTGCTGCGGGACGAGCCGGTGAGCGCGACGTTGCTGCCGGAATCGGTTCTCTATCATGTGCTGCGCACCCGGGAAAACGTGTTCCTGGGTGACGCCGCCGCCCAGGCGCAATTCGCCACCGACCCTTACATCCGCCACCACCGCGCGCGCTCGGTGCTGTGCATGCCCTTGATGAACCAGGCCGAACTGACCGGTGCGCTCTATCTGGAAAACAACCTCACCGCCCACGTGTTCAGCCCGGCCCGGATCGCCGTGTTGAAGCTGGTGGCGACCCAGGCGGCGATCTCCCTGGAAAACGCCCGCCTGTACCGCGACGTCCAGGAACGCGAATCGAAAATCCGCCGCCTGGTCGATGCCAACATCATCGGCATCGTGGTGTGGAACGCCGAGGGCGATATTGTCGAGGCCAACGATGCGTTTCTGCGCATGGTGGGCTACGAGCGAGCGGATCTGGAGTCCGGCCTGTTGCGCTGGAGAGACCTGACGACGCCGGACTACACCGAGCTGAGCGAGCGCTCCCTGGCCCAGGCCGTCGAAACCGGGTACGCCCAACCCTACGAGAAAGCGTATTTCAAGAAGGATGGGCAAATCCTGCCGGTCATTGTCGGTCTGGCCTTGTTCGAGGCCAGCCGCAAGGAAGGGGTCGCGTTCGTTCTGGACCTGACCGAGCGCAAGCAGGCCGAAGAAAAGATCCGCGAAAGCGAACGCCGTTATCGCGAGGTGCAAACCGAGCTGGCCCACGCCAACCGTGTCGCGACCATGGGGCAATTGGTGGCGTCCATCGCCCACGAAGTCAACCAGCCCATCGCCGCGGCCATCCTCAACGCCAACGCGGCAGTGCGCTGGCTCAACGCTCAACCGCCGCAGATCGAAGAAGTGCAGACCGTGCTGGGCAGCCTCATCATCGATGCCAATCGGGCCGCGGATGTCCTGGGTCGTATCCGCAGCCATATCCGCAAGGCACCGCCGCAAAAGGAAGCGATGGATATCTGCGCCGCTATCGCCGAAATGATCGAGTTCACCCGCGGCCAGATCATCAAGAGCGGTGCCACGATTCACACTCAACTGTCGCAGACGCTGCCGTTGATCGAAGGCGACCGCGTGGAGCTGCAGCAGGTACTGCTCAATCTGATCATGAATGCCCTGGAGGCGATGAATGCCGTCAGCGAAGGCGAACGCCGGTTGCACATCAGCGCGGCGCTGGACGATACCGGCAGTGTGCGGGTCAGCGTCAGCGACTCCGGGCCGGGGTTCATGTCGGACGATGCCGAGCAGATATTCGTCTCGTTCTACACGACCAAACCCACAGGCATGGGCATGGGCCTGTCCATCTGCCGCTCGATCATCGAAGCCCATGGCGGCCGACTGTGGGCCAGCGCCAACCTGCCCCGGGGCGCCAATCTGCAGTTCACGCTGCCGGTGGCGCCATGTCCAACTCAATGACGGTCCCTGACCGATCGCAGTGCTACACTTTTTTTCTGCCAAAAACCCAAGGTAACAGCCTATGAAAGCGAGTCCTCCGTCCAGCGAGCCACGCAGCCACGGCTCGATCGTCTTCGTGGTGGATGACGATGCCTCCATTCGCCAGGCCCTGAGTAACCTGTTCCGTTCCGCTGGCATTGCCGTTGAGACATTCGCCTCTACCGCAGAATTTCTACTGCACCCAAAATCCGACGGCGCCAGGTGCCTGGTGCTCGACGTTCGGTTGCAGGGCGCCAGCGGCCTGGAGTTCCAGCGTCAGTTGGTCGATGCCCATGTGAACATTCCCATCATTTTCATTACCGGCCATGGCGACATCGAGATGTCGGTCAAGGCGATGAAGGCCGGCGCCGTGGATTTCCTCGCCAAGCCATTCCGTGAGCAGGACCTGCTGGATGCGGTGTCGGCGGCGCTGCAAACAGACATCAAGCGCCGTGAAGTCGAGCAGTTGTCCTGCGACCTGCAGGCCCACTATCAGACCCTGACGGCCCGCGAAAAAGAAGTCATGGCCCTGGCGGTCAAGGGCCTGATGAACAAACAGATCGCCGGGCAAATGAACTTGAGCGAAGTCACCGTAAAGATCCATCGCGGCCATGCGATGAAAAAGATGCACGCCAAATCGTTTGCTGATCTGGTGCGGATGGCGGAGGCGTTGGGGGATGTCTGAGGCACTTACGGCATCCGGACACACCGCCACTCTGTAGGAGCTTCCGAGTGAAACGAGGCTGCGATTTTTTCCCGTGCACTTGAGTTTCAAGCGCAACATCAAAAGATCGCAGCCTTCGCCAGCTCCTACAGGGCTCTACCCTTCAACCCTTGATAAACGCCAACAGATCCTCGTTGATGACATCCGGGTGCGTGGTGCACATGCCGTGCGGGTAGCCCTTGTAGACCTTGAGCGTACCGTTCTTGACCAGTTTGATCGCCAGCTCGGCCGAATCGGCGATCGGTACGATCTGGTCGTCGTCGCCATGCATGATCAACACCGGCACCGTGATCTTTTTCAGGTCTTCGGTGAAGTCGGTTTCCGAGAACGCCTTGATGCAGTCGTAATGAGCCTTGGCACCGCCCATCATGCCCTGGCGCCACCAGTTGTCCTTGATGCCTTCGCTGACCTCGGCGCCCTCACGGTTGTAGCCGTAGAACGGCACCGGCACTTCCCGGTAGAACTGCGCCCGGTTGGCGGCGAGCGCCGAGCGGAAGCCGTCGAACACGTCCAGCGGCAGGCCACCGGGATTGCTGGCGGACTTGACCATCACCGGCGGCACCGCACCGATCAAAACCGCTTTGCTGACCTTGCCAGCGCCGTGTTGCGCCACATAGCGCGCCACTTCACCGCCACCGGTGGAGTGGCCGACATGCACCGCCCCTTCCAGCTTCAAGTGAGCGACCAGCGCCGCCACATCCGCCGCGTAGGTGTCCATTTCGTTGCCGGTGGCGGTCTGCGTCGAGCGTCCATGACCACGGCGATCATGGGCGATCACGCGGTAGCCCTTGGACAGAAAGAACAGCATCTGCGCGTCCCAGTCGTCGGCACTCAGGGGCCAGCCGTGGTGGAAAACGATGGGCTGACCGGTGCCCCAGTCCTTGTAGAAAATCTCGGTGCCGTCGCGCGTGGTAAAGGTGCTCATATCGTTCTGTCCTTTTGCTGGTAGAAGACGAGGTTGCGGCGTTAAACAGTTAACTTAGCGCGGGTGACAGGGCGCAGATTGTACGTACGTGCTATTTCCCATCGACCCATTCGGGCACAGCGCACGCAACGCCAGCGCATTGCCCAACGCCGCACCGCTGGCGGTGTTGTCGAAAATGCACCAGGTCGCCACGCCCTGGTCAGCGGCGGCCTGCAGCTTGAGCGCCAGTTCATCGAGCCAGGGCGGTTGATAGGCGCTGTAGTAGATTCTTGGTGAACCGTGCAGCCGCCAATACTGCACGTCCGGCCAGCCACCGGGCGCAGCATCGGTGCTGATGCGCGATGGATCAACGGCGACCTGGGCGATGCGTTGCTGCACCAGCATGGGTTCGGCGGCGACCCAGGATTCATGTCGAGGCTCCAGCACCACATGACCGGCAAAGCGGCTTCGCAGCGCGGTGAAAAACGCCACGGCGACCGATTCATCGAATGCCAACGACGGCGGTAGCTGCAACAGTAGACAACCCAGGCGATCCTGCAAGCCGCAGCACTGCGCCAGGAACTCGTCCAATGCCTGCTCGCAGCGCTGCAACTTCAACACGTGGGTGATCTGCTTGGGCACCTTGACGCTGAATCGCAAAGCATCCGGCACGCTCTCGGCCCAGCGTCGATAGGTCTGCTGGCGGTGCGGGCGATAAAACGAGCTGTTGATCTCAACGCCATTGAGTCGCGAGGCATAGCGCTGCAGGTGCGTGCCCTCAGTGGCGAAAGCAGGCCAATACTCGCGCCCCAGATTCCAGCCGGCGCAGCCGATGTAGATCGGTTGACGGTTCATTGGCTGCACCCCGCTACAGCGTGGTCACCCCTGTGCCGACGAATGCCGGGTTGTCGTCGAGGTCGCATAGCATCACTCCTCAGCCTGTCAGGAAGAACGCCCAATGACTAAGGGTTCACCGATGAAACGGCGTTCCTTTTTTTAACAGCCATGGCTGATCAGTGGTCGTTGCCGACGTGAATCCTTCACAACACCCACACAAATTTAATGAACCCTGCCGATCACCAACCACCTAACCGAAGGACTATCAGGAGGTAACCCATGCATATCGAAACGACTTGGATTGTTGCGGCCGTTGTACTGCTGCTGATTGAGCTGTGGGCGATCAACCGGCTGCGCAAGAGCGAAGGCAAAGCGAGCACCCGGGGGGTGTGGATGGTGGTGATCGTGTTCGTGCCCGTGATCGGCCTGATCCTGTGGGCGTTGACCGGACCGAAGCAGATCAGCCACAACCCGAATTCGGCCCAGGCGCGGCAGTAGTTGAGGGGGTATTGTTCGCGAAATCCGGGGGACGCCATACATCCTGTGGGAGCTGGCCTGCCAGCGATAGCGCAGTGTCAGCCAATGGATTCTTTGGCTGATGCTCCGCTATCGCGAGCAGGCTCGCTCCCACATAGGGACCACCCCGGCCACGCCCCCAACAAACACTGAACGTTCCACCCGATCCGCCCCTCTAGATGCAGTGAAACTGGATCAAGGACGCGGAAATGGACCTTTCATCCCCAGCAGCTCCCCTCCCCACTCGCCAGAGTGCTGTCACTCGACGCCTGGCCCTTGCCGTGGGCGCGCTGTTCATCACCGGGGTGTGCGTGGCGGGCGCGGTGCTGGTGAGCATCGCCAGCCACCTGGATGCCGAGGATGCCGCCAATGTCCGGTTCTACTCCGCCAGGGCCCTGGAAAACAGGATCGCCAACGCACAGAACTACATGACCAGCTACTCGTACTGGACGCCGGCCTTCGAGCACTTCAACGGTGTGGTCGACATCGACTGGGCCTACACGCAGGAGAATGTCGGCAAGACCCTGTACACCACCGATGGCTACGAAGGCGTGTTCGTCATCGATCGCGACCAGACCAAATACGCGGTGATTCGCGGTGAATGGGTCCAGGCCGACATCTCAGGGTTTATCCAGGCCTCGGCGCCCGCACTGGTCGAGCAGGTTCATCGGTCCAAAGACCTGACCAAACCGATCAGCACCTACACCTTGTTCGAAGGCCAACCGGCCCTGGTCACAGCCGCCGCCGTGATCCCCAATGACGAACATCTGTTGGAAAGCCCGCAATCGACCTCGGTGCTGCTGTTCGTCGACCAGTTGACCCCCGCCAAACTGAAAGAACTGGGCGACAGCTACGGCCTCAGTCACTTGTCCCTCGCGGCGGACGAGACGATCGATCCGGACCAGCCGCGGGTGCCCCTGGACAGCACCGGGTTCAGCCTGATCGCCCAGATGCAGCGCCCCGGCCAGCATCTGCTGTGGTCGCTGATGCCGGCGCTGGGCGGCACCATGACGGTGCTGATGCTGTTGACCGCCTACTTTTTCCGCCATGCGCTGCGCTCCTCCCGCTATGTCGACAAGAGCTACGCGGTACTGCAAGCGTCGAACCAGGCGCTGGAATCGGCCAACCACGCCCTGGAAGCCAGCGAAGAGCGTTTCCGTGCGGTCGCCGAAGCGGCCTCCGACTGGATCTGGGAAATCGACAAGGCCCAGTGCATCACCTACCTTTCCGGGCGCTTCAGCGAGGTCACAGGTTTTGCCGCCGAACAATGGCTGGGCCAGAACATTGAGCGACTGCTGTATTGCGACACCACGCCGCTGGACCTGTGGCTGCAAAAACGGGCGGAAGAAACCAACGCCCGCGACCTGCGCTGCACCTACCGCGATCAATCCGGCCAGCAGCGTTTCTGCCGCTTGTCAGCGCGGCCGATCCTGTACAAGGACAGGGTGATCGGTTACCGCGGCACCGCCAGCGACATCACCGATGAGGTGGCCGCCCACGCGCAGATTCAACACCTGTCGATGCACGATGCGCTGACCGGCCTGCCCAACCGCAACAAACTGGCGCGCTACCTCGATGAAGCCCTGCTGCAGAAAGAGCACGCCCCGCCGCTTTCGCTGCTGATGATCGACCTGGACAACTTCAAGCCAATCAACGACTCCCTCGGCCACCCGGCGGGCGATGCGGTGTTGCTGCAGGTCGCCGCCCGGTTGCGTGAATACACCCGCGACAACGACATTGTGGCGCGCCTAGGTGGTGATGAGTTCGTGGTGGTGCTGCATGGCATGGACAGCCATCACGAAATCGACAAATTCTGCACCCGCCTGATCGGCAGCCTGCACCAACCGGTGCTGCATGAGGGGCATTCGTTGCAGATCGGCGCCAGCATCGGCATCGCCCTCAGCCGTCGCCACAGCCACGTCCCCAGCGATCTGATTCGCTACGCCGACATCGCCCTGTACAAGGCCAAGGCCGAGGGCAAGAACACCTGGTGCTATTTCGAGTCGCACATGAGCGAGCAGATCCAGAGTCGCCTGCAGTTGGAAGACGATTTGCGCCGTGCGCTGAAGAACAACGAGTTGGTGCTGCATTACCAGCCGCGCTACAAGGTCGACGGCAAGCAGATCGTCTCGGTCGAAGCCCTGGTGCGCTGGCAGCACCCGACTCAGGGCTTGCTCGGGCCGGACAAGTTCATTCCCCTGGCCGAACAGACCGACCTGATCGTGCCGTTGGGCCGTTGGGTGCTGCGCGAGGCCTGTGAAACGGCGCTGACCTGGCCCCATGACATCCTCCTGTCAGTGAACCTCTCCCCCGCCCAATTCGCCCTCAGCGACGTGGTCGAGGATGTGCGCGAAGTGCTGGTGCAGACGCGGTTCCCCGCCAGTCGCCTGGAACTGGAAATCACCGAAAACGTAATGCTCAACGACACCGACGGCGCGCTGACCACCATGAACGCCCTGAAGGAACTGGGGGTGCGCCTTAACATGGACGACTTCGGCACCGGCTATTCCTCCCTGGGCTATCTGCGCGCCTACCCCTTCGATGGCATCAAGATCGACAAGCGCTTCATCGCCTCGATCGCCAGCGGCGGCAACGACCGCGCGGTGGTGCAGGCCATCATCGGCCTGGGCAAGGCCATGGGCCTGACGGTGACCGCCGAAGGGGTGGAAACCGAGGAACAGTTGGGGATTCTCGGCGCGGACCAGTGCCATGAAGTGCAGGGTTATTTCATGAGCCGGCCGGTCGATCGAGAAGCCTTTGCCCAACTGCTGCACGAATCCCGCAGCCCTGTGTTCGCTTGAATACCCGCAGGCCGCCAATGACTCCCCAAAAGCCTGGAACCCGCCGGCCTGAGTCTTGCCGAACAGGCACGGTGCAGGGTCACTCTGTTCTGGCCCCCGGCAAAACGCCAGGCATTAAAAAGCCCGCTCAAGGCGGGCTTCGATAGGTTGATTTAGTAGGTGGCCAGTGCTGGTCTCTGGCTTACGAGGTTTATCGGGCTTCCCACAGATACAGCCATACGCTGTCCTGCTTCACACGGCATAAGGGCTGGATCTCAGCGCGGAGATCTTTCTAACCGTGTACCCTTCGGAGCGCGCCCCACGCGTCCCCGCTATCCGATTGCGCATCAGTCTGCGTTTTCACCTACAACTTCAGAGTAGCAAAACACCCACGAAATGGAATGGGGTCTTTAGACCGATTTCCTACTTGCGCCGATACTGAAGAAATCAAAAACACTATCGTGCAATCAGACACCCACCTGTGGGAGCGGGCTTGCTCGCGAATGCGTTCTGACACTGACATTAATGCAAGCTGACCCACCGCTTTCGCGAGCAAGCCCGCTCCCACCAAAAGCATCCCCGCCTATAACGAGCGCTGGCTGTTGCCGATCCCCTTGGCAATATCCACCCCCCAATCCATCGCCGCCTCCATGTCCAGCATGTGCGGTTTCGGATCGTGGTTCTCGTCGATCGCCGTGCCGTCCGGTCGATAGACGCCAATGAACATCCCCAGCGACCCATCCTTGAGAATCTCGGCCCTGACACGGATGCTGCATCCGTTGGACAGGGTTTCCTTGTGTTCCAGATGGCGCTCGGTCATTGCTGTATTCCTCCCATGGGTGGATTCAAAACCGTTACTGGCAATGCTAGCTCAGCCCCCGAACTACGCTGCCCAGTCGCTCAATCTGACAGCGGCGAAATGCCACCTATACTAGAGGCCACCGTCCCCACAAGGGTCTGCACGTCCAACAATAACAAGCAGAGGTGGAACATGGTCTGGCAGCAAATCTACGATCCGTTCAACAACCCGGTCATCTCAACCCTATTGGCCGCCGTGCCCGTGGTCGTGATGCTGGCGGCCCTGGCGTTTTTCCACATCAAAGCGCACCTGGCAGCGATACTCGCCCTGATCTCGGCCTTGATCATCGCCATCTTCGCTTTCGGCATGCCCGCCAACATGGCCGGCTCGGCGGCGTTGTACGGGGCGGCCAACGGCCTGCTGCCGATCGGCTGGATCGTGCTGAACATCATCTTCCTGCACCGACTGACCACTGAAAACGGCTCGTTCAAAGTGTTGCAGGATTCCCTGGCGCGGATCACCGACGACCGGCGTCTGCAGTTGCTGCTGATCGCCTTCTGCTTCGGCGCCTTCTTCGAGGGCGCTGCCGGTTTCGGCACGCCAGTGGCGGTGACCGGGGCGATCCTGATCGGCCTGGGCTTTTCCCCCCTGGCGGCCTCGGGCCTGGCGCTGATCGCCAACACCGCGCCAGTGGCCTTCGGTGCCCTGGGCACGCCGATCATCACCCTGGCCAAGGTCACCGGGCTTGATGAGATGGAGCTGTCGATGATGGTCGGCCGGCAACTGCCGTTCTTCTCGGTGATCGTGCCGTTCTGGTTGATCTGGGCGTTTGCCGGCTGGCGCAAGATGCTGGAAATCTGGCCGGCGATCCTCGTCGCCGGGGTCAGTTTCGCGATTCCGCAGTTCATCGTCTCCAACTATCACGGGCCGATGCTGGTGGACGTGATCGCCGCGCTGATCTCCATGGCCTGCCTGACCCTGTTCCTCAAGGTCTGGAAACCGGCCACCGTGCACACCTCCGCGGCGCTGACCGGGCGGGTCGACAACTCGAAAATCGATGCCGAATACGAAGAAACCACCACGCCGACCGCGGCGTTTTCCGGCGACGCAAAGAAAGCCGTGATGCGCGCCTGGATGCCGTGGATCATCCTCACCGTATTCGTGTTTGCCTGGGGCACCCAGAGCTTCAAGAACATGTTCGATGTGCGCCCGGCGATGGACCCGGCGACGAATTCGGCGAAGCTCGATCCCCAGGGCAAACCGCTGGTTGAGGCCAATCCGGTGTTCGCACCGGTGCTGACCTTCACCACCATTCACCAACAGATCCAAAAAGTGCCACCCGTGGTCCCGGCGCCGAAAAACGAGGACGCGATCTATAAATTCACCTGGTTCACCGCCACCGGCAGCGGCATCCTGCTGGCCGCGATCGTCGGCGGGCTGCTGATGGGCTACTCCATCCCACAATTGATCAAGCAGTACTTTCGAACGATTTGGGTGGTGCGCTACTCGCTGATCACCATCACCGCGATGCTCGCCCTGGGCTTCCTCACGCGCTATTCGGGCCTGGACGCCACCATGGGCCTGGCCTTCGCTGCCACGGGGATTTTCTATCCCATGTTCGGCACCCTGCTCGGCTGGCTGGGCGTGGCGTTGACCGGCTCCGACACGGCGTCCAACGTGCTGTTCGGCGGCTTGCAACGGGTTACCGCCGAACAACTGGGGCTCAGCCCGGTGTTGATGGCGGCGGCCAACAGCTCCGGCGGGGTCATGGGCAAGATGGTCGATGCGCAATCGATCGTGGTCGCCTCCACCGCGACCCGCTGGTATGGGCATGAGGGGGAAATCCTGCGGTATGTGTTCTTCCACTCGATCGTGCTGGCCATCCTCGTCGGTGGCCTGGTGACGTTGCAGGCGTATGTGGCGCCGTTCAGTCATATGGTGGTTGGGGGGCATTGATTATTCACTCAAGAACGAACGCTGTACCCGTGGCGAGGGAGCTTGCTCCCGCTGGGGCGCGCAGCGGCCCCGCTCTTTTTCAAGAAAGACGGGACTGCTGCGCAGTCCAGCGGGAGCAAGCTCCCTCGCCACAGGTGCGGAGTGTTCAGGGGTGATCTCCCGGGCCTTTCATGAACGGAGTATCGTAAAGCAACCATGAACATTCTCTACGATGAACGCGTCGACGGCGCACTGCCCGACGCGGACAAGGCCGGGTTGTTGCAGGCGCTGCGCGGGCAGATGCCGGAGCTTGAGATCCTGCACCAGCAGGAAGAACTCAAGCCCTACGAATGCGATGGCCTCTCGGCGTACCGCACCACGCCGATGCTGGTGGTGCTGCCACGGGATATCGCCCAGGTCCAGGGCGTGCTCAAGCTGTGTCATCAGCGGCAGGTCCCGGTAGTCGCACGGGGTGCCGGCACCGGTTTGTCCGGGGGCGCCCTGCCCCTGGAGAAAGGCCTGCTGCTGGTGATGGCGCGCTTCAACCGGATCCTGCACATCGACCCCGAGGCCCGAGTCGCCCGGGTCCAGCCCGGGGTGCGCAACCTGGCGATTTCCCAGGCCGCCGCGCCCTACGGCCTGTATTACGCCCCCGACCCCTCGTCGCAAATCGCCTGCTCCATCGGCGGCAACGTCGCCGAAAATGCCGGCGGCGTGCATTGCCTCAAGTACGGCCTGACCGTGCATAACGTGCTGCAGGTCGACATCCTCACGGTCGACGGCGAACACCTGACCCTGGGCTCCAACGCCCTCGACGCCCCCGGTCTGGACCTGCTGGCGCTGTTCACCGGTTCCGAAGGCATGCTTGGGGTCATCACCGAGGTCACGGTCAAGCTGCTGCCCAAACCCCAATCGGCCAAGGTCCTGCTGGCGGCCTTCGATTCGGTGCAAAAGGCCGGCCGCGCCGTGGGCGACATCATCGCTGCCGGCATCATTCCCGGTGGCCTGGAGATGATGGACAACCTGGCGATCCGCGCCGCCGAAGACTTCATCCACGCCGGCTACCCGGTCGATGCCGAGGCGATCCTGCTGTGCGAACTCGATGGCGTCGAAGCCGATGTCCACGACGACTGCACCCGGGTGCGAGAAGTGCTGGAACAGGCCGGCGCCACTGAAGTACGCCTGGCCAAAGACGAAGCTGAACGGGTGCGCTTCTGGGCCGGGCGCAAGAACGCCTTCCCGGCGGTGGGCCGTTTGTCGCCGGACTATTACTGCATGGACGGCACCATCCCCCGCCGCGAACTGCCCGGCGTGCTCAAGGCCATCGCCGAGCTGTCTGCCGAATACAACTTGCGGGTGGCCAACGTGTTCCATGCCGGTGACGGCAACATGCACCCGCTGATCCTGTTCGATGCCAACCAGCCCGGCGAGCTGGAGCGTGCGGAAAACCTGGGCGGCAAGATCCTGGAATTGTGCGTGAAAGTCGGCGGTAGCATCACCGGCGAACACGGCGTCGGCCGCGAGAAAATCAATCAGATGTGCGCGCAGTTCAACAGCGACGAGCTGACCCTGTTCCATGCGGTCAAGGCCGCGTTCGACCCCAGCGGCCTGCTCAACCCCGGCAAGAACATCCCGACCCTGCACCGCTGTGCCGAATTCGGCACGATGCACGTGCACGCCGGGCAACTGCCGTTTCCGGACCTGGAGCGCTTCTGATGCCTGGCGATCTCGACGACAGCACGCTCCTGCTGGAACAGGTCAATCAGGCGCTGGATAACGCCACGCCGTTGCGCATCCAGGGCTCCAACAGCAAGGCATTCCTGGGGCGCATCGGTGCCGGGGAAATCCTCGACACCCGCTCTCATCGCGGCATCGTCAGCTACGACCCCACCGAACTGGTGATCACCGTGCGCTGCGGCACACCGCTGGCCGAACTCAAGCAAGTGCTCGACGCCGCCCGGCAGATGCTGCCCTGCGAACCACCCGCCTTCGGTGACGGCGCTACCGTCGGTGGGATGATTGCCAGTGGACTGTCGGGGCCACGGCGACCGTGGTCCGGCTCGGTGCGCGATTTTGTCCTCGGCACCCGGGTCATCACCGGTCTGGGCAAGCACCTGCGTTTCGGCGGCGAAGTGATGAAGAACGTCGCCGGCTACGACCTCTCGCGGCTGATGGCCGGCAGTTACGGCACGCTTGGCCTGATCACCGAAGTCTCGCTCAAGGTCCTGCCCAAACCCCGGCAAGCCTTGAGCGTCAGCCTGGAGATGAGCAGCGAACGTGCCTTGCAGAACCTCGCGCAATGGGGCCAGCAACCCTTGCCGATCAGTGCCGCGTGCCACGACGGCGAGCGCCTGCACCTGAGGCTCGAGGGCGGCGAAGGTTCGGTGAAGGCGGCCCATGACCGGTTGGGCGGCGAGCCGCTCGACAGCGCGTACTGGGATGACCTCAACGAGCATCGCCTGACGTTCTTCGATGAGGACCAGCCGCTGTGGCGTCTGTCCTTGCCCAACAACACGGCCAGACTGTCCCTGCCCGGCCGGCAACTGATCGACTGGGGCGGTGCCCAGCGCTGGCTCAAATCCGATGCCGAAGACCGCTTCATTCGTCAGGTGGCCAATGAGGTCGGCGGCCACGTGACCTGCTACAGCCATGGCCTGATCGACAGCCCGTTCCAGCCATTGCCCGCCGCGCTGATGCGCTACCACCAGAGCCTCAAGCAGCAACTCGATCCCCGGGGCATTTTCAACCCCGGTCGCCTATACGCGGAGCTATGAACCATGCAGACCACCCTGAGTGAAGACGCCCGCCGCCTGCCCCGCGCCGAAGAGGCCGACCGCATCCTGCGCAGCTGTGTGCACTGCGGTTTCTGCAACGCCACCTGCCCCACTTACCAGTTGCTGGGCGATGAGCTCGACGGCCCGCGCGGGCGCATCTACCTGATCAAACAGGTGCTGGAAGGCAATGAAGTCACGCAGAAAACCCAGCAGCATCTGGACCGTTGCCTGTCGTGCCGCAACTGCGAAACCACCTGCCCGTCCGGCGTCGACTATCACAACCTGCTGGACATCGGTCGTGCGGTGGTCGATGCGGCGGTGCCGCGGCCCTTCGGCCAGCGCCTGTTGCGCGAGGGGTTGCGCACGTTGGTGCCGCACCCGGACCTGTTCAAGAGCATGGTCAGCGGTGGCCAGGTGTTCCGCGCGCTGCTGCCCGACGCGCTGCAAAGCAAACTGCCGCGCAGCGCCGCGCCGGTCCAGCGGCGCCCCACCACCCGCCATGCGCGCCAGGTGCTGATGCTCGAAGGCTGCGTGCAGCCGGGGCTGTCGCCCAATACCAACGTGGCGGCGGCCAGGGTGCTGGATCGACTCGGCATCAGCGTCACACCGAGCCGCGAAGCCGGTTGCTGTGGCGCCGTGGACTATCACCTCGATGCCCAGGCGGCGGGCCTGGACCGTGCTCGTCACAACATCGATGCCTGGTGGCCGAGCATTGAGAAAGGCGTGGAGGCCATCGTGCAGACCGCCAGCGGTTGCGGCGCCTTCATCAAGGATTACGGCCACCTGCTCGAACGCGATCCGGCCTATGCCGAGAAGGCCAGAACCGTCAGTGCCCTGACCAAGGACCTGGTGGAGGTGCTACGGGACGAGCCGTTGGAAAAGCTTGGCATCCACAATGCCCAACGCCTGGCCTTCCATTGTCCTTGCACCTTGCAGCATGCGCAGAAACTCGGCGGTGCGGTGGAAGCGGTGCTCGAGCGCCTGGGCTTCAACCTGACCTCCGTCCCGGACAGCCACCTGTGTTGCGGTTCGGCGGGCACCTACTCGCTGACCCAGCCGCAACTGTCGCGGCAACTGCGCGACAACAAAATGAATGCCCTGGAAAGCGGCTACCCTGAAGTGATTGTCACGGCCAACATCGGCTGCCAGTCCCACCTCGACGGCGCGGGTCGCACGCCGGTCAGGCACTGGATCGAACTGGTCGAAGCCGCCCTGCCTTGACCCCGTTGAGTCACCCCTGTCGAGTCCCCCTGGAGATCGCCCATGAACAGCAAAGCCGTGCTCAGCCAGACCGAAGTCGGCCGGATTCTCGCCGCAGCGCGGACCGAGGCGCAGAACAACCAGTGGCCGGTGACCATTGTGGTGGTCGATGACGGCGGTCATCCCCTGGCCCTGGAACGCCTGGACGGCGCCGCGCCCATCAGCGCCTACATCGCCACCGAAAAGGCCCGCACCTCGGCCCTGGGCCGACGCGAGTCCAAGGGCTATGAAGAGATGGTCAACGGCGGCCGCACCGCGTTTTTGTCCGCCCCCTTGCTGACTTCTCTTGAGGGCGGCGTACCGATCATGTTCGACGGCCAGGTGATCGGCGCCGTGGGCGTGTCCGGGGTCAAGGCCGAGCAGGATGCGCAAGTGGCCAAGGCCGCGGTGCAGGCCCTGAAGTAACCTCACCCCCTTGTGGGAGCGGGCTTGCTCGCGAAAGCGGTGTGTCAGTTCAGGTGATGTCGGATGTGACGGCCTCTTCGCGAGCAAGCCCGCTCCC
>NZ_LYVP01000058.1 GCF_001984065.1 Pseudomonas sp. KK4
TCGCGAGCAAGCTCGCTCCTACAGGGGATGGGGTTGTGCGTTGAATGTACGTACGGCTCAAAACCTGTGGGAGCGGGGGTGCGACGATTAGACTTGCTCGCGAAAGCGGTGGATCAGCCAACATATGCTTTGGCTGATGCACCGTCTTCGCGAGCAAGCCCGCTCCCACCGGGGGATGGGGCGCATCTGCGAGATTCTGGGTGGCTGGCAGGCCGTCATCGCTGGCAAGCCAAGCTCCCACAGGATTCGGCATGCGGCAGCACAATCCATGGTGCTGTGCGGCCAACATGGAATCTCCCACAAAAAATCGCGCAGATTAAGAAATCAAGGCTCACTCAACACATGAGCATGCCCAATGGTCGAGACATGCACGGCGCTCCCTGCCGGTGGCGCATACATGCCGGAGCTGCGTACCAGCAGCGATCGGTTCGATTGTTCACCGTCGGCCGAGGCCTGTAGCTCTACGGTCAGGGTGCAGGTGTTGCCGCTGAAATCCCGATCGGTCACCACTGCGCGGCAGCCCATGACTTCTGCGGTATGGGGCTGGATGCTGGCCAGTTGCAGTTGCTCGGGCCGCAGCATGATCTGCGCCGCGCTGTTGTTGCGATGGTTGTTGACCGCAATCCGTCCCAGGTCGCAGTGGGCCCAGCCGGCTTCGATGCGGGCAGGCATTACCACGGCGTCACCGAGAAACAGCGCGGTCTGCTCATCGTTGGGGTAGCGGTACAGATCCAGCGGATGCCCCGACTGCACCAGGCGGCCATGGCGCATCACCGCCAGTTGATCGGCGAAGGACAGGGCCTCGCTCTGGTCATGGGTGACCAGGATGGTGGTCACCCCGGCTTGCGCCAACAGACTCGCCACCAACTTGCGCATATTGGCCCGCAGGCCCGTATCCAGGGCTGAGAAGGGCTCGTCGAGCAGCATCAGGCGCGGTTGCTGGGCCAGGGCCCGTGCCAGCGCCACCCGCTGCTGCTGACCGCCGGACAATTCATGGGGCCAGCGCTCGGCCATGGTCGAATCCAGTGCGACGCTGTCCATCAGTTCGGCGATGCGCTGCTGCCGTTCGCTGCCCTTGGTCGACAGGCCGAAGCCGATGTTGGCCGCGACCGTCATGTGCGGGAACAATGCGCCATCCTGAGGCACATAGCCGATCAGGCGCTGGTGCGCCGGTACTTCATGGGTACTGTCGACCAGGGTCTGGCCGTTGAGCGTCAAGCGCCCGGAATCGGGAAACTCAAAGCCGGCGATCATCCGCAGCAAAGTGGTCTTGCCCGACCCCGACGGCCCGACGATCACCGTGCGACTGCCGGCAGGCACCGACAGGCTGACGTTATCCAGGGCTTTGTGTGCACCGTAGGTTTTAGAAAGCGAATGCAGTTCCAGAGCGTTCATCGGCCAGCCGTTTTTTTGGATTGGTGATAAAGGATTCCAGTCAATGGCAGCGACAGCACGATCATTGCCAGGGCATAGGGTGCCGCGGCGGCGTAATCGATTTCGCTGGTCAATGCCCAGAATCCGGTCGCCAGCGTGCGCGTGCCGTTGGGGGCGAGCAGCAGGGTGGCGGTCAGTTCATTGGTGATGGCCAGGAACACCAGCGCCGCGCCCGCCGCAGCCCCCGGGGCCGCCAGGCGCAGGGTGATCAGCCACAATGCCCGGGCTGGCGAACGGCCCAGGCTGCGCGCCATGTTTTCCAGTTCCACCGGCGCCTGGGCGATGCCGGCGCGCAGGCTGACCAACGCCCGGGGCAGGAACATCAGCAGGTACGCCAGCAACACGGTGATCGTGGTCTGGTAGATCGGTCGGGCAAAATGGATGGTCACGGTGACCAGCGCCAACGCCACGACGATGCCCGGCAACGAACTGGTGATGTAGTTGCAGCTTTCCAGCATCCGTTGCAACCGCCCCGGCGAGCGGATCGACAGCCAGGCAATGGGAATGGCCGCGCAGGTGGTCAGTGCCGCCCCGGCCACGCCCAGCAGCAGCGTCTGTTCCAGGGCCGGCAACAGTTCGGGCCAATTCCAGACCTCCGATCCCCCGGCAATCAGCCACTTGCCCAGAGTGATCAACGGTACGCCCAAGGCCAGGGTGCAGGTGACGATCTGCAGGACTTGGGCGAGTACGATGGCCGGCGTGCCGAGCATGACCATCCGCTGTTCCCGGGCACTGCCGGAACCGACGCGGGCGTAACGCGCATGGCCACGGGCGGCGGATTCGAATGTCAGCATCGCCAGGCAGCACAGTGCCAGTACCCCGGCCAGCAAGTTGGCGGCAGGCCCGTTGAAGGTGGATTTGAACTGATCGAAGATCGCCGTGGTAAAGGTGTCGAAGCGGATCATCGCGTACAGGCCATATTCAGCCAGCAGGTGCAGGCCCACCAGCAAGGCGCCACCGCAGATCGCCAGGCGCAGTTGCGGCAAGACCACCCGCAGGAACACTGCCCAGGGCTTGAGCCCCATGGACTCGGCGACGTCTTCGATGGCCGGGTCGAGCCGGCGCAGGGTCGCCGCCACCGGCAGGTAAAGGAACGGGAAATAGGCGATCACCGAGACCAGCACCCCGGCAGACAAGCCGTGAATCGGCGGCACCAGGCTGACCCAGGCATAGCTGTGCACGAACGCCGGTACCGCCAGCGGCGCGGTCGCCAGCAGCGACCAGGCCCGTCGCCCAGGCAAGTTGGTGCGTTCAGTCAGCCACGCCAGCGTCACCCCCAGGACAATGCACAGGGGCACCGTGATGACCACCAGCAACACGGTATTGACCAGCAATTCGCCGACCCGTGGCCGAAACACCAGCGGTACCAGGGTGGCCCATCCGGTGTCCAGGTAGACACCAATGACGAAGGCGATGGGCAGCAGCGCCATCAACGAAACCAGCACCGACAGACCCGTCACCCACGCGCCGCCACGGCTGGCGAACAGGCCACGGGATCGACGGCGCAGGTGGGCGGGTGCGGTGTCGGTGATACCCGCCGGTAGAGTTTCTGGCATCAATTTAAAGCAGTCCCGCCTGAGTCATCAGTTCCACGGCTTTTTTACTGTCGAGTCTTGAAGCATCGACAGTCGGGGCGTCGAGCTGCTGCAAAGGCACCAGTTTGGAATTGGATTGAGCGTCTTTGCCCACCGCATATTCAAAGGATTTGCCGTCCCTGAGGATGGCCTGGCCATCCTTGCCGGTGATCCATTTGATGAACGCCTGGGCCTGTTCCGGGTGTTTGCTGGAGGCCAGCACACCACCGCCGGAAATGCTGACGAATGCCCCCGGATCCTTGTGCTTGAAGTAGTGCAGGGCGGTGTTCTTGCTGTTTTCGCCGGTCTTGGACTGATCGACGAAGCTGTAGTAGTGATAGATCACGCCGCTGTCGATCTGCCCGGCGTTGACCGCCTTGAGCACCGAACTGTTGCCGCGGTAGGCGGTGAAATTGGTTTTCATCGCCTTGAGCCATTCCAGGGTCGCCGCTTCGCCTTTCTGCTGCAGAATCGCCGCGACGATGGCTTGGAAATCGGCCCCGCCCGGCGAGGCGCCCCAGCGACCTTTCCACTCTGGCGCGGCCAGGTCCATGATCGATCTGGGCAGTTGCGCTTCGGTCAGTTTGCTGGGGTTGTAGACGAATACCGTTGAACGTGCGGCGATCGCCGCCCATTTTCCATGGGCCGGGCGATAGGCCGCCTCCACCTGTTCCAGGGTGGCCTTGTCGAGCGGGGCGAACAGGCCTGCGTTGTCCACCAGGACCATGGCCGGGGAGTTTTCGGTGAGGAACACGTCGGCCGGGGACGCAGCGCCTTCCTGGACGATCTGGTTGCCCATCTCCGTGTCGTCGCCGTTGCGCAGGGTGACTGGAATCCCGGTTTCCTCGGTAAAGCCCTCGACCCAGGCCTTGGTCAGGCCTTCGTGTTGCGCGTTGTACACCACGATGCCGACGCTGTCGGCCGCATAGACGTGGCCGGCACTCGACAGGGCGCAGACCAGCAGGGCAGGTTTTAGGAAGGACGGGATTCGGAGAATCATCGCTGTGGCAGCTCCTGTTTTTTTAGTTTCGAGCAAGCAGATTCGACGGGAAGAACGCCGATTATTGTAGATCAATAGGAATCATTTGCAGATTTACGGCGGCGGCAAATGTAATGGGTGAAATGAGAAAAAATTGTCAAAGCGATGCGCCAATGACAAAGCGGTAGAGGCTGAAGCCTTTGTGGTGAGGCAATTTATCCCCTCACCACAAGGTTTGCCCCCCAAGGTGACTGCGTCAGGCGCCAGGACAGCCCTTCTGCGGATTGCTCGCCGCCTGACTGATCAATGCGGCCAGTCGCGTGACGTTGTTCTGCTGCGCTGCCACCAGCTCATCGATGGACGGTCCGGAAGGCGACTGCAATTTACTGCGGCAAGGCAGCAGCTCGTTATCGCCGGTACGCAGGCGCCACTTTACGTCGAGCAACCCATACTGGCCGGGAATCGAGTCGAAGCGCTGGACTTCCAACCTTACCGAAGCCTTGCGTTGTGGGTTGCTGTTGACCATCTGATCGGTCAGGGCGCTGCGCAATTCGTCCACCAGGCTGGCTCCCCACCACTGGGTTTCGAGGATGGCCATGCCGGTATTGCCCTGACGCACGACGATCTGCGGACGGTCGACCTGGGGCGGAACGACCAGGCTTTCGATCTGAATATCCGCCGTGGGCCTGGAATTGCCGCCCGGTTGTGCCGGCGTCAGGGTGTGAAACTGGATCGGATCGCTACGGCAAGCGGCGAGCAAAGCGAGCGCGGCGATCAATGTGATCTTCAGTGGAAAAGCCATGGGTGATGCTCCTGTGATCATTTCTTCGGCGGCCCTTGCAGATCCATGGGGGCGGCGTTGTCAGGTCGGCCGCGAATCAGCGATTCCGGATGGCGTCCCAGGTAGTCCGCCAGATCACGCAGCGAGCGCGTGGTGCGTCCCAGTTCGTCCAGCGTCTGGTCAAGCTTCTCCCGTTGCGGCGAATCGTCGGCCAGCGTCGAGTTGGCCGATTGCAGGGTGGTATTGGCCGATTGCAGGGTCTTGCTGAAATCCGTCAGGGTGGTTTGCACGCCCGGCAATGTCTTGGCGTTGAATTGACCCAGGCCCTTGCGCAGCTCCAAAAGGTTGCTGTCCAGGTTGCCGGCGATACGCTCGATGGGCAGTTGATTGAACTTGTTGACCATGGCTTCGAGTTTTTCCTGCAACTGCTCCAGGCTGCCCGGAATCGTGGGAATGGACGGCGGTCGGGCATCGACGTCGAATTTGACTTTTTCCGCTTTCGGGTAGAAGTCGAGGGCAATGTACAGTTGCCCTGTCAGCAGATTGCCCGTGCGCGCCTGGGCTCGCAGGCCGTTGTCGACAAAACTGCCCACCAGACGCACGCCCGCAGCCTCGTCGTCGGGATTGTGATGCAGCGCCGCGAGCATCTTGGTATGGGCCTCGCCCAGGCGTTGCGGGAAAATCACGATGCCGACGGTATAGGGGAAGGTCCGGGTTTTGGCGTCGAAATCCAGGCTGACAGAGACAACCTTGCCGAATTCGACACCGATGAATTCCACCGGCGCACCGACCTTGAGGCCACGCAAGGGCTGATCGAATCGCAGTCTCAGGTATTGACCCTTGCCATTGGGCGGGGCGAGGGCCGTTTGCTGGTCTTCGAACAGTTCGTAGGCATATTCCTCAGGCGCGGGCTTGTCGTCCGGGCTGTATTCCGGCGCACGGAACGCAATGCCGCCCACCAGCAGGGACGACAGGGATTCGGTCTTGACCGCAAAACCGTTGGCGCCGACATTCACGTCGATGCCGCTGGCGTTCCAGAAACGGGTGTTTTCGGTGACGTATTGATCGTTCGGCGCATGGATGAACAACTCGATGTTCACCCCTTTGCCGTCAGGGTCCAGGGCATAGGCCACTACCTGGCCGACCGGTATCTTGCGGTAGTAGACGGGAGAGCCGATGTCCAGCGAGCCGAGGTCGGTGGTGTGCAAGGTGAAGCGCTTGCCTGGTTCGCCGTAGGTAATGGGCGGCGGATTCTCCAGGCCCTTGAAGTTCTTCGCACGGGCATTGTCCTGGCCAATGTCGGCGCCGATGTAATCGCCCGACAGCAGGGTATCGATGCCCGATACGCCGCCGGCGCCGATACGAGGCCGCACCACCCAATACTGCGAGTCCTTGCGGGTAAAACTCTCCGCCTGCTTGGCCAGTTTGATGGTGGCGTTGACGCTTTTCTGGTCATCGCTCAATTCGACATCAGTTACGTGACCAATCACCACGTTGCGGTATTTGACCTCAGTCTTATTGGCGGTCAGGCCATCACCGGTCTTGAAGGTGACCATAATGGTCGGCCCTTCCTGCAAGATGCTGTGCACCACCAGCGATATCCCCACCAGTACCGCGACGATCGGCACGATCCAGACCAGCGACACACTGAACCTGCGGGTCTTGATGGGTGCCTGGCCGGGGGCCAGTGGCCCGTCAGTGGCTTGTTGCTTCATCCTTGACCTCCTCGAAATGTGAGCGTTCGCCCTGGGTGTCCCAGATCAGGCGCGGGTCGAAACTCATCGCCGACAGCATGGTGAATACCACCACCAGGCCGAAAAACAGAATGCCCGGGCGCGGCTCGATGTCGGCCAGGGCTTGAAATTTCACCAGCGAGGCCACCAGGGCCACCACGATCACGTCGAGCATCGACCAATAGCCGATGAGCTCGACGAAGCGGTACATCGTCGAGCGCTCCTTGCGCGCCCACAGGCTGTCACGCTGCACGGTGACCAGCAGCAGGGTCAGGGCCACGAACTTGATCCCCGGCACCGCGATGCTGGCGATGAAAATGATCAGGGCGATGTCCCAGGCGCCAGCCTCCCAGAACTCCAGCACGCCACTCATGATGGTGCTGTCGGCACCGTTGCCGACCATTTGGGTGTTCATCACCGGCAGCAGGTTGGCCGGGATGTAGAACACCAGCGAAGTGAACAGGAACGCCCAGGTACGAGTCAGCGAATTGCTCTTGCGCCGGTGCAGCGGGGCGCCGCAGCGCTCGCACTCGTGGGGCTCATGGGTCATGTCACAGGCCAGGCCACAGGTGTGGCACAGGCACAGGTTCAGATCGCTGGCGGTGGGTGGCGTTTTCATTGAATGTCCCACAGGTCACGCACATCGCGACCGGCGATGCGAATCATCATCAGGCTCAGGATGGCGAGGGCGAACAGGCCGATACCGGGTAGCACGTCGAGCAATCCGGCCAGTTTGATCACTGCCACCATGGCGCCCAGCAGGCAGACTTCGAGCATGCTCCAGGGCCGCAGGGTTTCCAGCCAGCGCATGCAGAACCGGAACCCGGGTGCCCGGCGATTGCCCAGGGCATGACTCAGGACCCAGATCAGCAACAGCAACTGGAAGATCGGCGCAATGATCATGGCGATCGCCGCCACCATGGCGATGAAGGTGATCGGTCCCAGGCTCAGGGCCAGTACCGAGTCCCACAGGGTGGCGCTGTTTTTCAGGCCCTTGAGGCTGATGCTCATGACCGGGTAGAAATTGGCGAAGATCCACAGCATCAAAGCGGTGAAGGTCAGCGCCAGCCGCTGCTGCACCGTCAGACCGTTATAGCGCTGCAGCACACCGCCACAACGTATGCACAGAGTCTTCTGGTGTTTGGCGAGCGTGGCTTTCTCGTACACGCAGTCACAGTGCTCGCAGATGATCAATGGGGCTGTCGTTGCCATGGCCAGGCTCGATGAATGCAGAATTGATGAGCACCCCCTCAATATAGAAGTGACTCGCCATTGAGCAAATCGAAAGGCCTATCGGAGCAAATGGGGGGATGGAAAAACCCGTGGTGAGGGCGATTACGCCCGCTGGGGCGCGAAGCGGCACCCGCATTCAGCCAGACAAAGCGGGTGGCCTGTTTTTGCGACTGCTGCGCAGCCGGACGGGCGTAAACGCCCTCGCCACAGAGGACCTCATTATTTATCAGCCCAGCATTTCACGCACCCTATACCAAAGCATACCGAGGGCCAGCAGTGGCGAGCGCAGGGCGCGACCGCCGGGAAAGGTCATGTGGGGCACGGCGCTGAACACGTCGAAACCCCGGCTGTGTCCGGCGTGGATTGCTTCACCCAACAGTTTGGCGCACCAGTGCGTCACGTTCAGGCCGTGGCCGGAATAGCCTTGGGCGTAGTACACATTGGGGTGCTGGCTCAGGCGTCCGACCTGGGGGAAGCGATTGGCAGTGATGCCGATCCGGCCGCCCCATTGATAGTCGATGCGCACATCGGCCAACTGCGGGAACACCTTGAGCATCTGCGGGCGCATGTAGGCCGCGATATCCCGTGGGTCGCGTCCGGAGTAGTGGCAGGCGCCGCCGAACAGCAGGCGCCGGTCGGCCGAGAGCCGGTAGTAATCCAGGCCGACCTTCTGATCGCACAGGGCCAGGTTGTGCGGGATCAACTGCGCCGCAAGCTCCGCTGGCAGGGGCTCGGTGGCGATGATGTAGCTGCCTGCCGGCAACACCTTGCCGCTCAGTTTCGGCTCGAGCTCTTCCAGATGCGCATTGCAACCCAGCACCAGGCGACCGGCGCGCACCGTTCCCCCGGCGCAGCGCACCTGCACCGTGCTGCCATGAATCAGCTCCAGCACCGGGCTCTGCTCGAAGATCCTTACACCGAGGGAACGCGCCAGTTGCGCTTCGCCCAGTACCAGATTCAAGGGGTGCAGATGTCCAGAGCCCATGTCGATCAAGCCCCCGGTATACACACCGGCGTCGACCACCTGCTCACGGATCTGCCCGGGCTCTACCAGTCTCACCTCGTGGGCGTAACCGGATTCTTTCAACTGCGCGTGCTCGGCCTTCAGCCCGGCAAACTGCGCCGGGGTGTTGGCCAGCTCGCAAAAGCCCCAGCGCAAGTCGCAGTCGATGCCGTGCTCGCGGATCCGCCGGCCCACCAGTTCCACCGATTCAACGCCCGCCCGCTCCATGTAACGGACGCCCTCGGCACCGACATGCCGGGCAAACCCGCTGACGTCGTGGCCGATGCCGCGAATCAACTGCCCGCCGTTACGGCCGCTGGCGCCCCAGCCAATGCGCCGGGCTTCCAGCAGGACCACCGAGAGCCCGCGCTGGGCCAATTCAATGGCCGTGTTCACGCCGGTAAAACCGCCGCCAATCACACAGACATCCGCCACCAGGTCTTCGCCCAGCGTGGGGAAGGGCGCCTGGCCGTGGGCCGAAGCGGCGTAGTAAGAACGGGTATGTTCCTGGGTGTACTGGTTCATTGGTTGGACTTCACTTTGCTCCAGGACCGGGTCATCAGGCGCATGATCGACTGCTGCGGCGTGGTGGAGATGTAGAGCTTGTCCAGCACTTGTTGAGGCGGGTAAACCTCTGGGTTGTTCACCAGTTCCGGGTCCATGTATTGCTTGGCCGCCGGGTTCGGGTTGGCGTAACCCACAGAAGCGCTGACCTTGGCGATCACTTGCGGATCAAGCAGGTCATTGATGAAGGCGTGGGCTTCTTTCGGGTTGCTGGCATCGGATGGAATGGCCAGCAGGTCGAACCACAGGTTGCTGCCTTCCTTGGGGATGGCGTAGGCAATGTTCACATTGTTCTTGGCTTCCTTGGCGCGGTTGGCGGCCTGGAACACATCCCCTGAGTAACCGAAGGCCACGCAGATGTCGCCATTGGCCAGGTCCGACACGTACTTGGAGGAGTGGAAGTAGGTCACATAAGGCCGGATGCTCAGCAGCTTGGCCTCGGCCTTCTTGTAGTCCTCGGGGTTTTCGCTGCGCGGGTCCATGCCCATGTAGTTGAGCACGGCGGGGAACACTTCATCGGCCGAATCCATCATCGACACGCCGCACTGGCTGAGCTTCTTGATGTTTTCCGGCTCGAACAGCACCGCCCAGGAGTCGATGTGGTCGATGCCCAGCACCTGTTTGACCTTGTCGACGTTGTAACCGATGCCGTTGGTGCCCCACAGGTAAGGCACGGAGTGCTCGTTGCCCGGATCGTTTTTCTCAAGCAGTGCGAGCAATTTCGGGTCAAGGTTCTTGAAGTTCGGCAGTTGCGCGCGGTCCAGCTTCAGGAACGCCCCGGCCTTCACCTGGCGGGCCAGAAAGTGGTTGGACGGCACCACCACGTCATACCCGGTGCGCCCGGCCAGCAGCTTGCCTTCCAGGGTTTCGTTGGAATCGAAGACGTCGTAAATCACCTTGATCCCGGTCTTGGCCTGGAAGTCGGCGAGGGTGGTTTCGCCGATGTAATCGGTCCAGTTGTAGACGCTGACCTGGGGTTGGGCCTGGGCAATGGCGCTGAACAGGGTTGCCAGGGCGAGCGGGACTACGGATTTCAACAGACGCATTCGACACCTCTAGGATTTATTGGATTTTTTTTCAGGGGATTGCGTTCTCCATGTGGGAGCGGCTTGCTCGCGAAGAGGCCAGGTCAGTCAGCCTATTTGTTGATTGACACACCGCATTCGCGAGCAAGCCCGCTCCCACAGGGGGCGCGGGCTTGGCAGAGAGCTCTGTCAGACGCTCAACAACAGGAACTCCCGCTCCCACGAGCTGATCACCCGCTTGAAGTTCTCGTGCTCGGCGCGTTTGACCGCGACGTAACCGCGCACGAACTTGTCGCCCAGGTAGCGACCGATGGCGGCGCACTCTTCCATCTGGGTCAGGGCGTCTTCGATGGTGATCGGCAGGCGCAGGTTGCGCCGTTCGTAGGCGCGGCCTTGCACCGCGGCGCTCGGTTCGATGCCTTCGACCATGCCGATGTAGCCGCACAGCAGGCTGGCGGCGATGGCCAGGTACGGGTTGGCGTCGGCACCGGGCAGGCGGTTTTCCACGCGCATCGCGTCGGGGCTCGAGGTCGGCACGCGCAGGCCGACGGTGCGGTTTTCTTCGCCCCATTCGACGTTGACCGGTGCCGAGGTGTCCGGCAGGAAGCGGCGGAACGAATTGACGTTGGGTGCGAACATCGGCAGCACCTTGGGGATGTACTTCTGCAGGCCGCCGATGTGCTGGCGGAACAGGTCGCTCATCTGCCCGTCGGCGTCGGCGAAGATCGGCTGACCGGTTTCAATGTCCACCACGCTCTGGTGAATGTGCATGGCGCTGCCCGGCTCATCGCCGATCGGCTTGGCCATGAAGGTCGCGGTGACGTTGTGTTTGAGCGCCGCCTCGCGCAGGGTGCGCTTGAACACGGTGATCTGGTCGGCCAGGTCCAGGGCGTCGCCATGACGGAAGTTGATTTCCATCTGCGCCGGGCCGTCTTCGTGGATCAGCGTGTCGAGGTCCAGGCCTTGCAGTTCGCACCAGTCGTAGACGTCTTCGAACAGCGGATCGAATTCGTTGGCTGCATCGATGGAGAACGACTGTCGACCACTTTCGGCGCGGCCCGAACGGCCCAGCGGTGCCTTGAGTGGCAGATCAGGGTCTTCGCAGCGCTGGGTCAGGTAGAACTCCATTTCCGGCGCCACAATGGGCTTCCATCCCTTGTCGGTGTAAAGCTGCAGGACTTTCTTCAACACGTTGCGCGGCGACAGTTCGATGGGGTTGCCGAACTTGTCGAAGGTGTCATGGATCACGATGGCGGTTGGCTCGATGGCCCATGGCACCACGTACACCGCATCGGCGTCCGGCTTGCAGACCATGTCGATGTCGGCCGGGTCCAGCAGGTCGTAGTAGATGTCGTCGTCGACGAAGTCCCCGGTTACCGTTTGCAACAGCACACTTTCCGGCAGGCGCATGCCTCGCTCATGCAGGAACTTGTTGGTGGGTGCGATTTTGCCGCGTGCAATGCCGGTCAGATCGCTGACGACGCACTCGACTTCGGTAATCTTGTGATCTTTCAGCCACGTGAACAGCTGATCGAAAGGGACATTCATAAAGACCTCATTATTGGTTTTATTAACGCGGGGGAATGTCGGATTGATCTGTCAGACGCTTCCCCTGTGGCGCGTTGACGACTATCTTGGGCGAGCGTTGCGGTTCCATCTATCCACTTTAAGCAGCACGAAGCGCACCAAAAGAGTGCGCCAGGCCACCCATGAAAGTGTCAGATTCAATACAGGTTCAAGCCTTCAACACCGCCGATGTCGCCGAGCAGATCCGCGCCACACCGGGCTGGGTCCAGCATTACCAACAGATGTCGCCGGGGCATTTCGCAGGCCTGGTGCGCTATCTGGATTTGCAGGGCGTGGAGATTTACGAAGAGTCGATGAACACTCGGGTCGAGCAGAATTTCAGCGCGCCACCGGGCTCGCTGGCGTTCTGTTTCGATCGCAGCGACAACGCGCTGTACGTGTTGAACGGCGAAAGCCGCAACATCTGGATCACCCCGGAGAACTATCAGGAAATCGCCGTGGTCTTCGGCCCGGCGTTCGTTGAGCGCCATGCGCTGGATGTCGCCAGGCTCGAAGGTCTGTTCATGGCGCCGCTCAACTCCGGGCAGAACGCGCTGTTCAGCCGTTGGCTCAGCGGCACGCTCACGCGGTTGTCGCAGACGATCGATCCGCCGAGCCGCGAAGCCCTGACCCAGCAGCTGCTCGACGATTGCCTGTTCATCCTCGATAACGCCTGTATCTGCCTCGATCAGGGCGCATTGCAACGCCGCGCCGGGGAGCGGGCGATCATGAAGCGAGTGGGGGAATGGGCGGCGGATACGCCGGAAGAACACCTCAACCTGCTGGAACTGTCCCAGGTGGCGGGGGTGTCGCTGCGTCAATTGCAGCATGCGTTCAAGACCTACACCGGCATGGCGCCGACCCAGTGGCTGCGTCTGCGTCGGCTCAACAGCGCACGGCGTGAATTGCTCAGCCGCACGCCGACGCAGACCACTGTCGCCGAGGTGGCGATGCACTGGTCGTTCTGGCATCTGGGGAGGTTTTCCAGCAGCTATCGCGCGCTGTTCAAAGAGTTGCCCAGCGACACCCTGAAGCGGGCGAGCGCGGCGCAACCTGCCGGCCGGCGGCGCTAGAGCCAGGTTCTGACACGGGTGAAGGATTGCGAGAGGGATTTTTTCAGAAGACTGGCGAAGGGCACTTCGATGTCTTTATGGATGATGTAGGACGTACTGATCATCAGGGCGAGCGTGCCCCATAGCACCAGGTGCGGGTTTACCGCGGGATAAGCGATGTTGAAGATCATGAAGCCGATCATCTGATGCAACAGGTAGAGGGGGTAAGTCAGCGTTCCCAATACCGTCCAGTTCAATGTGCCTACGGTGCCGGTCCTGTTGGTTGCGATCAAAAAGAACGCAGCGAAAAACACAACAATGATGCTGCACACGATCAAGGAATCGTATTGGGTTGAATATTTGGGTTCGAGCAATTGGGCCCATGCAATGGCGGTGTAGCAGGCCAGTGCCAATGCCCCGGCCAGCAGCGCGACTCGCGTCTTTGTGAAGCCCTTGGCCCAGACAAGATAGAACGTCGCCCCCGCCGTGAAATAGGCGGCGTAATCGGTAATCAATATTGAGCGCAGCTTCTCGAAACCCAGTATCTCCGCCGTGGCAGAAATCATCAGCCAGAGCACGAGACAGGTCTCTATTTTCTCTATTTTCCTCAAGCCCAGCACAATGGAGATCATCAGGTAAAACTGTATTTCCACAAACAGTGACCAGTAGACGCCATCGATCGGCAGCACACCCGTCAAGTCACTCAGAAATGTCATGTTGATGAGGTATTGGTAGACAGTGGCCGAATACCTGGGCTGTCCAATGGCAAGCGTGATCAGAAACGTGAGAGTGCAACACACCCAGAAAGCGGGGCACAGGCGCACCACGCGGGAGATGAAAAACGCTTTGAGGTTATTGCTTGAAGCGGTCATCAGAATCACGAAACCGCTGATCATGAAAAACAGCTCGACGCCCAGGTAACCGTATTTGGCAGGCTCGGCCAACAGTGGGTAGGGCATTTCAGACATGTCGCCTTTGGCATACCCGCGAAACGCATAGTGAAAAAACACTACGGCCATGGCAGCCAGAAAGCGCAGCAAATCCAGTTCGTTCAGCCGGCGTTTGATCACGTAGAGGCGCTCCAGTTGTGTTGGCGCGGAATGAAAACCAACCTCCCTGCCGATTGAATGTTGACCCTGGGTGTATGCCGGAGCGTGGCGCTATCGAGTTCGCTGCCACATCCGCAAGTAGTCGACTTCGAACGTGGAGGGCAGGTCGGCATCGTCGACCACCCCAAACCACTTCCAAAAGGCCTCGCTGTCGAAGTTCACCTCCATCGGAAAGAAGAAATACGGGTTCTTCGACTCCCTGACCAACACGCCGTCGACATACCAGCGCAGGGTGTCGGGCTGCCAGTCGAAACCGTAGACATGGAAGTCATCGGCCAGGCGCCAGGGGCTGACCCAGATGCTGCCATTGGCAATGTGCTCGGTGCTTTGCGGCGTGGCCCACAAGTGGGCATTCATGTTGTACGAGCGGTCCAGGGCGCCGTTTTTGGTCTTGCCGCCTATTTCGAAGATGTCGATCTCGGTGGCGTTGTCCGCCATACCCGTCCACGCCAGCCAAAAGGCACTGGAGCCAGCGGAATTCATGGGTTTGGCCCGGGCTTCGTAGTAGCCGTAGAACCCCCGTTCCCGGGTTCTGACCATCGCTGAGCTGTAGTCTTTGAAGCCGAGCTTGACGTACTTCTCGGGCAAGGTTTCCTTGCGGAACACAATGTTCAGGTGGCCGTTGCTGACCGTGGCATTGTCGGGCTTGTACAGCGCCGGTTTGCGTCCCAGGGACTCGTTGCCGATGCCGTTGTTGACGTGCCAGCGATCGAGGTCGAGGGTGCTGCCGTTGAATTCATCGGACAGCACGGCGTTGAGCATCCACCGGCCGGCATTGGCCTGATCGGACAGCGGCAGGTGGTCGTTGCTGCGGGTGGGCAAGGGACCGAGTGGCCCGACTCGGGTCCAGTTGTTGGCTTGTTCGGGGATGGCAACCGACCATTTCTGCGCCAGGTACTCAAAGGCCTGCTGGCGTTCTGCAAGGGAGGCCAATGCACGGTCGTACACCAGCACTTCGGCGATGTCGCCGCGAAAGTTGTCGGCGCTGCCGACGGCATTGCGCCCCACGCCGAACGGGCCGATCGGCACATCGTCAAGCTCCAGCACGGCAACGCTCGGCCCATAGGCGCTGGTCTGTTGCAGGCTGATGGCGAAATTGGGCAACTGGTTATCGTTGAGGGCGGTGTGCGGGCGTGAGCTGAACAGGCGTTGCCAGGGATCGACCTCAGGCTGTTCGGACAACCGACGGGACACGACCAACACCGTCACTGGCCCTTTGCCGCTGCGAATGCTTTTGCCGAGCAACCCCGAACCGCCACTGAAATGCAGCACCGAATGGCCATTGACGGCGTTTGCCAGCCGCTGCGGCGGCGCGGCGCCATCGTCGACGGTGGCGTGATGGCCCTGGCCGGACTTGTCCCGCCATTGCCGCACGCGGTTCTGCGCATCCAGGGTCAGGCTCGCCCCATCGTCCGCATCCAGCCACAGCACCAGCCCGGTGGTGGGCACACCGGGAGATGCCTGTGCTGCATGGCCCGCCATCGAAAGCGACAGCAGCAGTAACAGCACCGATCCTTTCAGCATCATTTGACGGCCATCAGCGCTTGAATTTCAAACGACGACTGATACCCCTGCGGGTTGCACGACTGCCAGCGCCAGGTATCGACGATCATCTGTTGCAGATCGCGCTGCGCGGTCCAGCCCAGTTCCCGTCCGGCCTTGCCGGGATCGGCCCAGCATTGGGCAATGTCACCTTCGCGTCGGGGTACGAAGCGGTAGGGAATGGTGATGCCGGTGATGTCCTCGAAACTCTGGATGATTTGCAGCACGCTGTAGCCAATGCCGGTACCGAGGTTCCAGACGTTGATGCCGTTACTGTGTTGCAACACCTGAAGGGCCTTGAGGTGGCCGATGGCGAGGTCGACCACGTGGATGTAGTCGCGCACGCAGGTGCCGTCCACGGTGGGATAGTCGTTGCCGTACACCGTGAGTTCAGGAATCCGGCCAATGGCGACCTGGGTCAGGCATGGCAGCAGATTATTGGGGCGGCCCCTGGGGTCTTCTCCGATCATCCCGCTTTCGTGGGCGCCAATCGGGTTGAAGTAGCGCAACAAACCGATGCTCCAGCGTGGGTCGGAGTGGCACAGGTCGGTGAGCAACTCTTCGATCATCAGCTTGGTGCGGCCATAGGGATTGACCGGTTTGCCGGTGCCGAAATCTTCGCAGATCGGTGTTCGCGCGGGCTCGCCGTACACCGTGGCCGATGAGCTGAACACCAGTTGGAACACGTTGTTGCGCGCCATCGCCCGGCACAGCTCAAGGGTGCCGGCGACGTTGTTGGCGTAGTAGTCCAGCGGCTTGCTGACACTTTCCGCAACGGATTTGAGGCTGGCGAAATGCACCACCGAATCGATGTCATAGCGGCGGAAGATATCGTCCAGCAGCTTCGAATCACGGATGTCGCCCTTGATGAAATCCACCCGGGTCAGGGTCAGTTGTTCCAGGCGTGAGATGCACTCTCGACAGCTGTTGCACAGGTTGTCGAGTACCAGCACATTGTGGCCGGCATTGATGAGCGCCAAGGCGGTATGGGAGCCGATGTAACCGGCCCCGCCAGTGATCAACGTAGTTTTGCGCATGGTGAGGTCTTCCTGTCTCAGGGTCTGAATTCAGCGGGTGGTAAAAACCGATTTGAATTCTTGCGGCCAGCGCGGGTGCATGACGCTATACGCCACGGCATAGCTCAGGGCGCCAACCACGATGTTGCAGATCAGGTGCGCGTAGCCCTGAAGTCCAGGCAGCGATGACACGTACAGGACGGTCGCCGCCATGACGAGGGAGGCAATCACGCTGCGGTAATTGCAGTCGAAGAACCGTCGCCAGCCGTAGCCGATGGCCGTGTTGAGACCGCGGATTTGCAGCGGTGTGATGAACAGCATCCGTGCCAGCAGCGCGAGGGCCGCGGTCATGCCGCCATAGACGTCACCCAGCCCGTAGACCAGCGCCAGCGCCAGCACCGTGGTGACCACTTCAGCCTTGATCGTCAGGTGGCTGCGGTTGACCGCCACCAGAGCGGTGGTGGCGTACATGGCGCTGTTGCCAATGGCCGCCGTACAGGCCAGTACCTGCAGCAAGGGAATGGCGTCGGCCCACTTGGCGCCGAATATCAGCAGGATCAGGTCGTTGGCGGTGAGCGCGATGCCAATGAACAGCGGCGTCAACACAAAGCCGCTGACCGCGGTGGAGTCGTCGATGATCCCCAGCAGCCTCGATGGCTCTGAACTGCGCCGGGCGAACGCCGGCAGCGCGTAGCTGAGCAGGCCGTTGTAAATCGCCGTACGGGGCAGGTCGATGATGCGCATCGCCATGTTGAACATGCCGACCGCGTTCGCCCCGGCCGCCATCCCCAACACCACATTGACCCCTCGTTGCAGGGTTTGCGAACTCAGGGCGTTGATCGCCACCGGTGTACCGGCCTTCAACAGTTCGCGCAGGAACGGGCCGTCAATGTGAAAGGCAATGCGCCGCGCATCGGCGCGCATCAGGACGATGATCGACACCAGCTCCATGATCACGGCCTGGGCAATCACCGCCCAGGCCCCCAACCCCCACAGCGCGACAGCGATCCCGGCAACGCCACCGAACACCTTGCCCAGCAAGGTGCGCGAAGCCAGCCCCTTGAAGTTGCCGCTGCGGCGCATCTGCGCCACATAAACGCGGGCCATCATGGTGAAGAGGATTTTCACCGAGGCCACCGCCGTCATCCATTGCAGCACCGGGTCGGGCGTGTACAGCACCGCCACGGCCGAGATGATGACGATGGACACCAGGCTGACCAGCACCGCCGCCCAGAACGCCGTACTGATGTGCTTGTCCTCCAGGCGCTCGAGCCGCACCAGCGGGTCTTCCAGCACCGATGAGTAAATCAGCCCGATCAACTCGACGATGGCAATGATGATGGTGCCCACACCCAGCTCGGCGGGCGACAGCAGCCGGGCATAGGCGACGAAGGTAATCATCGACAGGAAAATCAGGCCGAATTTCTCGGTGAAGATCCAGCCCAGGGTGGTGAGGCGACGATTGGCCATGGCCGATACCGAGTCAGTGAGCGGTGGTTGACGCCGGTGCCTTGCCCCAGGTTCTGGCGCGGGCATAGAGGTAGCGCAGGGTCGGTTTGCCGTGGTCGAAGATCAGGGTCTGCCAGGAATGCCTGAACATTCGCTGGTACACGTCGATCACCTCGACATGCTCGCCGCCTCGGGAAAAGGTGTTGAGAAAGTCGGTGTGGTTGGCCAGCACGAATTCGATCTGCTGCTGCTTGCTCAGCTGCGCGGCATAGCGCTCGAGGTACACCTCGGTGAACCGGATCTTGTTCTGGTAGTGCTTTTTCGGTTGCGCGGTCATGTTGCCGTCGTTGACCGTGCGCTCGAGCAGCACCTGAGGCACCGTGTGGATTTCCCAGTGCTCGGCGATGCGGGTCCACATGTAGCGGTCTTCGCAGTAACGCAGGCCGGCATCGAAACCGCCCAGCTCCATGATCACGTCGCGCTTGACCAGCGCGGTGGACACGCCATTGAGGACGTTGGCGCGGATGAAATCGTAGAAATGCATACCGTTCTTGCGAATGGCGTCCAGTTGCCGCCGGCCGTCGCTGTAGTTGACCTGCGCATAGCAGTCGATCAACCCCACCGGCCGCCCCTGGGCGCTGAGTTCGTCATACAGCGCCAGTTGCAGCTCCAGCTTCTGCGGGCGCCACTGGTCATCGGCATCGAGCATCGCCACGAACGTCTCTTGAGAGTGCCGCATCCCGTGGTTGCGTGCGCTGGCCTGGCCTTCGTTGACCTGCTGCAGCAGCGTCAGGCGAAATGGCGCGGCGAAGTCCCTGACCCGTTGCGGGCCGTCATCGGTGGAGCCGTCGTCGATGACGATGACGTGATCGGGCAGCCGGGTTTGCTCGGCCAGGGACGCCAGCGTCTGCTCGATGCTGGCGGCGCCGTTGTACATCGGGATCACGACGCACACGGTATGCGGTGAAGCTGGGGCTTGGTTGGGCACGGGTGGATCTCCTGTTGATAGGACTTGTGTTGAGCCTTGGCGCACTCGGGTGCGGCACTGAACCCGTGGCGAGGGAGCTTGCTTCCGCCTGGTCGCGAAGCGGCCTCGCTGTTTGTTCAAAAGAGGGGGACTGCTGCGCAGTCCAGCGGGAGCAAGCTCCCTCGCCACAAGGTCTTCGTTGATCTCGACATTTTCTTAACTGGTCTGCATGGCGCGCTGATGCAGGTGGGTCGGTACAGATTCGGGACAGGTCGCGTACTGACGCCGGAAGGACAGGGCCAGGGTGCAGAACACCAGGAACTCGGCGGAGCGGTAGTTGGGAATCACGTAGGCCACGTAATTGGTGACGGCGAACAGGCCGATGATCACCAGGGCACTGGCGCGATACTGCGCCGCCTGGTTCGCCGTGACGGCGCGGTACTGTTTGAGCAGCGCTTCGCCCAGCAGCAGCACCAGCGCCGTCAACTGGATAACGCCGCCGTTGAGCAGGGTCTCCATGTAGCCGCTGTGGGCGTTACCGATATAGCCCCAGCGCGTGATGAAGGCATCGGCGTCGGGACTGGCCCAGAACGCGCCGAAACCGTAACCCTTGAGCCATTGCTGGTCGACAAAGGGCGCCAGCAGTTCCCAGATCAGCGTGCGGTCGGTCAGGGACGGATCGCGACCGGCCATCTCCAGCAGCAACGCCACGTGGTTGTACAGCAACAGGCAAAACAGCAGGAACACCACGGTGCAAGCGAAGAACAGCCACTGCGAGCGGTTCAGGCGCAAGCGGATCAGGGTGAGGAAGTACCCATAGCTCACCGTGCCGGACACGATCAAGGCCACGGCAGTCGCCGACTGGGCGAGCAGAATGGCGATCAACGAAAAAGACGAGCAGAGCAGGGCCCAGCGGTTGCGCTGGCGGATCATCGGCAGCAACAGCAGGACGGCGACTGCATTGAGCCGGGCGCCGGCGTTCTTTTCGGTAAAGATCCCCTTGAACGCGCCGTCGCGGATACCCCCGGACAGGAACGCGGCGCTCGGCATGACCACGGCCAGTATCAAGCCGATCAGCGCCGCCACGCCGATGGCGCAACCGAGCATGAAAGTGATTTTTTCCAGCGGGTAGTTGTAGGCAATGAAACCGGCGAAAAACACCACGCCGAGCATCCCGATAAAGCGCTTGAGGCTGAGCATCGGGTCGTAGGACCAACCGACCGATGCGACGACACACAGCAGGAACACCAGCAAAAAGAAATTGCTGCGGTAAAAGGTTTTGCTCAGGAACACCTTGTTACGGATAAAAAAGAACAGAGGCACCAGCAGCGTGATGAGGCCGCAGACCTGGTTGGCGACGTTGCCTTCGAGGTCCCTGTCGATGTCGCCGAAGCCGGAGCCGCCACCCAGCCCCAGGGCAAAGGTGATCACCTGGATGTAAAACAGCACGCCGAACAGGGTGAAACCGTCGCGTAACGTCGAATACCGGATCTGCAGGGTGCTCATGATGTCGAGCTCCCCAGCATTGCGGTGAGGTAGGTTTGCACCGCGCTGGCATTCATGAACCGGGCGGCCGCCTCAAGTCGGCTCTGACGCTGCAGATGGCGGGGGATGGACAGCCGCATGGCAATCGCCTGGGACAGTGCGATCGGGTCGTCGACCTCTACCAGCGGTGCGATCAGACCGCCCATCAGGATGTCCTGTGGGCCATGGGGGCAGCGTGTCGCCACCACTGGGGTACCCGTGGACAAGGCCTCTACCAGGGCATTGGGGCTGCCCTCGAAGCGCGACGACAGCACAAAGCAATCGGCCGCCGCCACTTCCGCCCGCGGGTCATCGGTGTAGCCCGGCAGGTCGACACGCTCGGCGACGCCCAGGGTGCGCGCCAGATTAAGCAACCGTTCCCTCAGTACGCCTTCACCAAAAATCACCAGGCGTACCCTGGGGTCCGGCAAAGCGGCCAACGCCGTGATCAGGGTGTCGAAGCCTTTTTGTGACGCCAGGCGGCCCACGGCGACGATCACCGCGCCGGACTTTTCCAGCAGCCAGGGGTGGCTGGGCAACCCGGGGGTGTTCTCGCGGAAGTTGTCGTCGAGCACCGGGTTGTCGGCGATGGTCACGTCCCGGGGGCGGGCGATGGTGGTGTCGACCAGGTCCTGGGCGACACCCCGCGAGACGCAGATCACCGGGTTGGGAATCAACCGGTACAGCAGCGGTGCCACCCGGTACGCGGTGCGTACCATGAAGTCGGGGTTGACGTGCTTGTCATGGGAAAAGGCATTGCGCTCGCTGACGTGCAGCCGGGCCAGGGTGCCGGACAGCAGGGCCGCGGCGATCGCCACCACGTTGACGTGGGTCAGGGCCGCCAGTTGCGCATCGAAGCGATTGGCCCGCAGAAAGCGCGCCAGTGCCGGCACCGCTCGAGCGCTGCGCGGGCTGTGCAATTCGACCTTTTTCACCCGCGGGTCCAGGTGCGCCGCATTGAGGCCGCCGCCGGTCAGCAGCAACAAGGTCACGTCGTTGCCGGCGTCGACCAGGGCACCGGCCAGGCGCGTCATCATCTTCTCAGCCCCGCCGGCGCTGAGGTCATGCAGGATAATCAGCAATTTTTTCATTGATTCCATACCTGGTAATACGCCTGGGCCGCGTGCTGGCTGGTGTACGGGCGGATGGCGTCAGTGACCGTTTTTTCGCTGGGGGCAAGGTGATCCCGTGGGGCCAGGCTCTGCAGCATTCCATTGGCCAATGCCGGTATGTCGTTGGCCTTGACCAAAAGGCCAAGCCGGCCGTTGTCCAGCAGTTCCCTGGGGCCTGTCTCGCAGTCGCAGGCCAGCACCGGCGTACCCAGCGCCAACGCCTCGATCAGTACGGTCGGCATGCCTTCGTGCAATGAACTGAGAATGAACAGTCGTGCATGCCTGAGCAGCGGGTAGGGATTGCTCAGGAAACCGGTCAGGTGCACTCGGTGTGCGATGCCCAGTCGCTGAGCCTGAGCGGTCAGTGCTTCGCGCAAGGGGCCGTCGCCGGCGATCACCAGATCCGGCAGTGCCTGGCGTTGCAAGGCCATGGCATAGGCATCGAGCAGCAGGTCAAAGCCTTTCTGTGGCGCCAGCCTGCCCAGGCCCAGCCAGTAGTCACCGGGCAACCCGAGGGGCAGGGCGGCCTGTGAGGCTTGCAACAGTTGCTCGGTGATGACCGCGTTGGGGCAATAGCGAACCCGCTGCCGGCCCCAGGGCAGCAGGTCGACCAGTGACTGGCGCAATGCGGTGGACACCGTCACCACTTTGCCGCTGCCGCACAGGTACAAGGCATAGAGCAGACGCAGGCTGGAGGGGCCGGTTTTCTGCTCGGTGCAATCGAGGGTCAGGTGCCGGCTGTAGATGACTTTGCAGGCACTGCCCAGGGTGGCGAACCAGGTGCAGACGTTGGCCTGTTCCTTGGCGGAAATCAGGTGGGTGACCTGCTCGCGACGAATGAGCCTGCGCAGCAGGACGATCGACCGCAACAGGCCTGCGATGCCGCTGCCACCGCCGTCATGGTGCCCTTGATCGCCTTCAGTGTCCGGCGTCTCGCCGTTCATGACGAAAAAGCTCACCCGCTGGCCATCCTTGAGGAACTGCTCGGATAACCGTTGCTGCACGCGCTCGACACCGCCGCCGGACTTGAAATCCTTGAGAATGAACAGGATGTGCATGGTCATTCCCCAACGCTGATGGCGACTTTGCGCCGGGCGAGCAACGCCAGCAGCTGTAAAAAGTTGCTGGGGTAGTCGATGAGGTAGCGCTTGATCGTGTGGGGCTCGCGGTACATGCGATAAAACGCGCGCAAATGCAGCCGGTCGATCACCGCCGGGTAGTACTGCCGGGTCGCCAGCGCTTCCTGGCGAATGAACCCGCCACAGGTGAAGGCCACCCCGCGAAAGCCTGCTTGCAGCGCATCGAGTTCGAACTGCTCTTGCAATCCGGCGCCCAGGCCGACGATCAGCAGGTCCGCCTGGCTGCGGCAGATGTCAGCCTGAATACCCTCGGCCTGGGCTGCGTTGAAGTAACCGTTGTGATAACCGGCGATGGTCAGTCGCGGATAGAGCGCCTTGATCTTGCCGACGAACAACTCCAGTTCCGCTTGCCGCGCGCCCACGAAATACACGCGTTTGCCCTGTTGCTCGGCGCTTGTCAGCACCAGGTCGGCAATGGAGGTGAAGTCGAAGCTGACACGGCCGATGGTGCGGCCCGTCACCCGGGACATGAAGGTCGACATCAGCATGCCATCGCAAAAGTAGGCGACGGAGCTCGGGGCCTTCTCGAAAAAACTGCCGATGGACGCAAAGTTGATGAAGGAGTACGCCTGATTGGCGTCGAGCAACTTCGGTGAAAATTGCCTGATGAGTTCCAGCCTGATCATGGCGTCGCTCCTGCTTGAACCACGCAAGGGGTCTGGCGGCCCACGGAAATGTAGGTAAAGCCACGGCTGCTCAAACGCTGCGGGTCGAACAGATTGCGCCCGTCGAAGATCAACGGTTGCTTGAGGTACCGCGCCAGCAGGTCGAAGTCCGGGGCCCGGAACGATTGCCACTCGGTGACGATGATCAGCGCGTCGGCATTCTTCAGTGACGCTTCCTTGGTGCCCGCCAGGGTCAGGTCATCGCGCGCGCCGTAAATACGCTGCGCCTCCTCCATGGCCTTGGGGTCGTACGCCTGGACGCGGGCGCCGGCCTGCCACAAGGCCTCCATCAAGACCCGGCTGGGGGCTTCGCGCATGTCGTCGGTGTTGGGCTTGAAGCTCAGGCCCCACAGGGCAAAGGTTTTGCCGCGCAGTGCGCCACCGAAGTGGTCCAGGATCTTGTTGTACAGGCTGGCTTTCTGTTCCTGGTTGCGCGCCTCAACGGCCTTGAGCACCCGGGCGTCGATGTCGACGCTGGTGGCGGCATGGATCAGCGCCTTCACGTCCTTGGGAAAGCACGAGCCGCCGTAGCCCAGGCCCGGGTAGATGAACTGATAGCCGATGCGTGGATCGGAGCCGATGCCATGGCGCACCATCTCGATGTCGGCGCCGAGTTTTTCGGCAAGGTTGGCCATTTCGTTCATGAAGCTGATCTTGGTCGCCAGCATGCAGTTGGCGGCGTACTTGGTCAGTTCGGCGCTGCGAACGTCCATCACGATGATCTTTTCGCGGTTGCGATTGAACGGTTCGTAGAGCTCGCGCATCACCGCTTCGGCGTGCGGGCTGTCGGTGCCGATGATGATCCGGTCGGGGCGCATGCAGTCTTCGACGGCGCAGCCTTCCTTGAGGAATTCCGGGTTGGAGACCACATCGAAGGTCAGCTCGCTGCGGTCGGTCTCGGCCAGCACCTGTTCGATGCACGCGCGCACCAGATCTGCGGTACCCACCGGCACGGTGGACTTGTCGACGATGATCTGATGACGGTCCATGTTCAGTGCGATGGTCTGCGCCACGCTCAACACGTACTTCAGGTCCGCCGAGCCGTCTTCGTCCGGCGGCGTGCCGACGGCGATCAGCAGCACATCGCCGTGGTGCACGGCGCTGGCCAGGTCGGTGCCGAACTGCAGCCGTCCACTGTGGTAGTTGTCGAGCACCAGGCTTTTCAGGCCGGGCTCGTAGATCGGCAGCGTGCCTTGCCTGAGGGCCTCGACCCGGGCCGTGTCGACATCGACGCAGAGCACGTTGTGCCCGACCTCTGCCAGCGCGGCGCCTTGGACAAGGCCCACGTAACCAATACCGAATACGCTCACATTCATGGTCAAACCTCAGGTCGGTGACAGTGATCAACGAGGTGGCAGGGGGTCAGTAGATGTTTTTCGAAAACAGCGTGAAGGGGGTCTTGACGAGGATCTTGATGTCGAGCCACAGCGACCATTGGTTGATGTAGTTGAGGTCCTGGGCGACGCGCAGCTGCATCTTTTCCACCGTCTCGGTTTCGCCTCGGTGCCCGGTGATCTGGGCCAACCCGGTGATGCCGGGCTTGAGGCGATGACGGGCCATGTAGGCGCGCACCTTGCCGGTGTAATAAATGTTGTGGGTCACGGCGTGGGGGCGGGGCCCGACCAGGGCCATCTGGCCGGACAACACGTTGAACAGCTGCGGCAATTCGTCGATGGAACTGCGGCGCAGGAAGCGCCCGAACGGCGTCACGCGGTCATCGTCACGGGTGGCCTGGCGCACCTCGCGGTCGTCGTGCACGCGCATCGAGCGAAACTTCCAGACCTTGATCACTTCGCCGTTGCAGCCGTGGCGGTTCTGCTTGAACAGCACCGGGCCGGCGGAGGTCAGTTTGACGGCGATCGCCACCCCCAGCAGCAGGGGACTGAGGACAATCACGGCCATGCCGGCCAGGCTGCGTTCGAACAGGTCCTTGCACAGCAGGCTGGCGGGGTGGGAGCTGAGCAGGCTCTCGTTGAGGTAGATGGCCGGCATCCGCTCTATTTCCGAGATCGAATGGTTGAGCAGCACCATGCTGCCGAAATCCGGGATCCACACCACGTCGACGTTCATGTCCAGCAGGTCGATGTACAGCGCTTCGATGGTGGCGGCGTGCTCCATGGTCAACACGATGTAGACGCGACGCACGTGCAGGCCGGTGATGATTTCGCGGATCGCGTCGACGTGGCCTAGCAGCGGCAGGATGCTCGGGGCCGGGCCGCTGTCATGGCCGGTGGCGATGAACCCCAGTGTCAGGGCGCGGTTGGGTCTGGAGAGCTTTTTCGCCAGCTCGTGGGCAGTGGGGCAGGTGCCGATGATCACCGCCCGACGCCCGTTGGCGATCCTGCGCGAGTGCAGTCGGGCGACGTAATGCAGGGGCAGGAAACTTGCCACCTGGACCAGGAACCCCAGCAGCGCCCAGGCCACGATCACCTGGCGCGAGTAGATCGCGCTGGTCTGGGTGATGAAGGCAATCGCCGCCAGCACGGCCAGCAGGATCAGCCAGCCGGCCAGCAGCCGGCCGATCCCGACCACCAGGCCATGACGCTTGTGGAACACCTGCATCATGCTGTAGATCGGCACGGAGCCGAGCACGGTCAGGATCATCAGCACCCGGTATTCGCTGGTCAGACTGCCCACGCGCCAATGCACCAGCAGCATCAGCAGCGCGATGGACAGCGTCAGCGCGCACAGCCACTGGCCCCAGAACGTCAGGCCTCGGCGGTGTGTCATGTGAGCGGTATAGAGCGGTGTCATGGGCTTGACCTCAAGGCAAAAGGATTGCGTCAGCGCTGACGGGCGGGCACGGCAAGACCCCCGCAGGCTTTTCAGTAGCTCGGTAGAGGTGAAGCGAACGGGGTGTGGTGGCAGGAAAAAGGCGAAGCAACAGGCCGGGTGAACAGGGGGTGAGGGGATCAATCCCCTCACCACAGGATTGCGCTTGCTCGAGGGTCTTCTTAGATGTACGGCATCAGGCCGTTAGCGCGGGGCGAAGTCGTAGTTATAAAAGGTCTTGGAATGGTGGTAGCCGTACTTGCGCGCCTTGCGCAGGTCGACCTGGTTGAGGACGGTGCCGAACACCGACACCTGGCTCTGCTGCAACATGGCCAGGCCTCTTTGCACCTGGCTGATCGGCGTGCTGTCGGCCTTGACCACATAGATCACCGCGTCCGAATGCTTGGCCAGCAGCAGCGCGTCGCTGATCATCTCCGAAGGCGGTGAGTCGATGATGATGTGGCGGTAGCGGGACTTCAGCGCGTCCAGCATGCGCGCCATGCGCGGCGAGCTGAGCAAGTCCTGCGGCGGAGGCTGGCGTGACGCGTTGAGTGCCTCGGCAGGGGACGGCAGGCGTGGCGCCGCAAACAGGTCCATAGAAGGCGGCAAGACTTTCCCGGCCGGCAGCATGTCCAGATTGCCCACCGATACGATGCAGTCCTCGAGCCTGGCCGTGCCGGCAATCACATTGGCCAGCCCCGGGCTGTCCGGCGGAAAGTCGAAGTTCAGCGACAGGGTGGGTTGGCGCATGTCGGCATCGATCAGCAGCACCCGCTCCAGGGACGCCAGGGAGCTGGCCAGATTGTTGGCAATGGTGCTCTTGCCCTCACCGGCGACGGTCGACGTCACCAGCACCACCTGCGACGGCATTTCGCTGCCTTGCAACATCAGCCAGGTGCGCACATTGCGAATGGTCTCGGAAAACCGCGGGTTGTCGTTGTCTTCGAACAGGCGTGCCAATTGCCGACGGCTTTTTTTCGTTACCAACGGCACGACGCTGAGCAGCGGAATGTTGAGCGCGCTTTCGATCGTCTCGTCGGTTTTGAAGGTGTTGCTCAGGCTCTCGAACAGCAAGGCCAAGGCAACGCCGATCACCGCAGCGACCAGGCCGACGATCCCGACAATCAATGTCTTGCGCGGTTTGCTTGGCTCCGTCGGCACGATGGCGGGGTCGACGATGCGCACTTTGGTCGAGTCCATGTCGGCGGTGGCGGTGGTTTCTTTCAAACGGGTGACGAAGGTCTCATAGAGTGCGCGGGTGCTGTCGACCTCACGCTGGAACTCGCGCAGCTGGAATTCCTTGCGGGCAATGTCCTGGATTTGCGCCTTGTTGCTGTTGAAGGACTGGCGCAGCGAGGCTTCACTGGCCGAGGCGAGCTGATATTGCCGCTCGATACCGGCCACGACTTGCTGGACCTGAAGTTGCAGGCTGGTGGTGGCGGTGCGCAATTCCGACTGCGCCGACACCAGGCTCGGGTGTTTGGGGCCATATCGCCCCGACAGTTCCTCGACCTTGGCCTGTGCCTTGGCCCGTTCCGCCTGGAATTGCTGGACCAACGGGTTACTCAACACCGCCGGTACGCTGGACAGTCGGCTCAGGTCGCCGTTGCCCAAGGCCTTGGCCTGGCGGTACTCGCTTTCGGCTTCGGCGCGATTGCGACGGGCGTCGACCATGCGATTGCCGGTCATTTCCAGTTCGTTGGCGCTGATGGTGGCAACGCCGCCGACGTCGACCAGGCCTTGCTCTTCCCGGTAGCCCTGGAGCTTTTTCTCGGCCGCGCGCAGGTTGTTGCGCAGTTCAACCAGCCGGGTGTTCATCCAGGCCGTGGTGGTTTGCGAGGATTTTTCGCTGGTGTCCAGCTGGCTGTCGGTAAAGCCCTTCGCCAGGGCGTTGGCGGTGGCGGCTGCCAGCGCAGGGTCCGGCAGTTCCACCTCGATTTCCAGCAGTTGGCTTTTGCCGACGAACTTTACGCTGGTGTGCAGCATGAGGTTCTGCGTGACCTGATTGAACACATCGTCTTCGGTGAGCGTCTCTTTGGGCGGTATCCACTGAGCCAGCTCGGGGATCCATTTATCGAGCCCAAGGTCGGACAGCCATGCGCGCGGGGTGAACCATGACGTCGGCTGCTGGCGCGGATCGGTGACCGGGTGGGTGGTCAGGCCCAGTTGTTTGACCGCCCGTTCCGCCAGGTCCCGCGATTGCAGGAGCGCCTGTTGCGTCTGCAGGTAATCGGTGCCGTTGCCGCCTGAGTCCTTGACTTGTTGCTGGAAGGACATCAGCGGCGGTGTCTTGTCGTTGAACAACAAGGTGACGCTGCCGACGTATTGCGGGGTGATGTTGGAGACCACAATGATCGCCAGCAGGCTGCTCACCAGCACCAGCCACCCGATGCTCCATTTCGCGCGCCAGATCACCCTCCAGAGTTTCAGAAGATCAATGGTGTCCTTGTCTTCGCTGTACTGCTGATGCAGATGCGTTTGCAGAGGACGTTCGACGTAGGTGCTAGGGCTGTTGTCCATGATTAGAAAAAGCCTTGTGCAATGGAAATGGTATCGCCGGGGGCAATCGTGGTGCTGCGGGTGACTTCATCGGTCAGGGTGGTGCCGCCATCACCGCGCACGATGGTCACGCGCTTGATCGAAGCCCGTTCGGTCAGGCCACCGCCCAGGGCAATGGCTTTCTCCAGGGTCAGGCCGGGTATGAACGGATAATTGCCGGGTTTTTTCACTTCACCGTTGATGTAGAACGGCCGGTATTCGATCTGGCTCAAACTGACTTTCGGGTCGATCAGGTAGCCTTGCTTGAGCCCGTCGACGATGATTTTTTCGACTTGGCCCGGGGTCATGCCCTTCGCCGAAATCTCCCCCAGAAAGGGGTAGGAAAAGGTGCCGGCATCGCTCAGGCGGATCTTTTTCAGGCTCAGCTCCGGCTCGCCGAACACGATGATGCGCAACACATCGCCGGCGGCCAGTTTGTATTGGGTGCCGGGGTCTGCCGCATAGGTGTCGGGCAGTACCGCCAATGCGAACAACAGGCCAAGAGTGTGTGATTTCATGGCGAAACCCTCTTAAAGGCTGACGTTGAAGCTGATCTGAAAGATGTTGCGGGTGTAACTCTCGTTGTCGGCATCCGAGTCGTTGTCGCGGTACCGATAGCCGAGTTCGATATCCAGCCAGCGGCGCATCGCGTACACCACGGCCAGGTTGTAGGCCTGCAGGTTGTCCGTGCGGCTTTGGCCTTCGTAGACATAACGACCGTACCCGGCCTGTGCCACGGTCGTGATCCGCTCGGTCCAGCCATGGCGCCATCCGACCTGGGTAAAGGTCGACTTGACGGCATCGGCGCCATCGTCGCCCTCGGCCAGGGCCTGGCGGGCGAGGAAGGTGAAGGTGGAATAGGTGCGTGGCTGCCACTGCACGTCTACTTGCCATGTGGGGTTATCGAGGTTCTTCGATTCACTGCTGTCGAAGTCCTTTTTCTCGTAGCCAATGCGGACTTTACCGGTGGTCTTGGCGGTGATGTCCCACACGGCACCGGCGAGTACGGCGTTGGAGTTACTGCTGCGCGGGCTGTTGGCTTGCAGGTAGTCAAAGTTGGAATAGTCGTATTCCAGCAAGCCTCGGGTATTGCTGCCGATGCGGTGGTACCAGGTGCTGGTGACTGAGGTGGTATTGCGTTCCTTGTCGTCATTGACGCCGCCGCCATTGTCATAGCGAAGTTCTGCATAACTGGCGCCGAAATCGATCTGGTTGTCCGCGCTCTTGGCACCGTAGGTATAGAGGCCACCCACGCGTTTGTTGTTGAGCTTGTCGTTTTCGCCTTCGACCGCCGTCGATTCGGTGCGCTCGTACTTGCGGTATTCGGCTTCGAGCGCCAGGCGATGGCGGTCGGTGAACTCCATGATGCTGTCGGCACGCACCCGTTGCGCGGTGTTCGAGGCACTGGTGTGCTCGTGGTAGATGTAGCGTGTCGGTTGCCAGGTCAAGCGAGTGGCACTGTTGCGGTCTTCAGCCTTGAGTTCGAAGGAGGGCGCCAGTTTGGTGATCATGGAGGATTGCACATGGCTTTCCAGTTCGCGAAAGTTATCGTCGTAACTTTCCGCGAATACGAAAGTTGGGGTGAAATCAAATCCATACACATTGATTGCCTGCGGGCTGGTGCTCCAGGCCATGCCCGGGTATAGCGAGGCCATGATCAATGCAACAGGGCAGCGTGACTTCAAGACCATAGTATGGCTCCCGAGCAAAAACATATAGCGAGGCTAATTAGTTATTGGTTTTGAAGTGCGGATTGTTGTCGTTCGACAATGTTCAATGGCACGCAAACGGATTGTTCGCGATTGAGAAACTGCATCAGGATCATCACCCGATCGGTGCCTTGCGGGGCGATGAACACACCCTCCAGCGGCGCCAGCGGGCCCCGGATGAATTGCAGGTGTTCCCCGGGCTTGAGGGCTTCGTCCGGGCTCGATTGCGATGACTCGTCACAACGCGAACGCAGATGCTCGATGACGTGCTCTGCCACCGTCGCAGGACCATGATTGAATTCGACAATGCGGCTGATGCCACGGGTAGAGCGTAGCGGCGCCCAATTGTCATCGGGGCTGAGTTGGATAAACAAATAACCGGGGAACAGTGATTCCAGCACCCGCTGTCGTTTCCCGCGAATAACGCGCTCACTGACAAGTTGGGGGTGGAATATCACGTAGTTCTGTTGAAGCAGGTTGAGGTGTGCACGCTCATCCTGTCGTGGCTTGCATTGCAAAAGGTACCAATTAGGCCGTTCGGAGCTGATGGCTGACATGCTGGTAAACTCTTAAGTTAGCGAAGTTTAATCAGGCAGGGGTTCCAGGCGAACCAAAAGATGTCAATCAACAGAAGTCTGGTTTTTATGGTGGAATGCAAGGGTGTATCAATTATGAATCACAAAATGCTTCAGGAGAGTGCGCGACTTTTCCATGTGACGCTATTGAGTGCGTTTATCTGGCATTGGTCGCTGTGTAATTTTACAAGGTCAAAGCTACCGCACGGTCTGCACATTGGACCGGTTGGACAAGCGTTTTAGAAGTGTCTCTAGAACAAAGGGTCGGGAAGAAAAAGAGCATTCGCGCCTTGTTTCAATAGACCGTCATAGTTATCGGCCAGTCTTCGCGGTCTGTCAAACGTTCTCAGTCAAAAAACACGCCATTTATCCATTAGTCGTTTTGCCAGATTTCAACCCTTTGTTTTTAAAGATTATTTGCCTTTCGTCGAATCGCAAAAAACTTTTTGTGTTGCTTGTAGTCGCCGGCTGTTTGCTGGGTCAGTAGTCAAATGTTCATGCTTGGGTGTTGTTATAAAGTGTGGACCTGGTGCACTACCACCGCTATAAGTAATTGCCTGATGTGTTGAATAGGGAGCCGGAACTATGACCGTTCTTGTGACAGGCGCTGCGGGTTTTATCGGGTATCACACGGTCAAGCGTTTGTGCCTGGACGGGCATGAAGTGATTGGCATTGACAATCTTAACCACTACTACAGTGTGGAACTCAAGAAGGCACGGCTCAAGCAGTTAAGCGAACTAACAGGCTTTCGTTTCCATACTCTGGATATTGTCGATAAGCCCGCCTTGATGGCGCTGTTCCAAGCGCAGCGGTTCACCGAGGTGGTGCACTTGGCCGCTCAGGCCGGTGTGCGGTACTCACTGGATAATCCGGACGCTTACGCGCAATCGAATCTGGTGGGTTTTCTGAACGTGCTGGAAGCCTGCCGGCACACTCGGCCCGCGCACCTGATCTATGCATCGAGCAGTTCGGTGTACGGCGCCAACAGCAAGCTGCCTTTCAGTGTCGATGACCCGGTCGAGCACCCGGTGTCCCTGTACGCGGCCACCAAGCGCGCCAACGAGCTGCTCGCCGACAGTTACTGCCACCTCTACGGTCTGCAGGCCAGTGGGTTGCGCTTCTTTACCGTTTACGGGCCCTGGGGTCGGCCGGACATGGCCCTGTTCAAGTTCACCGAAGCGATCCTCCAGGGCCGACCGATCGATATCTACAACCAGGGTCAGATGGCGCGGGACTTCACCTACGTCGATGACATTGTCGAAGGCATTGTCCGACTGTGTCCGAAGCCACCGGTGCCGGGCACGGGCAAGGAGGGTGTGAACCGGATTTTCAACATCGGGCGCGGCATGCCGGTCCCGTTGCTGGAGTTTGTCGACTGCCTGGAAGCGGCATTGGGCGTCAAGGCCCAGCGCAACTTTTTGCCGATGCAGGCCGGTGATGTGATCAATACCTGGGCTGATGTGTCGGCGCTGGCAGAGTGGGTCGGGTTTTCTCCGCACGTGGAGGTTGCAACCGGCGTGGCGCACTTTGTGAAGTGGTATCGCCACTTTTATCAGGTGTGAGTTTTGCGCTCAGAAGGTCGGCGGGGTGATCACCCAGATCACCACCGCGTCCACCTCGCCGGGGTTGCCGTAGCGGTGCGGTTGCTGGCTGGAAAAGCTGAAGCTGTCGCCTTCGCTGAGCTGGAAATGCCGTTCGCCGACCCACAGTTCGAATTGGCCGGACAACAGGTAACCGGCTTCTTCGCCATCGTGGCTGTAGCTTTGCTGGCTGTAGGTGCCGGGCGGGAAACGCGAGTGGAGCATTTCCAATTGCTGGCTGGGTTGCGGGGTCAACAGTTGGTCGACGATGCCGTCTTCGTAGTGAACGCTCATGCGACTGTTCTTGCGCACCACCACACCGTCGTCTTCGGGGTGGGTGCTGGCTTCGCTGGCGAAGAACCACTGGATGGTCACGCCGAGGCTGCGGGCGATGTTGAACAGCGCCGGGATCGACGGGTAGGCGAGGTTGCGCTCCAGTTGGCTGATGTAGCCGGCGGTCAGCTCGCTCTGTTGCGCCAGTTCCGCCAGGGTCATGCCCCGACGCTTGCGTAGGCCGCGAATGCGGGTGCCGAGGAAGTGCGGTTCGGCGGTGGATTGTGGGGTGGTGCTGGTGCTCATGGGTCAGTTCCGAACCGGAAGAAAGGCGCAGTCCCTGTGGGAGCGGGCTTGCTCGCGAAAGCGTCGTG
>NZ_LYVP01000059.1 GCF_001984065.1 Pseudomonas sp. KK4
CCTGTGGGAGCGGGCTTGCTCGCGAAGGCGGTCTGTCCGTTGAGTTATTCAATGGCTGACCTGGCGCCTTCGCGAGCAAGCCCGCTCCCACATTTGTTTGTGGGAATCTGGAAAATCGCGGTGAGCGAGCTCGCTCCTGCAATTGGCAGTTTTGTCATGTCGTTCTAATACTAAGGTCGTCTGGAACCTGGCTCGCAGCCGCATAGAGTGGATAACGTTCCAACAATAATCTGTGCTGCGAGGATAAAAACAATGAACGACAGCATTTACCTCTCGATTCAAAACAGCCCGCGCTTCAAGGAGCTGGTTAGCAAGAGGGAACGATTCGCCTGGATTCTGTCGGCGATCATGCTAGGGCTTTACTCCGGATTCATCCTTCTGATCGCTTACGGGCCGCAGATACTGGGGGCAAAACTCAGCCCAGGGTCTTCGATTACCTGGGGCATCCCGATCGGTGTCGGGCTGATTGTCTCGGCCTTTATCCTGACCGGTATCTACGTACGACGCGCCAACGGCGAATTCGACGACCTGAACAATGCGATTCTCAAGGAGGCTCAGCAATGATCCGGCGTCTAATGGCTCTACTGGGCATCGCAGCCTTTGCACCGGGCGCCTGGGCGGCTGACGCCCTGACCGGGGCCGTGCAGAAACAACCGCTCAACGTTTCCGCGATTCTGATGTTCGTCGTATTCGTTGGTGCAACCCTGTGCATCACCTACTGGGCATCGAAGAAAAACAAGTCGGCCTCCGACTACTATGCGGCGGGCGGCAAGATCACCGGTTTCCAGAACGGTCTGGCGATTGCCGGTGACTACATGTCGGCGGCGTCCTTCCTGGGTATTTCCGCCCTGGTATTCACCTCCGGCTACGATGGCCTGATCTATTCGATCGGCTTCCTGGTGGGTTGGCCGATCATTCTGTTCCTGATCGCCGAACGTCTGCGTAACCTGGGTAAATACACCTTTGCCGACGTGGCGTCCTACCGCCTCGGCCAAACCCAGATCCGTTCCCTGTCCGCCTGCGGTTCGCTGGTGGTGGTGGCGTTCTACCTGATCGCGCAAATGGTCGGTGCCGGCAAGTTGATCCAGCTGCTGTTCGGCCTGGACTACCACGTTGCGGTGATCCTGGTGGGCATCCTGATGTGCCTCTATGTGTTGTTCGGCGGTATGCTGGCCACCACCTGGGTGCAGATCATCAAGGCTGTGCTGTTGCTGTCCGGCGCTTCGTTCATGGCGCTGATGGTGATGAAGCACGTCAACTTCGACTTCAACATGCTGTTCTCCGAGGCGATCAAGGTTCACCCCAAAGGTGAGGCGATCATGAGCCCTGGCGGTCTGGTGAAAGATCCGGTCTCCGCGTTCTCTCTTGGCCTGGCACTGATGTTCGGTACCGCTGGCCTGCCGCACATCCTGATGCGCTTCTTCACCGTGAGTGACGCAAAGGAAGCTCGCAAGAGCGTGCTGTATGCAACCGGTTTCATTGGTTACTTCTACATCCTGACCTTCATCATCGGCTTCGGCGCGATCCTGCTGGTCAGCACCAACCCTGCGTTCAAGGATGCGGCGGGTGCGTTGCTGGGCGGTAACAACATGGCCGCGGTGCACCTGGCCAACGCGGTCGGTGGCAGCATCTTCCTGGGCTTCATCTCGGCGGTAGCGTTCGCGACCATTCTGGCAGTGGTTGCCGGTCTGACCCTGGCCGGTGCGTCGGCGGTGTCCCATGACCTGTACGCCAGCGTGATCAAGAAAGGCAAGGCCAACGAGAAGGATGAGATTCGCGTCTCGAAAATCACCACCATCGCCCTGGCGGTGCTGGCGATTGCCCTGGGCATCCTGTTCGAAAGCCAGAACATCGCGTTCATGGTGGGCCTGGCGTTCTCCATCGCGGCCAGTTGCAACTTCCCGGTCCTGCTGCTCTCCATGTACTGGAAGAAGCTGACCACCCGTGGCGCGATGATCGGCGGCTGGATGGGCCTGATCAGTGCCGTGGGCCTGATGATCCTCGGCCCGACCATCTGGGTGCAGATCCTGCATCATGAGAAGGCGATCTTCCCGTACGAGTACCCTGCGCTGTTTTCCATGATCATTGCCTTTGTCGGTATCTGGTTCTTCTCGATTACCGACAAGTCGACTGCAGCTGATAATGAGCGGGCGCTGTTCTTCCCGCAGTTCGTTCGCTCGCAGACGGGTCTGGGGGCGAGTGGGGCGGTTTCGCACTAAGGCTTGATGTTTTTATATAAGTAACGCAACAAGAAACGATGCCCCGATCGAGAGATCGGGGCATTTTTTTATTGGGCGGTTATCGCACTGAAACTATTGGGCGAGCCTGTTTGCGAAAAAGATGACCAGATGATTGGGTATTCAGGTAGCCCCTGTAATCGTTGGTCTCCATCGCGAGCAAGTTCGCTCCTGCAGGTGGGGGACGCTGGGTATGTACACAACTGGCGCACAAACAAAAACGGCCTCTATGGGAATAGAGGCCGTTTCCGGTACTGCTAGGACGCTACAGCAAGATAAATCTTACTTGCGGTCTTCCAGCTTGGTGATGTCGCGCGACTCGTAGCCGGTGTACAGCTGGCGAGGACGGCCGATCTTGTACGGGCTGGAGAGCATTTCCTTCCAGTGGGAGATCCAGCCGACGGTCCGCGCCAGGGCGAAGATCACGGTGAACATGCTGGTCGGAATGCCGATCGCCTTGAGGATGATCCCCGAGTAGAAGTCGACGTTCGGGTACAGCGAGCGCTCGATGAAGTACGGGTCGGTCAGGGCGATCTCTTCCAGGCGCATGGCCAGTTCGAGTTGCGGATCGTTCTGGATGCCCAGTTCCTTGAGCACTTCGTCGCAGGTCTGCTTCATGACGGTAGCGCGTGGGTCGCGGTTTTTGTAAACGCGGTGACCGAAGCCCATCAGCTTGAACGGATCGTTCTTGTCCTTGGCCTTGGCAATGAACTTGTCGATGTTCGAGACATCGCCAATTTCATCGAGCATGGTCAGAACGGCTTCGTTTGCGCCGCCGTGGGCAGGGCCCCACAGCGCAGCGATACCGGCGGCGATACAGGCGAACGGGTTGGCACCCGAAGAGCCCGCCAGGCGCACGGTGGACGTCGAGGCGTTCTGCTCGTGGTCGGCATGGAGGATGAAGATCCGGTCCATGGCCTTGGCGAGCACCGGGCTGATCGGTTTGATCTCGCACGGGGTGTTGAACATCATGTGCAGGAAGTTTTCCGCGTACGACAGGTCGTTGCGCGGGTACATCATGGGTTGGCCCATGGAGTACTTGTAAACCATCGCTGCCAGGGTCGGCATCTTGGCAACCAGGCGGATCGCGGAGATTTCGCGATGCTGCGGGTTATTGATGTCCAGGGAGTCGTGGTAGAAGGCCGAAAGGGCGCCGACTACGCCGCACATCACGGCCATTGGGTGGGCGTCGCGACGGAAGCCGTTGAAGAAGGTCTTGAGCTGTTCGTGAACCATGGTGTGGTTCTTGACGGTGCTGACGAACTGGGCCTTCTGTTCTGCGGTCGGCAGTTCGCCGTTGAGCAGCAGGTAGCAGGTTTCCAGGTAGTCCGACTTTTCAGCCAATTGTTCGATCGGGTAGCCGCGGTGCAACAGGATGCCGTTGTCGCCGTCGATATAGGTGATCTTCGACTCGCAGGAGGCGGTCGACATGAAGCCTGGGTCAAAGGTGAAGCGGCCCGTGGCCGTCAAGCCCCGAACATCGATAACATCGGGACCAACGGTGCCGGTTAAAATGGGCAGCTCGACGGGGGCTGCGCCCTCGATGATCAACTGCGCTTTTTTGTCAGCCATGTGGCCTCCTATTTATGCTTGAAATCATCAGACAGACCCCCCACGCAGGGCCCGCACCACTATAGTGAGATAAATTCGAATGTCAATTTGCCTAAAGTCTTGCTCCAGAAGGCTTTAACCGGACTTTTTTCTCGAAATTGCCTGCCGTTTACGCCTTTTATCCGACTTGCGCAATCCACCATTCAGTGAACGGTATGTCCGTTGTCATTAGTAGCCTAACTGTCTATACTCGGCCACCGACCGCCAAGGGCTTTTGGGCTTGCTTTATTGGGGGTCGCCTCCCTGGGTGGTGGTTACCTGACCAGTGCACTCCCCAACAACTTTGCCCTGATTGTTAGGGGCTCTTCAGTGTGAAAAAAAAGCCGTGAAAAGCCAACGACCTGTAAACCTAGACCTAAGGACCATCAAACTCCCAGTCACTGCTTACACGTCCATTCTTCACCGTATCTCCGGTGTCATCCTCTTCGTGTGCCTTGCCATCATGCTTTATGCATTGGACAAGTCGCTGAGCTCCGAGGAAGGCTTCGGTCAGGTGAAAGCGTGTCTGACCAGTCCGCTAGCCAAGCTAGTGATTTGGGGCATCCTGTCCGCTCTGCTGTATCACCTGGTAGCCGGCGTGCGCCATTTGATCATGGACATGGGCATCGGTGAGACGCTGGAAGGCGGCAAGCTGGGCTCGAAAATCGTTATCGCCGTTTCCGTGGTGGTAATCGTTCTGGCAGGAGTTTGGATATGGTAACTAACGTCACGAACCTGTCGCGTTCGGGCCTCTATGACTGGATGGCGCAGCGCGTTTCTGCGGTCGTTCTCGCGGCTTACTTCATTTTCCTGATCGGATACATCATCGCCCACCCAGGCCTTGAGTATGCCCAGTGGCATGAACTGTTCGCCAATAACTGGATGCGTATCTTCAGCCTCCTGGCCCTGGTTGCCCTCGGCGCTCACGCCTGGGTCGGCATGTGGACCATCGCGACCGACTACCTGACGCCAATGGCGTTCGGCAAGTCCGCGACCGCTGTACGTTTCCTTTTCCAGGCAGTATGCGGCGTTGCGATGTTCGCTTACTTCGTCTGGGGTGTGCAGATTCTCTGGGGTATCTGAGTCATGGCTAACATTCCAACGATTTCTTTCGACGCCATCATCATTGGTGGTGGCGGCGCCGGCATGCGCGCAGCGCTGCAACTGGCACAAGGCGGTCACAAGACTGCCGTGATCACCAAAGTGTTCCCGACCCGCTCGCACACCGTTTCGGCACAGGGCGGCATCACCTGCGCCATCGCCTCGGCGGATCCGAACGATGACTGGCGCTGGCACATGTACGATACCGTCAAGGGCTCCGACTACATCGGTGACCAGGACGCTATCGAATACATGTGTCAGGAAGGCCCGGCCGCCGTTTTCGAGCTGGACCACATGGGTCTGCCGTTCTCCCGTACCGAAACCGGCCGCATCTACCAGCGTCCGTTCGGCGGTCAGTCCAAGGACTACGGTAAAGGCGGCCAGGCTGCCCGTACCTGCGCAGCGTCCGACCGTACCGGTCACGCCCTGCTGCACACCCTTTATCAGGGCAACCTGAAGGCCGGTACCACGTTCCTGAACGAGTACTACGCTGTCGACCTGGTGAAGAACCAGGAAGGCGAGTTTGTCGGTGTGATCGCGATCTGCATCGAAACCGGCGAAACTTCCTACATCCGCGCCAAGGCCACCGTGTTGGCTACCGGCGGTGCAGGCCGCATCTACGCGTCCACCACCAACGCCCTGATCAACACCGGTGACGGTGTCGGCATGGCTCTGCGTGCGGGCGTTCCGGTACAAGACATCGAAATGTGGCAGTTCCACCCGACCGGCATCGCCGGCGCCGGTGTACTGGTTACAGAAGGTTGCCGTGGTGAAGGTGGTTACCTGATCAACAAGCACGGCGAGCGTTTCATGGAGCGTTATGCTCCGAACGCCAAAGATCTGGCAGGTCGTGACGTTGTTGCCCGTTCGATGGTTAAAGAGATCATTGCCGGTAACGGCTGCGGTCCGAACGGCGACCACGTAATGCTCAAGCTCGACCACCTGGGCGAGGAAGTGCTGCACAGCCGTCTGCCAGGCATCTGCGAGCTGTCGAAAACGTTTGCTCACGTTGACCCGGTTGTTGCTCCGGTTCCGGTTGTTCCGACCTGCCACTACATGATGGGCGGCGTTGCCACCAACATTCATGGTCAGGCGATCACCCAGAACGCCGAAGGCGTCGACACCATCATCCCGGGCCTGTTCGCAGTAGGCGAAGTGGCTTGCGTATCGGTGCATGGTGCCAACCGTCTGGGCGGCAACTCGCTGCTCGACCTGGTCGTATTCGGCCGCGCTGCCGGCCTGCACCTGGAGAAGGCGCTGACCGACGGTATCGACTACGACGACGCTACCGAAGCCAACATCGAAGCTGCCCTGTCGCGTCTGAACGCGCTCAACGGCCGTACCGATGGTGAAGACGTGGCGACCCTGCGTCGCGAGCTGCAAAGCTGCATGCAGAACTACTTCGGTGTATTCCGTACCGGCGAATACATGCAGAAGGGTATTGCCCAGTTGGCCGATCTGCGCAAGCGCATCGCCAACGTCAAGATCAACGACAAGTCGCAGGCGTTCAACACTGCGCGTATCGAAGCTCTGGAACTGCAAAACCTGCTGGAAGTGGCCGAAGCTACCGCCATCGCCGCGGAAGTACGTAAAGAGTCCCGCGGCGCTCACGCCCGTGAAGACTTCGAAGACCGTGACGACGAAAACTGGCTGTGCCACACCCTGTACTTCCCGGGTGAGAAACGCGTTGCCAAGCGTGCCGTGAACTTCTCGCCGAAGACTGTTCCGACTTTCGAACCTAAAGTCCGGACTTATTAAGGGTGACCGCCATGTTGCAAGTCAGTGTTTATCGCTACAACCCAGATCAGGACGCAGCGCCGTTCATGCAGGAATTCCAGGTCGATACCGGTGGTAAGGACCTGATGGTGCTGGACGTGCTCGCGCTGATCAAAGAGCAGGACGAAGGTTTCTCCTACCGTCGTTCCTGCCGTGAAGGCGTCTGCGGTTCCGACGGCATGAACATCAACGGCAAGAACGGCCTGGCGTGCATCACGCCGCTGTCCGCCGTGGTCAAGGGCAACAAGCTGATCGTTCGTCCGCTGCCAGGTTTGCCGGTGATCCGTGACCTGGTCGTCGATATGAGCATCTTCTACAAGCAATACGAGAAGGTGAAGCCATTCCTGCAGAACGACACGCCGGCTCCGGCCATCGAGCGCCTGCAGTCCCCTGAAGAGCGTGAAAAGCTCGACGGTCTGTACGAGTGCATCCTGTGCGCCTGCTGCTCGACCTCGTGCCCGTCCTTCTGGTGGAACCCGGACAAGTTCCTGGGTCCAGCTGCCCTGCTGCAAGCGTATCGCTTCCTGGCAGACAGCCGCGACACCAAGACGTCCGAGCGTCTGGCTTCGCTGGATGACCCGTTCAGCGTATTCCGCTGCCGCGGGATCATGAACTGCGTCAACGTTTGTCCGAAAGGCCTGAACCCGACTAAGGCCATCGGTCACATCCGTAACATGCTGCTCTCGAGCGGCGTGTGATTCAGCTGCTGTACCCGTAGTACCCGTAGATGCTGCGGCGCAGGCTTCAACCGGCGCCGTAGTTTTAACCTGAGCAGCAGCCCAAAAGGCTGCGGCTCTTATTTTGAAGAAATGAGACAAGCAGGGGCATCCGGGCTGGTACCCGGACTATCAGCGTGATCCTAAGTGGCTTGTTTTGGTCGCTGCATTCGGACTTCTGCAAGTTTGCTCGGTGTCGACGCCGATGGTGTTCCCCTAACCGAGGGTGACCAAGCATGCAAGAAAGCGTGATGCAGCGCATGTGGAACAGTGCCCACCTTTCAGGTGGAAACGCTGCCTATGTGGAAGAGCTTTATGAGCTCTACCTGCACGACCCTAACGCTGTGCCAGAAGAGTGGCGCACCTACTTCCAGAAGTTGCCTGCTGACGGCAGCTCTGCCACCGATGTTTCGCACTCTACGATTCGCGATCATTTCGTGTTGCTGGCAAAGAACCAGCGCCGCGCCCAACCGGTTTCCGCCGGCAGCGTGAGCAGTGAGCACGAGAAGAAGCAAGTTGAAGTGCTGCGATTGATCCAGGCCTACCGTATGCGTGGCCACCAGGCAGCCCAGCTTGACCCGCTGGGGCTGTGGCAGCGTCCTGCACCTGCAGACCTGTCGATCAATCATTACGGCTTGACCAATGCCGATCTTGATACGACCTTCCGTGCCGGCGACCTGTTCATCGGCAAAGAGGAAGCGAGCCTACGCGAAATTCACGAAGCGTTGCAGCAGACATATTGCCGCACCATCGGCGCTGAATTTACGCACATCACCGATTCCGAGCAGCGCCAGTGGTTCCAGCAGCGTCTGGAAAGCGTGCGTGGTCGTCCGACGTACTCCGCCGACATCAAGAGCCATTTGCTTGAGCGAGTGACCGCCGGTGAAGGCCTGGAAAAATACCTGGGTACCAAATACCCGGGCACCAAGCGTTTCGGCCTGGAAGGCGGCGAAAGCCTGATTCCGATGCTCGACGAGCTGATCCAGCGTTCCGGTTCCTACGGCACCAAGGAAATCGTCATCGGCATGGCTCACCGTGGCCGTCTGAACGTACTGGTCAATACCTTCGGCAAGAACCCGCGCGAGCTGTTCGACGAGTTCGAAGGCAAGAAGAAGGTCGAGCTGGGTTCAGGTGACGTTAAATACCACCAGGGCTTCTCGTCCAACGTCATGACCACCGGCGGTGAAGTTCACCTGGCCATGGCTTTCAACCCGTCCCACCTGGAAATCGTATCGCCAGTGGTCGAGGGTTCGGTGCGTGCCCGTCAGGATCGTCGCAACGACCCTACCGGTGAGAAGGTTCTGCCGATCTCCATCCACGGTGACGCTGCCATCGCAGGTCAGGGCGTGGTCATGGAAACCTTCCAGATGTCGCAAACCCGCGGTTTCAAGACCGGCGGTACCGTGCACATCGTGATCAACAACCAGGTCGGTTTCACCATCAGCAACCCGCTGGACGCGCGCTCCACCGAGTACGCGACCGATGTTGCGAAAATGATCCAGGCGCCGATCCTCCATGTGAATGGCGATGATCCGGAAGCCGTGTTGTTCGTGACCCAACTGGCCATCGACTACCGCATGCAGTTCAAGCGTGACGTGGTCATCGACATGTTCTGCTACCGTCGTCGCGGCCACAACGAGGCCGATGAACCAAGCGGCACCCAGCCTCTGATGTATCAGCAGATCACCAAGCAGCGCACCACCCGTGAGCTGTACGCCGATCGTCTGACCCAGAGCGGTGTGCTGGACGCAGAGCGTGTTCAGGCGAAAGTCGACGAATACCGCAACGCGCTGGACAACGGTCTGCACGTAGTGAAAAGCCTGGTCAAAGAGCCGAACAAAGAGCTGTTCGTGGACTGGCGTCCGTACCTGGGCCACGCCTGGACCGCGCGTCACGACACTCGCTTCGATCTCAAGACCCTGCAGGAACTGTCCGCCAAGCTGCTGGAAATTCCGGAAGGCTTCGTGGTTCAGCGCCAGGTTGCGAAGATCTACGAAGACCGCCAGAAAATGCAAGCCGGCGGCCTGCCGATCAACTGGGGTTACGCCGAAACCATGGCGTACGCGACCCTGGCGTTCGAAGGTCACCCGATCCGCATGACCGGCCAGGACATCGGCCGCGGTACGTTCTCGCACCGTCATGCCGTGTTGCACAACCAGAAGGACGCGGGCACCTACATCCCGTTGCAGAACCTGTACGACGGTCAGCCGCGCTTCGACCTGTACGACTCGTTCCTTTCCGAAGAAGCGGTGCTGGCGTTCGAGTACGGTTACTCGACCACCACGCCCAATGCCCTGGTTATCTGGGAAGCCCAGTTCGGCGACTTTGCCAACGGTGCCCAGGTGGTCATCGACCAGTTCATCACCAGTGGCGAGCACAAGTGGGGCCGTCTGTGCGGTCTGACCATGCTGCTGCCGCACGGTTATGAAGGTCAGGGGCCGGAGCACTCCTCGGCTCGTCTGGAGCGTTACCTGCAGCTGTGCGCCGAGCACAACATCCAGGTATGCCTGCCGACGACGCCGGCTCAGATCTACCACTTGCTGCGCCGTCAGGTGATTCGCCCGCTGCGCAAGCCTCTGGTAGTGCTGACTCCGAAGTCGCTGCTGCGTCACAAGCTGGCCATCTCGACGCTGGAAGATCTGGCCGAAGGTTCGTTCCAGACCGTTATCCCGGAAATCGATGCCCTGGACCCGAAAAAGGTCGAGCGCGTGGTTCTGTGTAGCGGCAAGGTCTACTACGACCTGCTGGAAAAACGCCGTGCCGAAGGCCGTGACGATATCGCCATCGTGCGTATCGAACAGTTGTATCCGTTCCCTGAGGACGACTTGAAAGAAGTCCTGGCTCCTTACACCAACGCCAAGCATGCCGTCTGGTGCCAGGAAGAGCCGATGAACCAGGGCGCGTGGTACTGCAGCCAACACCACATGCGTCGCAGCATCAGCAACCTCAACAAGTCTCTCGTACTCGAGTACGCGGGCCGTGAGGCTTCTGCTGCACCGGCATGCGGTTACGCATCGATGCACGCCGAACAGCAGGAACAACTGCTGCAAGCGGCCTTTACTGTTTAACGCCTTCGCGCACCTGAAACCGAATTTAAGGACCCACAGATAATGGCTATCGAAATCAAAGCCCCCACTTTCCCGGAATCGGTTGCCGACGGCACCGTTGCTACCTGGCACAAAAAGCCGGGCGAGGCCGTCAAGCGTGACGAACTGATCGTCGACATCGAAACCGACAAGGTTGTCCTGGAAGTGTTGGCCACGGCCGACGGCGTTCTGGGCGCAATCGTCAAGGGCGAAGGCGACACCGTTCTGTCCGACGAAGTCCTGGGCTCCATCGAAGAGGGCGGCGCTGCTGCCGCCCCAGTCGCTGCTGCTCCGGCTGCCGCTGCTCAAGCTGCTGCTCCTGCCGCCGAAGGCGAAGACGATCCTGTTGCTGCACCGGCTGCTCGCAAGCTGGCTGAAGAAAACGGCATCAACATCGCTTCCGTTGCCGGTACCGGCAAAGGCGGTCGTGTGACCAAGGAAGACGTGGTTGCAGCCGTTGCCGCCAAGAAAGCCGCTCCAGCCGCCGCGCCTGCCAAGGCTGCTGCTCCTGCCGCTGCCGCTCCGGTGTTCGCTGCCGGTGACCGCGTCGAGAAACGCGTTCCGATGACCCGCCTGCGTGCCAAGGTTGCCGAGCGTCTGGTTGAAGCTCAGTCGAACATGGCGATGCTGACCACGTTCAACGAAGTGGACATGACCGAAGTCATGGCCCTGCGTTCGAAGTACAAGGACCTGTTCGAGAAGTCCCACAACGGCGTGCGCCTGGGCTTCATGTCGTTCTTCGTGAAAGCGGCCACCGAAGCGCTCAAGCGCTTCCCGGCTGTCAACGCGTCGATCGACGGTGCCGACATCGTTTACCACGGCTACGCTGACGTCGGTGTCGCTGTTTCCAGCGATCGCGGTCTGGTCGTACCGGTTCTGCGTAACGCCGAACTGATGAGCCTGGCTGAAATCGAAGGCGGCATCGCCACTTTCGGCAAGAAAGCCCGTGACGGCAAACTGTCGATGGAAGAAATGACCGGCGGCACGTTCACCATCACCAACGGCGGTACCTTCGGTTCGATGATGTCGACCCCGATCGTCAACCCGCCGCAGGCTGCGATCCTGGGCATGCACAACATCATCCAGCGTCCTATGGCGATCAACGGCCAAGTCGTTATCCGTCCGATGATGTACCTGGCACTGTCCTACGATCACCGTCTGATCGATGGCAAAGAAGCTGTAACCTTCCTGGTGACCATCAAGAACCTGCTGGAAGATCCGGCTCGTCTGTTGCTGGATATCTGATAGAAGCAGCCATGAGCTGCAAGCTTCAGGCTGCATGAAAACGCAGCCTGGCTTGCAGCTTGCGGCTTGAAGCTTTTCGCTAAAGAGGATTTTTTGAATGTCACAGAAATTTGACGTAGTAGTGATCGGTGCCGGCCCTGGCGGTTACGTGGCTGCCATCAAGGCCGCCCAGCTGGGTCTTTCGACTGCCTGCATCGAGAAGTACACCGACAAGGAAGGCAAACTGGCGCTGGGCGGTACCTGCCTGAACGTCGGTTGCATTCCGTCCAAGGCCCTGCTGGACAGCTCGTGGAAATTCCACGAAGCGCAGGACGGCTTTGCGATCCATGGTATCAACCACGCTGGCGTGACCATGGACGTGCCAGCCATGGTCGGCCGCAAGGCCAACATCGTCAAAGGCCTGACCTCCGGCGTTGCCACCCTGTTCAAGGCCAACGGCGTTACTTCGATTCAGGGCCACGGCAAACTGCTGGCCGGCAAGAAAGTCGAAGTCACCAAGCCTGACGGTTCGGTTGAAGTCATCGAAGCCGAAAACGTGATCCTGGCGCCAGGCTCGCGTCCGATCGACATTCCACCGGCTCCGGTCGACCAGAATGTGATCGTCGACTCCACCGGCGCCCTGGAATTCCAATCCGTACCCAAGCGTCTGGGCGTGATCGGCGCTGGCGTGATCGGTCTGGAACTGGGTTCGGTCTGGTCGCGTCTGGGTGCAGAAGTGACTGTCCTGGAAGCCCTGGACACTTTCCTGATGGCAGCCGACACCGCTGTTTCCAAGGAAGCGCTGAAAACCCTGACCAAACAGGGCCTGGACATCAAGCTGGGCGCTCGCGTGACCGGCTCCAAAGTGAACGGCGACGAAGTCGTCGTGAACTACACCGATGCCAACGGCGAACAGAACATCACGTTCGACAAGCTGATCGTTGCCGTTGGTCGCCGTCCAGTGACCACTGATCTGCTGGCTGCCGATTGCGGCGTGACCCTGGACGAGCGCGGTTTCGTGCACGTTGACGATCACTGCGCCACCACCGTACCGGGCGTCTACGCCATCGGTGACGTGGTTCGCGGCATGATGCTGGCGCACAAGGCCTCGGAAGAGGGCATCATGGTCGTCGAGCGCATCAAGGGCCACAAAGCCCAGATGAACTATGACCTGATCCCTTCGGTTATTTATACTCACCCGGAAATCGCGTGGGTCGGTAAAACCGAACAGGCCTTGAAAGCTGAAGGCGTAGAAGTTAACGTCGGCACCTTCCCGTTCGCAGCCTCTGGCCGTGCCATGGCTGCCAACGACACCGGCGGTTTCGTCAAGGTCATCGCAGATGCCAAGACTGACCGCGTATTGGGCGTCCACGTGATTGGCCCAAGCGCTGCGGAACTGGTTCAACAGGGCGCAATCGGTATGGAATTCGGCACCAGCGCTGAAGACCTGGGCATGATGGTTTTCTCCCATCCAACCCTGTCCGAAGCCTTGCACGAAGCAGCTCTGGCTGTGAATGGCGGCGCCATCCACATCGCCAACCGCAAGAAGCGTTAAGACACAATAAGAAACCACGGCGGTATCGGCCCGTCGTGAGCCTTGCGCGCAAGACTCACCGCGGAATGTCCGCTGGACGCAGTCTTGCGTAGCTGCACCGGGTATCCGGAAAGGCTACGCAAGCAGCAGTCACAGGTGGTGCGGCACTTCAACGAGTGCAGCACCGAATGCGCAGTACCTAACGAAGACGGTAATAAGCATGAATCTTCACGAGTATCAGGGTAAGCAGCTGTTCGCTGAGTACGGCCTGCCAGTATCCACCGGTTACGCGGTAGACACCCCGGAAGCAGCAGCAGAAGCTTGCGACAAAATCGGCGGCAGCGAGTGGGTTGTCAAAGCCCAGGTCCACGCCGGTGGTCGCGGTAAAGCGGGCGGCGTAAAGCTGGTTCGCAACAAAGAAGACGCCAAAGCCTTCGCACAGCAGTGGCTGGGCAAGCGTCTGGTGACTTACCAGACTGACGCCAATGGTCAGCCAGTCACCAAGATCCTGGTTGAATCGTGCACTGATATCGCTAAAGAGCTGTACCTGGGCGCTGTCGTTGACCGTTCGAGCCGTCGCATCGTGTTCATGGCTTCCACCGAAGGTGGCGTGGACATCGAGAAAATCGCTCACGACACTCCAGAAAAAATTCTGAAGGCCACTATCGATCCACTGGTTGGCGCTCAGCCATTCCAGGGTCGCGAGCTGGCATTCCAGTTGGGTCTGGAAGGCAAGCAAGTTGCCCAGTTCGCCAAGATCTTCGTCGGTCTGGCCAAACTGTTCCAGGATCACGATCTGGCCCTGCTGGAAGTGAACCCGCTGGTGATCAAGGCTGACGGCGATCTGCACTGCCTGGACGCCAAGATCAACATCGACGCCAACGCCATGTACCGTCAGCCAAAGCTGAAGACTTTCCACGATCCGTCGCAGGACGATCCGCGCGAAGCGCACGCTGCCAAGTTCGAACTGAACTACGTAGCGCTGGAAGGCAACATCGGTTGCATGGTCAACGGTGCTGGCCTGGCCATGGGTACCATGGACATCGTCAACCTGCACGGCGGCAAGCCAGCCAACTTCCTCGACGTGGGCGGCGGTGCTACCAAAGAACGCGTTACCGAAGCTTTCAAAATCATTCTGTCCGACACCAACGTCGCTGCAGTACTGGTTAACATCTTCGGCGGCATCGTTCGTTGCGACATGATTGCCGAAGGCATCATCGGTGCAGTGAAAGAAGTCGGCGTGAAAATCCCGGTTGTTGTTCGCCTTGAAGGCAACAACGCTGAGCTGGGCGCTAAAGTACTGGCAGAAAGCGGTTTGAACATCATCGCTGCTACCAGCCTGACCGACGCTGCTCAACAAGTTGTCAAAGCTGCGGAGGGCAAATAATGAGCGTCCTGATCAATAAAGACACCAAAGTTATCTGCCAGGGCATTACCGGTTCGCAAGGTAGTTTCCACACCCAGCAAGCCATCGAATATGGCACCAAGATGGTCGGTGGCGTAACGCCGGGCAAAGGCGGCACCGAGCACCTGGGTCTGCCAGTGTTCAACACCGTGAAAGACGCCGTAGCGGCCACTGGCGCCACCGCCAGCGTGATCTACGTTCCGGCTCCTTTCTGCAAGGATTCGATCCTGGAAGCGGCTTTCGGCGGCATCAAGCTGATCGTCTGCATCACCGAAGGAATTCCTACCCTGGACATGCTGGACGCTAAAGTTAAGTGCGACGAGCTGGGTGTTACCCTGATCGGCCCTAACTGCCCAGGCGTGATCACTCCAGGCGAATGCAAGATCGGCATCATGCCAGGTCACATTCACTTGCCAGGCAAGGTCGGTATCGTTTCCCGTTCCGGCACCCTGACCTACGAAGCTGTTAAGCAGACCACTGACGCCGGTTTCGGTCAGTCGACTTGCGTCGGCATCGGCGGTGACCCGATCCCTGGTTCGAACTTCATCGACATCCTGAAGCTGTTCCAGGAAGACCCGAAGACTGAAGCGATCGTCATGATCGGTGAGATCGGCGGTTCGGCTGAAGAAGAAGCGGCTGCCTACATCAAGGCACACGTGACCAAGCCGGTTGTTTCCTACATCGCTGGTGTGACTGCTCCTCCGGGCAAGCGCATGGGCCATGCTGGCGCAATCATCTCTGGCGGCAAAGGCACTGCAGACGAGAAATTCGCTGCTCTGCAAGACGCAGGCGTTAAAACCGTGCGTTCGCTGGCAGACATCGGCAAGGCCTTGGCCGAGCTGACCGGTTGGGCTGTCAAGTAAGCCTCGCGCTTAACTGACGCTTTACCAAACAAAGGCCACCTTCGGGTGGCCTTTGTCGTTTTCGGGGGGGTGTGCAGTCAGTGATGGCCTCTTCGCGGGCAAGCCTCGCTCCTACATGCATGGAGTCGTTCACCGATGTGAGAGCGGCCTCATACTCGTAGGCGCGAGTCTCGCCCGCAATGGCAGAATTACAACCACAGCCTCATTACATGCAAAAACGCGACACAGAAATGTCGTAGATCGGAATGTTCGCCCTCTAACAGTGCGTTCATCGCGCAAATTCGTTAGGCTACGCGCCATTTTTGCGTCCGCGCCCACAAGGCAGCCTCGCGCTTAAAGGGTCGGTCTCATACGGACTGACAGCATTTCCCTCACCCATAGGGAAATCCCTCTCTAAATTCCGATTCAGCAGTGTGGTATTTCCTTAATGAAAGTGTTGAAAGGTCAGGACATCCTGGCACTTGGTTTTATGACGTTTGCCCTGTTCGTCGGGGCCGGCAACATCATCTTCCCGCCCATCGTCGGTTTGCAGTCCGGGCCTAACGTCTGGATGGCGGCGCTGGGCTTTCTGGTCACGGCGGTCGGTCTGCCGGTGGTCACCGTTGTAGCGCTGGCCAAGGTCGGTGGGGCGATGGATGCCTTGAGCAGCCCGATCGGCAAGATCGCCGGTGGTTTGCTGGCGGCGGCGTGCTACCTCGCTGTGGGACCGCTGTTTGCCACGCCACGCACGGCTACCGTTTCCTTCGAAGTGGGTCTGGCACCGTTGACCGGCGAAAGTCCGCTGGCGCTGTTCCTCTACAGTTCGGTGTATTTCCTGCTGGTGTTCTTCATTTCGTTGTACCCGGGTCGCCTGCTGGATACCGTAGGACGCTTCCTCGCTCCACTGAAAATTATCGCCCTGGCGGTGTTGGGCATTGCGGCATTCGCCTTGCCGGCGGGTGATATCGGTCAGGCCACCCCTGAATATGTGGCGGCACCGTTCTCCCAGGGCTTCATCAATGGTTACCTGACCATGGATACGCTGGGTGCACTGGTGTTCGGCATCGTGATCGTCAACGCCATTCGTTCCCGTGGCGTCGAATCGCCAGCGCTGATTACCCGTTACGCGATCATTGCCGGCCTCATCGCCGGCGTGGGCCTGGCGCTGGTGTACATCAGCCTGTTCCGTCTCGGTTCGGGCAGCCATGAAGTGGCGGTCGGCGCAACCAACGGTGCGGCGGTCTTGCACGCCTATGTGCAGCACACCTTCGGTTCCCTGGGCAGCGGCTTCCTCGCGGTGCTGATTTCCCTGGCGTGTCTGGTGACCGCGGTCGGCCTGACCTGCGCTTGCGCGGAATACTTCAGCCGTGTGCTGCCACTGTCCTACAAGACCCTGGTCATCATCCTGGCGGCGTTCTCGCTGCTGGTGTCCAACCTGGGCCTCACCAAGCTCATTGCATTCTCGATCCCGGTGCTGACTGCCATCTACCCGCCGTGCATCGCTCTGGTAGCCCTGAGCTTCTGCAAGGACTTCTGGCATGAACAGGGCCGTATCGTCGGACCGGTGATGCTGGTGTCGTTCATCTTCGGACTGATCGATGCCCTCAAGGGCGCCGGTCTGGCGGACTGGATGCCGACGCAACTGGCGCATCTGCCGCTGAGCGAGCAGGGGCTGGCATGGCTGGTGCCTTCGGTGATGACCCTGGTGGTTGCAGTGGTTTGCGACCGCCTGCTGGGCAAGCGCGAAGAAGCGCTGGCTTAAGCTTCACTGGCCCGTCATGAGGGGGCCGCTGAACAGAAATGGAAATGCCCCGTATCAATCGATACGGGGCATTTTTTATGGGCAGGGTGCGGTGTCTTTTTACTTGGGCTAACGTCGAACCACTGCGATCACCCAATGTGGGAGCGGGCTTGCTCGCGAAGACGTTGCCCCCGTCGGATCATTCATTGACTGGCACGCAGCATTCGCGAGCAAGCCCGCTCCCACAGGGCCTCGGTACACTTTCTGCTCAAAAGGACCTGCATGTCGTTCATCCAAGCCAATCTGATCCACATCCTTGCCGCGCTCTGGTTCGTCATCTGCTGGGGCGGCTACACCCGCTATGCCACCTGGAAGGGCCGGGACACCGCGTGCCTGGCCAGCGTGCTGCATCTATACCGCGAAGACTGGATGCGCCGCATGCTGCTGCGTGACAATCGTATCGCCGATGCCAGCGTGATCGGCAATCTGGAGCGCAACGCTTCCTTCTTTGCTTCGAGCACACTGATTATCCTGGCCGGCATCCTGACGGTACTCGGGGCGTCGGAGCGGGCGGTGTCGCTGCTGGCGGACATTCCCATGGTGCAACAGGCTTCCCAGGGCATGTCGGAGATCAAGCTACTGTGCCTGGCACTGGTGTTCGTTTACGCGTTCTTCACCTTCAGTTGGTGCATGCGCCAGTACAATTTTGCCGCCATCCTGGTGGGCTCGGCGCCGATGGTCGGTGAGCGGCATGTCTCCGAACAGGAGCGCAAAGCCTTTGCTTCCCGTGCCGCGCGGGTTATTTCCATGGCGGCCAACCAGTTCAACTTCGGCCTGCGCTCCTACTACTTCGGCATGACCATGCTCGCCTGGTTCGTCAGCCCCTGGTTGTTCATGTTGATGAGCGCCGGCGTGGTGCTGGTGTTGTATCGCCGCGAGTTTCATTCCGATGTCCTCGACGTGATGGTCTATACCCCTACAGAGGCGCCGTTGCCCGAGGTGAACAAAGAGGCTGCTTGATGAGTATTCCGTTCTGGTGCGTGTTTATCAGTGCCGTATTGATTTATGTAGCGCGCATGCCCGTGACCACGGCCATGAAAGCGCAGGGGGGCTACGACAATCACCTGCCGCGTCAGCAGCAGGCGCAACTCACGGGGCTGGGCGCCCGTGCGGTGGCGGCGCACCAAAATTGTTTCGAGGCATTCATTCTGTTTGCGGTGGGTGTGTTGATGGCGCATACCACGCAGACGGCGGGATGGCTCATTGATCTGCTGGCGATCATCTTTGTAATCACCCGGGTCATTTATCTGTTGTGTTACTGGAAAGATCTGACCTGGCAACGCAGTCTGGTTTGGTTGGTGGGATTAGTCTGTTCTCTGTTGTTGATGATTAGTCCGACTTTTAGAACGATTTTGCTCTAGCGCCGCAATGAAGAAAACGCAGACGAAAGAAAACCCGCACTTGGCGGGTTTTCTCCTTAACTGGCTAAAAACTGATTTAGTTTTTAGGTGCAGCTTCTTTTGCTGCTGCTTCGTTCGATTCAGCCTGAGCTTTGGCGGCTTCGGCGTTTTCTTTCGCCGCGTCGTTCACTTTATCCTGAGCTTTGTTCATGTCTTGCTGAGCTTGCTCAGCATGTTTGGCAGCATCTTGAGCTTTGTCCTCGGATTTTTTATCGCAGGCAGCGAGACCGAGGGAAGCGGTCAACATCAAGGCAATAGCTAAAGTCTTACGCATGGGGTGTTTCTCCTTATGGAAATTAACTACTGGCCTTTCGAGCGCAGGCCTCGGGGTTAAGTTCCTCAAATTCCTCAGATATATAAGTTTGTTCTAACACGGAACTTTTTCATGGACCGATACTGCACTCCACGATCATTTAAAGGCGTTTTTATCAAATGACCGAAAACCCCGTTTTTGAGCGCGCGATACGATTCATGTCGGCATTGCGCCATTGTCAGGTACTCGGCTTGCAAGTCCATGGCGCCAGTCAGGAAGGTCTGACGGTAATGCTTCCCTATAGTCAGCAGATCGTCGGCAACCCCGACACTGGGGTGATTCATGGCGGCGCACTGACCACCCTGATGGACACCGCCTGCGGCATGTCCACGCTCTGCGTGCTGCCGGAATTCGAAGTTTGCCCGACCCTCGACCTGCGCATCGATTACATGCACGCCGCCGAACCTCACAAGGACGTGTACGGATTTGCCCAATGCTACCGGGTGACCACCGATGTGATCTTCGCCCGTGGTTTTGCCTACCAGGACGATCCCGAGCAGCCGATTGCCCATGTGGTGGGCACGTTCATGCGCATGGGCAAGGGCATCAAAGGCACCCAAGGCTTTGGTGGCGCCATCGCCGCAGGTGCGAAATGACTGACGGTTTCCGGGAACAGTTGCGCCAGGCCCATCAGCAGGGCGATTACAGCGCGCTGCTGCAGCTGATTCCCTACGCCACGCTGATCGGCGTCGAATGTTCGCGGGTGGGGGATGAACTGCTGTTTCGCCTGCCGGCCAACAAAGACAACATTGGTAACCCTTTGCTGCCGGCGATCCACGGTGGTGTCATCGCCGGTTTCATGGAACTGTCCGCCGCACTGCATCTGTTGATTACCACTGGTTCACCGGGCGTGCCGAAAATCATCGATTTTTCCCTTGATTACCTGCGTGCCGGGCATTTCCGCGATACATGGGCCCGTTGTCAGGTGTGCCGCCAGGGACGCCGGGTGGCCAACGTGGCAATTACCGCGTGGCAAAGCACCGAAGCCGAGCCCATCGCCACGGCCAGGGCGCATTTCAAACTCGAGGAGCCCTTGAAATCCTGAACGCCGCCCCCAACTCTCATGACAACCCGCCGCAGACCCTCTTGGTCGCGGCTTATGCCATCTGATTGGAGTTTGATGACCATGAGTGTGGAAACTCAAAAGGAAACCCTGGGCTTCCAGACCGAGGTAAAGCAGCTGCTGCACCTCATGATCCATTCGCTGTATTCCAACAAGGAAATCTTCCTTCGCGAATTGATCTCGAACGCCTCTGACGCCGTAGACAAATTACGTTTCGAAGCCCTGTCCAAGCCAGATTTGCTGGAAGGTGGCGCGGAACTGAAAATCCGTGTGAGCTTCGACAAGGACGCCAAGACTGTCACCCTCGAAGACAACGGCATCGGCATGAGCCGTGAAGACGTGATCACCCACCTGGGCACCATCGCCAAGTCCGGCACCGCCGACTTCATGAAAAACCTGTCGGGCGACCAGAAGAAGGACTCGCACCTGATCGGTCAGTTCGGCGTGGGCTTCTATTCCGCATTCATCGTGGCCGACAAAGTCGACGTGTTCAGCCGTCGTGCCGGCAGCCCGGCCAGCGAAGGCGTGCACTGGTCGTCCAAGGGTGAGGGCGAGTTTGAAGTCGCCACCATCGACAAGGCCGAGCGCGGTACCCGTATCGTGCTGCACCTGAAGTCCGGCGAAGACGAGTTCGCCGACGGCTGGCGCCTGCGCAACATCATCAAGAAGTACTCCGACCACATCGCTCTGCCGATCGAGTTGCCTAAAGAAGCGGCAGCTGCCGAAGGCGAGGACAAGCCTGCCGTTGAGTGGGAAACCGTCAACCGCGCCAGCGCCCTGTGGACTCGCCCTCGTACTGAAGTGAAGGACGAGGAATACCAGGAGTTCTACAAGCACATCGCCCACGACTTCGAAAACCCGCTGAGCTGGAGCCACAACAAGGTCGAAGGCAAGCTGGAATACAGCTCGCTGCTGTACGTACCGGCCCGTGCACCCTTCGACCTGTACCAGCGTGAAGCGCCCAAAGGCCTGAAGCTGTATGTGCAGCGCGTTTTCGTCATGGATCAGGCCGAGTCGTTCCTGCCGTTGTACCTGCGCTTCATCAAGGGCGTGGTCGATTCCAACGACCTGTCGCTGAACGTGTCGCGCGAGATCCTGCAGAAAGACCCGATCATCGATTCCATGAAGTCGGCACTGACCAAGCGCGTGCTGGACATGCTGGAAAAACTGGCGAAGAACGAGCCTGAGCAATACAAGGGCTTCTGGAAGAACTTCGGTCAGGTCATGAAAGAAGGCCCGGCAGAAGACTTCGCCAACAAAGAAAAAATCGCCGGCCTGCTGCGTTTCGCATCGACCAACGGTGACGACGGAGAGCAGGTTGTGGGCCTGGCCGATTACCTGGCTCGCGCCAAGGAAGGTCAGGACAAGATCTACTACCTGACCGGCGAAACCTATGCTCAGGTCAAGAACAGCCCGCACCTGGAAGTCTTCCGCAAGAAAGGCATCGAAGTACTGCTGTTGACCGACCGCATCGACGAGTGGCTGATGAGCTACCTGAGCGACTTCGACGGCAAGAGCTTTGTCGATGTGGCCCGTGGCGACCTGGACCTGGGCAACCTGGACTCGGAAGAGGACAAGAAGGCCGCGGAAGAAGTCGCCAAGTCCAAGGAAGGTCTGGTGGAGCGTCTCAAGACTGCACTGGGCGAATCCGTGGCCGAAGTGCGGGTTTCCCATCGTCTGACCGACTCGCCGGCGATCCTCGCCATCGGCGAGCAGGACCTGGGTCTGCAAATGCGCCAGATCCTCGAAGCCAGTGGCCAGAAGGTGCCGGACTCCAAGCCGATCTTCGAATTCAACCCGGCTCACCCGTTGATCGAAAAGCTCGACAACGAGCAGAGCGATGAACGTTTCGGTGACCTGTCGCACATTCTGTTCGATCAGGCCGCCCTGGCGGCCGGCGACAGCTTGAAAGACCCGGCGGCTTACGTGCGTCGTCTGAACAAGCTGTTGGTTGAACTGTCAGCTTGATCATGTTGTAGAAAAACCCGCTTCGGCGGGTTTTTTCATTCTGGTGTTTAAAATCAGGAGTCAGAAATGAGCCAAATCACTGTACGTTCCGTTGTCTACCAGATTGACGGTCAGGCCTACGAAAGCCGCCTGGCGTTCGACGCTGACCATAAAGGTGCGCGTCCGGGGTTGTTGATGGCACACAACTGGATGGGCATCAGCGCCGGTGCCGAGGAGATCGCCAAGTCGGTGGCTGCCAAGGGCTACGTAGTGTTGATCGCGGACATCTACGGCCAATCGCTTCGCCCGCAGAACAACGACGAAGCAGCCGCGGCGATGATGCCGCTCAAGAATGACCGGGCGTTGATGCGCAAGCGTCTGCAAGTGGCGTTCGAGCAATTGCAACAGCAGGGCGAGGCGGCAGTCGATATGTCGAAACTGGCGACTTTCGGTTTCTGTTTCGGCGGTTGCTGCGCGTTGGAGCTTGCCCGTACCGGGGCTCCGGTGAAGGCCGCAGTGTCGTTCCACGGCACCCTCGATACCCCGAATCCGGCTGATGCGAACAACATCAAGGGCAAGGTGCTGGTGCTTCACGGCGCGTCCGACCCATTGGTGCCGAAAGAGCAGTTGCCAGCCTTTGAAGATGAAATGAATGCGGCCGGTGTGGATTGGCAGTTGATCAGCTACGGCGGCGCGTTCCACTCGTTCACCGACACCCACGCCAATGTGCCGGGGATGATGATGTACGACGCCAAGGTGGCTGCCCGGGCATTTACCTCGATGCACAACCTGCTGGATGAAGTGTTCAAGGGTTGATCATGATGTGGTTGGTGTAAGTGCCGGCCCCTTCGCGAGCAGGCTCGCTCCCACAGTTTGGAATGTGTTCCTCTGTGGGAGCGAGCCTGCTCGCGAAAGCGGCGTAAGTTACACCGAGGTCTCAGGGCAATTCGATCCGCTCGACTTCCCCTGGCACCGTCGGCCAGTCCCCGGCCGCCCAGCGTCGGCGGGCGTCATCGATCATGGCCGGATCGCTCGCGACAAAATTCCAGTTGATCCGTCGCGGACCGTCCAACGGTGCGCCGCCTAACAACACCGCATGGCAATCGCTGTCGGCAGACAGTGTCATCTCTTGCCCGGAAGGCAGCACCACCAGCGAGTGCGGCTCAAGCGATTCGCCATCCAGTTGTGCCTCGCCACTCAATAGATACAGCGCGCGCTCTTCGTGCTCGGTAGGGATCAGCAGGGTCGTCGCCGTCTGCAGGTGCAGTTCCGCATACAACGTAGGTGAAAGTACCGGCACGGGTGACTCCAGGCAAAAGCCTGACCCGGCGATCATGCGGATCTTCACCCCAAGGTTTTCGCTGACCGGCAACGTGGTCGCCGGATGATGGCTGTAATGGCCCGGCCCCTGTTCACGGTCTTTGGGCGAAGCCAGCCAGATCTGCAAGCCGTGCATCGTGAAGCCGCGTTGCTTGAGGGCGTCGGGCGTGCGCTCGACGTGGGCAATGGCGCTGCCGGCGGTCATCCAGCTGACGTCGCCGGCGCTGACCACTTGATCGGAGCCCAGGCTGTCCTTGTGTTGCAACTGCCCCTCGAACAGGTAGGTGAGGGTGGACAGGCCAATGTGCGGATGCTGGCGGATGTTCATGCCGTCGCCCGGTGCGTAGCGAGTCGTGAGCATGTGGTCGAAAAATACGAAAGGCCCGACGTTGCGGCATTTGGCAGAGGGCAGCGGGCGAAGAATCGGCTGGCCCTCGACATCTTCTGCGCGGGGGCGGATCACGAGCGGAGTGTTCATGGTGCGTTCCAGGCTGAGCGGGTGATGCCGTCGAGCATAACCCGCTTGTGCAACCCTTGCCGCTATTGGCTGAACGCGCCTTCCGAAAGGTGGGTCTCGATGCTGACGTCAGTGGTGGTCATCAGCTTGTGGATCGGGCAGCGGTCGGCGACACGGTGCAATTCGTCACGCTGGGCATCGGTAAGCACACCCTTGAGTGTGAGTTTGACGTGCAGTGCGTATTTTCCCTTTTGCTCTTCACTGTTGTCGCGTTTGACCTCGACACCCACACCGGTAAGGGGGATGTCCTTTTTCCTGGCGTACATTTTAAGGGTCAAGGCTTTGCAGGCGCCGAGCGCCGCGTCGAAATAATCATGGGGCTCCGGCGCGCTGCCTTCGCCGCCGGCGGAAACAGGCGCATCGGCAAACAACTCGTGGTCATCGATCTGGACGCTGTGACGCAGGCCTTCGGCGGAAACGGTGTTGACGGTAACAGTCATGGGAAACCTCGCTGACGGTAGGAAAAGTCATTCGATCAAAAAGGACCTTGAAGGTATAGAGCCCATGTGCGCAGCTGTCGTTCCAATTTGTGGGAGGCGAAAAAAAGCCCCGCAATCGCGGGGCTCTTGGGTGTCGTTGCCGATCAGCTGCCTTTGACAGCCTTGCCATTGACCTTGCCGTCCAGGAGCATGATGTTGTACTCCTTGCCGTCGGTTTCGACCTGTTGCAGGCGGACCAGCAGGTAATCCCAGTCCTTGGCGAACCACAGCACGGTGATGCGCTTGCTTTGAGTCGGGTCGCGCACGCGCTCGACCTTGATCGCGTCAATCTGACCGGCCTTGGTATCGACTTTCTCCGAGCCCAGCACACGGAAGTCATAGGTATCGACTTCGCCATCATCAACCACCTGATAGCTCATGCTTTTCTTGCCGGCGGCCACGTCATGCTGGAGAGCCAGCTGATAGGTGGACTTGTCGACCATGCCACGGTTGAGCGGAATGTTGACCGCGTCGCCACGGTCGGTACCCGTGACCTTCTTGGCGGTCCAGTCGAAATCCAGATCGGCCTTCTTGGCTTTGCCCAGGCCACCGCGTTCAAAGTGGTAGGACTGCGGCAGGAAGGTGTCTTTGTCGACGGTCAGGGTGCTTTCTTCGGACAGGCTGGCGATCATCATCGACGCCTTGAAGCTGAGTTTCCAGGCGCCGTTGGCTTCCTTGGTCAGGCTGCGCTCGGCGGTGCCGCTCATGGGCAACTGTTTCCAGTCGGCGGTGTAGCTGGCGGAGAAAGGTTGAAGGTCTGCAGCCTGTGCGAAGGGCAGGGCGAGCAGCGCGCAAGCGAAGAGCAGGGCACGACGCATAAAATCTCCTAGATTCGAATCAAGTGGCCGCTGGCCGCGAGTAATTGTCCATCCATTAAAGCACCTTGATCGCCAAGCGACAGTCGGCCTTCGGCAAACCAGCGTACGGCCATCGGGTAGATAAAGTGTTCCTGGACATGAACCCGCTGCGCCAGACTCTGCGGCGAGTCGTGCAACTCTACCGGTATTACTGCCTGTACGACCAGTGGTCCGCCATCGAGTTCCTCGGTGACGAAGTGCACGGAGCAGCCATGTTCGCTGTCGCCGGCTTCCAGCGCGCGCTGATGGGTGTGCAACCCTTTGTATTTGGGTAGCAGCGAAGGATGGATATTGAGCAGGCGACCCTGATAGTGGCGTACGAAGTCAGCGCTGAGAATGCGCATGAAGCCGGCCAGTACCACGAGTTTGGGGTTGAACGCGTCGATCAGTTCGATCAGCGCGGCATCGAAGGCCTCGCGGCCATCAAATGCCTTGTGATCCAGGGAGCGGGTGGCGATACCCGCGTCCCTGGCCCGTTGCAAGCCGTAGGCGTCGGCGCGGTTGGAAATCACCGCAGCGATGCGGACCGGGCTGTCGCCGGTCCGCGTGCTGTCGATCAGGGCCTGCAAGTTACTGCCGGTGCCTGACAACAGCACCACGACATCACAGGTCTTAGGCATCAGTGAGCCTTGAGGTTCTTCAGTTCAACCTGGGCTGCGCCTTCGGCAGCGGTGGCGATCTGGCCGATGACCCACGGCTGTTCGCCGGCTTCACGCAGTACGTTCAATGCGGTTTCAACGTGCTCCTGAGCCACGCAGATGACCATGCCCACGCCGCAGTTCAGTACGCGGTGCATTTCGTTCTCGTCGACGTTGCCTTTCTCTTGCAGCCAGTCGAACACCGCAGGACGGTTCCAGCTCGCCACGTCAACCACGGCTTGAGCGCCTTTTGGCAGTACGCGCGGAATGTTGTCCAGCAGGCCGCCACCGGTGATGTGAGCCATGGCCTTGACCGCGCCGGTTTCCTTGATCAGCTTGAGCAGCGGCTTGACGTAGATGCGGGTCGGGGCCATCAGCAGGTCGGTCAGCGGTTTGCCGTCGAGCTGAGTGTTTTCGATGTCGGCGCCGGACACTTCGATGATCTTGCGGATCAGCGAGTAGCCGTTGGAGTGCGGACCGGAAGACGGCAGGGCGAGCAGGGCGTCGCCGGCAGCGACCTTGGAACCGTCGATGATTTCGGATTTTTCCACGACGCCGACGCAGAAGCCGGCCAGGTCGTAGTCTTCGCCTTCGTACATGCCAGGCATTTCAGCGGTTTCACCGCCGACCAGGGAGCAACCGGACAGTTCGCAGCCTGCGCCGATGCCGGTCACCACCTGAGCGGCGGTGTCGACGTTCAGTTTGCCGGTGGCGTAGTAGTCGAGGAAGAACAGTGGCTCGGCGCCGCACACCACCAGGTCGTTGACGCACATGGCCACTAGGTCGATGCCGATGCTGTCGTGCTTGTTCAGGTTCAGCGCCAGGCGCAGCTTGGTACCGACGCCGTCAGTACCGGACACCAGTACAGGCTGCTTGTAGCCGGCCGGGATTTCGCAGAGGGCGCCAAAACCGCCCAGGCCGCCCATGACTTCCGGGCGCGCAGTGCGCTTGGCGACGCTCTTGATGCGTTCGACCAATGCTTCACCGGCGTCGATGTCTACACCGGCGTCCTTGTAGCTCAGGGAGGGTTGCTTGCTCATGATCCAGGCCTTTAGGGGGGATTTCTGGGTAACGACCGAGTTCAGCGGGGCGCCGAAATCGACGGGGGCGATGGCCTCACGCGAATTTCAAGGGTGCCCGGCTGTTGCCGGTCTGCGAAGGCGCGCGATTTTATCAGGCTTGAAGGGCAGCGGCCATCCTCAGGCCGACGGCAGGGGCATATCGATTCAAAAAAACCGTATTTACCCCGGGATGATGGCATCCTTCAGGCCTGCGTAGAGTATCGCCATTAAGCGTCTATCGTTATGACAGTGCGAAAACTTACCCAGGACGTGTGAATGTTTTGCGCCCGGCCATGGTCACAGCCTTGCTCGAACGTCTTCATGCGGTCTGTTCCAGCCGCTCTTGTCGCCAGGAATCTTCCATGCGTTTTTGTAAATTCTTGTTTGTGGGCTGTTTGTCGTTGGTCAGTCTGATCAGTCATGCCGAAACCGTAAAAGGTCTTTATCAGGTGCGCGAACCCGTGAGCGGTCAGTCGCCGCAAGAGCGCGACCAGGCCACTCAGCGCGCACTCGATACGCTGGTGTTACGCCTTACCGGTGACCCCAAGGCAGCACAGAACCCGGGGCTGGCGGCGATTCGCAAGGACCCGCAGCAAATTATCAGCCAGTACGGCTTCGATTCCGGGCCGCCGGAAGTGTTGAAAGTTGACTTCGACCCGGGCACCACCGAGCAGGCGTTGCGTCGTGCCGGGCTTGCCGTGTGGGGCGCCAATCGGCCTTCGATTCTGGGCTGGTGGCTCAATGACAACACCGAGGGCTCAAGCCTGGTGGGTGATGGTCAGGCCAGCGCCGTGCCGTTGAAGCGTGCGGCGCAACATCGCGGTTTGCCGCTGCGTTTGCCGTTGGCGGATCTCAATGAACAGATCGTCGCCACTGCGCCGAATCTGGAAGGCGCCGATCCGGCGCCATTGCGCAATGCATCGGAACGCTACAACGCCGATGCCTTGCTGGCGGTGCACGCCCATGAAGAGGGTGGTCAGTGGCAAGCCAAGTGGCGTTTGTGGCTGGGGGATCAGAAAGAGGCCGGCACCGCCACGGGGGCTGATCAAGCGGCCCTGGCGGACGCGGTGATGCTGGCGGTCAATGAGCGATTGGCGCCACGCTTCGTCGCCAAGCCGGGGGCTTCGACTCAACAATTGCTGGAAGTTCAGGGCATGAATCTTGAGCGTTATGCGACCCTTGGGCGCTTGCTCGAGCCTTTCAATGGCCGTCCGCAAAGTGTCGACGGCGACAGGATTGTCTATCGGGTCAATGGCAGTACCGATCAGTTGCGGGCGCAATTATCGCTGGCGAAGTTGCAGGAGGTGGCGGCCCCGGCACCCGTTGCACCGGCGGCTGACGGTTCGGCCCCTGCGCCAGCACCGGCTCCGGCTGCAACCCCCCAGCTGCATTTCCGCTGGTAGTTTTTCTTTCTTTATATAGAAGCAATGGAGTGGTTCATGGCCGATACGCGGCGTTGGTACTGGTTGGGTGCAGTCGTTCTGTTCTGCGCGTTTATCTGGCTGTTGCATCCGATTCTGACGCCGTTCCTGGTGGCGTTATTGCTGGCTTATCTGTTTGACCCGCTGGTGGACCGGCTGGAGAGGGCCGGGCTGTCACGCACATTGGGTGTGGTGGCGGTGTTTGCCCTGTTCACCCTGATCCTCACCACCTTGCTGTTGGTGCTGGTGCCGATGCTCGCCAAGCAGCTGTTTCGTTTGTATGAGCTGGCGCCGCAGATGCTCGATTGGTTGCAGCACACCGCGTTGCCGTGGATGCAGTCGAAGTTCGGCCTGTCGGAAGGTTTCTGGAAGTTCGACAAGCTCAAGGCCGCCATCAGCGAGCACATGGGGCAGACCACCGATATTGTGGGCGTGGTGCTCAGTCAGGCGACCGCTTCGGGTCTGGCGCTGATCGGCTGGCTGGCGAATGTGGTCTTGATCCCCGTGGTGAGTTTCTACTTGCTGCGCGATTGGGATGTGATGATGGCCAAGATCCGCAGCCTGTTGCCTCGGGACCGCGAGGAACGAGCGGTGGCGCTGGCCGGTGAATGCCACGAAGTGCTCGGCGCCTTTGTGCGCGGACAGTTGCTGGTGATGGTGGCGTTGGGCGTGATCTACGCCGCGGGGTTGATGCTGGTAGGGCTGGAGCTGGGGCTTTTGATCGGCATGATTGCCGGCCTGGCGGCGATTGTGCCGTACATGGGCTTCGTGATCGGTATCGGCGCGGCCTTGATCGCCGGTCTGTTCCAGTTCGGTGGCGACCTGTATCCCATGATCGGCATCGTTGCCGTATTCATGGTCGGGCAGGCTCTGGAGGGCATGGTCCTGACGCCATTGCTGGTGGGTGATCGCATTGGCCTGCACCCGGTGGCGGTGATTTTTGCGATCCTGGCTGGTGGTGAGCTGTTCGGCTTTACCGGGATTTTGCTGGCGCTTCCGGTGGCGGCGGTGATCATGGTGCTGGTGCGTCATGTGCATGATTTGTACAAGGATTCGGAGATGTACAGTGGTGTCGATGAGCCAGAGCTTTAGGCGGGTTGTCGGGCAGCCCGGGTCGATGCCGGGTGCGGCCCTCAGCGCCAAAGAAACTGTCATAAAACCGGTGCGTCAACGCAAACCTTTGATTTTGCTTGTGGTGTGTCGCATTGTGCGGTCGGCTTCACGGGTATAAACTTCGCAAACTTTACACAGAGGCCACTAACGGTTCCGTTGGAACTGTTCAGTCAGCATGAAACCGATTCAGCTGCCCCTAGGTGTGCGTCTGCGTGACGACGCCACCTTCATCAACTACTACCCAGGCGCCAATGCCGCTGCACTCGGCTATGTCGAGCGGCTATGCGAAGCCGACGCCGGCTGGACCGAAAGCCTGATTTATTTATGGGGCAAGCATGGGGTAGGACGTACGCATCTGTTGCAGGCCGCGTGCCTGCGTTTCGAACAGATGGGTGAGCCGGCGGTGTATCTTCCGCTGGCCGAGTTGATGGATCGCGGCATCGAAATCCTCGACAACCTCGAACAGTACGAACTGGTTTGCCTGGATGATCTTCAGGCGGTGGCTGGCAAGGCCGACTGGGAAGAAGCGCTGTTCCATCTGTTCAATCGCCTGCGTGACAGTGGTCGGCGCCTGCTGATCGCGGCGTCGACTTCCCCGCGTGAACTGCCAGTCAAGCTGGCCGACCTCAAATCGCGCCTGACTCTGGCGCTGATCTTCCAGATGCGGCCGCTTTCCGATGAAGACAAACTGCGCGCCTTGCAGCTGCGTGCATCCCGTCGCGGCCTGCACCTGACCGATGAAGTCGGGCACTTTATCCTGACCCGTGGAACCCGCAGCATGAGTGCCTTGTTCGAGTTGCTCGAGCGCCTCGATCAGGCCTCTCTGCAAGCGCAGCGCAAGCTGACCATTCCCTTCCTGAAAGAAACCCTGGGCTGGTAGCCGAGCCCTGTAAAAACGGGGGTTTGGCAAGTTTCAGGCGCCAAAAAAAGCGCTTTCCTACAGGCTGCAGGCTGCGCAAGGGATCAAAATGGGCTTAAGCGCTTAGATGTTAACGAGAAACCGATAAGTCACAAAAAGTTCGATTGAATTTGCAAATGAGGTCGATAGCGGGCATAGTCTCGGCTTCTTTACAACTTCAGCCACGGTCGTGCCCATGCTAAATCGCTTTGCACCCCTCGTGCCTCTCGCACTCGTTACCCTGTTGTTCGGTTGCGCTGCCCACACTCCGGTGTCCGAGCAAGCACAGCAACAGCAGGTCAAAAACTCTGTTACTGCCCAGTCTTCCGTTCGTTATCAGGATTCTCTTTACCAGGAAGAAGTGGCGACCGAAAAAGAACTGGCTGACTTTGCCGACGGCAAGTCTTATCAACTGCCAGTACTGGCCGACAGCATCCTGGAACGCGGCATGTCGCTGATCGGTACCCGCTACCGTTTCGGCGGCACCTCTGAAGCCGGTTTCGATTGCAGCGGTTTCATCGGTTATCTGTTCCGTGAAGAAGCCGGTATGAACCTGCCGCGCTCCACACGCGAAATGATCAACGTAGATGCCCCACTGGTTTCGCGCAGCAAGCTCGAACCAGGCGATCTGCTGTTCTTCGCAACCAATGGCCGTCGCGGTCGTGTCAGCCATGCTGGCATCTACCTGGGCGACAACCAGTTCATCCACTCCAGCAGCCGCCGCAGCGGTGGGGTTCGGATCGACAGCCTGGGTGACAGCTACTGGAGCAAGACCTTCATCGAAGCCAAGCGCGCCCTCGCCATGGCGCCAAATGCGGCACCGATCGTCACCGCACGCAAGTAAGCGGACAGTTTGTAAGGCGAACTTAAAGTCTTACTTGAACTTTGCCGCATAAGCGCTAGAATCTGATCCATGAATGATGGCAAACCGCCTGCGTAATACGCAGGCGGTTTTCTTTTCTGCGCCCTTCGCAGAAAACAGCCGCAGCCAGATCAGGATGCTCTGCTTATGACGACCTCGGCCCGCCTTACAATCATGTTCCTCGCCGCGCTGCTCAGCGCTTGCGCCAGCCGTACCCCGCCGCCCGCGCCGGTAGTACGCCCGCCCATCGTCTTCGGTCCCTCCCAAGCCTTTTCTCCAGAAGCGGAAGATGTGCTGTTTCGCGCGCTGGGCCTGGTGGGCACTCCCTATCGTTGGGGTGGCAATACCCCGGATTCAGGATTCGATTGCAGTGGGCTGATCGGCTACGTGTACCGTGATGTCACCGGCATTGCCCTGCCACGCACCACGCGGGAAATGATCAGCATGCAAGCAGCCGATGTCGGCAAGGAAGGCCTGCAGACCGGTGACCTAGTGTTCTTCGCCACCAACGGCGGTTCCCAGGTCAGCCATGCTGGAATCTACGTTGGCGAAGGTCGCTTCGTTCATGCGCCTGCTACCGGTGGCACGGTGAAGCTCGATAGCTTGTCCAAGGCGTATTGGCAGAAAGCCTACCTGAGCGCCAAGCGTGTCCTGCAACCGGAGCATCTGGCGCGCAATCCGTAACTGACGGAGGTTGTGATGACCGCTCGCACGCTCAATCTCGACGATTCGCTCTACCAGTACCTGCTGGACGTGTCCCTGCGCGAAACACCGCTGCTCAAACGCTTGCGTGACGAAACCCAGGCGCTGCCCATGGCGCGCTGGCAAGTGGCCCCGGAGCAGGGGCAGTTTCTCACTTTGATGGTGAAACTGACCGGCGCCAGGCGAATTCTCGAAGTCGGCACTTTCACCGGTTACAGCGCCCTGTGCATGGCCGCCGCACTACCGGAGGAGGGAGCGTTGATCTGCTGTGACATTGCCGGCGATTACAACGCCATCGCCCGCCGCTATTGGCAGGAAGCAGGCGTTGCCGATCGCATCGACCTGCGCCTGGCGCCTGCACTGCAAACCCTGAGTGCCCTGGATGAGCCAGGGCGGTTCGATCTGATGTTCATTGATGCCGACAAAGCCAACTATCCTGCCTATCTGGAGCACGCGCTGCGCCTGCTGCGCACGGGCGGCCTGGCGATATTCGACAACACCTTGTGGAGCGGCCGGGTGCTTGAGGCTGATCCCGAAAGCGCGGACACCCGCGCCATCCAGGTGCTCAATCGGGCGTTGAAAGATGACGCGCGTGTCGATCTGTCGTTATTGCCGCTCGGTGATGGTCTGACCCTTTGCCGTAAACGCTGATCCAGCCATTGTGGGAGCGGGCTTGCTCGCGAAGGCGGTGGGTCAGCTACTTTAATGCCATCTGACAC